>JAJPJE010000049.1 GCA_021324365.1 Terriglobia bacterium | reverse complement strand
TCGCTTCAACACGCCAGACAGGATGGCAACTTTCCCATCGACCCATTCCAAACTGCGAAAAACGACAGAATACGGTTCAATCAGCCGTTTTTCAGCAGCCTGCTAGACTGTCACGGCAGAGTCGCGAGTTCGAGTCTCGTCGCCGCAGCCATTTTTTCAAGCACTTGCAAGCGATTGGCAATTTCGGTCATGGTCCAGTTAGGCCAGTGCTTCTTCCTTGTTGAGCACCATTCGAACAAGTTTGCTTTGAGCTAGCCTCTTGTTCGGCATACCTACCTGAGCGTAAAGATCCAGCGTAATACGACTGTTCCCATGAAGCAGGAACTCCTGTACCACCTTCACTTCGTCGTTGTTCTGCGTCAGCAAAGTTGTGTACGTGTGACGGAAGGTGTGGAACCTGACCCGCTTCTGGATCTTCGCCGCCTTCGCTGCCCGGCGCCTCCTTCGTTGCCCACATCGCCTCCCCGTGCTGGAACATTCATCTATCACACGCATTGGCACGAGCCCTCTCAACTTACAAATGGCTTGTATGGGCCGTTGATCGCCTTACGCGAAGGGGAAACGTTCGACCCGAAATCCGATTTGACCTTCGTGTTCAGTATTGGCGATTTCGGCGCTCTCCAGGAAATGGCGCTGATTAACCGGCACGCCACAAAACAAGATTCTGCAACTGGAAGCAAGAAGGAACTATCGCTTCCGCTTCATCAAAATCTCTACGAACGACCAAGGGATGCAAGTCTCGCTCCGAAATGCAAGCGGCCCCGTCGATTGGATCAAAATTGCCCAAGATGGTGCTGACCTTCCGACGCCTGTTTCGACAACTGCGCAAGAGACATTTACAGTCGGCGAAACCTTCAATGTAAAGTTCTCGACCGATACTGCACAGGATCTGCTGCTCGACTTGCCGTTACCGGGTCAGAAAATCCATACGACCCAGACCCTGGCATTTGTGGGAGTACCTGCAAATGCTCGCTAGCAGCCATTCCAACAGTTTTGGAGTGGATGGGGAAAACGTGTTTCCCGGTACTGATCTGACCCGCTCAGCACACTAACGCGTGCATAAGCAGGATGGCTGCGAGGGCGACAGCGGCAATCCGCACGCGATGTACCTTGTCCCACGTCCTAAGGATCCGCTTCCAATCGGGAACTCCTTGTATCATCCGGTTATTCAGTGGAACCAGGAAAAAGATAGATAACAACGAAATAATGATCCAAATCGCATCGACTGCGAGCAGGAGCGCACGCCCCGGCGTGTGCCAATGAAGCCAAGTCTGAATACCGAGCACCACGGTGCAGGCTGAATACCAGATCGGCATCACTCTTCCACCGACAGAAGCGCTATGGTGAAGGAACCTCAACTGTGCTTCGGGTTCAAGTCGCCCTGCGGCGGGGTTTATGAAGGCAGAGACAGAGAACTCGACGCCAAGCAGCGTGGCAACGAGAAAGAGGGTGGCGAGGTCGAACCAGTGCATGAGCGGCTCCTGTTGTCCTTGCCATCTGACGCCGTTCAATTAGCAGTGATGCAAAAAGTAGCACTGACAAATTTGTCGGTGGAAGGGAACTATGGGAGTCTCGAAAAAGCAGATCTCGCCATGCCCGATAGACGCCACTCTGAGCGTTATCGACGGGAGATGGAAGGGCACGATCCTATGGCGATTATTGAATGGGCCGATGAGAACGAACGAACTGCGGAAGAGTATTCCCGAGATCACAGAGCGGATGCTTCTCCGTCACCTGCGGGAACTGACGAGTGCCGGAATTCTTGACCGTCATCAGGAGCAAGGTTTGCCCCTGCGAGTATGGTATTCACTAACACCGTACGGGATGACATTGGTACCCGTACTGGAAGTCCTCTGCACCTGGGGCAGAGAGCATCTCAAACATGAGCGTTCCGCTTGAGCGTTTCAGAGATATCAATTCTTGTATAAGAGTCGTTCTGACCATCTTCGCCTGAAGATGTTACGCCTGGTCGCGCCTCATCCGGCCTGTTCGTTCGAGGTACTCGGGAAAACCTGGGCCGCCGATGCCGCAAAATCCGCCAGCACTGGGACGATTTGACGAACGGGGTTCGCCAAGTCCGATAGCCGGCACAGTCCTGGGAGCGAGATACTTGTTACAGGGAGTCGCTATGACCGCCACTATCCGAAAGATATCTGTCCTTGTTGCATTATTTGTGACTGTCGTCTTCGCTGTGTTTCTCTTCAACCAGACGGTTCAAATTATCCAATCTGCACGGAACGTTAATCCGGTGCTTGGAAATGGCGTGATGTGGGCCCTGATCTTTACTTATTGTGTGCTGCTGATTGCGCCTATTGTCCTCTGGTTCAAGGTTCCGAAGCGCATGTCGCCACCGGCCGTCGCGGAAGGTGAGGAATACGACCGTTTCATGCTGGATTTTCGCAAGCGCTTATCTCGCAATGCTCGGTTGCGCGGGGTCCCGCTGAGCACTCCGGAGCACATTGAGTCCGCGGTCCAACTCCTCGACAAGCACGCTGATGATGTTGTGGCGTCTACTGCGTCCGCTGTCTTCTTAAGCACAGCGGTGCTTCAGAGCGGACGGCTGGATGTGTTGGTGGTCTTCGCAGCGCAGACGAGACTCATCTGGCAAATCGCTCACGTTTATTATCAGCGGCCATCGCTCAGGGATTTCTTGCAACTCTACGCGAATGTGGCTTCAACTGCTTTCATCGCCGCCGGCATCGAGGATGTGGATATAGACGCCCTAGTGGGAACGGTATTTGGATCCACCGTCGCAGCCATTCCCGGAATGCACATTCTCACCAGCTCGATCCTCACAGGATCCGCGAATGCCTTCCTCACTTTGCGTGTGGGGATGATTACAAAAGAATATTGCCGCTGTACAACGAAGATCGAGAAACGCGGAATTCGCCGGGCAGCCACACTTCAGGCCGCAAAGCTGCTGGGTTCGATCGTTCGGGACGGCACCGTAAGACTGTCGAAAGCGGCGGTTACTTCAGGCGCCGCAAAGATGACCAGAACCTTTAACAGGCTCACCCGACGAGGCGGCATAGAGCCTGAACAGGCATGAAGTCGAGTGGGCGCGCTATTGGACCAGATTCGTTCGTCCTAGCGCTGTGCAGCGTGCTTCTATACTCACGCTGACGTTCCGCTTATCAACAGCGCGAGATCGATAACGAATTTGGCGTAAACACGTCTGAACGCTGATGGAGCGAGCTTTGAACCAGCGCATGCGGCTGTGGGTATTGTTGCTAACGATCAGTTCAGGAGAAGCTGTGGCTATTGCGTTTGCCGGAAGATCGCGGGAGAAATCCTTCGGCGAGCATACAGGCGGATACTCAACGTCGAACGGCCGCTATCCCTTGCCGGATGGCGCCGCATTATTCCTATGTAACGCAATCGAGGCCGATCGAACGGGAAAACTTTATCCAGACGGACTTGATCCGGATGTTGTCATCACCGAGCTTGAGTCCCGTCCGGAAGAAGATCAGGACCAAGCGCTGGCGGCCGCCGAAAAATGGCTTTCAGAAGAAGGGAGCCGTTAGCTCCCCTCGAATCAGATTTAGGAAGCCGGCACTAAGCTCCTTCACAGCTCTCGAAGCGTGACTGCCACAGGCCGTACTGCGGCACGGATTGCCGGGACCATGCCTCCGAGAACTCCCATGACCAGGGCGAACAGCACTCCCATCACGAGAAGATCAAAAGTGATCTTGAAGGCAAATGCGATGTTTGAAAACGTCTGAAAGTTCATGGTGCTCGTGGTTAGTCCATTCAAAGGAAGAACCGCGAGGCAGCCGACGACACCGGCGATAAAGGAAATCAGGAGCGCTTCAAAGAGAAACGAAAGAATGACGTTCGAGCTGGAAAAGCCCATCGCCCGCATCGTAGCGATTTCGCGTCCGCGCTCGGATACTGCTGAATACATGGTGTTGAGCGCGCCAAAGATCGCACCAATCGCCATGATGCCGGCCACCAATCCTCCGAGCACCGTGATCAGGCGAGTCATGGTAGTGGATTGCTTGGCGTAGTAATCGACTTCGCGAACCACATCCACGTTCATGCGCGGGTCGGATGTGACCGCATCCTTAAACTGCTGGAAAGACTCCGGAGAGGCTAGGTGGACAGTGGCGGATTGAAAGACATTGTCCGGTCGCTTGAGCACTTCGTTGAGGATCTTGGCATCGCACCAGACCTCGGAGTCGAACGACGAACCGCCCGCGTCAAAAATCCCGACCACCTGCCACCGGCCGCCGCCGAAATTGACGGTATTCCCAACCTTCAGCCCTGAGTAGGTCTTCGCCGCATTCTTTCCAACTACCAGTTCAGACAGACCGGGAGAGAACATGCGTCCCTGGATGATCTTCGCGAAGGTGCGAATCTGAAGAACGTTTGGCGACACCCCACGCACCTGGACGTTAGCGTCCGTACCTGTGCTGATCAACGGAAATGGCATCACTCCTACGACTTCCTGCGTCACAAGTGGGCCCGATGAATCTCGGGCAACACCGGGAGCGTCCTGAACAACCTTAACGGAATCGAGTGTGATACCACCCATCATCTCGCTGGTAGCTCCGGCGCGCATGACCAGCGCGTTCCCGGGAGAACCGGAGGCAACCAGAGTGGCTCGGAATCCACGTGCTAAGGAAAGCATCGCCACGAACACACCAACGGTGCCGGCGATGCCAAGTATCGCCACGATTGTGGAGGTCCAGCGAGCGCGCACGCTCTGGAGATTGTAAGAAACAGGAACTGTACCGATAAACGGTGCCAGTAAGCCGGCGATAATTCCGCCGACCACAACCAGAACCAGGACGAGGACAAGAATCGCCGCTACGGTTACAAGAACTCCGAAGAAAAGCTTCGCCCCCACGATTACACCCTCCTCAGGGCATTGACCACGCGCATTCTCATTGCGCCAATTCCAGGGAGAACTCCGCTGATAATTCCGACCAGAACGGCAGTGAGCAAACCGAATCCAAGCAGCATCGGAGAAAGGATGAGGTTCGGCAACATTCCGTTCAGAGCATTCCCCAAAACCGGGATTGCCAAACTTGCCAGTACCAGCCCCAGGATGCCTCCGACGAGCGCTATCACAAGCGACTCGCTAATTACGAAAAAGCCGACAGCCCGGTCGGAAAATCCAATAGCCTTAAGCACAGCCAGTTCGGAAGTCCGTTCGCGAACCGAAATCGCCATGGTGTTGCCGGTCACGAGGAGAAGCGTGAAGAATACAACGGAGCCGATCGTCACGATCAGGAATTGGATGTTTCCGAACTGCTTCACCCAGCCGGCGGCAAAAGCAGATTCCGTTTCGGTCTTCGTCTCATATGGCGAGTTGGCAAACTCTGCGTCAATGGCCTTGGCGATTCGCGGAGAGTCATCCGGATTGTCGACCCGAAGCACATACCAGCCGATATTGCCCTTCATGCGGTCGGGAATGCGCTCTTCGAAATAATCCCACTGCAACCAGAACTGAGTCTCGTCATCCTGTGCGACCTTGCCGTGGTAGACACCATCGATATTGAATTCCCAGGAGCCGCCGCCATAAAGAGTTGTCTGAATCGGAATGCGGTCGCCGATTTTCCAGCCGAAGCGTTTCATTGTGCGCGCGCCAACAATGGCGCCTTCGCGGTCATGCACGAACTTGTTCCATTGATCATCGGGAACGGAAAACTCGGGGAAAACCTGCCGCTGGTTCTCCGGATCAATGACGAATTGCGGAAAGAAATTCTTCTCGTCCTGATAGACGCCGCCGAACCAGTTGTTGTGAGTGATGTACTTTACCCCTGGAATGCGCACAATCTTGTCGCGGTACGAAAGCGGAAGCGGGTTAATGATCGACGTGCGATTGATGATGACGAGCCGATCCGCCCCGGCAACATCAGCGCCGCGGCCGAAAGCATCACGCACCACTCCCAGGAACGCGAACAGGAACAGGGCCACGGCAAACGAACCGATGGTGAGCACGAGGCGAAACTTCTTTCGCAGCAAGTTCGCGACAATGAGGCTTCCGAATTTCATCACATGCCTCCCGCTACCGTAGTCTGCGGATTTTTCTGCCCTTCTACGAGATAACCCTTATCGAGATGAAGAGTGGTGTGAGCGCGTGAGGCGACCAAGGGATCATGAGTAACCATGAGGATGGTCTTATGGTATTTGGACACAAGCTCTTCCATGAGGTTCATGATCTCGTCGGCCCGCTTGCGGTCAAGATCGCCAGTGGGCTCGTCGCACAACAGAAAGGTCGGGTCGGCAACGATGGCACGCGCGATTGCCACACGTTGCTCCTGTCCTCCGGAGAGCTGGCGTGGAAAATGGTTCATGCGGTCGGCAAGACCAACTACCGCAAGTGCAGTCTCAACGTGCTGGCGCCGCTCTGCCTTCGATAAATTCGTAAGCAACAGCGGAAGCTCGACGTTCTTGAAGGCGTTGAGAACGGGAATCAGATTGTAGATCTGAAATATGAACCCGACGTGACGCGCGCGCCACTCCGTCAATTTTCCGCCGGACATATGCGTGATCTCGTCGCCGGCCACTGTGATACTGCCGCGGGTGGGAACGTCAAGGCCGCCGAGCAGATTCAGCAGAGTGGTTTTTCCGGAGCCGCTGGGACCCATAAAAGCGACGAATTCGCCCTTATCAACATCGAGATTCAGTCCATGGAGCACCTCAATGTCTTCTTCTGCCCGGCGATACGTTTTATCGAGATCGCGTACCTGGATAAGGCTCGACTTGCCACTGCCGTCTACTTTGACCATGGATGCTCCTATTGCTTGACTCGAACTGCCTGACCGTCGTGAAGAGTGTCAGGACCTTTTACCACCACAGCCGTATCAGGCTGAATGCCCGCGAGTATGTCGACGTCGGAACCGCGCGCGTCGCCAACAGTAACCGCACGCCGCTCCAGCACGCCATCTTTTACGGCAAAGACGAACTTTGAATCGTTGGAGCCATGCACCGCACTCTGAGGAACTGTTGCTACTGCATGCAGTTTCTCTTGCTTCTGTTTATTAGCGGTCTCAAGGAAGGTAACTTTTACCCCCATGTCGGGCAGAATCCGCGGATCGCGCGCCGGATCAAAAAGATGGACATGATCGGGCTCAGTAAAGGAGATGCGCACCTTGACCGTGGCTTTCTGACGATCGGCTGTAGGAATCACAGTTCGCACTTTCGCAGGAATGACCCAGTCCGGGTAGGCATCAAGAACGGCATTCACAGGCTGATTAGGACTAACCCTGGCAATGTAGGACTCGCTCACGTCGACTTCAATTTCGTTCGAATGCAGATCTACCAGCGTGGCAATACCAGTGCGCGTGAAGCCGCCTCCGGCCGAAACGGGAGAAACCATTTCGCCGATTTGGGCATCTTTGGACACTGCGATACCAGCGAACGGAGCCGTGATACGGCAATTCATCACTGCCTGCTGTTCTTCTTCAATCCGGGCATCGGCTGCGACCACCTGCTGCTTGGCCAGGGCGATCTTGGCACGCAAGCTGTCGGCGGTCATCCGGGCCGAATCAAGAACTTGCTGGGAATCGACCCCGGCATTACGCAGTTCCTGAGCGCGATGGAGTTCGATTTCCGCATTTTTGAGTTGGACCTGGTAATCGGCTATCGCGGCGACCGAGGTATCGCGATCCGCTTTGGCAGCATCGAGTGCACGGCGCGCGTCGGAGTCATCGAGCGTCGCCAACAACTGGCCCTCGCTGACACGAGTACCTTCGTCAAAAAACACGCCAGTGACGCGGCCAGTAATCTTCGCGGCGATGGTAGCGCGGCGTCGCGGGGTGATGTAGCCGCTGGCATTAAGAACCCCGGCAGGGGCGGTCGAAGGCTTGGCCGCCGTGACGACCTCAACTTCTGCTTTCTGGTTAAGATATCCCCACGCCGCAACGGTTACTAACGCTGTTAGCAAGATAGCAACGACAACCCAGATCCAGCGCTTTCCTGAGCGCCGGGATTTTCGCTTCTCCGATGTAATTCGGAGGGAATCCAAGTCGGGTTTGAAAGGAGTCGAGGTCATTTTTTTACTTTTAACTTGCAGTTTGACAGAGTTGAACTGGTAAGAGGCGGGACGGAAACCCCAAGTCTCATTTTAGCGGCTAACCTCGATTTCTGGGAACCATGATCATTGATGATGAAACTCTCACAAAGACCCGAGGGGCCAGTAGGAGGACTTTGTGCCGCCTTTCGAGTTCTCTTCGGCTTATCGACTGAAGCTTTGAGTGCCATTCGCTTCGTTCCGCCACCCCTTGAGGACGTTAAAAAGCGTGACTTCTTACAGCTACGTGGCTTAGGTTCAATCCACCCCAGATCAATTCAGCGGTGTCTTTGCTGGCGGACGAACGAGCCGTTGTATTGTTTTACGAATTTGGAACAGAAAAGTTCATTTTGTTTTTAAACCTCCGCTCGGGTATAGAGTGCTCGTACTGAGGGCACCTTCGTGGGGGCGAAGTTCTCTAGTGACGACCAGACCTTCTTTGTTCATTGCCGCTCTACTGGCGGCGTTCTCCTTACTGGCTGGCTGCGGAAACCCGACGCCACAACCTGCACCTTCAACTCCTTCAAATCCTGCGCCCGCTCCTACGATTGCGGCGTTCCGTCAATTAATGGTTCCGTACATCCCGCAGCAGACACAAGTGTGGTGTTGGGCGGCTTCGACGGCGATGGCTGCTGCCTACATGAAAAACCTGCCAAATGTCACAGATTGTGAAGTGCTTACAGAGTTCGACATCAGAAACGGCGGCCCGGGTCTTTGTTGCCTCACGGGGGAATGCGTTCAAGAGGGGACGATTTTTGAAATCCAGCAAATGTTGTCGCAGATCTTCTTCATAAACAGCCAGGTTATTTATTCTGCGCTCTCGCTACAACAAGTCCAGCAGTACGTCGGTCAGGGAACTCCGGTCATAGCACACTTATCGCTGGGAGGCTTCTCCGGGCACTTCGTCGTGATCAGCGGTTATGACGTGAACGCAGGGACGGTTACAGTACTGGACCCATTCTTTGGGCAGTATCCAAACATTCCGTACAGCAGCGTTCTCTTTAATCCGACACTCGGGTCGTGGGACGCGTCGCTGGTTATCACATCGCCTCCCTCAAGTGGGACGCCATGCACGATCGTTCCACAGTTCTTACCCGCCTATAACGCAACGATTTACAGAATTGTGTGCCAGTACTGAATCTGTTCTCAAGAGACAAAGGAGGTTGTGCGTGTCGTTGGTGCCGGGCTGTGGCGCGCCGACACTCAAGCGTCGCCTTCGACCCCAGATCTGAAGTATGTTTCACCGTCAATGCGTAGAGTTGCCGCCGTTTTTCTCACGTTCGCGAATGTAAAGGCCAAGCGCCACCACCGTAAACAGAATTGCGCCGAGGGAGACCAGCAGTCCAACGCGGCGGAAGCGGCTTTCCTGCATCGCTTTTGTTCCCGCGGCATAGGTTTTGTCCGTCACTTTCGTTCCGGCGTCGAGATCGGCTTTCACCTTCTCTGGTTGCAGGCTGTGGATGGTCACGCGCGCCTTGGTCAGCGCATCGCGGGCCTGTGTCAGTTCCAATTGTGCCTGTCCGACCTCCACTCCCTCATCCGCGGCGCGGTTCAGAATACCTTCTGAGCGCGTAATGGACGCCTGCAGGTTCAGAATGCCGGAATAGAAGTTCTGCGCAGTGGTGGAACCGGCATCGCCTTCGGTGTGACAGTTGGTGCAGACGGCATCTTTGCCGGCGAGCATCGAGTCGGAGGGCGGCTTGATGCGGTGATTGCTGTGGCAGGTAACGCATCCGGGAAAGCCCATGTTTGCAAACGCTGCTTTGTGAGGGCTCTCATCAAAGAGCTGAGCCTGAAACACGTGACAGGTTGAGCAGACATTTGCCACGCTCGCGACTCCGGGAGGAGCTGCGCCATGATTGCCGTGGCAGGTCGTGCAAGTCGGCGCGCTTAGATCTCCGCGCTCGACCATTGCCGCGTGGTGAACGCTCTCGGAATATCCGGCAAATTGGTCGGTCTTGATGCCATAGCTTTTCATGTAGTCTGCGTCGGCATGGCAGCGTTTGCACGTGTTGGCAACATTCAGCGGATGCACGCTAGAGCGCGTGTCAGACGGGGGGCGGATATCGTGAATGCCATGGCAATCGGTGCAGACTGCGACCTTGGTGTCGCCTATGGCCAGCCGCTTGCCGTGAATACTGGTGTGGTATTGGCTGAGCTGATCGGTACGCAACGAGGGATTGTACTGACGCACGTATGCCGCGTCGGAGTGGCACTTGCCGCAGAGTTCGGGAATCTGTTGGCGAGACGGTTTGCCTTTGAATCCTGCTTTCGGGCTCATGGCAAGCTCGGCGTCAGTCGCGTTGCCGCCATGGCAAGCCGTGCAGGTCAATCCTTTTTGAGCGTGAATGCTGGCGCCGAATTCCTCGCCCGTCACTTTGAGCGGCGCATCGAGATTCGAGTGGCAGTCGATGCAAACGTTGGCGGCTTCTTCAGCGATGGCTCGTACGGCGCCGAAGCCGAGGATGATCAGCAGCACCAGAAGCAGTTTTGCGATGTGTCGTTTCATGCTGTTGTTCCTCACTTGGCCAGGTGTCCGTAGATGGTGAGCGCAACCATGTAGGCGAGGGCGAAGATGCCCAGTCCAGTTACAAGCCGCGCACCGTTCTTGCCTTTCGGCTCAAGAAACGGCAACAGCAGCCATATGGCTCCGGCGAAGCCGAAGGCGAGAACGCCGAGCACTTCGCCGTCGAGGCCTAGAATTTTCGAGGGAATTAGTTTCAGCGTCTGGAATTGCGCCAGGAAGTACCACTCCGGCTTGATGCCGGCCGGGGCGGGCGCAAACGGGTCGGCTTTCGCTCCGATCCCCCACGGCGAGAGCGCGGCGAGGGCGCCGAGAAGTCCGAGCGCGATGTACCAGGCCATCAACTCGCGAAGCAGGAAATTCGGGAAGAAGCGCACCTCCTTTTTGCTGGCCGGATTCTGCTGCCACTGCGCTTCAACCGAAGGCGGCGCACTCATCCCAAACCGCTGGATGAGTGCAACGTGTAGGCCGAGGAATACGGTGATGAGGCCGGGGAGGACGGCGACATGGAACCCAAAGAAGCGAGTGAGGGTTGCACCGGTGACATCCTCGCTGCCACGAAGGAAGATCATGATCCATCGGCCCACGACAGGAACTTGCCCAGCAACTTCCGTGCCCACCTTGGTTGCGAAGAAAGACAAGGTATTCCAGGGGAGCAGATACCCGCTAAATCCAAACCCAAGCGCAAGGAACAACAAGACCATTCCCGTCACCCAGGTGAGTTCGCGCGGCTTCCGATAGGACCTCAGGAACAGGACGCTGAACATGTGCGCGAACGCCATCAGGATCATCAGGTTGGCTGACCACGAATGCACCGATCGGATGAGCCAGCCGAACTGCACTTGCGTGGTGATGTACTGCACGCTCTCGAAGGCTTCGCTCGCGCTCGGACGGTAATAAAGGAGCAGGAGAATTCCGGTGATGACCTGGACGCCGAAGAGGAAAAGTGTCATGCCGCCGAGGAAGTACCAGTATGACAACCGATGTTGTGGTACCACCTTGTGGCGGAGCGGTGCGAGGAGTTCTTCCCAGCCAAAGCGTTCGTCGAGCCATTTCTGCACGTGCGCGACAGGTGTCATCTCATGCCCCCTGCTTTCGGCTGACGTAGATTTCCTGTCCGCGGACGTGAACTTCGTAGGCTTCCAGAGGACGCGGCGGAGGTCCGGAAACGTTGCGCCCGTTTAGGTCATATTTGCCGTTGTGACACGCGCACCAGATCTGGCGAAGATCGGGACGATACTGCACCGTGCAGCTCAAATGCGTGCAGGTCGCCGACATCGCTTTGTATTCGCCATTGGCCGTGAGCACGAGCAGGCCGGGACGGCTTCCGAAGCGAAAGATCTTGTAAGAGTTCGGCTTCAGTTCGGCGACAGTGCCAGCGAGCACCGAGTCTACACCGAGATCGGTCGTCGCAGGCGGAATGATGTATCGGATCACCGGATAGAGAAAGGACGCCAGCGACGCCAATACGCCACCGCCGAGCAGAACCTGCAAGAAACGGCGCCGCGTTGAGTGATCCGGGTGAGCAGTTTGTGTTGGGTACGGTGCGAATCCTTCTTTAGCCGGCATAGATCCTCTGGAGCTTAGTGTTGGGCCCGGAGCGACTTAATAAATGCTGAGACCTGCGAAATCTGCTCCGGCGTCAACTTGCCTTCGTAAGCAGGCATCTTGTTCTTACCTTTCGTGACGATGGCGGCAAGTTCGGACGCAGACTTCTTCTGCACATCAGCAGAATGGAGATCCGGGATGTTGAACTTCTGCCCCATAACGGTTTTTCCGGCGCAGTCCTGACCGTGGCACATCGCACACTTCGACTTGAATACGTCGTTGCCAGGCGCAGCATCAGCAGCCTGCGCGGGAACAAGAATGAGCATAGGAAGGAAGCTGCTGAGAATCAGCAAACTGGAGCGTACGGTTTTTGCCACGTCGCCACTTCCGGGACGCGATGTCGGGGCTTCATTGGACCTTGTAGCGGGCGTAGGGAAGAAGCGGCAGACCATCCATATGATCGCGATAACCGTACCGATGAACCACAGTACCGGGCCGCCAAGATAAGCGAGCCAGGTGGGAAGCAGAGTGTTCGTGGTGAGGAAGCAAGCCAGGCCAGAGATAGCCAGCAGGGCCGCCAATATTCCGATGAAGTCGACTCTTCTGAACATCAAGTACTCCTTTTCCAGAGGTCGTGTCAGGATCGATGTTGCGGGGCCGAAGGTACTGCGAAAACACCCCTGTCCGAGGCGCTGCGCGCGTCCGTAGAACGAACGTACGATCTGCGCTATTGGCGTGAAGATTGAATGGAGATGAACATTTCGGCAGTGATGTAGGTCATAGTTAACTGTGACGTAATGCCGGGGAGGGATCTCTGGTCAGTGAACGCGCCGTCTCGCTCCCTGCGGCGTAGCCCGACACATGGGTTTCAAGCTGAACTGGAATCAAATACGGTTCGAGGACGGGCCGCGCATTCTCACTTGTGCAGGGCGGCGGAGCGATTGCGTTCGAGCATTATCCGTTCCGCCGTTTCCTCGAGGTTCTTGGCTTGAGGCAGATACTCAACTGCCTTGAGAACTTCGGGATCGTCGGCAGCACTGGCTGCCTGTCCTTGCTCCAGTCCGAACGAATTTGTGAACACTTCGGCCTTGATGTGGGACTTCACCCAATCGAGATTAGCCGCGAAATCCGACTCCGAATAGGTGATGTTCTTCGAATGCAGGAAATTGCGGAAGTCCTGCAATGTCTGATCGTCAACATTCCAACTCGGCGTGATCTTGTGCTGGGACAGGTATTGCTGCGCAAAGTCGAAGAAGATGTAATGGAAAGTTAGATCCTGCTGGAATGCGTTAGCCTTGGGCTCCGGAATTTGAAAATCCGGAGTGATGCCGTCGCCGCCGTAAACCAAGCGCCCAGTATCCGTTTTCTTTACCTCACGTGCGGCATTGTTAGCAGCGTTGTTATTGACGTTATAGTAATAATCATAAAGCGATACGCCTTCATAATTTCGCTGAATCAAGCGGCCGCTGGGTGTGTAGTACTTTGCCGTGGTAAGTGCCAGTCCGGTGCTGTCGGAGAGTGGAAACACGGTCTGGACCAGACCCTTGCCAAATGTATTCTGACCGACAACGATTCCCCGGTCGTGATCCTGAATGGCGCCGGTAACGATCTCTGCGGCGGAGGCGGTTCCACGATCCACAAGGACAACAATGGGATAATCTTTGCCGCCATTTCCTTGTGCCACGCGATAGACACGCTCTGGCGAGGAACGCCCGTGCTGCGAAACGACCACGTCGCCCTTTGGCAGGAATTCGCTGGCTACGGCGACAGCTTGGTTCAGCAGACCGCCTGGATCCTGACGAAGGTCGAGAACCAGCCCTTGTAAATTCCCGAAGCCGTCCAAAGCTTTCTCAAGTTCGCTGTCGGTTGTTTCATCGAACATGGCCAGGTGCACGTAGCCGATCCCCGGCTTCAGCATGAAATGAACATCCACACTATTGCGCGGGATCTCAGCACGCATCACGGTAAGGTGAACAGGCTGGGAAATTCCTTCCCGAAGAATCGTGATCTGGACATTCGTGCCTTTCGGACCACGTACCAGGTCAGCGACTTCGTCGGTGGTCATGTTGTCTGTGGGCTTGCCGTCCACGGCTGCGATTACATCTCCGGGGCGAATTCCCGCTTTGTAGGCAGGAGTGCCAGCAAATGGGGCAATAACTACAATTTTATTGGCGCGAGCGCCGATGCTCATGCCGATGCCGTAGTATTTGCCACTCTGTTCTTCCTGGAGTTGAGCATATGCTTTGGGATCGAAGAATGTGGAGTGCGGGTCCAGAACCCGCAGCATTCCGGGGATAGCTCCCTCGAAAATTGCCTTACTGGGGTCGACGGTCTCGGCGTAGTTGTCCTCCACGATGTGATAAGCCTGCGTGAAGTTCCGCAGAGAATCGCGCGCCTGCGTGTCGTTGTCCAATGGACTGTTCAGAGTCCCGGTATTCAAGGTGCCAGAATCCATTCGCTGTCCTAGAAGGACGCCCAAAGCATCAAAAACTAAAAGAACCAGAAGTAAACGAAGCCCAAGACCCCGGTTAAGTCTCATGAGACAAAAATCTCCGTTCTGATATGGATGCAAATAGAGGATCAGGTGCTTCATTCTCATTTTGTCGGGTCGGGAGGAGACGTACCGTAGTTGGAAAGAGGTCAACAGGGGCTGAAATAACGGAATTCAGGTTAATGAAAGTCATGCGACGTGGTTTCTGCCCGAGTGATATGTAGAGGGATTATGCGGTTCGCCTTCACCGAAATCACGTTATCTAAGGTTTGCAGTATGCCTTCGATCATAAGGAAACGTTCGGAAAC
Organism: Terriglobia bacterium; assembly: GCA_021324365.1. GTDB lineage: Bacteria > Acidobacteriota > Terriglobia > Terriglobales > Acidobacteriaceae > JAJPJE01. The sequence goes on along the minus strand of JAJPJE010000049.1, from coordinate 55,093 downwards.
CAGGGCTATCCGGTTCTTCTGGTAGAGATCGGGATGAATGATAGCGTTAGAAACGCCGGTTTCATCTTCGATGCTGAGAAAAACGAAACCCTTGGCCGTGCCAGGGCGCTGGCGCACGATAACTGATCCGGCCGTACGTACCAATTTTCCATGGGGAAGATTGGCAAGTTGATTCGCCGGGACAACTCCCATATTGTTCATCTGCTCGCGATGGTAGCGCATGGGATGAGGCCCGACCGTCATCCCGGTACCGGAAAAATCTGCTACCAGGCATTCTTCGGCAGTCATTCGGGCCAAAGGTGAGGCGTCCTGCGCATCGGCAACCTCGCGCAGCAAGGGTCCCGAGCCGCGAACAGCTCGCTCGACTTGCCACAGAGCATCCCGACGATGGACAGTGGCACCACCCAGAGCGTTCAGAGCGCCAATCTGGCCGAGTGTAACCAATTCGGATTTGTGCAGCTCAGGAACCCTAAAGGCAAGTTCGTCGATGGATCCGAACAGCCGCATGCGTCGAGCGGCAACAAGAGCTTCGGCAGCCTCCTGCCGCATACCACGTGCATAGCGCAGGCCGAGACGCAAGGCAAACTGGCCGTTATAAGGTTCCAAAGTGCATTTCCAATCGGAGTGCAGCACGTCAATGGGGCGAACTTTCAATCCGTGGCGCTGTGAGTCTTTTACGATCGTTGCCGGATGATAGAAACCCATCGGCTGATTGTTCAGCAGCGACGCCGTGAATGCCGCCAGGTAATGCACCTTCAGCCATGCACTCGCATAGGCGAGCAGGGCAAAACTGGCCGCATGGGATTCAGGAAATCCATACAGGGCAAAGGAAGTGATGGAGAGAATGATCTGCTCCTGTGCTTCCTGTGAAATGCCGTTTTCCTGCATGCCGCGCCGTAGCTTCTTCTCGATTTCACGCATGCGCTTTTCCGAACGCTTGAAACCCATCGCGCGACGGAGTTCCTCGGCTTCCCCGCCGCTGAAATTAGCGGCGATCATGGCAATACGCAGAAGTTGTTCCTGGAACAGCGGTACACCGAGGGTGCGCTTCAGCACGGGCTCTAAGGAAGGATGAGGATACGTGACTTCTTCCCGGCCCAACCGGCGCTCCAGAAATGGATTGACCATCTGGCCCACGATCGGTCCGGGACGAATGATGGCGACCTGCACGACAAGATCGTAGAACCGCTCGGGACGCAGGCGTGGCAGGCACGACATCTGCGCGCGACTTTCGATCTGGAACATGCCGATCGTATCGGCTTTCTGCAAAGTGGCGTAGACCTTCGGATCATCGGCGGGAATCTGTGCCAGATTCACGTTTTCACGGTGATGATCGTGGATAAGAGAGATAGTGTCTTCCAATACTGCCATCATCCCTAACCCGAGCAGATCGACTTTCACGATTCCCATATCCGCGCAATCTTCTTTGTCCCATTGCACGACGACCCGATTCGGCATAGTTGCGGGTTCGAGGGGAACTACGGAATCGAGTTGACCCTGGCAGACGACCATCCCGCCGGAGTGTTGGCCAAGATGGCGGGGCAAATCCTGCAATGCCATGCAAAGCTGCAGAAATTTGCGAATGCGTGGATGCGAGGTGTCACAACCGGCATCGTTGAAGTGGCGCTCCATCGTGTCTGATTCGTCCTTGTATTCCCAGGAACTTACCAGCGGCGCAAGGCGGTTGAGCGTTTCAGAATCGAAGCCGAGCACTTTGCCAACTTCACGGGCGGCCGAACGTCCGCGATAAGTAATGACATTTGCCGTCATGGCGGCGCCAAGTTTTCCATAGCGCTCATAAACATACTGAATCGCACGCTCGCGCTGATCGCCGCTGGGCAGGTCGAGATCGATGTCGGGCCATTCGCCCCGTTCCTCAGAAAGGAAACGCTCGAACAGCAATTCCATCCCTATGGGATCGACCGCGGTAATGCCCAGTGAATAACAGACTGCGCTGTTAGCAGCCGATCCTCGACCTTGCACGAGAATACCTTGCTGGCGGCAGAAGCGAACGATGTCCCAAACGATAAGGAAGTATCCCGCCAGCTTCAGGTGCTCAATTAGTTTTAGTTCACGTTCGATCTGACGATGTGCGCGTCCACGAAACGCTGAATCTCGGCCACCGTAGCGTTCCACCTCGCCTTCCACGGTGCGTTTGCGGAGAAATGAATTCATGTCATCGCCTTCCGGCACCGGATATTGCGGAAACTGATAGCCCAGTTCGGTGAGCCTGAAGACAAGGCGATTGGAAAGTTCGGCGGTATTCGCAATCGCATCGGGCAGATCAGCGAATAGCCGAGCCATTTCTGTACCGGACTTTAAACAGCATTCGTTATTACGCGAGAGCATTTGGCCTGCAGTCGTGAGCGTGCGATGGTTGCGCAGGCATGTGAACACATCGAGCACCTGGCGCGCAGCCGGTTGGACGTAACGCACTCCATTTGTCGCGAGCAGAGGAAGAGAGAGCGAGCGCGCGAGCGCAACCGCAGCCTGATTGCGCGTTTCCTGGTCGCGTCGATGATGCCGTTGCAGTTCTACGAAAAGATTGTTGCGGCCGAAGATGAATGCCAGTCGCTCAAGAGCACGTTTGGCTTCAGGAATGCCGCCATTGTTCAGTGCGGCAGTCAGCGGACCCTGATCTTCCCCGGTCAGACAAACTAATCCGGCTGCGAATTGTGCGAGTTCGTCGAAGGTTGTAGTGCCTTCGCTCTTGCGCGGAACGCGCAATTTCATGCGGCTGATCAGGCGACATAAGTTTTGATATCCGGTGGGATTTTCAACCAGCAGAGGAATGCGCACCGGGCCGAGTTCCGTCTCGCAGATCACATCGGCGCCGAAGTGCGGCTTGATGCAGGTTTTTTGTGCGGCAAGATGAAATCGCGGAGCACCATACACGCCGTTACAATCGATGAGCGCCATCGCCGGCATTTCGAGCGCGGCACAAGCGACTGACATTTCTTCGGGCAGGGAAGTGCCTTCAAGAAAGCTGAATGCTGAACGCGCATGTAGCTCGACGTAGGTCATAGTGAGCACTCAGTCGTAGCTCGCGGCCAGGAACCAGCGTCCATCCGCCAGATCGCGATAAATGCGGTAGAGCGCAATGTTTTCTTTTTCGCGTACTGCCACATCCCACTCTTCGTGTTGCCATGCCTGATCGCTCCACCACTCGCCCGATGTACGCCATGGTCCGCTACAGGCAAGAACATCACCCTGCGGCTGATTCGGTACAGAACACAGCAGGCGCGCCGGACAGTTGTTGCTCATTTGAACACCAACCGAAATCGGTGGACGAAAAATTCGCTGTGCAACCTGGGCGGCACGTGCAAATCCCGCCGATACCTTCTGCGTGGGAGCGGTAACTTCGAAACGCTCCATGCGAAACGGATCGGGCCGGTGGGTGTCCAAAACTGTTGCGGTACCGACGCGCTCTTCGCCCACGATGCCTTGGCTGCGCGCGAGCGTAAGCTCCAACCGCTCGGCTTCGGGTGATATAGGTATAAAGAGTCCACCTTGCGCAAAGCGCGGCCGGACGGGATCGGCGCTAAGTCGAACTTTTACGATGGGTGCAGAAGGCGGGTGAACTTTCAGATCCAAATGCAACAGTTGCAGAAACAGCTTTGCATTCAGCATGGGCACGGGCAGTTGAAGGTCGCGTTCGAAGATGCCGGTGCCTTGTTCCGCATCTTCTAATTGCAGGCAGAGGTGCAGTGCATTCGTGGCCAGGGCACGTGCTTGCAGCCGCAAGCAGATATGTTCCAGCAGGCGCGAAAGTATAAACGCCAGTGGCTCGAGCAAGTCGATGGGATATTCGAGTTCCATCGTCTCCTGGAAAGTAAGCGGGGCTTCGGCGGGAACCAGCGTCCGGGCGAACGCTCCACGGGCGAGTCGCTGCAACTGCAATCCTTCCTGTCCGAGCCGCTGTGATAGCGAGATCTCCGGCAGAACCGCCAAATTCTTAAACGTGCGCACGCCCCAGCGATCGAAGGTCTCTAACATTTCTGGAGACGGGAAAAGATTATCGACCGGCAGCTGGGCGAGATATTCCGCCTCCCTGCCTGCGGGGATGATTGTTATCCCGTTGAAGCCACGTGCGGCATGCACGGCAGCATCGGCATTCGAGGCAAACGCGAGGTTGGCATGAAGGCCGAAACTGGAGACGCGCTGAAAAATCTGATCGGCGACCTGCGACAGATTTCCACGTAGGCGATCGAGACCCGAGACATCGATGACAATATGGTCGAGTGCCGTATCTTCCACGCGCGGAGAGAACGCATGGCCACAGTCGAGCAGCGAAGCATGCGCGCTAGCTTCCTGTTCGGGAGATCGCATGCGCAACACAGCTTCGGGCGCGCGCAATTGCGCCTGCATGCGCGTCATGCTCATTTCGAGCGCGGCCTTGCGTGCAGCATCGTTCATGGCAATGATGCGCGAAAGAGGCGGCTTGCCCTCGAGAACAGCGACTGATTTCGTGCGCAACTCCGGTTCCAGGCAGAGCAATGCTTCCACAGGAAAATCGGGCACGAATAAGCACGCAAACATGAAAGCAGCTCCTGATTAGCCTCGGATCGACCATGCCGACGGCAGTGCGTAATGCGCAGATGCGGGACGTTTCTTCAGCGCAAATTGCGAGCGCAGGACCTCGGCATTGATTTCCATTTCTTCCAGCACGCGTGTGTGCGTCGGGGCAGACTGCTGAGACACAGCTTGCCAACGACAGTCGCGTCGCGCGAGGCCGAGCACGAGAGACGCGGCTGCTTTCGCATAAGCTTGCTGCTCCAATGCCAGCAGGACTGTGGGCGTGTTCTCGACAGCGCGGCGAAAGCGAAACCATGAAGTGAGAGGCACGCGACGGGCAATCACCGGAGGAACATCGCTGAGATCGAGTGCGACAACTCCGAAACCGCCGCTTTGCAGCAGAAGGTCGGCGGTCTTGAGAGCCTGCTCAACGTGCGCGCCGGGATCGAGCTTGGCTTTCTTCTTGCCACAGTTTTCCATTCCGGCCCTTTCCAAAGACGGGAAAGGAGAATTCGGAAGACAGCACCGCACCCACAACACACGCTTCAGATCCACACCAGCCACAACCGCCGATTCGGGAGCGAAGGCATCGGCAGCATCGACTAGCGCACAGGCTTCTTGACGGGCAGTAGCCTGTGCGAGCACGGAAAGCAAAAGGCTGGTCCGCCCGGAAGAAGTTGGACCAACGATCTCGGTGAGGGCGCCACGCGGCAGTCCACCAGTGAGTGCATCGATGGCAGGGACTCCAGAAGGAACCATGTCGGGCAAAGGCCGTTCAATCGTGGAGGCCCGCCGTACTCCTAATTCCGGGTTGGCCAGTATGGCCTGGGCACGGGGGAAATTAATAACGCGAGCGGCGGCGGAAGACATAGAGATCCTGCGTGGTGGAAGTGGGTTAGCGAGAAAAGCAGTCGAAGCTACTTTCGCTTTTTATTCGCTATCGAGATAAGATTCTGGCGCGCCGCCGGACGGTTGTCAAGCTATTGGAAATCAGAATTGATGCGGCTTTTAGCCCGCACTCGGCCCACACCGCTTTTTCGCGTGGATGCATCGAAAAGCTGAGACTCGCATTACCGTCCCGGCGCGGCACCAGTTTTCGTCGGTTGTCCCGGCGGCGGAGGAATGCTGATGTCCAGCGTCTTCACCGGCCCGAGTGCTGTTAGCTGATTTCCCAGTTCTCCCGGATTGCCCACCACCAGGGTGGGCAACTGATCCGGATGAAGGTACTTGTGCGCCACACGATTGACATCCTCTACAGTGACCTTCTCGATCCCAGCACGATATCGCTCCAGGAAATCCGGCGGGTATCCGTAGAACTCGTAACGCATGCGCTCGGCCAGAACTTTTTCTTTGTCGTCAAAATTGAAGATGAAGGAGTTAAGGATGGCATCTTTTGAGCGGCGCATCTCCTCCGCGTTTGGCGGATCGGTAAGCATGCGGTTCAGTTCCGACTTCATCGCTTTTACCGATTCGCCCGTAGTGGCGCTCTTAGTCGCCATGGCGAAACGCGAGATGCCGGGCCGATCCCATGCCGTGCCTACGCCGCCACCCACGGAATAAGCCAGGCCCAACTTCGAGCGGATCGTCTCGAACAGGCGGGAAGCGAAGCCCCCGCCGAGAATCTGGTTCATGACTTCCACCGCATAATAGTCAGGATTGCTGCGCTTGATGCCAAGCGACACCATCTGGATCGAGCTTTGATTTACATCATCTTTCGATACAAAGTAGATGCCGGGCAGGGCCGTCGTAAAGGTCATGACCGGTTCCGTAACCGGCTTGCCTTTGGGCCATGAATCGAACGCCTTGCGAAGACGAGCTTCCATTGCCTTCGGGTCGAAGTCGCCGTAAATCCCAAAAATAATGTTCTGCGGCTGCACATGAGTGGCATGCCACTGGATCATGTCCTCGCGAGTCACTCGATTGACGGTGGCATATTCAGGAATGCGGCTGTACGGATTGCCCGGACCATAGGCAAGGCGTATGGCTTCGCGGCCAACGATGGATTCGACGTCATCATTCCGCCGGGCGATAACGGTATACATCTGTCGCTTTGCCAGCCCGATCTTGTCCTCGCGGAATTCCGGATTGTGCAGAACATCAAGGAAAAGGTTGAAAACGTCTTCGAAGTCCCCCTTCAAGCAATCGAATGAAAGAGAGGTGGAGTCGTCGCCATCATTGCTTTCGATTTTGGCTGCGCGAGCTTCCAGGAAGTCATCCATCTGGTCGCCCGTCTTTGTTTTTGTGCCGCCAGTGCGCCAGACGTCACCATAGATGGAGATGAGCCCGGTTTTGTCGGCAGGCTCGCTGGTTGCGCCGCCACGAACGCGCATGGTTCCGCCAACCAGGGGCAGTTCGTGATCTACCTGCAAAAAAATGACCATGCCATTCGCCAGTTGAATGCGTTGCGGTTCCTGCGGCGTAAAGGGAGGCAGCTTGGGAATTTTGATCTGGCTCAGCTCGGCATTCTGTTGTGCCTGCTGTTGCGGAGCCTCATTCCTGGCCTGCGGAACCGACGTTGGCGGTGGAATCTGGCGCGCTGGCGCAGTCTGGGCAGCAGCCACGGAGATGGAAGCGTAAGCGATCAACGCACCTAGAATCGTTCTCTTCATCATTTCAGCCGTCCTGTTGGACTCGAGCTTCTTTAAAAAATGTTCAAGTGTCTACTACTGCGCAGGTGGTTGTTGCCCGGGACCGGCCTGCGCACCCCGCGGTATCTGCGCAGTTTCAATGATGCCGACCGTGCGATTCGATTCGACAAAGGTTTCATTCGCGACGCGGCGGATGTCGGCCTTGGTGACCTTGTCGATGCGATCGAGCTGGCGGAACAATTCACGCCAATCACCATAACGAGCCTGCATGATTGCGAGTGAAGTGGCGAGGCCAGGATTGTTTCCCAGGCCGCGAATGATCGAAGCGCGGGCGCGCGTCTTGAACATCTGCAACTCCTCGTCGCTCACATCTTCTTTTTTCAGGCGCTCGATTTCGGCGTGAATGGCATCTCGCATCTCGTTGTTGGTGTGGCCGGGCAAGGGCACAGCGTAGAAAGCAAACAAGTGCGGATATTTCTGCCCGGGAAGGCCGCTGAACCCGGCGGCTATAGCGGCAATTCGTTTGTCCCTGACCAGCGATCGGTAAAGTCGCGACGTGCGTCCGTTGGACATCAGATCGGTGATCGCGTCATATACCGCATCATCCGGGCTCAAGTAGCTGGGGCGGTGATAACCCTCAACATACAAAGGTTGCGCGGTCTCTTGCAGCGCTACACTACGCTCGGAATTCTGTGGAGGTTCCTGGGTAATGCGCTCGTCCGGTTTGGGATGGCTGGGAATCTGGCCAAAGTATTTTTCCACCACTGGCCAGAACTGGTCCGGGTAGAGATCGCCTACCACCGCGATATACATATTGGAAGGCGTGTAGTACTTATGAAAGAAATTAATAGCATCGGTGGCCGAGAATGTGCGCAGGTCCGCCGGCCAGCCAATCCCGGGATTTCGGTATGGGCTCGCCTGGAAAGCGGTACCCACGAACTGCTCCACCAGACGCCCGGTGGGATCACTATCGATGCGCATGCGGCGTTCCTCGTAGACTACGTCGCGTTCCTTGTAAAACTCGCGCATCACCGGATCGGCAAAACGCGAGGATTCCAGGTACGCCCACAGTTCCAGACGATTGACGGGCATGGAGTAGAAGTACACGGTATCGTCTTCTTCGGTACCCGCGTTCATGCCAACCCCGCCGTTTTCTTCTACGATCTCGCCGAATTGGTTGCGAACTACGTATGTATCTGCCTCATTGACGAGATCTTTCCACTGCTTTTCGAGTTCGGCGATTTTCTTCGGATCGCGATTGACCATCCTGTCGCGCTCGCGAATATACTCAGCGTAGACCTCCTCGATTTTCGCAAGCACGATTTTCTCGGCGGCGTAATCCTTGGTTCCAATTGTCGGCGTGCCCTTAAAGGCCATGTGTTCGAACATGTGCGCCAGGCCGGTTTCTCCCTTAGGGTCCTGCACGGAGCCGGCATCGACCAGCGTGTAGAAAGAGAACACCGGCGCCTCATGCCGCTGGCAGAGAATCACGGTCAAGCCATTCGGTAGCTTTCGGACTTCAGTACGTTTCTCAAACGAGGCAAGATCCTGGGCGAATAAGGGAACTACCAAGAAGAGAATTGCGAGGGAGAGAAACTTGCCGAACTTCCTCATGCGACCTCCGCACCGTGAAAAGCACAGAAATCGAAAGTACGGCCCGAAAAGGAAGTTTGTCAAACGGAGGAGTTGTCGGAATCCCCGGTTTTGTCAGATACACGATCGAGAAGGTCGCGAATTTCGCGGACCAGCTTGGCTGGTCCCTGGTCTTTGGGAATAACCTCGTCGGGGCAATCGGACCCAACGTAAGCATAAGCCGGAGCCATGAGCGCGACCGCTTCTTGTCTATGCTTTGCTTTGAGTTCCTCGCACAGTTGTGTGCTGGCGTCGATGCCTTCGCTGAGATCGATCACCACCAGGTCGTAAATCTCTCCATCGCAAAGGCTGAGTGCTTCTTCCGCAGAACTGGCCGTAGTTACGCTCAAGCCGTGCATCTGCAGGATCATGGAACGCAGCCGGAGAAGGGTAGAATCGTCGACGACGAGGAGAATTGATTGGCCGGAGTTAGTCAAAAACCTATCCTAAGTTGCTGTTAACTACATTATAAACCACCGCAGTTGGCCTTCAAACGTTCAGACGTCAAAAATTCGGTATGCACGTGGTGGATCTTGGGATTGCAGCAGATGAAGTGCAACGTTGTACACGGGAATGCCGCCTACCGTCTTACCCTCTCGCGTGCCATGGTGGGCATGACCGTGCACGATGAAGTTGGCGCCATGGCGGTCGACTACTTCAGAGAGGCGCGAGGTGCCGAGGTAGGGGAAGATCTCGGGCGCCTCTCCCGCGACAGTCCCCCCAATCGGCGCGTAATGCAGAACGACAATGCGTTTCTCCGTACGAATCTGTGCCAGAGCTCGCTCCAGTTTTAACGCTTCATCGACCGCTGCCTGGACGATGAACTTGATTTGGGGCTCACCGAAGGCCGTCAGCACTCCGCGGCCAAATCCGCCGATAAACCCCTTGGTTCCAGCGAAACCAACGCCGTCGCGCTCGTAGGCAGTCCCATCGAGAACCTTGATTCCTTCGGCGGTCATCATCCGCATAAGTTCGGCTTCCTGCCCGCTTTCGTAATCGTGATTTCCGAGCACAGCAACAATGGGAATGCGCAGGCGCACCAAAGCATTCAGCAGCGATTCCATCTCCTGCGCGCGCCCATAGTTCGTGAGATCTCCGGCCAGGATCATGAGATCAGCCTCGTCCCGGGCGCGTTCCATCAAGGTGCGAATGCGATCGTACGAGGGCGGGGAAAAGTGAATGTCGGCAACCGCAGCGATCTTCATGCGGCAGGTTCCTGGCGAGCTTCCGTCAGCTTGGGTTGACGGCTCAGGCGATATTCCTCATTCAAATCGCGCATCCCCCATTCGTCAACATCGATAGCGAACATGAGCGGATCGATGAGGCTGCCTCGAAATCCGGTGTTCCCGTTCGGATTGTGAACCGCGGACTGAAAGCGGGAGATCAGGTCGTCCCAGATACGCCGGGGCACATAGTCGGCGTGCGCGGGATAGGCGTAATGAAACAGCACCAGCATCCAGTAAAGAACTTCCCAGTGTTCGCCGACCGATTCCAACAGCCAGTTCCAGTCGAGATTTCCGTGAGTACCGTAGATTACATGGGCGATGTCGGCGCCGTCGAAGCGCTCGCGACGGGTGACAAAAATCTTCGAGAGAATTAGTTCCTCGGGCGCGAGAATGCGCACAGGGACGCCGAAGACGTTTGCTGGAGTGCCACGTTCGATCCATGTGCTGTCGACGGAGACCACCCCGTTGCTCATTCCCGTGATCAGATCGACGAAGAAATCGCCGCGCTGGGCTTTTGCCAGCCAGACCGGGTCCGTGACTTCGCAACGGTATCCATGGTCGGTCAGTACGTGCAAGGCTCGCTGCGCATCTTTCGTCGGCATGAAGAGATCCAAATCCTTGGTGTCACGGCAGATGCCCGTATGTGCTTGCAACGCAAAGGCGCCTGAGACTACGAACGGAATGTTTTCTTCCGTGAGCAACTGCAGAACTTCCCGGAACAGTGCCTGCTGATCGGGATCGAACTGGGGCGGATTGGAAGAGCTGACCGGTAGCTGCTTCTCCCCGTTCAGATTCCCGCTATTGAGGTTGCCATGCACCCACGCTTGGATGGCAAGTTGTTGGTGACGGTTGTTGCGGCATCTTTTGAGAAGTACACTGACGCGGCGACGGATCGGTTGAACCCGATGCGCACACGATAGATCCGGGATTGCAGCTTTGCTGCTAGGCATCCAAACGATTGCGGAGGCAGGTTCCGGTAGTGGCCAAACAGACAACCATCATTGAAATCGAGGGGCGGGAACTCAAACTCTCCAACCTGGATAAAGTGTTGTATCCGGCGGCTGGTTTCACAAAGGCCCAACTGATCGACTACTACGTCCGGATTGCCCCGGTTCTGCTGCCGCACCTGAAGGGTCGGCCGCTGACCATGAAACGCTATCCGGAAGGAGTGGGAGGCGAGTTCTTCTACGAGAAAAACTGCCCAACGCACCGGCCGGACTGGGTCACAACAGTGCCTATCTGGAGCGACGGTAACAACCGCTGGATGCAGTATTGCGTAATCGCTGATCTGCCCACGCTCGTATGGGCTGCAAACCTTGCCGACATCGAGCTACACACCTCACTATCTCTTGGGAAGAAGATTGAGCAACCGACCTTCCTGGTATTCGATCTGGATCCTGGACCTCCGGCCGATATCGTGCAGTGCTGTCAGGTAGGACTGTGGGTTCGCAGGCTATTTCAGTCAATGGGACTTGAGGCCTATGCGAAGACATCGGGTTCCAAGGGATTGCAGGTGTATGTGCCGCTGCATACGCCCGTTACTTATGACGAAACCAAGCCGTTTGCCAAGGAAATCGCGCGGCTGTTGGAGCGGCGCTATCCCGAAAAGGTCGTTTCGGACATGAAGAAGGTGCTGCGTACGAATAAGGTCTTTGTCGACTGGAGCCAGAACGATCAATACAAGACCACGGTCTGCGTCTATTCGCTTCGCGCGAAGGATCGACCGACAGCTTCCACGCCGGTGAGGTGGGAGGAAGTTGAGGACTGCTTGAAGAAGCAAGATCCCAATCTCCTGGTATTCGATTCGGCAGCCGTGCTGCAGCGCGTCGAGAAGAAAGGAGATCTATTTGAGCGGGTATTGGACCAGAAGCAGAAGCTGCCGGATATGTCCGAACTGGAGAAAGCGGTGGAGTCTCTGGATACCGTAAAGACCACTACCGTGGCGACTCGGGCGAAAACGAAAGCTCGAACCAGGGAAAGGACCCGTAAAAAGGCCGTCTCACGGAAGAAGTCGACATAGCGTATGGCACTGGAAGCAGGTTCGAAGGCAACCACGGCGCCACGAGTTCACGTAGGCACGTCAGGCTGGGGATATCCTAGCTGGAAGCCTGATTTTTATCCCAAGGAAGTCCCGCAGAAGAAGTTCTTGCCCTACTATGCGGGTGTCTTCAACAGTGTGGAAGTAAATTTCTCGTTCCGGCAGATGCTGAAGGCGAAAACCGTAGGTGACTGGATGCAGCAGACCCCTGACCATTTCCTGTTCGCGGTGAAAGCGCACCAGCAGATTACCCATTTCAAACGGCTGAAAAATGCGGAAGAGTCGGTGAAGTTCTTCGCCAGTTCAATCGAGCCTCTGTTTACGGCAAAGCGCCTCGGTCCTGTGCTAATTCAATTGCCGCCAAATCTGAAGGGAGACCTCGGGTTGCTTCGCGAGTTTCTGATGATCTGGCCCCGCGCGGTGCGTTGCGCGTTTGAGTTTCGCCATAGTTCCTGGTTGAACGAAGAAGTCTACGCAGCGTTGCGGGAACGCAATGCGGCACTCTGTATTGCGGAAAACGAGGAACTGCAAACGCCGGAAGTGATGACCGCCGACTTCATCTACTTCCGCTTTCGCAAGCCGGAATATTCACCTGAAGAACGAAGAAAAATTGCCGCGCATCTGCGCGAACTGGGTGCTGACAGGGAAGTCTTTGCGTTCTTCAAGCATGAAGAAGATCCGAAGAGTGCGGTCTGGGCCAAAGAAGTGTTGGACGCGGTAAGACTTGATTGAACGAAGAAAGGTCGTTCGACGTGGCCGAGTTTTTGCGCTAATATCCCTCTCCCAAGGGCCCGTTTCCGACTATCTCCTGGAAGGGGGACGACCATGCTATCCCGAATCATTGACTGCAAGATTCAGCCAGGCCATGTGCGCGAGTTTCGCGAAATCGTGAGCTCAGAGCTGCTGCCGCAAATCAAACAACAGCCTGGCTTTGTAGACGCAATCGAATCAGTTGATGCCGCCGATGGACACTACGTCTGCATGACGCTTTGGCAGACTCGAGCCGATGTGGAGCGCTACGACGGAGGCCTGTTCAAAGAAGTAGCTACGAAACTGATGCCGATGATGAACGGCGAGGCTTCCGTCAGTACCTTGGAAGTGGACAATTCGACCGTTCACAATATTTCGGCAGGGCGGGCCGCCGCGGCATAGGTGAATCCAATCGAACACGGGTGTGGTCGCGAGCTATCTGAGGCCGCCCCGCACCCGTCTGGATAATCTCAAGGTCCGATAACGCGCTTATCCTCACAGGGTGAGCATTGCAGAGCAAAACGAGCGGCTGCTCGTGTCCTTTGTCGACTATCTCAAAGTCGAAAAGGGGCTCGCGAAATTGAGCGTGGAAGCCTACCTGCGCGACCTGCGCCAGTTTGGGGGCTTTCTAGCGAAACGGGATCTGTTGCACGTCCGGCGCGAAGATGTGAAAAAGTTTCTGGACTCGCTGCTCTCGAACGAAGTCGATGGGCGGTCGGTGGCTCGCAAACTCTCGGCACTGCGGCATTTTTATAGGTACCTGCTGCTGGACCGCCACATCAAGGAAGATCCAACCCTGAATGTCGACACTCCAAAGCAGTGGAAGGTACTACCGAAGGCCCTGTCGCGTTCCGAAGCTGAGCACGTGGTGCGGGTGGAGCGCCCCGTGGCGGAACAAAAGATCGCTCTTGGAATTGCCGCACGAGATCGGGCGATGCTGGAGATGATGTACGCGGGCGGCCTGCGTGTCTCGGAAATAGTGAATGTCAATATCGAAGATCTGAAACTTGAATTGGGCTACGCCGTAGTGCGTGGCAAAGCAGACAAGGACCGCGTGGTACCACTGGGTATTCCGGCGCAGAAGGCGCTGACCCGGTACTTGAAGGAGTGGCGCCCGGTACTTGCGGGAAATATGAATGTCGCGCAACTCTTCATAGCACGTGGCGCCAAACGCCTGTCTCGACAGCGCGTCTGGCAGGTCGTTCAGGGGGCGGCGCAGGGAACAGCCAGGCACGCCAGCCCGCATATGTTGCGCCACAGTTGCGCTACGCACATGGTGGAAAATGGCGCCGATCTCAGGACGGTCCAGACAATCCTCGGCCATGCCGACATCTCGACGACCCAGGTCTATACGCATCTGGCTCTGGATCGTTTGAAGGGAGTACATAAGAAGTTCCATCCGCGGGGAAAAAAAGTGGTTAGTGGGTAGTGGTTAGTCGTCGAAAGCTCATCGTGCAAGCGGTAGGTAACCTGAAATGAAAATCCATGAGACCCGAAAGGGCGATACAGCTCGAATGGCGCATAGGAAACCCGGTCCCATGCAAAAAGCCGTAACGCACTTCCTTGATAGCTTGCGGCAACGAAATGCTTCTCCGAACACCACGCTTGCCTACGGAAAAGATCTTGCCGAGTTCGTCCACTACATCGGCCCAATTGATCGTCCCGATCAACTCGATCATGTACGCATCCGCGGATTCCTCTCGCATTTATACGATCGGGGCCTGGGAAAGACCTCGGTCGCACGGCATCTGGCTGCGGTGCGTTCGCTGTACAAATGGCTATCGCACGAAGGCAAGGTGAGGCACAATCCTGCGGCACTGGTCTCCGCCCCGAAACTCCCCAAAAAACTACCGCGCGTGCCCACAATCGAAGAAGTGAACAACGTGCTTGATGGCGATCTGGCAGACAACGCCGCGTTTCCCGAGCGCGACACGATGATTTTGGAGCTGTTATACGGATGCGGCGTGCGCAATTCAGAGCTCATCGGGATCAACGTCGACGACATTCACTGGTCGAATGAAACCATACTGGTTCGCGGGAAAGGCAAGAAGGAGAGGATGGTTCCCCTCGGTGATGCTGCCGCCGAAGCCATTAGCCGGTATCTTCCAAAACGCAAAGAGCTGCTGGCCGGGAGGAAGTGTTCCAGCCCAGCGCTCATCATCAACTTACGAGGCCAGCGCCTTACGACCCGCAGCGTGGGCCGAATCGTAAAGCAAATCGCCGTGTCTAAAGGGCTGTCACCCGATGTTCATCCCCATACCTTCCGCCATGCATTTGGCACCCATCTGCTGGAAGAGGGGGCCGATCTGCGCGCGATTCAGGAAATGCTTGGCCATGAGCGGCTTTCGACGACCCAACGGTATACGCAACTCTCGATGAGGCACGTCGTAGAGGTCTACGATAAAACCCATCCACGGGCGAAATAGCCCGCCGAGGGCGCTGTTTCCAGCGCCTATTTGTTCAAATGACCCTGGGACAGGGCACAGCCTTCCCTAAAGTACCTTCGTAACCTGTTGTTGACTGCTCCATCCGGAATACAGTCTCCCGAGCGGGCCAAGTGCGCCCATTGCAGATTCTGGACAACGGCTATGTCTTCGAGCGTAATTCCTCACGGCGGCATGAAAGTCGAAAACGCTGATACTGCACCCGGTCTTTCATTGCTGGCGAAAATCAAGAGCGCCGGCCTCAAGCAGTTGATGGATGCCAATCGTGAACTGTGGCTCTTG
The DNA here is from genome assembly GCA_021324365.1 of Terriglobia bacterium. GTDB lineage: Bacteria > Acidobacteriota > Terriglobia > Terriglobales > Acidobacteriaceae > JAJPJE01. Next base: position 39,618 of record JAJPJE010000049.1, on the reverse strand, counting down.
CTGACGATGTTTGGGATCGCTGCGATTCTGAACTTTGCAATCGATTCGCAAAAGATGGTGTTGGGCCTGTACACCTTCCCGACGCTGCTGTCAGCGTATTACTTTGGGCGGCGCCACGCGGTTCTAACCGCGTTCGGAAGCATCTTTCTGGTCGGCCTGGTGATGTACTACAACCCACATATGATGGGCCGCCAGTTGCCCACTCAACTGCCCGTCGAGGATCGCTGGTTCGATGTGACCGTATGGGGCGGAATTCTGGTGATCACCGCTTACACCATGGGCACGCTCTACGAGCACAAGCAGAAGCACATGGCCGAGCTGCGGGAAACCTATAACGGCATCCTGATGATCCTGCAGCAATTCATCTCGAAGGATAAATACACGCAGAACCACTCGTATCGTGTTTCCGTCTACGCCTGCCGCATTGCCCGCGAGATGGGCATGAACTCGGAAACGATCGAAGACATTTGCGCTGCCGCCTTGTTGCATGATATCGGCAAGCTGGATGTGAGCCGCGAGATTCTCTACAAGGCCGCTCGCCTGACCAAGGCGGAATTCGAGCAAATGCAGCAACACGTCAGCACAGGAGTAGCGATGCTTTCTCCGGTTGGTGGGTCACTGCGCCGAGTACTGCCAATCATCCTCGCGCATCATGACAAGTTCGACGGCAGTGGATATACCCCCAGGGTGGGCGAGGAGATTCCACTGGAAGCGCGTATCTTAACTGTTGCCGATGTGTACGATTCGCTGACCAGTGATCGTCCTTATCGCAAAGCCATGTCGCCTTTCGATGCGAAGGAAATCATCGTCAAGGGCGCCGGAAGCGATTTTGATCCCCGCGTCGTGAATGCGTTTGCCAGCGCCTTCCAGCGGCGCGAGATGGAGATCCCGGAAGTCGTAATCTAACCAGTTGAACAGGCCGAAGTAAGAGCCCCAGCTGCTGAAAGGCGCTGGGGTTTTCTGTTTCATGCCGAACAAGGCGGCTGATTCGATGCAACCGGCACAAACAACTCCTGCAACTCCTGTGGATGGTCGATCAGAACGTCAGGAGGTGCCTCCTGAAGCGAGTGCGGTGCCAGACCGTAGGTCAGGCCTACGGTCCACATGCCGCTGTTGCGACCCGTCAGGACATCGTTAGCCGAATCCCCGATCATCACCGCCTGCTCCGGATTCACACCAGCCTCGTGCAACAGGGTACGCGCCCCAAGCGGATCCGGTTTCTTCGTTTCAAAGCTGTTGCCCCCATATACCTGGAAGAAGAATGGATTCAGGTCCAAGCCTTCAACTATCGCCTTGGACGGCACCACCGGCTTGTTCGTGAGAACCGCCATCTGCATCGGACTGCCATTCCGCGAGTTCCGGATAGCCGAGAGGGACTCGTGAATTCCCGGATACACGTAGGTGTTGTCCAGCTTGTGTTCACGGTAATACGCCAGGAAATAGAGCAGGGCTTCATTGAAGAATGCCTGGTCGTCAGGATCTCCCAGTGCGCGCCGAACCAGCATAGGAGCGCCATCGCCAATGTAGGTCGAGATCACTTCCTCCGGCAACCCAGGCCGGTGGAAGTGCCGGAGCATGGCATTAATGGAGTTGGTCAGGTCCAGGCGGGAGTCGATCAGGGTGCCGTCGAGATCGAAAATCAGAAGACGGATCTTGTCGACTGGAATGGGGCGGTTCGTACGGATCATTAGCTCTATTTTACCGGGTAAACCGCGGTAAGCACCCTTGCGTCGGAATGCTGGACAGGCATTTGGTGAGGTCGGTTACAATCTACGAGCAAGGGGTATGCCCTAGACAAGCAGCGAGATAGCGAAGTCCCTTGCCAGCCATCCGCAGCGAATACGTTAGGCGTAGTTCGTTGCGCGGTTTCGTAGGTCGATATGAAAGGGAGTTCTGATGGCGACGATGAAGACACGGCCTAAGGCGGCCGCAGTGGCAGACCTGCCGGCAAAGACCTACGAGGGACTCACGCCGGAACAACTCATTCATATCTATCGCCTGATGTACCTTTCCCGGTGTATCGATGACCGGGAAATCCTGCTAAAGCGGCAACAACGCGTCTTCTTCCAGATTTCCGGCGCCGGGCACGAGGCCTTGCTGGTTGCCGCTGGAATTCTGCTAAAACCCGGCTACGACTGGTTTTACCCCTACTATCGCGATCGCACCCTCTGCCTGGCCCTGGGCATGACCCCGGAAGATATGTTGATGAGCGCAGTGGGTGCGGCTCCGGATCCAAATTCCGGCGCCCGACAGATGCCGTCACACTGGGGAAGCAGGAAGCTGAACATCGTTACCCAGTCTTCGCCGACGGGAACTCAGTTCGTGCAGGCTATCGGCTGTGCCGAGGCAGGCAGGTATTTCGCACGTCGTCCGCAAGCGGCGCAGAAGCGCGAGGGCGACTACAGCGAATTCAAGGATGTTGTCTTCCACGGCGACGAAATTACCTATGTGTCGACCGGCGATGGCGCGACTAGCGAAGGCGAGTTCTGGGAATCGATGAGCGCGGCGTCGGCAAAGAAGTTGCCAGTGCTCTTTGTTTGTGAAGATAACGAGTACGCCATTTCGGTCCCGGTTGAGGTCCAGACGCCGGGTGGAAATATCTCGCGGCTGGTGGCGAACTTCCCCAATTTTCATTTTGCTGAGGTCGACGGCTGCGATGTTCTAGCCAGTTATGCTGCCCTAAAGGAAGCTGTCGAATACGTGCGCGCAGGTCATGGCCCTGCATTTGTGCACGGCCATGTGATTCGTCCTTATTCGCATTCGCTTTCTGATGACGAGAAGCTCTATCGCTCGGAAGAGGAACGCAAGGCAGAAATGCAGCGCGATCCGATTCCGCGCTTCCAGATGTTCCTTCTCCGGGAAGGCATCGTGGATGAGGAAGCGATCAACCGGATCGAGAAGGAAATCGAGCACGAAGTTCAAGAAGCCGCAGACCGCGCACTTGCCGCACCAGCACCTCCGGTAGACAGCGTCATGAAGTACGTCTACTCGGATGTCGTCGATCCAACCTCTTCCGTTTTCGAAACACAGCCGAAGTTTGGCAAGCCGGAGCGCGGCAAGTTGGGCGGCGAGAAGACCATGGCCGACCTCATCAACGCATGCCTGCGTGATGAGATGAAGCGCGACGAAAGGATCGTGATATTCGGCGAAGACGTGGCGGACTGCAGCCGCGAAGAATATCTCGAAAAGAAGCTTGTAAAAGGCAAAGGCGGCGTCTTCAAGCTGACCGGCGGTCTGCAATGCGAATTCGGCGGAGATCGCGTTTTTAATGCTCCGCTGGCTGAGGCCAGCATCGTCGGCCATGCAATTGGTATGGGCACACGCGGTCTGAAACCCGTCGTCGAAGTCCAGTTCTTCGATTACATCTGGCCTGCCATGATGCAAATGCGCGACGAGATGCCGATTATTCGCTGGCGCTCAAACAACGCGTTCTCCTGCCCGATGGTGATTCGCGTGGCGATTGGCGGCTACCTGACGGGCGGATCGATCTATCACTCGCAGTCTGGCGAAAGCATCTTTACCCACACGCCGGGGACCCGCGTTGTATTCCCGTCGAATGCTTTGGACGCGAATGGTTTGCTGCGCACCGCTATCCGATGCGATGATCCGGTGCTCTTCCTCGAGCACAAGCGCCTGTACCGTGAAACCTATGGGCGCGCCCCATATCCCGGCCCTGACTACATGGTTCCGTTCGGAAAGGCGCGAATCGTGCAGGAAGGGTCCGATCTGACCCTGGTGACCTACGGTGCGGTCGTCCCCCGAAGTTTGCAGGCCGCCCAGCGGCTTGAGCGCGAAACGGGTTTGAAGGTTGAACTAATCGACCTTCGAACATTGAACCCGTACGACTGGGATGCGATAGCCACGTCTATTCGCAAGACTAACCGCGTGATAGTGGCTCACGAAGATATGATGAGCTGGGGGTACGGCGCCGAAATCGCCGCCCGCATCGCCGACGAACTCTTCGACGCGCTGGATGCTCCGGTCAAGCGGGTCGCAGCAAAAGACGTTTTCGTGGCATACGCGCCTGTATTGGAAGACGCGATCCTGCCCCAGCCCGAAGATCTATATCGCGCCATGAAGCAGCTCGCGGAATACTAGGTTGAGTGGCGCGGACAGCCCCCTGTCCGCGTTTATTTCCTTCCCATCAGCCAATCGACCGAGATCGGGCCAGCGCCGGTAAAGATCAGAGCAAACGAAATTGCCGCGAGGGATAAGGGAAACTCGTATCCGCCCTGCCCGGTTAACCCGTGCGACCAGTGAACTTTTGCTATCGCGACGCACATGTCGATACAAACCGCAAATGCTGCGAACCGGGTCAGAACGCCTGCAATCAGCGCAATGCCGCCCAGGAACTCCGTGAATGCGGAGACGTAGCCAAGCCACGCCGGCATTCCCATGCTGGCAACGAATTGAGCGTGATGGTGCAGCCCACCGAATACCTTGTGATAGCCGTGGACCAGCATGATGATTCCGAGCACGAAGCGCAAGATGAAAAAGGCCAAAGGCTGAACGCGGTCAAGAAAGCTCAGATTCAAGTAAAAGATCCTCCGCTGAATGAATTCAGCGAGATTGTACGGGATGAAGTTGCAAGTTGACGATTCCGAACGGGATTACCAGAGCAGATGCGCGTTCAACGACAGCGAAAGAAACGGCGTCCGCGTTCGTCTGCCATTCCGAGTTGATCTTCCGCCTCCCACGATTCGACCTCGCGAAATCGTGCCAACTGCAGCATTTCACGCAGATCATTTTCTGTATGACACCGCTGATAAATACTGAAGCAGTTCTCGTAACCGGCAGCTTTCCGGTTGAAAACCCGAATCTTGTTACACGCTATGCGGGTTTGCGAATCGAAGCTCGGTTCGACGGTAAATGTGAATTCCTCAACCGCCAGTGAGAATGTTCCGTGCCAGCGCGAGCGGTAAGCTTCCTCCATCGACACGTCGAAAACGAATGCTGCCCCGGGCGCGAGAGCCTGACGAGTGCAGGCAAAGATTTTCAGTAGATCTTCAACTTGCGTCGCATGTGCGAGACTGTTGAAGGACGACAGCGCCGCCGAAAACTTGTGCGTCAAATGAAAGTTGCGCGCGTCACCGACGAAAAAGGAAGCGCTCGGCGCAGCCGATCTCGCCAAGCGAATCATTTCGCGGGATGAATCGAACCCGGTAACGCGGTGTCCGAAGGCAGTGAATTCTCTTGCCAGTTGTCCACTTCCACAGCAGATGTCCAGCATACGGCAGCACGGTTGCAAATCCGTATGCAGTAGTTCTCGGTAGAGAGGGAAAGCTCGCCGGCAGAAATCCTCGGCCATGGTGCGGCTGTAAAGAAAAGCAAACTCCTCATAAGACTCGGGTCGAAGTGTCGAAGCAAGACTCATTTTTCCCGGGAGACCGTTTGCAAAGATGTAAACCTGGCGAAGAGGGTTGGGAGGAAAAGCGGCTGCTCAGAAACACAACTGGCCTGTGATCGCCATCACGTGGTCTAGTGCGGTGATCGTGCTACTTTCCTAATGGGTTAAGAATCACACGGCGTTGGATTAAAATCCCTGCAGCCGAGTTCAAGTGAGCCCTGAAAGTTGTTCATCGCGAGGAGGAGAACATCGCGAATGACTGTCGAGCAAAATGGAGAATCAGGCGAGGAGAAAATTCCCGGGCTGATTCGTAATCTCATCAGCCTGGTGGGCGCCGTCATTGCCGTCGTCGGCGCCGCCAATATTGCTTTCCTGGTGTTCATCGATTACCTGTCGACGCGGCCGAACCCGTATATCGGCATCTTCGGCTACATGATCATGCCGGGAATCATGGTCTTTGGCTTGATCTTAATTCCTGTCGGCATGCTGATCGAGCGACACCGGCGGCACACGCAAGCGCCTTCGCAGGTCCCCCGGTTTCCCCGCATCGATTTGAACGATACCAGGCAACGGCGCACTGTCGCCTCGGTTTCCGCCTTCATTATCGTTTTTGTAGCGTTAAGCGCAGCGGGCAGCTACCGGGCATATGAATTCACCGACTCAGTTCAGTTTTGCGGGCAGCTCTGCCATACGGTGATGAAGCCGGAGTACACCGCATACTTGCAGTCACCGCATGCACGCGTTGCTTGCGTAGACTGTCACGTGGGAGCCGGAGCGGGCTGGTACGTAAAGTCGAAGCTCTCGGGCGCCTACCAGGTTTATTCGGTTATCTTCCACAAGTATCCTAAGCCGATTCCGACGCCGGTAGCCAACTTGCGCCCAGCTCCTGAAACTTGCGAACAGTGTCATTGGCCAAACAAATTCCACGGCGATCAATTGCGCGTGTTCACACATTTCGGCACGGATGAGAAGAACACCCCACGACAGATCCGCATGCTGGTAAAGACTGGTGGCGGCGATCCCAACACCGGACTTCCTTCTGGAATTCACTGGCACATGAATATTGCCAATAAGATCACCTACATTGCCACCGATCAGCAACGACAAGTGATCCCGTGGGTGCAATCGGAAGATTCGCGGGGACACATCACGGTGTACCAGGTGAAAGATGCCCTCACGGCGGAGCAGGTACAGAAGGATGCGAAGCGCCGCATGGATTGTATTGACTGCCACAACCGGCCAACGCACATCTATAAGGCTCCGGATGCATCGGTGGACGAGGCACTGCTGGCGACGCGTATCGATCCGACACTGCCCTTCATCAAGCAGCAGGCGGTTACCGTGCTTTCGGCAGATTACAAAACCACCGACGAGGCCGTGAAGGCAATCGATAAGGACCTGAACGCGTTCTACCAAAGTAAGTATCCTGACGTGTATTCGTCGAAACAGCCGCAGATCAGGCAGGCAGTTGCTGAAGTACAACGTATTTTCCAGAACAGCATTTTCCCAGAAATGAAAGTGGACTGGCGTGTCCATCCCAACAATATCGGCCACTTCTATTTCCCCGGATGTTTCCGTTGCCACGATGGCAATCACGTCAGCGCTGACGGAAAAGTGCTGAAGAAGGATTGCGATACCTGCCACACTGTGCAGTCACAGGTGGAGAGCGGAAAGCCGCTTATGCAGACAGCGCAAGGCGTGAGTTTCCAGCATCCTGTCGACATTGGCGACCTGACGGCGGTGAACTGCGCGGACTGTCACACCGGAGGCGTAGGACCGTAAGCTTCTCGGGTAACTTGCCAGGGGCGGGCAAGATCCCGCCCCTTTTTCATTGGTCGCCTATATTGATCCCCGTCAGGCACATGCCCTGGTGAGCGATCTCATAAGTGGAGGTGATCTGCATCACAGCCGCTCGGGTTGCGCTTTTCTAGTCTTAGGCACAGGCGGAATGCCCCAAGGGGGCGAACCGGAGGAATGAGGATGGAACCCAACTCTCATCCAGTGCAGGAATTCAAACCGAGGCTCATTTTCTGGGAGGTAACCAAGGGCTGCAACTTGCGATGCATTCATTGCCGCGCAACCGCGACCGAGTTGAGTTCTCCCACCGATCTTCCCACCGGGCGCGCGCTCGATATCATCAAGCAGATCGCCGACTTCGGAAACCCCATCCTTGTGCTTAGCGGTGGCGAGCCTTTGTACCGCCACGACATCTTCGATCTCGCAAACTTTGCGACCCAGCGCGGTTTGCGCGTGGCACTGGCGACAAACGGCACACAGGTCACGAAACCGGTTGCAAAGAAGATTGTCGAATCCGGAGTGAAACGAGTTTCCATCAGCCTGGATGGCGCCGATGCCCTTACGCATGACACTTTCCGCGGAATTCCGGGCGCATTCGAAGCCGCAATTTACGGTATGCGAAATCTGCAGGAGCTGGGCATGTCAGTGCAGATCAATACCACGATTGCACGTCACAACGCCCATCAGTTGCCGGCGATCCTGGAACTGGCGCGATCGCTGGGTGCGGACGCCCTGCACACTTTTCTGCTGGTGCCAGTCGGGTGCGGAGTCGATATCGCAAACGAGCAGATGGTTCCCCCGGACGAATACGAGCGCATGCTCAATTGGTTTTACGATCGTTCGAAAGATGGCGACATTGAATTGAAGGCCACTTGTGCGCCGCACTATTTCCGCGTCGTACGGCAGCGTCGCGCGCAAGAGCGCAAAGAAGCGGCAGCCACGGCCGGTGGCGACTATCGCGCTATTACGCATGGTCCCGCCATTGGCCCCACCGACATGGCTATGCCCGGGTCAGACGCAATCATCTTCAAGCCAAAGGGCAACCACACCGGCCACCCCGCAGGTCATCCCGGCGGACATCCTGACGGCATGAATGCCATGACGAAGGGCTGTTTGGCGGGAACAGGTGTTTGCTTCATCTCGCACGAAGGTGAAATCTACCCTTGCGGATATCTGCCGGTTCTCGCGGGAGATCTACGAAAACTTTCCTTCGCAGATATTTGGACGAACTCGCCAGCATTTGGGCAACTGCGGCACGATCCCCTGGAGGGGAAGTGCGGCTGCTGCGAGTTCCGCAACGTATGCATGGGATGCCGCGCACGTGCCTACGCTGCAACAGGAAACATGATGTCGGAAGAACCGTTCTGCGTTTATGAGCCGAAGGTAGTAGCCAAGGTTTAGCAACGATCCTCCTCGACGTTCCGCCGTGCGTTCTGAACCGGCGGATTCAGTGTGACAAAGGTCATCGTTCAGGGATCAATCCTGCATTAGCGTAGGACTTGAAATCAGGAGGATCGTATGGCTGAGATGGTGAGCAATCTGCGAACAGCAGAACGCGCAAGGCTGCGATCATTGGTTGTTCCCCGTGAACACGGTGCCTGGGGAATGCTTCTGGTGCCGCTTGCTATTGGCGGAGCCGTCGGTCTGCGTTCGGCGGACAACTTGGCGCCCTTTTTGTCGTTGACACTCGCTGCCGTTGCCTTGTTCTGGATGAGAACTCCAGTCGAGGCGCTCCTCGGAACGACAGTTATGAAAGCGCGCACCACGCAGGAGAGACAAGATCTGCTCATTGCGGTCCTCGCTTTAGGCAGCATTGCCGTGCTCTGCCTGGTCGGCGTCTTCTGGAATGGACGCAATCTGCCGCTGCTTCCGATTGGATGTCTAGCAGTGGCCGCGTTTGGAGTTCAAGCGCTCGTAAAGCGGCTCGGGCGGAAGGGCCGCATGCCGGCGCAGCTCATCGGCACAATCGGATTGACGTCGACCTCAGCAGCAGCATTTATTGTCGCAAATGGACGCTGGGAAGCGGTCGCGATTTCCATCTGGCTGCTGAATTTTGCCTTCGCGGCCAATCAGGTGCATTACGTCCAGACGCGAATCCACACGTCTCGAGAAACTGAGTTGTTCCAAGTCCTTTACAAAGGTGATGCGCTGCTGTTTGGGCAAGTTTTTCTGCTCGCACTGCTCGCAGCAGGCTGCTACTGCGGATTCCTGCCGTGGTTTGCGATGGTTGCCTTCGCGCCGCTCCTGATTCGTGGTTTCGCATTGTTCGTAAGGCGGCCGGGGCCGCTGAACATTCATCGGTTAGGATGGACTGAGTTGGCGAACGCAGTCGTATTCGCCGTACTGCTGAGCGCTGCTTACTGGAATCACTAACGCCCAACCGCGGTGAGAAAGTCAGCTCGCGGTTACAATAACCGGCATGCGCAGCGAAACACCAGCGAGTCAGCTGGAAATACTGAAGCGTGTTCCCATTTTTGCCGAGTTGACCCCGGCAGAGTTGCAATTCCTGGCGGAGCGCGCCGTGGCTCGCGAGTTCCAGCCGGGAGAGTTGATCTTTTCTGAAGGCGAGCCGTGCGCCGGGCTTTTCGTGATCGAGACCGGGCGCTTGAGGATCTTTAAGAGTTCGCCTTCCGGCCGGGAACAGGTGCTTTCCATCGACGGTCCGGGCAGTTCTATCGCAGAATTGCCGGTATTTGATGGCGGCAACTATCCGGCATCCACCGCCGCCGTCGACTCCTGTCGGCTCCTCTTCATCAGCAAACAGGATTTCCACGCGCTCTGTCTGGTTCATCCCAAGGTAGCTCTGAAGGTCTTAAAGGTTGTGGGCGCACGCTTGCGGCGTCTGGTCGGGATCATTGAAGAACTGTCGTTTACAACTGTGCGATCCCGCTTGATCGCTTACTTATTGCGCCATGCGCACGACTCCAAAGACAAGAACGCGCTTCCGGAACTTGTGTTGCCCGCCAGCAATCAGGAACTGGCCGCTCACATCGGAACGGTACGAGAACTCGTTTCGCGTAACCTCAGCCGCCTGCAAGCCGAGGGGCTGATCGAAATGGACGGCAAGATCGTCCGTATCCTCGACTCTCAGTCGTTGCGATCGGAACTCGACGGCGCACAGTAGGCTGACGCCCCTTTAATCCCATCTTCGTGACAAAAGTCATCGGCACGGCCAGATGGCTCACGTAACGTGAGCGTCATGGAGGAGTCACGGGTATGAACACAGAAAAGACAGTTCGCGAGCTTGCGATCGAGATCCCGCAGGCAACCAGGGTTTTCGAGAAGTTTGGCATTGATTATTGCTGCGGCGGCAGTAATTCTCTCAGCGCGGCGTGTGCCGATAAAGGTCTGGCGATCGACGAAGTTCTAGACGCCATCTCCACCGAAGCAACTGCAGAAGAGGATCGCCAGGCGGGCGCACACGACTGGTCGAGCAGCGAGCTTGCCAAGCTTGTTGACCACATCAAGGCGACGCATCACCTATATGTGCGTCAGGAGACCGTACGCATCCAGCAGTTGCTGGCGAAGGTAGCCGCCAAGCATGGCGGCAATCATCCTGAGGTTATTCGAATCCAGGAGACCTTCGCGGGACTGAGCGAAGAACTCACGTCGCACCTGATGAAAGAAGAAAACATTCTCTTCCCCTACATCGTGCTGCTTGGAAGAGCGGTGCTGGCGGGATCTCCCAAGCCGCGGCCGATGTTTGGTACGGTGCAGAATCCCGTCCACATGATGGAACTGGAACACGCGTCAGCCGGCGAGGCACTGCGCTCTCTGCGTGAGAACAGCAACAACTACAACCCACCTGCCGATGCGTGCGCGACGTTCCAGACGTGTTATCTCGCCCTTCGCGCGTTCGAGACTGACCTTCATCAACACATTCACCTGGAGAACAACATTCTGTTTCCGAAAGCAATTGAGCTGGAGAACTCGGGCCCTGCGGTTTAGCTAACACAACCTTCATCCGGAGAAATACAAATGGAATATAGAAAGCTGTGGATCGCGCTGATCGTGGTACTCGTAGTCTCGTTCAGCGTGCTCGGGGGAGTGGGATATCACGCAATAGAGAATGGACCTCCAACTCCATCGCAAGTGGTTACAACAGACGGCAGGGTAGTGATGGATGGCGAGTCCATTCATCTCGGCCAGGGCGTTTGGCAGTCAATTGGTGGACAGGAAGTCGGAACCATTTGGGGGCACGGCGCTTACGTCGCTCCGGACTGGACGGCCGATTACCTTCATCGCGAAGCGACATACATCCTCGATCGTTGGGCGCAGGCGAAGGGAGCGGCAAACTACGAGGCATTAAGCGCTGAAAACCGGGCCGGATTGCAAGCTCGTTTAGAAGAAATGATGCGACAGAACACGTATGACGCGGCAACTGGCCGCATCGTCGTCGATCCAGTCCGCGCCGAGGCATTCGAAAAACTTGTAGGGTATTACAGCGACGTATTTGGTAATGGCCGGTCCGAGTATGCGATCCAGAAGGGCGCTCTGACTGATCCCACTAAAGCGCGCGAAATGACGGCGTTCTTCTGGTGGACGTCGTGGGTGGCAAGCACGAATCGTCCGGGGCAAACTGTTACCTACACGCAAAACTGGCCACATGAGGAACTGGTCGGCAATCGCCCGACCGGGGCCGCGGTTGTGTGGAGCGTCATCAGCTTCGTATTGCTGTTAGCCGGGGTCGGGGGAATGGCCTGGTATTTCGGATCTCAGCAGAAGGTCGCTCCCGTCGAGCACGAGGACATCCCCGAGCGCGATCCTCTGCTTGGGCTGCGGCCGACTCTATCACAGAAAGCGACTGTGAAGTTTTTCTTTGTCGTGGCTGCGTTGTGGGTGCTGCAGGTTGCGCTTGGAGCGATCGCTGCTCATTACGGCGTGGAAGGGAATGGATTTTACGGAATCCCACTCGCGAAGTGGCTGCCGTACTCGGTGGCGCGTACATGGCACCTGCAGATCGGTATCTTCTGGATTGCCACATCGTGGCTAGCAACCGGACTGTACATCGCGCCCGCGGTCAGCGATCGGGAACCAAAGGGCCAGCGGATCGGCGTGAATGCACTATTCGCGGCGTTGATTCTTGTTGTCGTCGGATCGCTTGCCGGAGAGTGGCTGAGCATCGAGCAGAAGCTAGGGAATCTCTGGTTCTGGTTCGGCACGCAGGGTTATGAATACGTCGACCTTGGCCGCTTCTGGCAGATTTTGCTGTTTGTCGGACTATTGTTCTGGCTGTGGCTGATGTGGCGCGGCCTGCGTCCTGCACTGGCAAAGCGTGACGAGAGCCGGCCATTGCTCATGCTGTTCCTCGTCTCAGCCATCGCTATTCCGCTGTTTTATGGTGCCGGACTTATGTACGGCCAACGCAGCCCTCTCATCACCGCCGAGTACTGGCGCTGGTGGGTGGTCCACCTGTGGGTAGAAGGTTTCTTTGAAGTCTTCGCTACAGTCGTCATTGCATTCCTCTTCACGCGCATGCGGCTGCTAGGCATCCGCACCGCAACCCGTGCCGTCTTGTTCTCTACGGTGGTGTTCCTGTCGGGAGGCATCATCGGAACCTTCCATCACCTCTATTTCACCGGGACACCCAACTCGGTGCTTGCGCTGGGAGCTGTGTTCAGCGCGTTGGAAGTTGTTCCTCTCGTGTTAATCGGATTCGAAGCATGGGAGAACATCCGTCTGGCTCGCGGCAACGAGAAGGCGGCATGGATCAAGGCATACAAGTGGCCTATCTACTTCTTTGTTGCAGTGGCGTTCTGGAATTTCGTGGGCGCGGGACTGTTCGGCTTCTTCATCAATCCGCCGGTTGCGCTTTATTACATGCAGGGACTGAACACGACTCCGGTTCACGGTCACACCGCGCTATTTGGGGTGTACGGTATGCTCGGACTGGGCCTAATGCTGTTCTGCTTGCGCGCGCTTAAGCCGGGCACGGCCTGGAAAGATAAGCCGCTGGCATTTGCCTTCTGGGCGATCAACGGCGGGCTTCTCCTGATGGTATTGCTAAGCCTGCTGCCGATCGGCCTGATGCAGGCTTGGGCGTCCGTCGAGTACGGAACCTGGTATGCGCGCTCGGCGGAATTTCTGCATCATGGTCCCATGAACACCCTGCGCTGGATGCGCATGATCGGCGACACGGTATTTGCTGCCGGTGCGCTGGTGCTGGGCTGGTTCGTGCTCGGACTGGTCACGGGGCACTCGTACGATCGAAAGGAGCCAGTTTCGGAAATCGAATGGGAGGTCCGTAGGCAACCAGCCCGCCAGATGGGCGATTGATATAGAGCGTCTTGCATGCCCTTCTTTGCCGTTGGTTTGCGGTCAAAGGAGGGTTTAGCCGGCACGAACCCTGAAGTGGTTTATCCTCCTGAACTTGGGCCGCCGCGTGCGGCCCTTTCTTCTCTCACCCTCACTCGGTGATACACATCACAGCCCACTGCGACATGCCCGTTCCATACTGCCTTTACACTGATGTCCTCTGTTCGCACAAAACTCGTCGCCGCTCTCCTGGCGCTGCCGATGATTGCCAGCCTGCCGCTCTCGTGCGAAATGCTGATGTTCTCGAAGATGGCGTGTGGGCACCAAATGGGTTCTGCGGACGTGTCAAACACGGCTGCGCACGACTGTTGTCCCGACGGCAATATGCCTTGCTGCAAGGTGTCATCCGGAACAGACAACCGGGTCGTGTTGCAACTTCCGGAAAGCAATCAGCTCTCCCTGCCGGTAAATGCGGTTGCCTACGCGTATCCGGTACCTGTTCTGGTCCGGATCACCACTCTTCCCATCAACGACAATGGCATCCCGCCGGTGCTCTCGCAAAAGGAAGATTTTCGAACCTAGATATTACCTTCTTTTCCGACCTCAAACGCAAATTGAAAACAAACCCGAGCACTAGCGTGCTTGCCGGAAAACTGAAAGGTGATCTTATGAAATTCAAATCTCTTCTTGTCGTTTTGCTTTTCTCGCTCTCCCTCGCTGCTCAACATCAGAAATTCACTCCTGTATCTGACACGGCTGCCCCGAAAGCGCAAACTTGCTGCAATGGAAAAAAGATGAAGTGTTGCTCAGGCAAAAAATCTTGCGGCAAGGACATGGCATGCTGCAAAGGCGAAGCCGCCTGCAAGCAGTGCTGCCAGGGTATGAAGGCCGACAACACAGCTACGCCGGCTGCTAGCGCGGACCGGTCTACAGCGAAAATGGATTGCTGCTGCAAGTCGGGAAACTGCAAAAGCGACTGCTGCGCCAAGATGAAAGCTACCGCCGAAAAGGGCGGTTGCTATGGTGGCAATAGCTGCTCGCGGGTGAAGAAGACTGCGTAGTGCTCAATTAAGGCCCCGGGCCTCACGCTCGGGGCTCTTTCCCGCCGCAGGCGCTTTGACTAACCAGACTTGAATCCCGCCCGGCCTTGATCTAACCTTCCAATTCCATCAGAGAAAGCAGGCTTTGCAGTGGCGGAACTCAAAATAGTTCGCGAATGGGACGCGGAAATCTTTCACGCCAAGGTTTTGGATCTGGAACGCCAGGGCTGGGAGGCGAAACGCGATACCTATAAGATTGTTGCCGAGATGAGTCCCGAAGACGGCAATGTGATCCACCTGCATACGATTGAGCTGGTGCGCGAGAAGTAGCTGTGCCAATCCTGTGACAACGCTCAAACCTTCCGCGGCATCGAGTCGAAGATGCCCAAGTCACCGCCCCAAACTGCCGCACCCTTAATCCCCTCGCATCCGACGCTCGCCACTTTGCGCGAGGCCGCTTCCGAATGCAAGGCCTGCGACCTCTGGAAGCGTGCGACGCAAACTGTTTTCGGAGAAGGCAGCCGACATGCGAAAGTCATGTTTGTCGGCGAACAACCGGGCGACCAGGAAGACCTGCAGGGGCATCCGTTCGTCGGTCCCGCCGGACGGGTTCTCGACAAAGCGCTTGAGGCCGCCGGAATCGACCGCAACGATGTCTACGTGACCAATGCGGTGAAGCACTTCAAATGGGAGCCGCGCGGCAAACGGCGCATTCACAAGAAACCACGTCAACCGGAGATCACAGCCTGCCGGCCATGGCTCGACGCCGAAATTGCCATTACTAAGCCGGAGGTCGTTGTCTGCCTGGGATCGACAGCGGCGCAGTCGCTACTGGGTCCGAAGTTTAGGGTGACCAAACGTCGAGGGGAAGTGATTCCGTTTACGCAGTGTCCGTATGTCGTCGCCACTGTGCACCCGTCATCCATTCTTCGCGTGCCCGACGAAAACGCCCGGCACAGGGCCATGGCTGACTTCATCGAAGACATGCGAAAGATTGCCAGACTGCTGCAGGAAAAGGGGCTACTGGCGGCGTAGCAGAATTCGGGCCAGACAGACTCAGAATATGATCATGAAGCGCCCACCCGTTCGCTTGCGACTGTGTCCCGGGTTGGCCTGAACTCGCCTTCCCACCGGGCGATCACCACCGTACCCAGGCAATTCCCAATGACATTGACCGTCGTTCGGGCCATATCCATCAATTGATCGATGCCCAGCAAAATGAAGACCGGCTCAGCGGGTAAACCGAAAGATCCAACGGTTCCCAGAAGGATCACGATGGCGGCGCGGGAGACCCCGGCGACTCCCTTGCTTGCAAGCATTAACGTAAGGAGCAACGCCACCTGCTGCCCGAGCGAGAGATGGATTCCAGCGACCTGAGCGACGAAAATGGCGGCGAGCGAAAGGTAAAGACTGGACCCGTCCAGGTTAAAGCTGTAGCCGAGCGGCATGACGAAAGCCACCACCTGTCGAGCGGCACCGAGACGTTCCATCGCTTCCATCGCCAGTGGCAACGCGGCTTCGGAGCTGCTGGTCCCAAACGCGATCGACGCAGGTTCGGCAATAGCACGCAAAAACTGCTTCAATGGCACACCGGCGATTAGCGCAATCGGCAGCAACACGCCGATTACGAAAACGACCAGGGCCACATAAAGTGTCACCAGCAGCTTCGTCAAATTCAGCAAAACCGAAGGCCCCACATGCCCGACCGTGTAAGCCACAGCAGCGCCTACGCCAAATGGCGCAAACAGCATCACGATATTAGTGAATTTGAACATCACCTCACTGAGGCTTTCCGCCAACGCCAACATCGGGCGGCGACGCTCTTCGCGAACCATTGCCAACGCAGTCCCGAACAGAATGCTGAAAATCACGACTTGCAGCACCTGCCCATCTGCCACAGCTTTCGCTATGTTTTCGGGAAAGGCATGAAGGACAAGTTCTCCAGGCGTTGGCTTTGCCACGGGTAGCGACTGGGCGGAATTGGCGACCGGAAGCTGGACGCCGACCCCCGCTTTACTGATGTTGATTGCGGCCAGGCCGATGATCAGCGCCAGGGTGGTGACAACCTCAAAGTAGATGATTGCCTTCACGCCCATCCGACCGACAGCTTTCAAGTCGCTATGTCCCGCGATGCCGCTCACCAGTGTCCCAAACAGCAGCGGGGCGATGATGCACTTGATCAGCAACAGGAAAATCTGCGTCAGGACGTGCAGGCTCGATGCGAACGCCGGGAAGTCGAAACCAATTTCGCCTCCCAGAAACATCCCAAGTACAATCCACGCTGTGAGGGATCGGCGAAGCACCGCGTAGCCAAAGAAGGTCGCCAATCCCGCCCAGCGGAGGGCTGTGATGGCCCGAACAGGTATCGTGGCACCCCAGTGAACGACCATGGACGCGATGGCGGCGAACGCGAAGAGTGCAACGGTCAGGTAGAAGAGCCGGGTGCGCATGAAAAGGAAGTTGTACAGCAGGTGACAACCAGAAGAATAGGTTTTTTGTTATTGATAAGTGGGTGATTAGGTGATTTTTACGCGGTTGCGGCACTGTCCGTGCGCTGCAAACGGAATTTGATGTCCTACCGCAGGAGGTCTTCCAATTCCACGCCGCGGTCGGTCTTCTCGTCGCGGTATTTTACGATGATAGGCGCGTAGACGGACAAGCCCCAGTCCTGCGCCTTGCCTTTAGTGATGGCACGCGAGCCGGGTACCACAACGGCTCCCTCGGGGACTATAAGACAGCCTTCCGGACCATCCGCTCGATAAATGCCACCTTTGACGGTATCAAACAGGGGAGTAGATCGGGTTAGCACGGTACCGGCGCCCAGAACGGCCCGTGCGCGCACCTGGGTGCCTTCATACACGCCGCAGTTGCCGCCAACCAGGACGTCATCCTCAATAATTACCGGCGACGCATTGACCGGCTCCAGCACGCCACCAATTTGGGCAGCCGCGCTGATATGCACATTCTTGCCTATTTGCGCGCAGGACCCGACCAGGGCATGCGAGTCAACGAGGGTGCCTTCGTCGACATACGCGCCCGTGTTGATATACATAGGTGGCATGCACACGACTGATGCCGCAACGAAAGCGCCACTCCGAACGGAAGAGCCTCCGGGAACGATGCGAACACGGTCCTCGATACAGAATTCGCGGACGGGAAACGTATCTTTGTCCACGAAGGACAAGTCTTCGCAGCCACTTTCCGTCAACTCTCCGATACGAAACCCCAGCAGAATGCCCTGCTTAACCCAGACATTCACTTGCCACTTGCCGTTGAGTTTTTCAGCAGCGCGGATTTCGCCGCGACTCAACGCTTCGCGAAAGTCGACAAAAACCGCGCGAGCGCCCGACACATTCTTCGCCTCGGGACCCAATGCGTAAAGTCGTTCAATACCAGCCTGCAGAGGATGCATGCCTTTGCAGTATACCGTCTGCCTTCAGTTATCGACTATCTCGGTAATTTCTTCGTACGTGCAACGCGGTATGTGCATCTGACAAAAACATGGGTTCGCTCGAACGACTGCTGGGGCGGACGATGTTAATTGTGTCGCACCCCGACGATGAGACGATCGGGTGCGGAGCGCTGCTGCAGCGTATGCGAGAGCCAGTTGTCGTTTTCCTTACGGATGGGGCTCCGCGCGATCCTTATTTCTGGTCAGCCTACGGCTCGCGTGAAAGTTATGCGGAACTCCGCGCCGAGGAAGCGCGCAACGCGCTGTATCGAATCGGAGTGACCGAACTCTTCTTTCTGCACACCGCACAAGGAACCATTCCAGATCAGGAGTTGTATCTGAACCTCGACCTTGCGTATTCCGCGGTTTCGGAATTAATCGTGCAAGTGCGTCCGGAAGTGCTCCTGTGTTCCACCTATGAGGGGGGCCATCCGGACCACGATTGCTGTGCTTTCCTGGGGAGCATGCTTTCGTCCCAGGCACGAATCCCGATATGGGAGCTTCCCCTGTATCACCGACGCGGGACGGTTCTTGAATACCAGAAATTTCTGCGCAATTCAGGCGAAGAAGTACGCGCATTGTGTGGCGGGGATGAGTTGCTGTTGAAACGCGCCATGATAGCGGCATATAGATCGCAATACGAGACATTGAAGCAGTTTACTCCGGAAACCGAAGTCTTCCGTCCAATGGTGAAGTACGACTTTTCGCGCCCACCCCATCCCGGGAAACTGAATTACGAGGTCTGGGGCTGGCGCATGACCGGCGAGGACCTGTGCGCTGCATTCACGGCGTTCGGGCAGTCGCTGGGAAAAGAAGCAAGGCAGGTTGGATGAAATCAAATTGACGGGGGTCAATTGAGCATGCAGAAGCGTCGGACTGTGATGTATGTGGCATATCCATTACTGCCGTTAAGCGAGGAGAGTTGTGGCGGAGCCGAGCAGATGCTGGCAGCCCTCGAAAGGGAAATGGCCTGGCGCGGGCACCGCACCGTAATAGCTGCGTGCAGCGGATCGAAAGCCTACGGAGAGTTGTACTCCACCGGACCGGAAGTGCTGGACATCGACGGTTTCAAGGAACGCAATGCCGAACACCAGCGGCAACTGCTGATGCTGTTGCGGCACGGCAAAGCACGAGGTGAGTTCGACTTGGTCCACGACAAGAGCGGGCATTTCTGGCAGTCTGCCCGTTACCTCGATGTGCCGGTGCTGGCGACGCTTCACCTGCCGCGAAGTTTCTATCCCGCGAGTGCGTTTGAGTCGGTCCCGCCAAATCTGTACTTTAACTGCGTGTCAGTAACTCAGAGCCGGAGCTTTGCCGATCTGCCGAGTGTGGCAAGCGTGGTGCGGAACGGCGTTGCGGTTTCGCAGTTTCCTTTCATCGAGGAGAAGCAGGGATTTCTGCTCTGGATGGGCCGCATCTGCGAAGAAAAAGGCCCGCATCTAGCAATCGAAGTCGCCCGGCAAACAGGACTGCCGCTTATCCTTGCAGGCCAGGTTTATCCATTCAGCTATCACGAGGAGTACTACCTGCGAGAGATTCGCCCGTACCTGGGCGGTGATGATCCAAGAGTTTGCTTTATCGAGACACCCAACATGCGTCTCAAGCGCAGGTTGTTGAGCGAAGCGCGTGCAGTGCTGATCTCAAGCCTCGTCGATGAAACCAGTTCGCTGGTCGCCATGGAAGCGATGGCGTGTGGTACTCCGGCGATTGGCTTCCGTCGGGGTGCGATTCCCGAGGTGGTCATCGATGGCGAGACCGGATTCATTGTCGACGATGTCGATGAAATGGCGAATGCAGTTTGGCAGACCAGAGAAATCAATCCCCATGCCTGCCGTGCTCATGTCGAGGCAAACTACTCAGTCGAGCGCATGGCCGATGAATACGAAGAACTCTACGAGCGCGTAATCAGCAGCACACACCCATCTGAAGTTGTCAGGGCAGCGTAGGTCACTTTGAGTTAGCGGTTTCAGTCAGTAGCCGAATGCCTAGTGTCCCTGCACGGCCTGAGTTCAGATCGAAAACTCCTGTGCGTAGATGAATATGCGCGTTGGCGGGTACATCGATTTCCTCGTGCAGGTGAATACCGAACTTCAGCGCGTCTTTCAGGGCAGGTGGCGTCAAAGTTACGAAACCACGCTCGCCTGTTATCGAAAGTGGCTTGTCGGCATCATCGTAGGCAATGGCTCGAACCTCCAGTTGCGCGCGGCGGTCGCCATTGGCTAAACGGTCTACTTTCACCTGATAGAGCGAGACGGCAAAATCCAGAGCGTAATGCGCCACGGGTCCTTTGAAATCCGTAAGCATTTGCCCCGATCGCGTCGACGGCTTTGCATTCGAGGGATTGACGCTCAAGTTGTAAACCAGGTCTGCCATATCCGGCAGGCCGGGATTCATTAGCGGGAAAAGCGGATCACGTGTAGTTGCGAATCCCGAGCCAATGCGTTGGTCGGTCGCGTAATAGTCCCGGCGGTAGTACAGCTTGTAGTCTTCATCTGCCAACTCAACCCGCGTTCGGCGATAGTGATTGTCCGCCTTGGTGTTCGTGGGCGTGTAGGTCAGGGTGTAATAGTGCATGCCCTCGTTGGTGACATGCTGAAGAACATCCTTGAGGCCATTCGTGTTGTAAAAAGCCTGCCCGCCGGTGTCCTTGGCAAGCAACTCCATTGAGTGCTGCCGTGCGAACAGCGCAGTAGAGAATTGAACTGGATTGGCGGATGTCATGAATCCGGGCTGAGTGGTGGGAACGGCATTGGCATTGGCAGAAAGGTAGGGGTCGACGATCAGACCCTCGGCGGCGATCGGATAGATGGCAATTTGCGCGGCCGTGCACAAATCCGCAGTTCTTTGCAGATCATTCATGAACGCATGCTGACCCCGTGAGGGAGTCGGCAAGTTTGCATCGGGGAACAGGATGATGGGAAAAGAACCAGAGACCCACATCAGGTTCTTGCGTCCAGGGAAGCCCGCAAGATAATTCGCGAGCTGCTGAAAAGCCGTCAGGGTGATATTGACTCTGTCCACGTCCAGTCCGACGCTCTCTTCTGAGATCAAGCCTGTCGGGTCCACAGACATGTCCGCCATCTCGTTTCCGATCGGAGTGACATTTCCGACCATATCCTGATTCGATTGCAGTTCGTCGTCAGATTGCATGAGCGACGAGTGTTGCGGAGTTCCCATGCCGTTCAGCACTGCAAGAAGCTTGCTGGAATCTGTGGTGAAGTCCTGAATCATTTTCAATCGCGATGACAAAGTGAAGATGGCAACTCGTGCTCCCGGCGGAATTGTCTTAAGGTACTTGATGACCTGCTGGTGAGCGTAATCCTGATCCAGGATCGGCGTATTCAGTGAATCCATCAGAATTACATTGATGGAGTCGGCGGCTTTGATCGCGGGATAGTTTGTGTACGTGTTTTTCGGAAGGGGCGGTACCTTGTCTTTCACCACCGGTGCCCCTTTGTGCTCCTGGAAGGAGGCGATCTTCTGCGGTTTTCCGTCTTCGAAGATGCGGAAATCATCCTGCTTCAGACCGGTCACCGGATTTCCTTTCGAATCGTTAACGACGACATCCAGCAGAACCACACGAACGTTGGACTCGAAGCTCGGCGCAGGCTCCGGCTTGGGTTTTTTGGCAGCGTGGACCTGAAGAGCGGCACCTAAAAGTAACGGCCAGAGCAGAAAGGAGTATCGCGACAACAAGCATCCCCCCCGAAGGCCAGTTTAGACGCCCCTCCGTCGGGGTGCAAATAGGAGTTAACAATTTGTGATCAGCCCGACGAGCATGCGATCAGACGAGGATGGGATTAAATGCCCGCAGCCTCAGCAGCGAAGCCCTTCGCCCTTATTCGGGGTAGGAGCCGGATTTGAAAACTCGTCACACTGCGGCGCTCTGAGGCACGATCAACCCAAGGCTCGAAACGATCTTCTCCAGCTTCGCTCTCGTTTCCTTCTTCATCGGCAATAGCGGGAGACGATAGTTCTCGTCGATGCGGCCCATCATTGCCAGCGCAGCTTTCACTGGGAGCGGACTCGACTCGATGAAGTTCGCCTGCATCAGCGGCAGATACTGGTTGTTCATTTGCCGCGCTTTCGTCCAGTCGTTATTCAAGGCGGCGGCGATCATCTCGGACATCTCACGGGGAATTTCGTTGGATGCCACCGAAATCAGCCCACGGCCTCCTACGGCGATGATCGGGAGCGTCAGAGCGTCGTCGCCAGAGAGGACAATGAAGTTCTCCGGCACGTATTGGAAGATCTCCGTGACTTGTGCGAGATTCCCGCTTGCCTCCTTAACAGCGATGATGTTCCGAATCTGCGCGAGCCGGCCCAGAGTGGCGGGCTCGAGATTCGCACCTGTGCGACCCGGCACGTTGTAGAGCACGAGCGGCTTATCTACTGCTTCAGCAATGGCTTTGAAGTGTTGGTATTGACCTTCCTGCGTAGGCTTGTTGTAGTAAGGCGTTGCAGTCAGTATCGCGTCGACACCACGTCTTGAAGCTACTTCGCGCGCCTTCTGAACCGCTTCGCGCGTTGAATTGGAAGTCGCGCCGGCCACGATCGGAACGCGCCCACGACCGACTTCGATGGCGATGTCGATCACTCGCAGCCACTCGTCATGGCTCAGCGTGGGTGTCTCGCCCGTAGTTCCGCAGGGGACCAGGAAATCGATTCCCGACTCAATCTGCCATTCGACGAGGGAACGGAAAGCACGTTCGTCGATGCTGCCGTCCGCTTTGAAGGGAGTTACAAGGGCTGTGCCGCAGCCATGAAGGTCAAACATAACGATCACCTGAGATAGGCATTGTACGCGAAAGACCGCACGGGAGAGAACGGTCGCGCCTTGGTGGCTAGAATGAAAACTGGCGATTACCTCTTAGTTTTTATGTTCCCCACCCGCGCCTTTTTTGGACGACGGGTGGGAAAAGAGCTAGTGCGGACGCTCGACTCGATTACGCTACCCGGCTCAACTCACGATCGTCCTGCCATCTCTTGCGCGCGAGGAGGACCACGGCCAGCGCCGCCGGCGCAGCAATGCCGAGAACTTTGGCTGCTGTCTTTGCAACGCCATTCGATTCGCGCCAGCCGCCGTACACATCGGTTCCCGACGACATGGGTTCAAACACGCTGCCAGAGCTGTTGCGGGCCGATGCGGCCTTCATTTGTGACCGATGCGTGTTTTTGCCCATAATTTTTTCCGTCAGCTTTGGCGCAAGCCGGTACTGTGCGCTTCCGACCTTCCCCATGGTTCCGACAGCAACTTCGTCCCGCGGATCCTGCGCCAGTTCGAAAATCGTATTGATCACCTTCTGTGGATCGTAAACCGGGGGGATTGGCTGAACCTCCTTCCCGAGGTGACTGCCTGAGTGCTCAAAAAATGGAGTATCGAATGATGCCGGCATTACCGTACAGACGTGAATGCCGACTTCGTCGTTTTGCTCGAGTTCCTGGCGAAGCGCCATGTCGAGTCCGCGCACGCCGAATTTCGAGGCCGAGTAGGAGCTGAGGTAAGGCGATCCAATCTTTCCTGCAAACGATGACATGTTGATGAGAATTCCTTTTCCGCGTTGCCGGAATTCCCGTAGTGCGAAGTAGGATCCGTAAACAGTTCCCAGCAGATTCGTTCGGATGACCTGCTCATGTTCCTGTAGCGGAACCTCTTCGAAGTGGCCGACTGTGCCAACGCCAGCATTGTTGATCCAGATGTCAATTCGCCCGAATTCGCTGAGCGCTTTCGAACATAGCTTCTCCACATCTTTCTGTTGGCTGACGTCGGTTTCTACAACAACGATCCTCCCCTCCAAGTCCTTGCATTGCCTCTCCAATTCTTTCAGCACGCGTTTCCGGCGAGAGGCGGCGACCACATTCGCGCCGGCACCCGCAAACTTCATAGCAGCTCCGCGTCCAAATCCGCTGGACGCGCCTGTAATGACGACGACCTTGCCTGCCAATTCCTGCATGGATTTTCTCCCGTTGGGTGGATGGACCTCCATTTCGAAGGGATGTCCACCATAGGCGGCCCTGCGAGCTTTTTCCAACGCTGCGTTCGTCGTTTGGCATCCAAGTATCCGGCTGCGTTCGTCGTTTCGGATCCAAATATCCGAAGGTTGTCAAAGAAGCGGTTGCGGATTAATGCTGTTGTCGTTACGCTGCCGACATTGTGCAGCAATTAAACCTCGGCACATTACGTAGGAGATGGCGATGCTCGGGGCACAGCTGTTAGGCGGTGACCGGGTCGGCTTTTCTGTCTGGGCACCCACCGCAAAGAAAGTTGTTCTTCGTCTGAGTTCGAGCGGCGGCGAAAGTGACATCAAGATGGCTCGCACGCGCGACAGGGTCTTTCACGCCGAGGCGTCGGCGAAGGCAGGTGACCGTTACAGCTACATTGTGGATGGATCCAAGCCGCTGCCCGACCCCGTATCCCGGTACCTTCCTGAAGGTGTCCACGGCCGGACAGAGATTCTCGACTCCCATGCCTTTGCCTGGACTGACCAGAACTGGCGCGGTATCCCATATTCCGAATACGTAATCTACGAGCTGCACGTCGGCACTTTTACTGCAGAAGGTACGTTCGACGGCGTTGTAAGCAAGCTGCCCTATCTGAAGGAGATGGGTGTAACCGTTATTGAACTCATGCCTGTCGCTGCCTTTCCAGGCCGCTGGAATTGGGGATACGACGGAGTGTCACCCTATGCGGTTTTCGCGGGCTACGGTGGACCAGAAGGGTTGCAGCGGTTGGTGAATGCTGCTCACGCGCAGGGCCTCGCTGTCATTCTCGATGTCGTGTACAACCACCTCGGAGCGGAAGGGAACTACTTGTCGCAGTTCGGTCCGTACTTCACGCATCATCACGCCACGCCGTGGGGAGATGCGGTGAATTTTGATGACGAGAATTCGCGTCCTGTTCGCGACTACTTCGTGGAGAATGCGCTCTATTGGATCCGGGAATACCACATCGATGGCTTGCGGCTGGACGCCGTCCAACAGATCAAGGATGACTCTCGCGAGCACATTGTTGCGGAAATCGCGCGGACAGTGAAGCAGTTTGGCGCGCAGCACGGACGCGTAATTAGTGTCATCGCCGAAGACGACCGCAATATCGGAAAAATTCTGGCGCCGGTAGAGCAAGGCGGCTGGGGCATCGATGGCGTCTGGAGCGACGACTTCCATCACTCCCTTTATCGTCTGCTAACGGGCGAAAACCGCGGTTACTACCAGGATTTTGGACGCCTGGAACAGTTAGCGAGAGCTCTGAACGAGGGATTCGTATTCCAAGGAGAGCATTTTGAATTCTGGGGCGCACCGCGCGGTACCAGTTCGTCCGGAATTCCCCTTTTTGCGCACGTGATCTGCATTGAGAACCACGATCAGGTGGGCAATCGCGCCTGGGGCGAGCGGCTCACGGAACTTACGCCGGTACAAGCGCGAAAGCTCGCGGCAGCGGTATTGTTGCTTGCGCCACATACTCCGCTGATCTTCATGGGGCAAGAGCACGACCAGCGGAACCGTTTCCAATTCTTTACTGACTACGGCGATCCGGTGCTGCGGCAGGCCGTGCGCAAAGGACGCCGCGAAGAGTTTCGGCAATTCGGATTCGAGGACATTCCCGATCCGCAGGATCCAGCCACCTTCGAGAGCTCGAAGCTCGAGTGGCAACTCGACTCCGGACAGCTTGCGATGTATCAGTGGTATAAGTGGCTACTCGTCTTGCGCAAGGCATTCATCACCAACTCGCAGCGAACCAGTTCGGCTGAAGCGCGACAGTCCGTGTTGGAAGCCGTATTCGGCGATACGAAGGCTCCGGTCAAATTGCGCGTAATGTTTCCCGCCAGCAGCTTTGATGGAATGGGCATTCACGAAACGGATTTTGCGTTCAACCTGCAAGAACCCTGGCAATGCAAACCGAATGAGGCTGCTTGAGGACACGAAGCGAGGTTTAGCCTGAACGTGAACAGCGAGTAAAGCGCGCCTGCGGTCTCAGATGACGCAGCGATCCAAGTGCGATATAACGTCCCGATCAGTCCTTGGGACTCCAATTGTTCGTGCTGGTCACGACGGAGGAAATATGAACGACAGACCCGATCTGGTGCTGAAAAAAGCTTCTAGCTGGGCGATTGCCTGGTCAATCCTTCTTATTGGTTTGGGCTTGATTGCCGTGGCGCTTCCGTTAGTAGCGGCGCTTGCCGTGACTACCTTGGTTTCCTGGCTACTGATTATCGGCGGAGCCTTTCACCTTGTGATGGCCGTCAGTAGCCGCGGAGCAGGCACGCTGCTTTGGGAAGTACTCGTATCGCTCGTCTACATCATCGGCGGCGGATATATGTTGTTCCATCCTCTGCTGGGAGTTGCGACGCTAACGCTCCTGCTCGCCGCATTTTTCTTTGTCGAAGCGATTTTCGACTTCGTGGCGTTTCTCGGCGTGCGGCACCAACGCGGAGCAGGATGGATGCTGGTGGACGGGGTTGTGACGCTGCTGCTGGCCGGTTTGATCTGGGCACATTGGCCATCAAGTTCGGCTTGGGCCATCGGAACCATCATTGGCATCAGCCTCCTGGTGAGCGGTTTCAAGTGGCTGATGATTTCACTGGGCGCACGAAAGATCGCGAGATCTGCCGGCGGAACTGCGGTTGCAGCCTAAAAATATTGGGTAATTGGGGGATTTCCAATTGGGTTATGAAAAAAGCGAGTTTTGAGTCCGATCAGGTCCTCAGCCTTGCATTTTTCAATTATCAAATTGCCAACTGACCCAATTACAAATCAATCCTCCGTCTTCTTGCTTTTGCCTGGCAGGCTTGCGGGGTTCTCATGCGTGCGCTCGCGATAGCGGGCACGCATGCCGCTGGCGAGTGAAACGGCGTTCTCACCGAACTTATCGCGGAGACGATCAGCGGTTGTAAGAGCATCTTTCCACTTGCGGTGTTTCTCGTCGTCGAGCAGACCGAGTTGGCCTTCGTTTTCGTCCATTGAAGAAACGTGCACGCCCAGGAGGCGTACGGTTCGGTGCGAATCCCAGTTCTTGCGAAACAGCGTGCGCACCTGCTCGAAGATGTCATTGTCCAACTGCGTGCGCGTGGGTAGCGTGTGCGCGCGGGTAATGGTGGAGAAGTCCGAATATCGCAGCTTCAGTTGCACGGTCTGCGCATGCAACTGGTGCTCTCGAAGCCGTCGGCCCACCATCTCGGAGAGGCGCGCGAGGGTGGCCTCGAGCTGCTGACCATCTTTTGTGTCTTCCGAATATGTGTGCTCGTGACTGATCGACTTCGGGTCCTCGTGTGAGCCAATGGCTTCGTCGAACCATCCCCCCGCGTCGAGACCCTGTGCCTTGCCGGCCATCGCCAGTCCCCACTGGCCGAATTTTTCCTCTAGAAATTCGGGTTGCAGCCTTGCGAGATCGCCAACGTAGCGAATGCCGAGTGCGTGCAGGTTCTCCTCCATTACTCTTCCGATGCCAGGAATCTTTCGGACCTCGAGCGGCGCCAGAAACCGGGATTCTTGCCCGGACATCACCCAGAGAATTCCATGCGGTTTTGCCTGATCGGACGCTACCTTTGCGACCAGGCGCGAAGAGGCGATTCCGATGGAGCAGTTCAATTGCGTGCCGGACTTGATGGCCCTACTCAGGTGGTGCGCTGCCAGCAGAGGTGGCCCGTGCAGTCGTTCGGTGCCGGTCATTTCCAGGTAGGCCTCATCGATAGAGGCCATTTCGACTTGAGGCGTGAAGTTTCGCAGGATTTTGAAAACCTTGCCCGAGTATTCGCGATAGCGCTCTGGATGGCCATCGACGAAGATCGCATGCGGACAAAGTTTGTACGCCGTGCGCAGCGGCATAGCCGAATGCACGCCGAATTTCCGCGCTTCGTAGGAAGCGGCTGCACAGACGCCGCGCTCATTCGGGCGGCCTCCCACTACCACTGCTTTCCCTCTGAGGGACGGGTCGAACAGCTCTTCCACCGATACGAAAAAGGCGTCCATGTCGAGGTGGAAAACAGTGCGCTGAACAGGCGAACACATGGCGAAGACGCATCCATTCTAACCCGGGCATGCCGACTTCGACGAGAAACAGAAGCGGCCACGGATCCGATGGATTTTCGGGCATTCACATGAATCCAGTTAGCGGCCAAAATCGGCCGCTAACCGGGAGCACTACTCACTATCGTGCGCCGACAGCTTCCTGGACGCCGTAGATGGAGTGCCACGAAGTGGCGGCTTCGAGACACTTATTCACGTTCTGGATGTTCTTCACGCCTTCGGTGTTGAGCCAGTCGCGAAAAGCCTGTTCGCCCTTTTCGGCGAAGATCGGGATGCCGTCTTTCCACGTTGCACGGCCGCAAAGCACGCCGTTGAATTTAACGCCTGATTCAGCAGCTAGCTCGAGCGACTCGGTGAACTCTTCGTTACTCACGCCGGCGGACAAGTAAATAAACGGCTTGTGGGTGGCCGTGGCGGCTTCGAGAAAGAACTGTTGCGCTTCCTTCTTGGTGTACGCCTTCTGGCCCTTGTAGGACTTAGTGCCTTCCACATACTTCATGTTGATCGGCACTTCGACTTTGAGCACGTCGACTCCATACTTCGGTTTGGAGAATTCAGCCATCGAGGCCTTCACGATTTCCGGCTTTTTCTTCGCATATTCGAGGCCTTTCTCGTCCGCACCTTCTTCGTAGCCGACGAACTCGAGGAAGAACGGAATGTCGTTGGCGCGGCACTCGTCTCCCAGGCGTTCGACCCAGGCGTGCTTGATGTCGTTGATGTTCTTCGGATCGTGTGGCGAGTAGTAGAGCAGGATCTTAATGCAATCGGCGCCGGCTTCTTTCAGGCGCTGTACGGACCAGTGATCGAGCAAGTCGCCAAGTCGGCCGGGCCCGGTCTTGTCATAGCCGGTCTTCTCATACGCGAGAAGCAACCCGGAACCTTTGGCGCGACGGCGGGCTGCCGGCAGTCCCCATTCTGGGTCGAGAAGAATGGCGCTGGCATGTTTGGTCAGGACTTCGGTCACACAAACCTTGAATGTCTCCAGCTCTTTATCGCCGGCGTGAGCGCCGAGTGCCTTCTGCAAAGAGCCGCGCTGATCCATGGCGGCGGCGGCAATGACACCGCGCGAATTTGAAACCGCCTTCAGACCAGCCAGTTTTCCAGGGGTAAGCTTCATGAAATGCTCCTCGTAATTTTCGTTTGCCGGAACCAAGTACTGCCCGGACTGCGACTGCGATTGGAGGCGACTCCAAACACAATGCAGGTTTTCGATCCGGATTTTCAGATCAAGAAAGTGGAGCCACGCTGGATCTGCACGGCTGACTGGCGGGTCAGCGGCCGAAAACGTCTGTATCGTGCGTCACAAACAATCCCGACCCCACTCGGGTAACATTTTTACTGTAGCGATTATAGCCTTGGACTTAATAAAGGAGAACATACGTCATGCCCTTAGTGTCGATGCGGCAACTACTGGATGAGGCGGCGAAAGGCGGCTACGGAGTAGGCGCGTTCAACGTCAACAACATGGAGCAGATTCAGGCAATCATGGAAGCGGCGCGTGAAACCAAGTCGCCGGTGATCATCCAGGCGAGCCGCGGTGCGCGCAGCTATTCGCAGGACAAGTTCCTGTATCACCTGATGCTGGCGGCAGCGGAACTCTATCCGGAAATTCCGCTTGTGATGCACCTCGATCATGGCAATAGCGTCGAAACCTGCCAGTCGGCCATCGAGTTGGGATTCACCAGTGTGATGATGGATGGCTCGCTTATGCCCGATGGCAAGACGCCCTCGAGCTTCGAGTACAACGTCGACACGACTCGCCAGGTCGTAGAGATGGCGCACGCAAAAGGCGTGACCGTTGAGGGGGAAATCGGGGTGCTCGGAGGAATAGAAGACGGACATGGAGCAGGCGGCAGTGGCCTTGAGCATGTGACCGATCCCGACCAGGCAGTTGAGTTTGTTGAAAAGACCGGCGTGGATGCCTTGGCGATTGCGATCGGAACCAGCCATGGAGCGTACAAGTTTTCGAAGAAGCCGGATGGATCTGTGTTGAAGATGGACGTCCTCATCAAGATCCACAAGAAGCTGCCGAACACGCACCTGGTCATGCACGGATCATCGAGCGTGCCGAAAGATCTGCAGGACATCATTAACCAGTACGGCGGAAAGTTGAAGCCGACCTGGGGTGTTCCGGTGGAAGAAATCCAACTCGGCATCCGCAACGGTGTGCGCAAGATCAACGTGGATACCGATAATCGCCTGGCGATCACAGGGGCGATCCGCAAAGTATTCACGGAGACGCCGGAGAAATTTGATCCTCGCGACTACCTGAAGCCAGCGCGCGAAGCGATGAAGAAGGTGGTCGCGCTCCGTATGACGCAGTTCGGACAAGCGGGACATGCGGGGGATTACAGACCAGTGCCGATCGAGGAGATGGCGAAAAAGTACAAGAAGTCAGAAAAGGGCGTACTGGTTTAGTTTCCAGAACAAAGGAAGCCACGGATTACACGGATGCTGCTCGTGAGTTCGTGGCTTTTGCTTTGTTGCGCCGCCGTCTCGGCGGCTGTCGATATGGGCGTCTCGCCGACAGCTGTGAGAGCAGAACGTTCTCACAACAGCCGGCCGGGGTGCCAGCGCTATTTCGCATTCACGAGCACGGGCAGTAACTCTCGCTGCAGGTTTACCAGGTCCTGCACGCCTCTGCGAGCCAACTCCATCATGCGCTGCAGTTGTGTGTCATCGAACGGCACCTGTTCGGCGGTTGCCTGCACTTCGATCATCTTGCCTGCGCCTGTCATGACAAAGTTCATGTCGACTTCCGCGCGAGAATCTTCTTCATAAGCGAGGTCGAGCAAGATTTCGCCGTCGACGATTCCAACGCTGGTGGCGGCAACGAAATCACGGACCGGAACAGCCGTTAAAGTACCGGCTTCCACCAGTCGTGAGAGCGCGATTCCTAACGCAACAAAAGAGCCGGTGATCGACGCGGTGCGGGTGCCACCGTCGGCTTGAATTACGTCACAATCGATCCAGACAGTGCGCTCGCCGAGTTGCTTCATATCGACAACTGCCCGAAGAGAACGGCCGATGAGTCGCTGAATCTCCTGCGTGCGTCCACTGGGCTTTCCCTTGCTCGCTTCACGAGGAGTGCGGGTCAGCGTAGAACGAGGAAGCATGCCGTACTCGCCGGTGATCCAGCCTTTTCCGGAGTTGCGCATCCACGACGGCACGGCCTCGTCGATGGAAGCTGTGCAGATGACACGCGTGTTGCCCACCTCAATCAGGGCTGAGCCTTCGGCAGTGGAAATGAAATTGGGGATTATCTTCACCGGACGCATCTGGTCCGGCGCACGATTGTCGGATCGATAGAACATTGGTTTTTAGTCTATCAGTCGGTTAGTTCTTCGGTCCGTCAGTTCTGTAGTCGGTCAGTCGATCTGTTCAGTTTTCGCTATTTTGACTACAGCCGTCGCTCAGTTGCGAAGCGGAAGGCAGAAACACTGAAAGACTGAGAGACTGAAAAACTGGCAGACTATCGTGGCAGCAACTGTGCCCAGGTCTGCTGGTCGGTCGGATAAATCTCGAGCAGATCCACATGTCCCGCTAGTGTCTCACGCTCTTTGCCGTCAATCAGTAATTTGAATTGTTTTATGTCCGGCATGTTCACGGCAAGGGTGCGCGCGATTGCGGCCAGAGTGAGTTCTTCCACAAGAATGCCGGAACGGTGACCGTCTGCGAATGCTGCGTTGGTGTTGATGACGGCGAGATTCGGCGATGGCAGAAATACCTCACGGATGTCGGCGTCCGATGATAATGGATGGGTCGAATTCTTGGCCTGGCAGGTACTGACCAGGGCGCGAAGGATTTCGCGAACCCGACCACTCTGGCCCGAGGGAACTTCCACGCTGACGTCACGTCGAACCAGGACGCCACTGCCATCCTCCGGGACAAAAAGGGCAATGATCGCAGTACTGCCATTCACAGGCGCCGCGACAGGCTTTGCTTCTGGGGCGAGTTCGGCACTGAGCTCCATCTGATGTTTCAGGTGAAGGCCATAAATTCCGAGCGCGACAACCCCAATGAGCAGGAACAACATGGTGATGAAGAGAGCCCTGGAAATCACCGTGATTGCTCCAGAAGTGGGCGCATGTCCGTAATGGCGGCTGTGATGGAGGTGATGATTGGCTGCTGGTATGACGGGAGTCCGAGCGAATCGGCTTTGCCATTGAGCGGCGTCAATTCAATTGCGATCGCGGGCCGTGCGAAGCTGCTGAGAGGTTGTAAGGGGGCAGACAAGGATTCATCCTCGATATCGCGGCTGTTCAGTTGCTTCGACACAGCTGCGGCAATCGCGCTACTGTCATTCAGGAACGCGGCTTGCGCCGTATCCCAGGGAAGAAATGCGGTGCGGGGAGCAGGCGAAAGCATCGCCGTGAACAAATGGACGCCCGATCCGCTGGAAGTCGCGTGGATGGAGAGAATCAATGCAGGACGAGCAGCATTGGCCGCTATGGCGCGCTGATCGGCGGAGAGCGCGACGTCGGAATCGCGCAGAAGGATGACATCGATTCCCTGATTCTGCAGCGCGGTTCTAAGCCGGCGTGCAAAGGCCAGCACTACATCTTTTTCTGGGAGCGTCGGCGTTAACGCCGCGCCACGGTCTTCTCCTCCGTGCGCGGGATCGAGGACGATCGTGAAATGCGGAGGCTGGGGAAGAGGCGGTACAGCGGCCGTGTTCGGAGTGGC
This sequence comes from Terriglobia bacterium, assembly GCA_021324365.1. Lineage (GTDB taxonomy): Bacteria > Acidobacteriota > Terriglobia > Terriglobales > Acidobacteriaceae > JAJPJE01. The sequence continues at coordinate 7,019 of JAJPJE010000049.1, read as the reverse complement.
CGAAGCTCCCGGTACCTGATTTTGTTTCGGAGTGGCTGCAAGCGACTGCGGAGTCGCCTGGGCCGTGATGGTGATGGTCTTACCACCGTCGCCGAAGCTGGCGAGTAGAGGGGCGTTGGCGGAAACCGACAATTCGGCCGTACCGTTCCACTCGTTATAGGTAAGAGTGGAAAACGTGTTATCGCCGAGATTCGTAGACTTCGAAGTCGCGATCAGAGGCTCGCGAGAGAACGTCATGCGCAGGCGCCCGGGCTCGGTTGCTACGGAAGGATTCACCGGCGTGGAGAAGTGAAGGACCAGACGAGGCGGCGCGGTTCTCTGCAAGTCGAATCCGTAATTCGTAGAGGCACTTGCCACAAACAAGCGCCTCGCCAACTGGTGCAGACTCACGGTTGTTCCCGTAAACCCGGGAAGCAACTGCGGTAACGAAGCAACTGGTACAAGTCCCCGATCTCCAGACAGGAGGAAAGGCGAAGGCAGTTCGACTCTGCGCTTGCCAATGCTACCTGAGGTCCTGTTTTGAGCGAAAGTCGCATCGATCGGCGGCCCACTTCGTCCTGTGAAGCGGATGGAAAACGTGCTTCCGGACTGCTTCGTGCTCACGTTTCCGAACTGGCTCAATATGTCCTGCAGCGCGAGATATTCCGTGCCATTTCGATCGACAACGGCGTAGACCGCGGAACCCTGCGGAGAGTAGACGGTCAGCTTCTTTTCCTGTGCAAGGGAACCGCCAAGGAAGAAGATGAGTAAGAAGACGTATCCGCGCGTGAAATGGACAGCCGTTTTCAAAGATCCATTATGACGTCATTAGGGTCGGGGGAACATTGCTTTTGAGGTGAGGGTAGAACCTGTGTGATTAGGGTACGTGGCCACCGGACGCCAGCAGGCCTCTTCACTAGACACTCGGGCCGGGGCCCACGCAACAGCGAAGGCGCGGGGGCTATGAATCGAGAGAGTAAATCGTCAGGCCGCTGAGGAGCTTAGGATAGAAGTCGGTCGATTTTTGTGGCAAAACGCCTCCGGCGAAGGCGATGTCGCGTACCTGATCGATGCGGCAGGGGTTCATGAGAAAAGCGATCTGAGCTTCGCCGTTGCGTACGCGAGCCACGGCGTGTTCGGCTTCGCGAATGTAGTTCAGGTTTTCCTGATTACGAATCGACTCTTCAGAGAGCCCGAGGACTTTTTCGAGGATAACCTTGTGCACTTGCACGACATCCAGTTGGCGCTGCGCCGGCGTGTACTGTTGAAGTAGCGAATCGGAGGCTTTAGGCCGCGCATTCAAGATAATCATCGACCGGCCAGCCACCACGAGCAGGGAAACACCGCTCTCGCCCTCGCGGCGCAGGCGTGCGAGCGCGTCCTGCGGACTCGTTGAAGGTTCCAGCGTTATGACGTCGAAATAGGACTCGGCAGCATGTAAGAACGATGGGACCTCGAAGCTCTTCAGACCGAAGACGACCCGGTGGGTGGGTAAGATGACCAAGCCAGGGGAGTCCATATTCACGAACGTCATCATGACGCGCTCGTATGGGGCATTCGGGTCTGACGTGCCGGAGGCAGAGCGGCATTCGTTGCGGTAGTTCAGAGCGGTTTCGTAGCGGTGGTGTCCGTCGGCGATGATGAGCTTTTTATCCGCCATTTTTTGCTGTACTGAGCGAATCGTCACCGTGTCGGAAATACGCCAGAGTCGATGAAGCACGCCGTATTCGTCAGTCACACTGGCCTGTGGAGGCGTGCCGGACGGATCCAATATGGTTTCAACGGATCTCTCCGGATCACTGTACAGCATAAAGATCTGGCCGAAATGGGCGCGAGTAGCGCGGAGCAGGTTTAGACGGTCACTTTTCGGCTTAGCAAGCGTTTGTTCATGCCTGTGGACGACACCCTCCGCGTAGTCGTGAATCCGCCCTGCGGCAATAAACCCGATTCTTTCCAGTTGAACGGGTTTGTTCCCGGTTTGTCCCAGAGCAGAAGCAGGCACACAGAAATTCTGCGAGTAGCGATAGAGGCATGCTTGGTCGTCGTGAGCGAGAACGCCATCTTGATACCAGGTTTTTAGATAGTCTGCGGCACGAGTGTATTTGTTTGATCCTTCAGAATCTTCGGGTTGGGATTTGCCCAGGATAATGCGGACGAGGTTATAGGGGCTGGCTGAATAGTAACCGTCCTGCATGCTCGGGGTAATCTTGTCGTAAGGTTGGGTGACGACCGTACCCAATGAAACCCGATCCTTAGCATAGCGGAGGGCGCGAAACGGAGCTATATCGGCCATAAGAACTCTATGTAAGAAGGGGATTGTAGCAAGCCGGACGTGTCACGAAAAGAAAACCAAAAGGGAAGCGAGCTTCATCTAGGACTTCAGTATTCACGGCTCCTAGGGGCGGCCCAGGAAGCTATGTAGCGAGCCGCCAAAGCTGTGGTACCATTCGACCATCAATAGAGGAAATTATGGCCCGCACGGCCAAGAAACACAGCGGGTCATCCCGCTACCAGCTTCTCCCGCGCACCCTGCAACCAGAGTGGAGAAACAACTTGCGGACACTCATATCAGCTCCATCACCGCTACGAAGCCTTCTCACAATTTTCTTGCTGTTCGCGGCCAGCGTTGTCTTTGACGACGCCGCAAGCGCGCAGATTACAAGTTCCCCAGCAGCGGACAAAAACGTAGCTGCCGACGTATCCACGGCCGATCAGGTTCACATCATGCCGCGCAAGGATCCGGACCCGAAGCCGCCGGCGGATCTTATCGATCCCGCGCTGAAAACACACACCAAGCCGATGAAGGTTGATGTCAACCTGGTGCTGGTACCGGTAACCGTTACGGATCCGATGAACCGCCTTGTCACTGGACTGGAGAAGAACAATTTCGAATTGTTCGAAGGAAACGATAAGCAGGAAGTGCAACACTTCTCCAGCGAGGATGCCCCAATTTCGCTTGGTGTGATTTTCGACATGAGCGGTAGCATGAGCAACAAGATCGAAAAGTCGCGCGAGGCAGTGGTTGAGTTCTTCCGCACGGCCAACCCGCAGGACGAATTTTTCATGATCACATTCAACGAGAAGCCTGAGTTGGTTGAGGACTTCACTTCGTCAGTTGAGGACATCCAGGCGAAGTTGCCATTGCTAGCTCCCAAAGGACGAACCGCTTTGCTCGACGCGATCTACATGGGCCTCCACCGGATGAAAAAAGCCCACAACGCGAAGAAGGCGTTGTTGATCATCTCCGATGGAGGGGATAACCACAGCAGATATACTGAGAGTGAGATCAAATCCTTGGTGAAAGAGGCGGATGTAGAAATCTACGCCATTGGGTTGTTTGACTCCACGCCCAGAACGGACGAGGAACGGAACGGGCCAATGATGCTCTCCGATATCACAGACGTTACGGGCGGCCGCACATTTACCGTGGATAACCCCAATGAATTGGCCGATGTGGCTACAAAAATTGGAATCGAACTGCGCAACCAATATGTGCTCGGCTACCGTCCAAACAAAGTAGTACGCGACGGGAAATGGAGAAAAATCAAGGTAAAGCTGATTCCTCCGAAGGGTCTGCCTCCGCTGCGTGTTTATGCTAAAACGGGCTATTATGCACCTGCGCAATGAAGTAAAGCCGGGGCTCCCGAATGTGCAGCAGGTGATCGCGCACGGGCTGTCCATAATTGCTGTTGTAATTGTTTCAGCGGCCATGGCGGCCCAGGTGCTGGCCACCCCGCCCAGCCAGCCACAATCTCAGAGCACAACTTCGGCCGGTCAAAGTGCACCGGCAGCGCCACCGAGTGTGTCCTCACAGAGTGCCTCGACTCCAGCACAGGCGCCCGATTCTGCCAGTCAGCAGGGAGATACCGTTCAGGTAACGAACAATGGCGGCGAATCACCGCAGCGCGAAGACAATGGCGTATACGTCTTTAAGGCGCAGGTGGAGGAAGTACAACTGCATGCCACAGTTGTGGATGACAAGCACCGCTTCGTAACTGACCTGACGAAGAACGACTTTTCGGTTTTCGAGGACGGGAAGCCCCAGACGATCAGTTCCTTTCGCCGTGAAGACGTCCCCGTTTCGCTGGGAATCGTCATCGACAATTCGGGATCCATGCGCGATAAGCGGCCGGCCGTGAATCAGGCTGCCATCAATCTGGTCAAGGCGAGCAATCCGCAGGATCAGGTGTTTATTGTCAACTTCAATGACGAGTACTACCTGGACCAGGATTTCACCTCGAACATCGCCAAACTGAGGGACGGCCTGGAGAAGATCGAATCGCGTGGAGGTACGGCGCTTTACGACGCGATTATGGCCTCCGCCGATCACCTGAAGAAGAACTCCAGGCTCGAGAAGAAGGTTCTGCTGGTGGTCACCGACGGCGAGGACAATGCCAGCCGCAATAGCCTGGAGCGTGCGATCCGCTTCCTGCAGGCGGAGAACGGTCCCACGGTCTACACGATCGGCTTACTAGGAGACGAGCATACGAAACGAGCTCGTCGCGCGCTGGAAGAAATCGCAGAAGATACCGGCGGGATCGGATTTTTTCCCAAGGATCTGAAGGAAGTCGACGCCATCAGTAACGAAGTTGCGCACGACATCCGTAACCAGTACACCATCGGCTACAAACCAACTACTCCGCGCAGCGCCGGTGGCTATAGGACAGTGAAGGTGGAGGCGAAAGCTCCACATCACGGCAAGCTCTTCGTGCGCACCAGAAGCGGCTACTACGCAGGCCAGGAGCAGGCTAGCAATCAATAGGGAAAACAGCCAACACCCGTCAAATGCCAGCTCGTAATGGGCCGGCATTTCTGTTTTATGTCGCGATTGACGCTCGCGAACCGCTAACTTACCCTTGATCTGTGCCCATGAAGACGACTTCGGATATAACTGCTCTGCGGGTCGCAGAGAGCATCACTGAACTCGTAGGCGAAACACCTCTCCTCCATCTGCGAAGGATCATTCCTGAAGGTTCTGCCGAAATCTTCGCTAAGCTCGAATATCTGAACCCTGGTGGGAGCATCAAAGACCGAGCTGCTATCGGGATGATCCGGCGAGCCGAAAAGGAAGGCAAACTCCGGCGCGGTTCGACCCTCATCGAGGCCACAGCCGGGAATACCGGCATTGGATTGGCGTTGATTGGTGTGAACCGCGGTTATCGAGTGATTTTTTGCGTTCCTCAGAAATTCTCTAAAGAAAAAGTCATGCTGATGCAAGCGCTTGGGGCTGAGGTGATCCGCACGCCCGATGATGAGGGCATGGAAGGTGCCATTCGCCGCGCACGCGACTTGGCCGCAAAGATTCCTGCTTCTTTTCTGCCACTCCAATTCGAAAATCCCGCGAATCCTGACTATCACTACGAGACCACCGGCCGAGAGCTGTTCGAACAAATGGGTGGCGAGGTGGATGCCGTCGTCGTGGGGGCCGGCACAGGAGGCACGTTCACCGGAGTCGCGCGTTTCGTGAAGGAAAAGAATCCTCGGGCCTTGGCGATAGCGGTCGAAACCGAGGGATCGGTACTTGGCGGAGGCAAACCCGGCGATCACCGCATTGAAGGCATCGGCGCGAGTTTCATCCCTAAGACCTTTGACGGGAAGTTGGCGGACCAGATTATTGCAGTAAGTGATCGGGACGCTTTTCAAACGGTGAGCGAATTGGCGCGTCGTGAAGGCGTGCTTGCCGGCTCCAGCGGTGGCGCGAATGTATTCGCCGCGCTTCAGGTGGCGAAAAAGCTGGGCGCTGGGAAGCGCGTGGCGACAATCGTTCCTGATTCGGCTGAACGCTATTTGTCCAAGGGAATCTTCGAGCCGTTCTGATCCACGTTTCGGAAGTTTTCATAAAAATATAGGAAGGAATCATGGCGAAGCAGAAGCAGCAGGAGATTGGTTTCGCAACAGCGGCAATCCACGTTGGCTCGGAGCCCGATTCTCTTACGGGAGCGGTGGGACCGGCAATCGTGCCAACTTCGACGTACGCGCAGGACGAACTCGGAAAGCCGCGCCAGGGGTATGAGTATGCGCGCGTGACGAATCCGACACGCGACCGTCTGCAGGAGTGTCTGGCAGCGCTGGAAGGCGGCATCACGTCGCGCGTCTTCGCGAGCGGCATGGCCGCCGTGACTGCGCTTTGCACCATGATGAAGCGTGGCGATCATCTGGTCTGCACCAACAACGTGTACGGGGGTGTTCCGCGGCTGTTCAACCAGATCCTGGTGAACTACGACCTCGAGTTCAGTTATGTGGATACCTCCAATGCGGGACTCGTAGAGAAAGCAATTCGCAAGAACACGCGTTACGTTTACGTCGAGACGCCTACGAATCCGCTCATGACGATCAGCGACCTGGAGGCAATTGCGAAAATCTGCCGGCGCAAAGGTGTGGAATTGATCGTCGATAACACTTTTATGTCGCCTTATTTCCAGCGGCCATTGGAATTTGGCGCGCACATGGTCCTGCATTCCACGACGAAGTTTCTGAACGGACACAGCGATGGCCTTGGAGGGGTGATCGTGTGCTCCACGAAAGAGCAGGCGGATAAACTGGCGTTCATTCAAAAAACAGCGGGCGCGATTATGTCTCCGTTCGAGTGCTGGCTGGTGCTGCGGGGAGTAAAGACGCTTGCGGTGCGAATGGAGCAGCACAATCGCAACGGCATGAAAGTAGCACAATTTCTTTCCGGACATCGGAAAGTGAAGCGCGTTTTTTATCCCGGATTACCTGATCATGCGCAATATGATCTGGCAAAGCGACAAATGGGCGGCTACGGATCGATGATCACCTTTGAAACCGGATCGCTTGCGAACGCGAAGAAATTGCTGAAGCGTGTGGGCGCGGTATGCACGCTGGCGGAATCGTTGGGCGGTGTGGAGACGCTCATTTCACACCCGGCGAGCATGACTCATGCTGCAATCGGAGAGAAAGGCCGCAAAGAGATTGGACTGACAGACGGGATGGTCCGAATCTCGGTCGGCATCGAGGATGTGGAAGACATCATCGCCGATCTCGATCAGGCATTGAACGCCATATAGAACCTGCCGGGT
>JAJPJE010000021.1 GCA_021324365.1 Terriglobia bacterium | reverse complement strand
GCCTGCCGTAATTGCATTCGCGGTACCGACGACCGAGCGCGAGAACATGATCGACGTGTGGTATTGGGTGATAACAAACGAGGCGCCGATCAGTCCGATAGCCAAGCGAAAGAACAGAAACGAGTGATAGCTGTGAGCCAAGCCGATGCCCATGACCGGCAGCGCACCGATGATCAGCAGCGCCGAGTAGGTCCGTCGTGGGCCGAGACGATCACATAGCCAACCTGTCAGCAGTCGCGCAAAAATCGTAATCGCAACCGAGGCGATTACGGTATCGCCGATTTGCGCTTTTGTGAGCTTCAGATCGTCACGCACTACGGCCATTAACGGAGCGATTCCGAACCATGCCACGAAGCTCAAAAAGAACGCGATCCATGAAAGATGAAAGGCACGCATCGGCGCGCTGCGACAATCCAGCAGGCGAATGCGCGTTGCCTTGCCTTCGGAGTCGGGCTGCAAGAGTGCTTCGGCCTCGAGTTGTGGGCTAAGTAGTTCTCGTTGAGTTCGCATAGCTTCCTTGTTCAACTCTGAATTCACGCCCTGATCTCACCAATCGGCAATTCCATTACTGCAGTCTCGGACAGAGCTGCTTGCTTTTCGTGATACGTCGAGTACAGCGCGAAGCCGGTGAACACCACTCCTGCGAAGATGTTGCCTATGGTGACCGGCACTTGATTCCACAGCAGCCATTTCCCAATCGACACAGGCGCGCCAAACATCATTCCGGCCGGGATTAGGAACATGTTGACGATCGAGTGCTCGAAGCCCTGCGCGAAAAAGGTCATGATGGGCAGCCACATGGCTATAACTTTTCCGATTGTGGAACGAGATACAAGCACGAAAATGGCTCCGATCGTGACCATCCAGTTGCAAAGGATGCCCTTAATCAGCGCGGTGGCCCATCCTCGTGATCCGAGCGCGAGGTAAGCCAAGGTCTTTTTCTGAGCTGCCGCCTTCAAAAGATCGCCGATGGGCCCGCCGTCAGTTGCCCCAAAATTCGTGATCGCCCAGTAAAAAAGTAGCGCATAGAGAAGGCTGCCGAGCAGATTCCCGATATATACCCAGGTCCAGTTTCGTAAAAGCTTTCCGATGGACAATTGCCCGGCCAGCAATCCGGCAGGCAAGAAGGCGAAGTTGCCGGTCGCAAGTTCGAGCCCGAGCAGCGCAAGCATTACGAATCCGACCGGAAAGAGAATCGCTCCCACAATGAGGGGTAGTCCCTGTGAGGTCACGACAATAGCGAGCGAGGTTGCGAAGCCCAGGAACGCCCCCGCCAGCATGCCTCGAAGCAACATGTCGTAGATCGATAGAGATGCTTTTCGCCTGGCGACCGCAAGGGAATCGTGCACCAATTCCTTTGGATTTACGTAATCCATGTAAGCCTCCACTCGTTGTGTTCCGGCACACCGGTCGATAGTTACGCTCAAGGTGAGTCTGCCAAAACCGCCAGCATGTCGCAGAAATGCGCGGAACTCTGCAGCTGAGGGCCGTGCGGTTCCGCTTGCGAAACCGGAATTTCTACTGACACGATTCCGTCGTCAACGCTGGTCGCAAAGGTCTCGATGGAGCTCGAGGAACTCGCGGCGTTGACACCAGCACCGGTCTCCAGGCTGAACTTCCACGCGTGCAACGGGCAGACTACTGTCGAGCCACATACAATGCCATCTGCCAGTGGCCCACCCTTGTGCGGACACCGGTTGTCTACAGCGAGGAACCGGTCGCCAAGATTGAAGATCGCAATCTCGCGATGGCCAACCTTCACCGAGCGGCCTTCACGCAGTGGTATGTCTTCGCAGCGGACGACGCGAATCCAGCGTTTCGTGTCTTTCATACAAGGACATCCTCCAAGGATTTGATCTGGACGAATTGCGAAGGATGCCGTGGCGTTTCGCGTTCCAGCCATGCATCCTGGGAACGCTCTTTGGATTTGCGCAGCCGGTCCCGCAGTGATTGTTTTTTATCGTCTGGAGCGTAGACGGTTTCTTTGCGAATCTTCTCGATCCCAAATCGTTCAACAAAGTCGTAGGTGCGCTCCAGGTAATTGGCGTTTTCGCGGTAGTACTGGAAGAAGAGTTCCGCGGCCCGAATCGCCTCTTCTGTGGTCTCGACCGTGACCAGCAGATCGGCCTTGCGCACATTCTTTCCCGCCGCACCGCCAACCACTACCTGCCAGCTGCCTTCGTTACCGATCAGGCCGATGTCTTTGACCGTCGCTTCCGCGCAGTTTCGCGGACAGCCAACAGCGGCCATCTTTAGTTTGTGTGGAGTGAACAGATTTTCCAACCGCCGTTCGAGTTCGATTCCGGCGGAAGTCGAATCCTGTGTGCCGAAGCGGCAAAAGTCCGTGCCGACGCAGGTTTTCACCATCCGGACACCCTTGGTGTAAGCCTGACCAGAGGGCATGCCGAGATCGGCCCAGATCTTGGGCAGGTCCGACTTTTTCACTCCTAACAGATCGATGCGCTGACTCCCGGTGACCTTCACCATGGGGACGTTATATTTCTCAGCGACATCGGCGATGCGGCGCAACTCAGCGGGCGAGGTCACGCCACCACGCATCCGCGGTACAACAGAAAATGTGCCGTCTTTCTGAATGTTGGCGTGGACACGGTCGTTGATGAAACGCGCTGACCGATCTTCGTCGTGATCGCCGCACCAGAGCATGTCGAGCATGTAGCTCAGCGCAGGCTTGCAAACTTCGCAGCCAATCCCATTACCGTAGATCTCGAGAACCTCTTGCACGGACTTCAACTTCTGGCTGCGTACAATCTCGCGCAGGTTGTCCTCGGAGAACGGCACGCATTTGCAAAGTGTCTTGCGGGTTTCTTCTTCGAACTCCGGAGCCACCGCCTTCAAAATCTGCTGGCACAGCGAAGTGCAGCTGCCGCACCCGGTTGATGCGCGCGTGCATTCCTTCAATTGCGAAAGGGTGTTGATGCCCTTGTCGTGGATCGCCTCAATGATGGTCCCCTTGGTGACGCCCATGCAGCCGCAGATCGTCTCGTTATCAGACATCATCGCGACATCCAGGCCAACATCTTCGGAGGCGGCTGGGAATAGCAAATGCTTGCGCATGGACCGGAGGTCGGTTCCCGAGCGTAGCCAATCCATGTAACGATGGCTATCGGAGGCATCGCCGACCAGAATGACGCCTGCGAGCTTGCCGGCTTTCAATGTGAGCTTCTTATAGACGCCGAGAGATGGATCTTCGTAGCGGATCACCTCGGAGCCATCGACCTTATCGGCTATTTCTCCTGCCGAGAAGACGTCCACGCCCATGATCTTGAGCTTCGCAGCCTGCACGCTGCCTTCATACTTCGGCCCTTTGTTGCCGGTGATGGTCGCAGCCAGCACTTTGCCTTGCTCGATCAGCGGCGCGACCAGGCCGTAACAAACCCCGTTGTGTTGCACGCACTCGCCGACGGCAAAGATGTCGGGATGCGATGTCTCCATGTAGTCGTTCACGACGATGCCGCGCTTGACTTCGAGGCCAGCCGCAACGCCGAGGCTGACGTTCGGACGAATACCCGCGGCGACAACGACGAGATCGGCCGGAATGCTGCGTCCGCCTTTGAACTGCACCCCTTCCACATGTCCGTTGCCGAGAATTGCCGTCGTACTGAGGCCGAGTAATACGGTGACCCCCAACTCGTTCATTTTGGCGGCAACATAACCGCCGCCGGTGTTATCGAGCTGGCGCTCCATCAATGTGTCCATCAAGTGGACGACGGTCACGTCGCAACCCTGAACCTGCAACCCACGCGCGGCTTCCAACCCGAGCAAGCCGCCACCGATCACCACTGCCTTCAATCCGGGGCGGCATCGTTCCAGTAGTGATCTGGTGTCATCAAGATTGCGGAAGACGAAGACGCCTTCCTTCTTCACATCCTCAATCGAGGGAATTACGGGAACGCTTCCCGTGGCCAGCAGCAGCTTGTCAAAGTGGGTGACTGATCCATCGTTCCCGGTGATTGTCTTCGCGGAACTATCGATATCGACTATGCGAACTCCAAGCCGTAGATCAATGTTGTTCTTCTGATACCAGTCCAAGCCGTTCAGGACGATGTCGTCGAGCGACTTTTCTCCAGCGAGCACGGACGACAGGAGGATGCGGTTGTAGTTAACGTGGGTCTCATCGCCAAAGATCGTGATGTCGAACTTTTTCTCGTATTTGAGAATCTGTTCGACACACGCGACCCCCGCCATGCCATTCCCGACAACAACAAGTTTCTCCATCAATGCACCTCCCTGGTTCGGTTCGGTTTCGTCGCTCGCATCAGATTCGGTCCTTCAGCACGACCTTGCTCTTTTCGACTCGCACGGCACATTGCTTGTAATTTGGTTCTCTCGAAATTGGGTCGAACGCGCTCTGCGTGACCTGATTGGCGTTCGTCTCCGCGTAATGGAACGGCAGGAAGACCTGGCCGGGAGCAATGATCTCGGTAATCCGTAGTTCTACGTTGTGGACGCGTCCGCGGGCGGAGACCACGTCGACATGGTCATGAGGACGCAATTTCAAAGCCGACGCATCGCGCGGATTCATCTCCAGCCATGCATTCGGCGAAAGTCTCTCCAGAATCGGAACCTTGCCGGTCTTCGTGCGGGTGTGCCAGTGTTCAACGGTGCGCCCGGTATTCAGCACAAATGGAAACTCTCGAGTCGGCTGCTCTGGAAATGGTTGCCAATCCACTGAGATCAGCTTGGCTTTGCCGTCTTCGGTCTCGAATGGCTGGCCATCGGAGTAGAGGCGCGTGGTCCTCACTTCCTGACTGCCGGATGGAAACGGCCACTGAATGCCGCCGTGCTTCTCCAACAGCTCATAGCTCATTCCGGAGTAGTCGCAGAGCCGCCCCTCGGAAACACGCTTCCATTCTTCGAACGCATCTGCAGGGCTGGTCCAACCGGGAAAGAGCTCTTCACGGCAGCCGAGCTTACCGGCGAGTGCAAGAAAGATGTCGAAATCAGGTCTCGCTTCGGCAGGCGGCGCGACCGCACGATTTACCTTGCTGACACGCCTCTCGGAATTGGTATAAGTGCCTTCCTTCTCGCCCCAGATCGCCGCAGGCAACACAAGATCGGCAAGTTCTGAGGTGGGCGTCGGATGGAACCCGTCCTGCACGACCAGGAAATCAAGATTGCCGAGTGACTGCTTCAGGACATCGATGTTTGGATACGACACGATCGGATTCGTTCCAATAATCCAGAGCGTACGAATTTTCTTTGCGAGCGCCGCTTCGATGATGTCTGGATAGGCAAGTCCCCGCGAAGTGGGAATGCGGTCCGCGGAAATTCCCCAAAGCTGCGCAAGTTCCTCGCGATCCTTCGCGGAATCGAATTTGCGATAGCCCGGCAGTCCCGAAGCGAAGCCCGCTTCACGGGTGCCCATCGCATTGCACTGCCCGGTAATCGAGAGTGGGGATGCGCCTTCGCGCCCGATATTCCCGGTGATCAGGGCAAGATTATTAATGAGATTGACGGTCGTCGTGCCCTGGGTACTGTGATTCACCCCCATCGTCCAGCCGATGAGTGCGGCTTCGGCCTGCGCATACAGCAGCGCAGTTTTGTAGATCAGTTCCTGGCTCAAGCCGGTGATCGATGAAACGCGTTCGGGCGTGTAGCTCTCGACAGACTCCTCCAGATCCTCGAATCCAGTGGTCTTCCTGTCGATATACTCCCGATCTATCAGCTCGTGCTTGATCAGGATGTGGATCATGCCGTTGAGTAGCGCAACATCGGTGCGAGGCTTGATGGGCAGATACAGGTCCGCAAGCATTGCGGTCTTCGTGACCCGAGGATCCACTACGATCAACGTCTTGTTGTGGTTCGCTTCCAGACGCTGGCAGAGAATTGGGTGATTCTCCGCAATGTTTGCGCCGATCAGGAGAATCAGATCAGCTTTTTCGAAATCTTCGTACGCTCCGGGAGGCCCATCGCTTCCGAACGACCGCTTATAGCCGGAGACCGCGCTCGCCATGCACAGCGTTGTATTGCCGTCATAGTTTTTGGTTCCCAGTCCTAGCTGAACTAACTTTCCGAGCGTGTAAAACTCTTCGGTGACGAGTTGTCCGGTGCTGATGATGCCGACAGCGTCCGATCCGAACTTTTTCTGTACGTCCTGAAACTTCGTCACCATCGTGTCGAGAGCTTCGTCCCAAGTCGCGCGTGTCAACTTTCCGTTCTTTTTCAGCAGCGGATACCGTGCGCGATTGTCGGCCTCGATGGTGTAGTGCTCTGACAGTCCCTTCGGGCAAAGCTTGCCCATATTCACCGGGTGCGCCGGATTACCGCGTACGGCAACAGCACAACTATTTTTCACTCCAATGAACATTCCGCAGCCGACGGAGCAATAGCCACAGGTGGTGGCGATCCACTGATCCGGAATCTTCTGCACGGAGGTGTAGCCGCTCGAGGGATCCTGACCGTAGGAATACTTCTCCTGCAGAATGTCCAGGCCTATCTGGCGGCGAAAGTTCATGCCGCCTCCGCGCTTGTGCTCAAGTACGAGAGCGCAATATTTTTGGGGACTACGCTGACGAAGAACAGGTAACGTCCCAGGATTTCGCCGGCGATGCTGACCAGCAATGCAGCGATCATGCCGCTTAGTCCAGTTGCGTAAATCGGAAGCAACATTCCGCCGCAGATCAGCAGTGCACCTCGGCAGAGCACAAGCGGCACGAGTGTGGTCGATAACAGTCGCGCTGAAGCCTGCCGCTCGTAGGAACGGGACCGCACGAGTCGAAAGAACTTCAGCGATTGATTGAGCAACTGAGCGGCTGCCGAAGCTAGCACGAGCATCAGCGTCCAGCGCCCGTTGGTAACGCCAATTGCTCTGACAAACAGTGAGCCCAGCAGAATCGCGCTGAGATAGAACTCCAGCAGCGTGTGATTGCTATTCCATGCAGGGCGTGGTCGCACCATGTAAATGCGCGCCGTACAGGTCAAGCCAGCTATACCCAGCAGCGTTGTCAGCGCCCCTGCCGCCAAACTGCCGGGAATCTTGAGCGCGAGCAGGGCGGCATAGGCAAACGCGACATTGGAGAAGAGGCCAAATACGAGGACTTCACGGCTAAGCCATGAGCGCTTCCACATTTTCAAAGCGCGATAGGCATGAATCGGGCGTCCCAGGTGCAGAGTCGAAGCTGCAAGAGCCATCCCACCGACGAGCAGCGAGGCAACAGCCGCGAGACCCAGCCGTGCCGAACTTCCTACTGCTTGCCGCAACCACACGTTCGCAAATGCACCGACCGAAAGCTGCGTCAGGATTGTCATGACAACAAGAGGCCAGTGTGGATGCTCCGGGCGCACCCGGTGAATATCGGCTTTTTTCGTGTCTGGAGGCATTTCTGCCGGGAGAGTAACGCGCGTGGTCGAGACGCTGTGGTCAGCCGAAGGAAGTCCAGGCGCGTTCGCGCTTGCCGCGTACTCACGCCGCCATTGCTCGGTGTTGATGATCTCGATCTGAATCGCCGACTCTGGACAAGCGTTCACGCACGCCGGCGCTTGCGATTCCTGGAGCCTGCCATAGCACATGTCGCATTTGCCGACGACGCCACGTTCAGGACTAAATTGCGGGACACCATAAGAACAGTTCCACGTGCAGTATTGACATCCAATGCAGGTGTCAGCGCTGTGCCGAACAATGCCTGTCACCGGATCTTTGCTATACGCATCGACGGGGCATCCTAAGAGGCAGGAAGGCTCGAGGCAGTGATTACATCCCATCGAGAGATAAAACCGTTTCGTGTTGGGATACCAGCCGCCTTCAATCTCTCCAACGCGCCGCCAGTTGATGGTAGAGGGATTTCCATTCTGCTCGTTGCACGCGACTACGCAACACTTGCAGCCGATACACTTGGTCATGTCGAAGTGGAATCGGTACTGCTCTCCCTGCTGCAGAGGTCGCATCCATGCGGGCTCCTCGACCTGAAGGAGCGAGATTTTGTAGAGCCTATCGGGCCTGCTCTTCTTTGGAGTCAGGACAAAAGTGATTCCGTCTTCTTTCGCTCTTTCCAACAGGGGCAACGGCATTCGGTCCTCGGCAGTTGCAGCCACGCACACCGGAGTGAAGGCACACCACTGCGGCCTCGCGCGCTGGCGAGATTGCTCGTCACGCTCGCGGACACTCGTCCTTACGACGCGAGGAGCCTCACAAATTCAGCTATTTGGACACGACGTGGTGCCCGAAGAAATTCGAAACAACAACGAAGATTTCGATTCTCGCTTCGACCTGGAAGGAGAATCTAGGGGTCTTGCAAATGGCTATCAGCCACTTAATGAGACTTTCCCCACTTATATGGACCTCATTCTGTGGCCGATCCCTCGCGAGGGCAAACTCATACTTTTCATAAGGCCAATAAACAAAACTTCTGCCGGATCCCCGGATGCCGGCGAAGCCGACCAACAACTTCCAATCAACTCAGCTATTTATTCTGTCTTCGAATTTTTTTCTGGCCGCGTGCTTCCGAAATAGATCGCATCG
>JAJPJE010000065.1 GCA_021324365.1 Terriglobia bacterium | reverse complement strand
CTACATCCGGTCGCTTTCCCGCACAAATTTCAACCCGCTCAGCCGCTTTTCAGAGGTTGCCCCAGTCAGCATCACCAGCACATGAAACGCCTCTCCCATCCCTTCCGGAGTGATCAGGTGTTTCAGCTGAAGTGCACGCTTTGTGTGCTCCTGCGGTAATTTGCACTCGCTGAACGCGTCGGCAAACTGCGTGTCTTCGCCAATTCCGACCAGGAACTGTGACTGCGTCACCAGCGCGAGCGGTTCGATCCCATGCTCGCGGGCGGCGGCGGCCAGCGCTGTAAAATTGACGTCCGCGGTGAGGTCCTGCTCCCCGGGTGCGTCGTAGACCGAGTCGCTTAGCGTGTGCTTACGAAAAGCGCGTACAGTGCCGCGATGACGCCCTGCGAGTTGTTCTTCCCGCGTGTATCCGTAGTCGATGAAGACGAAATAGCCGGCTTGCCGGCTGGCTGTCGCCATCTCGCCAATACGCTTCATGCAGTCCTGTGCGAGCAGGGGGATATCGACTCGCTCGCCGTCTTCCGGATGAACCGCGTAGTTTTGCACGTAGTCGATGACGGTATCTGTCGGTGGAGCAAATATCTCGAAAAAGCGAGTGCCGTTCACATCGACACGAACCTCGCCACGATGATCGAGTACTTCGACCGGCAGCGCGTCAAAGAATTCGTTGGCGAAGATGATGAACGGGTTTTCGATGGCTATTTCTTCGAGCTTCGCTGCGATTCGCATCTTGCCGGAAGTAATCTCCGGCGCAAACAGTTCTGCTAAGCGCGAACGCAAACCGGACGACCCTTCCATCATTCGGTAGCGTAGAGAGTCGTAAAACGAAGGAAAGATCTTGCGCGACCAGGCGAGCACGTCCTGTGCAAACAGACCGCGTCCCGGACCGAGCTCCAATAGGGTGATTTCCGGAGGCTCGCCGAGAGCTCGCCACATTTCCTCGAACTGGCGCGCCAGAAGCCGTCCGAAAATGGCATATACGTCGCTCGAGGTATAGAAATCCCCTTGCTTGCCGAACTTCTCGCGCGGGCTGGTGTAGTAGCCGCCTTCTCCGTACAGGCACAGCTCCATGTAGCGGGAGAAGGGAATTGGCCCGCGCTCGCGAATTTCGGTCTCGATCGCTTCACGCACGCTCACCGGACAATTTTACCGTTCTGATACAAAGCGCATAATTGTGGTGATTTGATACCTTTGTGACAGGGTGTTTTATTCCACAACACGCTCTAAACCATGCTCGCTAAAACTGAAGACATTCGGATTCACAAGACGAAGGTTGTTTTACCTCCTGCGTTTCTCGACGAGGAGCTGCCGGCGAGCGAGAACGCGCTCGCGACCATCTACAACGCCCGCGCCGAGGTAAAGGAAATCCTCAATGGAGAGAGCCCGCGGCTGCTCGTGGTTGTCGGGCCGTGCTCGATCCATGACACAAAAGCGGCGCTCGAATATGCCGAGCTTCTCAAGGGCGCGATGCAGGAGTTGTCGAACGAACTGCGCATCGTTATGCGCGTCTATTTCGAGAAGCCGCGGACGACGGTGGGGTGGAAGGGACTGATCAATGATCCGTATCTCGACGGCTCGTACCGCATCAACGATGGGCTCAGGGTGGCGCGCCGTTTGCTGCTCGACCTGAACGAGATGGGCGTGCCTGCAGGCACCGAGTTCCTCGACATGATTATTCCGCAGTACATGGCGGGACTGGTTTCATGGGGAGCCATCGGGGCGCGCACCACCGAAAGCCAGGTGCATCGAGAACTGGTTTCGGGTATTTCTTGCCCGGTAGGGTTTAAGAACGGCACGTCCGGCAATGTGCAAATCGCCATAGACGCGGTGCATTCCGCTGCGCATCCGCATACGTTTCTCGGACACACGAAGTACGGACAATCCGCGATCTTCTTTACAAAAGGCAATCCGGATTGTCACGTGATCTTGCGCGGCGGCCGGACGTCAACCAACTATGACGCGGCTTCCATTGCGCAGGCCTGCGCCCTGATGGAGAAAGCCGGACTGGCGCAGCGCGTCATGGTTGACTGCAGTCACGCCAACAGCAACAAGGACCATACACGCCAGGCGGCGGTGTGCAGCGACCTCGCAGGACAAATTGCAGGTGGAGAAAAACGAATCATCGGCGTGATGATTGAAAGCAATCTCATGGGTGGCGCGCAGAAACTGCAGAAAGGCAAGCCGCTCACTTACGGACAGAGTATCACCGACGCGTGCATCGGCTGGGACGATACATTGCCACTATTGCGAGAATTGGCGGCGGCAGTACGAAAGCGGTAGATCCTGATGATCAGCTTGTTGCTTTCTTTGTCTTGAGCTTCTCAACTACTTTGCGCAAAGTATTCTGTGTTTCCGCTCTCCACCACAACGCGGCGGCTTCGCGCAGTTCAACTTCAGTTTTCTCATCGAACAGAGCACAGAGATCCGCACGCGCGACCTGCCTGGTGCCCAGCATTGCTTCCGGTGGCAGAGACAGAATGTTGTCGCACCAACCAATCGCACGAGTAACTACCTGCTCGGGTTCAGCAATGGCGTCAATCAGTCCGATACGCAGTGCTTGCTCTACCGTTATTAGTTCGCCTCCAACAGCCATGTGTTCTGCCGCGCGCGGACCGATCAGGCGGCTAAGCGCATTCAGGATCAGCGGCGGCATTTGAATTCCCACCTGGACCTCATTCAGACCGATGCGGAAGTCGCCTTCGGCCATAACTCGCCAATCACAGAAGATCGACAACACCGTTCCACCGGCAGGTGCGTGTCCGGTGATTGCCGTGGCAATCGGAATCGGGGATTCGGCGATCGCCTGCAGCAGGCCATAGAAATCGTGCCAGACAAGATCCATCGTCGGTCGATCGAGTTGCAGCAACGATGGAATGTCCAGTCCGCCGGAAAATCGTCCGGGAGAACCGGAAATAACAAGCGCGCGAGCGCCATCGCCTGGCACAGCGACAATTGCGTGGCGCAAAGCAGCAATCAATTCCGCCGAAAGAGCATTGACAGGAGGGCGATCAAGGCGAAGTTCGCGTATCAGGCCGTGGTCGATCTTCAGGATCATTGCGAAATAGTACTCGGCGGCGCCGTAGCCTGCGAAACGATTGTAAGCCCGAGGGCAATGATGGCCCACGACTGCTGTCAAATGCTGTGAATTCAGATACATAGGAGACATGTAGGTGGTAAGGATTGCGCTGGTGCCCGCGAATTTGCTAGGCGAAATTGCCCTATTTCTGCTACTCTTCGCTTGCGTCGTATTGAACGGTTGTGAGGAAGTTGCTTTACCAAAGCGTTTCTGCCTCTGCGGTACCCTCCGGTTCATTCAACGTAAATTTCAGCAAAGAAGGTTTTAGCAACAAATGGAACAAGGAACTGTGAAGTGGTTTAACGATGCCAAGGGTTTTGGTTTCATCACGCGCCAGACGGGCGAGGATGTCTTCGTACATTTCTCTGCCATCCAGGCGAACGGCTTCCGCAGCCTCCAAGAAGGCCAAGCGGTGCAGTTCAACGTGGTGAAGGGACCCAAGGGATTGCAGGCAGAAAACGTTCAGCCTCTCTAATCGGCGGCGCAACGGTTTCGGAAAAGGCAGCCTTCGAGCTGCCTTTTCTATTTCGGTTGCAACCATATCTGCAAAAGGTCAAGAAGATGCCTCATGAACCAACCCCGCCTGAACCCTTCCGCGATCGTCTCCCAACCAGCCATGAACGGATGTCGGGCCGTCCGTGGGACGCGTCGTATCACGACGGGCCTGCGCCTTGGGACATTGGTCGGCCTCAGCCGGCAATCGCACGTTTGGCATCCGCAGGCGCATTCACCGGAGCGGTGCTCGATGCAGGTTGTGGCACGGGCGAGAATACTCTACTCATCGCCTCGCTCGGATTGTCCGTTGTGGGCATTGATGTCGCTCAGACAGCACTGGAGAAAGCCCGCCAAAAGGCCGTCCACCGTAACATCCATGCCGAGTTCCTTTCCGCCGACGCCTTCCAACTTGCCACTCTAGGGCGCACTTTTCAGACCGTGCTCGATTGCGGGCTCTTCCACACTTTCGACGCCGAAGAACGGCCGCGATACGTGGCGAGCCTAGCGTCTGTGACCGAGCGCGAAGGGACACTTTACATCGTGTGCTTCAGTGATCTCGGTCCCGATACAGGCCCCCATCCTATCTCTCAAGAACAGCTGCGAGAGGCATTCAACGTCAACACTGGGTGGAGTGTCTCCGCCATCGAACGGGATCGACTCGAGACCAGATTCCACGAAAACGGCGCACCGGCCTGGCTCGTAACTGTTAAACGGGTCTAAGTTGTGGGAGTCTGAGTCATCCAACCGCGCCTGCGCCAGCCTCGCCTGCCTTGGAGCCTTGGTGCTTCGCTTTTGCAAGCCCAGCCAATTCATTCAAGCTCATCTCCAGAGACAAGCGTTAACATCTCGGGACCGTCTTAGAGGAGATGAGATGAATGTCTCTAGCTCCGGCGCGCGGTAGGCTCCGGGAGGGAACTTCCGGAGTAGACAGGTCACAGGCTGCATTGTGG
>JAJPJE010000026.1 GCA_021324365.1 Terriglobia bacterium | reverse complement strand
CTATCCGGCAGTTGATGTCAAATTCTAACCACTGAGCACACGGAGGACCACAGAGGGTTTACGCCTCTGCGCTCTCCGCGTCTTCGGGAACACTCTGTTTCTCCGGACGCAGCAATGGAAACAGGATCACATCGCGGATCGACTCGGAGCCGGTCATAAGCATCGTAAGACGATCAATGCCGATGCCTTCACCTCCCGTAGGCGGCATGCCGTAACTGAGGGCGCGAATATAGTCTTCGTCCATCTGGTGAGCTTCACTGTCACCTCGGGCGCGCTCGACGAGTTGCTGCTCGAAACGACGACGCTGCTCTTCGGGGTCGTTTAACTCGGAAAAGGCGTTAGCGATCTCCAT
Organism: Terriglobia bacterium; assembly: GCA_021324365.1. Taxonomy (GTDB): domain Bacteria; phylum Acidobacteriota; class Terriglobia; order Terriglobales; family Acidobacteriaceae; genus JAJPJE01. The sequence goes on along the minus strand of JAJPJE010000026.1, from coordinate 36,811 downwards.
GCCAGCAACATAAAGCTCGAAGCGCTCGACCCACTCGGCGCGCTCCTCGGGTTCGCGCTTGTTCTTAGAAAGCGGCGACACAGCGAGGGGAAAGTCGTAAATAAAAGTCGGCTGGATAAGGTGCGCTTCCGCGAGATGCTCGAACATTGCGGCAATGGTCTTTCCCACCGGATCCTGCGGATCATAAGGCATGTGCGGATGATGGTGTGCGTTCAAGCGCTTCACCAGCGCGTCCATCGATTGCTGCGTGGCGAAGTCGGACATCTCCGGCTTTGCGCCTGCGGCTTCGGGCCAGAACTTGATTATGGCCTCGCGCATGGAGAGGCGCTCCCACTTCGTCCAGTCGATCTCGTGTTCGCCGAACTTCGTGATTGCGCTTCCGCTGACTTCGCGCGCCACACTGGAAAGCATCTCTTCCGTGAGGTCCATCAGGTCCTTGTAGTCGGCATACGCTTGGTAGAACTCAAGCATGGTGAATTCGGGATTGTGACGCGTAGAAATACCTTCATTGCGGAAATTGCGATTGATCTCGTAAACGCGCTCGAGTCCGCCGACGATCAGGCGCTTCAGGTAGAGCTCCGGCGCAATGCGTAGGTACAGGTCGATGTCGAGCGTATTGTGATGCGTGATGAACGGCTTGGCGACGGCGCCGCCGGCGATGGGCTGCATCATCGGCGTTTCGACTTCGATGAAGCCGCGCGCGTCCAGAAAGGCGCGGATCGCTTTTACAATCTGGCTGCGCTTCACGAAAACATCACGCACCTCGGGATTCACAAACAGGTCGACATAGCGCTGGCGATAACGTAGCTCTACGTCTGTGAGCCCATGCCATTTTTCTGGAAGAGGCAGCAGGTCTTTGGCGAGGAAGGTTAACTCTTCCACGTGAACACTAAGTTCGCCGGTGCGCGTGCGGAAGAGATAGCCGCGCACGCCGACGTGATCTCCGATGTCGAGCAGCTTGTAGAGTTCGAATCCCTTGTCTCCGACGGCGTCTTTCTTGACATAAATCTGCAGGCGCTGCCCCTGCTGCTGTATGTGCGCGAAGCCCGCTTTGCCCATCAGGCGGATAGCCATGATTCGTCCGGCAACGCGAACGTCGACGCGGTTGGCCTCAAGCTGCTCTGCGGGTTTCTCGCCGTATTGGGTGAGGATTTCGGGGATGGAGTGCGTCGGTTCGTATTTATATGGATAGGCAAACTGGCCGAGCGCCTCGATCTGGCGCAGCTTGTCTTTACGGAGGTTGTAAATGTTCTCGTCGAGTGCCATTTTGTCCAGGATCGCCCAGCGGGCGGAGGATGAAGAGTGCAAAAGGCGATTATAGCGGAGCGCACAGGCTCGGTTCTAAGCCAGCGCTCGTCGTACACTGGAGCGCAAACTTATGCAGCACATCCTGGTATATGGCGACTCCCTGACGTGGGGAATTATCCCCGACACCCGGAAACGGCTTAGCTTCGACGAGCGTTGGCCCGGAATCGTCGAAAGAGGCCTGATCGGCTCCGGGTTGCCGGTGCGGGTGATTGAAGACTGCCTCAATGGACGGCGAACGGTTTGGGAGGATCCGTTCAAGCCGGGGCGGAATGGGCGTGAAGGACTGGCGCAGAAGATCGAGATGCACTCGCCCTTGTCGCTGGTAATCCTGATGCTCGGAGTAAACGATTTTCAGTTCTGCCATCCGCACAACGATGCCTGGGCCTCATCACAGGGAATTGCCGTGCTCGTGAACGAAATCAGGAAAGCACCGATTGAGCCGGGAATGCCCGTGCCACCGATCCTGGTCATCTCGCCTCCCAAAGTGCTTACGCCCAAGGGAACCATCGCAGAGAAATTTCGCGGAGCTAACGAGCGAAGCTTGGGGCTGGCGAAAGCGTATGCAAAAGTAGCAGCGGAATTGGGCTGCGAGTTTTTCGACGCCGCGGCGGTTACCGATTGCAGTCCGGTTGACGGCATTCATCTCGATGCAGAACGGCATGCAAAGCTGGGTGCGGCACTGATCGGGCCAGTCCAGAAGATCCTGACTGGCACATAGCATTGGGCCGGTGGAACTCCCCACCACCAATGACTTGATTGCTTGCGACTAGGCTGCCCTGGCTTTGTGTGCATCAGCAAGAGCATCTTCGTAGAGTTTCACGTAGCTGTTCACCATGCGATCGATGGAGAAGTTATCCTCCACATAACGACGGACAGCGGCAGGGTCGAAATCGAGCTGCGCAACGTGCTCGACCATCTGATCGACATTTCGGCAGATGTACCCGGAGACGCCATCGCGAACGATTTCGGGCACTGAACCTCCGGGCGTCGCGATGACTGGCGTGCCACAGGCCATTGCTTCCACCATCACGAGTCCAAAGGGTTCCCGCCATTGAATTGGGAAGAGCATCGCGAGAGAGTTGCTCAGGAGATCGTTCTTCAACTTGAAATCTGCGCGTCCGACATATTGGATCAGCTCGCCATCGATGTGCGGCTGAATCTTTTTCTCGAAGTAATCGCGGTTGATGGGCTGCACGTCGCCCGCGATCTTCAAGGGAATCCCAGTTTTGCGTGCAACCTCGATTGCGAGGTGAGTCCCCTTAATGAGTGCCACCCTGCCAATGAAGCTGAGATAGCGCTGCTTCGTTTCGCGAAACGTGTACTGGGCAGAATCGACGCCGTGATAAATCGTGCGGAGCCGCGGCATGGTTTCGCTTACGCATTGCGAGTTGCTGATCGCGACGTAATACACGTCCGGAAAGTGCGTGTATAGCTGGCTGAGTTTTGGATCATGCGGGCCGTGCAACGTAAGCACCACGGGCTTTTCCGTGAAACGGGAAAAGGTGATGGCATGGGGCGATTGAAGATGAATGAGGTCACATTCCTTGCTGGCGTCCCGGATGGCCCATGATTCATGATTCAAGGCACGGACCAGGGCGTGTTCAGCGTTCTTGATCGGCCACTGCGATTGCTTGTAAAGCGAACGCCGCTCCACGTTTACCGTAGACTCGGCGTTGGTATAGACGATAACTTCAACGCCTCTCTTATGCAGTCCTTCTGCGAGTTGCGCGACGAAGAGCTCGGTGCCGCCATAATCGGCAGGTGGCACGGCGATGTGCGGCGGCGCGATCAGCGCAATTTTCACCCAGGTCTCCGACCTTGAGATGGTCCGGGAGACGCGGAAGTTGTCACGTGGTCGGACCGCCCTAGCGAAGTTCCGCGCGGATTGCCAGGTTTACGGCAACCATTGCGACTGAAAATGCGGGGATCACCAGTAGTGCTTTCTTCAATCGCGACGCGTCTGTCCCCGCAATTGCGCCAATGATGCGCGAACTGACTGCGAGTCCGATCCAGCCACAGGTGATCACGATCCCAATCGCCGTGCTGGACATGCGCTGGAAGGAATCGCCGACAATGGCCAATGTGGTCGGGAATACGGGAGCCATCGAGATCCCGGCAAGAAAGACGAGTACGGCCGCCGCGAGCGCGTTGCGCGTGCGCAACATTAAAGATGTCGTGATGGCCATGGCGACCGAAGCCCAGAGCGTGACGGTGATGGCCGGCAGTCGAACTAACACAGGCAGCACGGCAACGCGTCCGACGAGCAAGCCGAGCGCGAATCCCAGCGAAAGAATATTCAGCGCACGCGACTCTGGGATCCCCTGAGCGATGAGATGGCGCGGCAGCCAGTTCCAGACTCCCACTTCACACGAGACATACAAAAAGAGAAAGAATCCGAGCAGGAAGAGCAGCGGACGCCCGAGCACAGGGCCCGCGTCGGAAAAGATGAAGCGCCCTGCTCCCGTTGGTGGCGGCATGTGAGTGACAGCCTGGATCACCAGTGTGACAACCGTGAGTGATGCCACCGTGTAGCAGAGTCGTACCCAGTTACGTCCCAGCAGATTCGCCGAAACGAACGGCGTGAATAGTCCGCCCATGCCGAAGAACAGATTAACCATGTTGAGCGCCGTTGCTCGATGCGCTTCGGCTACGTCGCTGGTGAGGGCATTGGCGCCGGTGACGACAATGCCGCCGCCGACTCCGAGCACGAACAGAAGAACAATGATGGCGCGATAGCCCGGCGAGCGCGGCAGCACGTAGAGAGCAAGGGCGATCAGCGCCAGCCCAAGAATGAGTCCGGCCTTCTTGCCTTCGTTGTCGAGAAGCGGTCCGACCGCCAGCGAAGCAAGAATCAGGCCAAGAGCCTGCGCAAAGGCAATCGTCCCGTTCTGGCTGGGCGTGAGTTGGAAGCGTTCGGACAGTTCCGGCAGGATCGTGCCGAGCATGGCGGCGATCATGCCGTAAACAAAGATGGCGACAATAGCGGCAAGAATGAGCAAGGAGTCTCCTTACGACTCTCAGGATTGTGTATGAGCTCGTCTGCCGTAAATTAGCCGCGGCAGCGGCTGTTCAGTGCAAAGAACTCACGGGCCCCGGTAGGGGCGGCACAGCTCTTCTTGCCTCTGGGTCCCTACACCCACCACGCGGCCGTGGGTTGTTCTTTAGTCACCAGCTCGTTCAGGAATCCCGCGGCTTTCGCCAGTCCTTCTTCCGGCGACATCAGGCTGTCTTCGTGCTCGATGGAGAGCACGTAGTCGTATCCGAACATGCGCAACGTCGAGACGAATTCCTTCCACCACTCGGCGCCATGACCGTAGCCGCAGGTGCGGAAGATCCAGCCGCGATTGGCTTCCTCAGTGTAGGGCTTGGTGTCGAGCACGCCGGTGCGCGGCAGGTTCGCCGAGTAGATCTGCGTGTCTTTGGCGTGGACGTAGAAGATCGCGTCCTTGAGCACCCTCACGGCGGCGATCGGATCGATGTTCTGCCAGAACATGTGGCTCGGATCGAGATTGCAGCCGACGCTGGACCCGGCGATCGCCCGCAGTTTGAGCATCGTCTCTGGACTATAGACGACGAAGCCGGGGTGCATTTCGATGGCGATCTTCACGCCGTGGTCCGCGGCGAACTTTCCGTGCTCGCGCCAGTAGGGCGCAACGACTTCGTTCCATTGCCAGTCGAGAACCTTCAGGTAGTCGGGAGGCCAGGGGCAGGTGACCCAGTTGGGAGCCGAAGCGTGTGGCGAATCACCCGGGCATCCGGAAAAATCGACGACTACGGGCACTCCAAGCTTTTCCGCCAGCAGGATCGTGTTACGACTGACCTCGCGGTCGAGCTTCGCTCGCGCCGTGTCCGGATGCAGAGCATTGCCATGACAGCTGAGGGCACTGATGGCCACGCCATGGTCTTTCAGGATTTTCTGGAACTCGGCGAGCGCGCCCGGGTCATCGAGCATGGTGAGCTTGCAATGGGCGTCGCCGGGATAATTGCCGGTGCCCAGTTCGACCGTCTCGATGTTATAGGCCTTTAATTTCTTGAGAACAGCGGAAAGCGGAAGCTGCGACAGCAGCGGAGTAAACACCCCAACACGCATGCGATTCAGATCTCCTGTTTTAGGCGGCCAACAGGATAGAGCATCAGGGATGGAAAGGAAATCTTAAGGATTGTGAAGACGGAAGTGTGTAGCTGAATGTCCGCTGCCACCGGGCTTGGCGTAGTCCTTTGAATCACTCTGCCCTGTAACACCTGACACGGAAGTGGCAGCTCTTTTCCCATATATTTCCGGGCAATCGTCACGTAAATTGGAGGAAGTCGTGCCACGAACTCTGTGCTGCCTTTTACTGTGTACGGTTCTTGTCGGATGCGACAACAGCAACAAAAAAGCCGATGCACTAGTTGCTGAATTGAATGCGCAGACTGCGGCTCTAAAAGCTGCTACAGATGCGAAGCTGAAGGCCGAAGGCTGTAGCATTGAAGATAATAGTTCGGGCTGGACGATAAAAACCTGCATTAGCAAAATGGACAAAACCAAATCTGTGACAGTGAGTAAATCCGACGTCATTGTTCGCTGTAATCAACACAAAACCGAAGCATACATTCATGTCGGAACTCAGGTTGAAGGGGAATATGGAACTGATCTCCGCACCGTGAGAGTTAAGGTGGACGGCGGAAGCCCCTCTACTCAGCATTGGTCTGAAGCTACTTCCGGAGATGCTCTTTTCTCGCCGACTCCAAGGCAATTTGCTGAGCAACTAGCGAAGTCTAAAACGCTGTATTTCGAGTACACGCCGTTTCGAGAAAGTAAGCGCGTGTTGGAAAAGGATATCAGCAGACTCTCTGAAGTGCTCCCCAACGTCTCAGATGCCTGCAACTGGAAGGCAGATGATATCCGCGAAAAGTCGGAAGCGGCCACCAGAAAGAGGCTACAAGACGCAGTTGATGCAGAAAATGCTAGACATTGTGCAGTGATGAAAGAGAAGTGTGCGAGCGAAAAGAAGAGCGGCGAGGAAGTTGGAAGTTACTGCGTCGCTTACAACGTTCAGTGCGGACAGTAATTTGAAGTCGACACTGAGTGATCCACCTCACAGACAGCCGTGACTCCCCCATTGCATCGTGGATCAGGATGAGTCGTGGCGGTAGCCTGCCAAGTTTGCTGCAAACTCATCCGCGAGGTCAGGATGCCCGCAAATTACGTTCCGATCTTTATCTTTATCGCCATCATCGCGGTCGCGCTACCGGTGACACTTCTGGCCGCGAAGCTGATCCGTCCCGATAATCCGCAGAAAACGAAAGCCATGCCCTACGAGTGCGGCGTCGATCCCATCGGAGATGCGCGCGCGCGCTATACAGTCCGCTTCTACATCATCGCGATTCTCTTTGTCGTCTTCGACGTAGAGACGATCTTCCTCTTCCCGTGGGCAGTCCAGTACAAGGCGCTCGGCCTCTTCGGATTGGCCGAAATGCTCGTCTTCCTCGCGATCCTGATTGTCGGATACGTTTGGGTCTGGAAGAAGGGCGCTCTGGAGTGGATCTAGTCACAATTGGGTAATTCGGTGATTTGGAAATTGAAGGATTGAAAGCCAGCCGTACGTCTTTAAGTTCAAACACAAGGTTCCTCTCATGGCTGCGCGGTCCAAATGCGGATCGCGAAAGGCACTGCGGCCATTCCCTCGGAATGACGCCGTTAGCGATGAAATACCCGGAGTGACATTGGTCACAATCGCTGGTGATCGTAGTACCTCACTTCATGGTCACTGCGCTGATAAAAGTTAGAAGGCGTGAGGGTTCTGAGAAACACAAGGAACAAGTGAAGCGCGATGTCTGAGGAAAACAAACCTACGAGTGCGTCAGAAGAGCCCGACAAAGAATGTCAGGGCGCGGAAGAACCAGCTCCAACGCCGGTGGCTCCTGCTCCTGCGGCCCCCGCTCCGGTTGCCGCGGCGCCCGCGAAACCTGCCGCTCCGGCGGCACCAAAACCTCCCGCGGCGCCGCCCAAGCCAGCCGCTCCTGCCCCAGAGCCTTGGAATTCCGAGTTGATCACCGCGCTCAAGCGCCAATATGGCAGCGGTATCCACGAAGCCAGCAGCTATCTAGGCCAGAAGTACATGGTCGTGGATTCGTCCATCGCGCACGAAGTTCTGCAGATCCTGCATGACGATGAGAGCTTCGACTATTGCGTCGATGTGACAGCCGTCCACTATCCGAAACGCGAGAAGAAAGAGTTCGACATCATCTGGATCCTCTACTCGTTCGCAACCAACGAACGCATTCGCGTGAAAACCCAGATCGCCGATGGTGCCACTGTGAAGAGTGTCGTCTCCCTCTGGCCCACCGCGAACTGGCTGGAGAGGGAAGTATTCGACATGTTCGGCATCCGCTTCGAAGGCCATCCCGATCTGCGGCGCATTCTGCTGCCGGATGAGTGGAAGGGCTACCCGCTGCGCAAGGACTACGGCATCAAGCAGCAGGATCAGTACTGGGTGCAGATCAACGTGGGGATTCAGAGCGGACAATGACGACGACAGCCAAGCTCGATCTGAATGAGGATAAGACATTCCTCGATTCCACTGAACTGATCCTCAACATGGGGCCGCAGCATCCGTCGACGCACGGCGTGTTGCGAGTGATCCTGAAACTCGATGGCGAGAAGGTGCTCGGCGCAGAGTGCGTGATCGGGTACCTGCATCGCGGCGTGGAGAAGATCGGCGAGAACCGGACGTACGTGCAGTTTGGTCCCTACGTGGATCGCATGGACTACGTTGCTGCCGTCTCCAATGGGCTTGGGTACTGCGAGACGGTTGAAAAGCTGATCAACGTGGAAGCGCCGCCACGAGCGCAACACATCCGCGTAATCCTGACGGAACTAAACCGGATCACCAGCCACCAGGTGTGGCTGGGCACTCACGCGCTCGACATAGGTGCGATGACGCCAGTGTTTTACTGCTTCCGTGACCGCGAAGAAATCCTGAAGATTTTCGAGAAATACTGTGGCGCACGCCTGACCACGCACGCGTTCCGGATCGGCGGCTGCCAGTGGGAAACGTACGAGGGCTTCGAAAAGGAAGTTCTCAGCTTCTGTGACTTCTTCGAGCCGAAGATCGACGAATACGAGCAGTTGCTGACCACGAACCGTATCTGGGTGGAGCGCACCAAGGGCGTAGGCGTGATCAGCGGGGCGGATTGCATCATGCTCGGCGTAACCGGTCCGGTGCTGCGCGGCAGCAATGTGAAGTGGGACCTGCGCAAAGCCAAGCCGTATTCGGGCTATGAGAAGTTCGATTTCGAAATTCCTACTGGCCCGAACGGCGACACCTACGACCGTTACGTCGTACGCATTCAGGAGATGCGACAGTCGGTGCGAATCATCCGCCAGGCGGTGGCGAACATGCCGGCGGGTCCAATCATGGCGAAAGTGCCTAAGATCCTGAAACCGCCAGCCGGCGAGGTTTACCACTCGATCGAAGCACCCAAGGGAGAACTTGGCTATTACATCGTGAGCGACGGATCACTACAGCCCTATCGCGTGCGTGTACGTCCGCCGTCATTTGTGAACTTACAGGCTCTCGATCAGATGGTACGTGGGCGCCTGATTGCTGATGTCGTCGCCATCATCGGCACGATCGACATTGTTCTAGGCGAGGTGGACCGCTAATGCTGAATCAGCTCACGCAATATTTGCAGTCCACTGTGACGCCGGGTCAGGCCGGAAGCATGCTGTGGGCAACGATCTACATCCTCGTCATCTTCGCGGGGATTTCGCTCTGCGTGGTCTTCATCAATTGGGGCGAACGAAAGGCTCTGGCTCATTTTCAGATTCGCCTCGGCCCTATGCGGGTAGGGCCGCACGGTTTACTGCAACCGATTGCGGATGCGCTGAAGCTATTGCTGAAGGAAGACACGATTCCTGCGAATGCCGACAAAGTCGTCTTCTGGGTGGCGCCATTCATTGTGACTACAGCGGCCTTTGTCGTTTACCTCGTTGTGCCGTTCGGACCACAGCACGCTGTGACGGACATGAACATCGGCATCCTGTTCATGCTGGGCGTTTCTTCGCTCGGAGTGCTGGGGATCATCACCGCCGGATGGGCCTCGAACTCGCACTATCCGCTGCTTGGTTCGCTGCGGTCCAGCGCGCAGATGGTCTCCTATGAAGTCGCGATGGGGCTGGCCGTGATTTCGGCCATCCTGATGACGAGTTTCACGCCGGGCTCGGGTAGCGGAACGCTGAGCATGATCGGCATTGTTGAGGCGCAGAAAGCGCAGGGTGTCTGGTTCCTGTTCAAGTTCTTCCCGCTCGGGTTGGTTGCGTTTGTTGTATTCGCGATCGCGATGATTGCCGAAACGAATCGTGCGCCGTTCGATTTGCCGGAAGCCGAATCAGAACTGGTCGCGGGATTTCACACGGAATACAGCGGCTTCCGCTGGTCGCTGTTCATGCTGGGCGAGTACGCCGCGATGATCGCTGTCTCGTCGATTGCGGTCACGCTGTGGCTCGGCGGTTGGATGCGGCCTTTTCCCAATCTGCTGAGCGGAACCAACTGGGACACCATTTTTTCTCTCGTGCCGGGGGCGTTTTTCCTCTTTCTTAGCGCGGTAACCCTCTACAGCACCGCCCGCATGCCAAAAAAACTTACGTTTCGCATTCAGACCGTGGGTCTGGGCGCGTTCGGATTGCTGCTCGGAGCTGTGGGTTTGGTTATGTTAGTTCCCGGGGTACGCGAGCGCGTGCAGGACATCTTCTGGTTCATGCTCAAAGTTGCGGTGTTCATGTACCTGTACATTTGGTACCGCGCGACCTGGCCGCGGTACCGGTTCGATCAGTTAATGAGAGTGGGATGGAAGGTGCTTCTGCCACTGTCACTCGGGGTGTTGATCGTGACGGGCGTGGTTGGCCTCAGTCCTGAACTAATGACGTGGTTGAAGGGGGTGCTGTAATGGCCCTGGCTCCAATCTTTCGAAAAATCTTTCTCGTCGACCTGATTAAAGGGCTCTCGCTCACGTTCCGCTACCAGGATCCGAAAGAGATTTACACGGAGCAATACCCGCTGGAGCGGCCGCAGGTGGCGGAACGCTATCGTGGGCTGCCCAGGCTGAAGATGAATCCGGAAACAGGGAAGACGCTCTGCATCGCGTGCGATCTCTGCGCAAAGGCGTGCCCTGAAAATCTGATCACAGTCGAAAGCGAACGCGATCCGGTGACAAAGCGCAAGGTCCTTACGAAGTACACCTTCGATCTGAGCCGCTGCATGTTTTGTGGCTTGTGCGAGGAGTCGTGCTCGACGGATGCGATCGAGCTCACGCCGGATTACGAAGTCGCCCAATACAGTCGCGACGGCATGGTGCTCGATCAGAAGCGTCTGGAAGAAGGTCCGGACAGAAAAGAGTACAAGCGATGACGCCGATTGCGCCAACCTTCTTCTTTTACTTCCTATCAGCAGTCGCTTTGATCAGCGCGATCCTTGTAATCACGCGAAAAAACCCGGTGCATTCGGCACTGGCGCTGATCGTGACGCTGCTATCGCTCGCTGGGCTCTACCTCATGCTTTATGCGCCGTTCGTCACCGGTGTTCAGGTAATCGTCTACGCCGGCGGAATCATGGTGCTGTTCCTGTTCGTGATCATGCTGGTGAACATCGAGCGCGCGATGAAGGAAGAGGAGTTCAACAAGCAGTGGATCGCAGGGCTGATTGCGAGCCTGCTTTTGGGCGGATTGTTTCTGGCCGTGTACTTCAAAGGGCGAGCGATCTTTCCATCGGAATTTACAAAGATCCCCGAGCAGATGAACACGCAACAGGTGGGCATGTTGATTTTCCAGAATTACCTGCTTCCCTTTGAAATTGCATCGCTGCTGCTGCTGGTAGCGATCGTGGGAGCGGTAGTGATGGCCAAGAAGAAGTTGTCATGATTAGGCCATTGAGCTATTTGGTAATTGCGTAATTGGAAAACGAGTCGGTAACTATGGCGGCAATAACAACACTTCATTACCTGGTCGTGGCTGCGGCGCTGTTTGTGATTGGGACGGTCGGCGTACTGACGCGGCGCAACGTTGTCATCATCCTGATGTCGATTGAGTTGATCTTAAATGCGGTGAACCTGAACCTGGTGGCGTTCTCGCGATTGTGGAATCTGCAGGGGCAGGTATTTTCGATTTTTGTAATTGCCGATGCCGCGGCGGAGGCCGCGGTCGGCTTGGGCATTCTGATCACCTTCTTCCGTAACAAGGAAACAGTGAACGTGGACGAGGTCGATCTGTTGAAGTGGTAAACGGCTGAAGACCGATAGCCGACAGCCGAAAGCGAATAAGCAATGTTTTTCTTAAACCACATCTGGGTCATACCGCTTATGCCAATTGCAAGCGCCGCGGTGATGTTCTTTTTCGGACGCAGGCTTTCGAAACAGGCAGTGAACGCTTTTTGCGTAGGAACTATCGTACTGGCGTTCGCCTGGTCGTGCCTGGCGGTCTATCAGTACAGCAGTTACGCTGCAGCGCACGACAATGCGCCATTCGAGAAGGTTTTGTTTACCTGGGCCGGAAGCGACGGCGTGATGTTGCCGACGCACAGCGGGCATCCAGCGCCGTTCAAGGCCGAAGCCGGATTCCTCCTCGATCCGCTTTCTGCCATATGGTTGCTGTTCGTAACCGGCGTGGGCATGCTGATCCACATTTACTCCACCGGATACATGGCGCACGAAGGCGGCTATTACCGGTTCTTCGGTTATCTGAATTTGTTCATGTTCTCCATGCTCACGCTGATCCTGGGGAACAACTACGCGATGTTGTTCGTCGGGTGGGAAGGCGTAGGGCTGTGCTCATATCTGCTGATCGGCTTCTACTTCCAGCGCCATTCAGCTTCGACAGCGGCGAATAAGGCGTTCATCGTTAACCGCATCGGGGACGCGTCGTTCCTGATGGGCATGTTCACGATCTTCTGGTACTTCGGGACGTACCGTTTCACGGATATTACGAGTGTGGCGCGCAGCGGCCAGATCGCGATCGGAGATCCGTGGATGATCGCGATCACGCTGCTGCTCTTCGGCGGAGCCTGTGGGAAGTCGGCGCAGTTGCCGCTTTACGTGTGGCTGCCGGACGCGATGGAAGGTCCTACGCCAGTTTCCGCTCTGATCCATGCCGCGACGATGGTAACCGCCGGCGTCTACATGGTCGCGCGTTCGAATGCGCTCTTCGTTTTGGCGCCACCTTCCATGAAAGTCGTAGCCATTGTCGGCGCACTCACCGCGATCTTTGCCGCCTCGATCGGACTGGTGCAAAACGACATCAAGCGCGTGCTGGCATATTCCACGGTTTCGCAGCTGGGATACATGTTCCTGGCGCTTGGGGTTGGAGCGTTTGCAGCCGGCGTGTTCCACGTATTCACCCATGCATTTTTCAAAGCGCTATTGTTCCTTGGCGCCGGATCGGTGATCCACGCGATGGGCGGCGAGCAGGACATGCGCAACATGGGCGCGCTCGCAAAGAAGATCCCGACGACATTCAAAACTATGTTCATCGCGACGTTGGCGATTGCCGGCATTCCCGGGCTGGCGGGTTTCTTCTCCAAAGACGAAATCCTCTGGCAGACATGGTCACGTAATGATGGCGCGTTCCGTGCGCTTTGGGTGATCGGATTTATCACTGCGGTGATGACCTCGTTCTACATGTTCCGGCTGATTTACCTGACGTTTTTCAGCCAGTCGCGGATGAGCCACGAGGCGGAACATCACGTGCACGAGTCGCCAAAGTCGATGACCGTGCCACTGATGGTCCTGGCGTTCTGCTCGGTGTTTGCAGGATATCTAGGATTGCCGCCAAGCCTTGGTGGAACAAATCGCTTTGAGAAATTCCTGCATCCGGTGTTCGCCGCAGAAGCACATCAGAGCGCGGAGGCCGTTCCCGCGAAAGAAGAAGAGCATGCGCCGCCGATCGAATACGGACTCATGCTGCTCTCAATCGGCGCGGGCTTTGGTGGATGGTGGCTCGCCAGCAGGGCATATGGCAAAGCAGGGAAGGGCTATGTCGAGCCGATTGACGCGGCTGCGCAAGCGGTCTACACGACGCTGCTGAACAAGTATTACGTGGGCGAAGGTTACGACTACCTCTTCACCGGCCGCAAAAAACTTGGTCCGATCCGACTAGGTGCGATCGGACTCGGGGAGGCTTCCTGGAAGTTCGACGCGAATGTCATCGACGGTACGGTCAACGGCGCCGGATGGATCACGCGACTCAGCGCCGCATTTTCAAACTGGTGGGACAAGTGGGTCATCGACGGAGTGCTGGTGAATGGTCCGGCGATCCTCGCAAAGATGGTTTCGTATCCAGTACGGCTGTTTGAATGGGGACTAGTGCAGTGGTATGCCCTGGTCATGGTAGTGGGTCTGGTCGGATTCGTGTGGTATGCGATCCGATAGCAAGAGCTGCGATTAAGTCGTGCAGCGGAAAAGCTTAGTGCGATTTGAGTAGGACAGGAATTCAGAGATGGTTGGAAAACCAGAAGTTTTGAAAGAGTACGCCCTCAGGCGTGTCGAATCCGGGAGCCGTGCATCTCGAAGCTCCTGCGGAGCGGCTGAATCCGCGCCCTTTCAAAGCGAGACCACCACGCTGAAGCATTGTCCCGAAAATCCGTAACTGACAACTGGTTGGAGCAATGTATAACCACATCCTTTCGATCGTTCTGTTTACGCCCCTTCTGGGAGCGCTGGTTCTGCTGCTGATCCCCAAAGAGCAGAAGAACGCGATCCGCTGGGTCGCAAACCTGTTTTCTCTCGCCGGACTGTTGATCTCGCTGCCGCTGATCCCCTGGTTCTGGGCTCTGCGCACGCAATCGGGATTCAAGTTTATTGAAGGCGCACCCAATACGTGGATTCCCTCGATCGGCGCCGGCTATTACCTCGGCATCGACGGCATCTCGTTCCTGCTCATCATGCTGACCACGCTGCTTGGGTGGATCTCGATCCTCTCCTCGTGGAACGCGATTCAGGATCGCGTAAAGGAATACTACGTCTGGTTCCTGGTGCTGCAGACGGGCATGCTCGGCGTTTTCATGGCGCTCGATTTCTTCCTCTTCTTCGTGTTCTGGGAAGCGATGCTCGTGCCCATGTACCTGCTGATCGGTATATGGGGTGGCCCGCGGAAACTCTATGCGGCAATCAAGTTTTTCCTCTATACATTACTCGGCTCGGTGCTGATGCTGCTGGCGATTCTGTTCCTGTACTTCCATCATCACACCGTTACGGGCGCATATACGTTCAGCATTCCTGAGCTATATCAGACGGCGCCGCAGATTCCGTATCACTACGCGATCTGGTTGTTCCTCGCATTCTTTATTGGCTTTGCAATCAAGGTTCCGATGTTCCCGTTCCACACCTGGCTGCCTGATGCGCACGTCGAAGCCCCTACGGCCGGCTCGGTGATCCTGGCGGGCGTACTGCTGAAGATGGGAACGTACGGGTTCATGCGTTTCTCGCTACCATTCTTCCCGCAGGTGTTGGACCCGATTGCTCATCCCGCGGTGCGTGGAACGATCATCACGCTCTCGATCATCGGCATCATCTATGGCGCACTGGTTTCACTCGTTCAGAAAGACATGAAGAAGCTGGTGGCGTACTCATCGGTCAGCCATCTCGGCTTCTGTACGCTGGGCATCTTCGCTCTTAACCAGGCAGGGTTAAGCGGATCGCTGCTGCAACAGATCAACCACGGAATCTCGACTGGCGCGCTCTTCTTGATCGTAGGCATTCTCTACGAACGTCGTCATACCCGCGAGATCGCCGAATACGGCGGGATCTCCAACGTCATGCCGGTGTACGCGACGATCACGATGATCATGTTCCTGAGTTCGATGGGCTTGCCGCTTCTCAATGGCTTTATCGGTGAGTTCACAATTCTGCAGGGCGCGTTCATCGAGAGCAAAGCGTGGGCAGCCTGGGCCATTCCCGGCGTGGTGCTCGCTGCGTCATACCTGCTCTGGCTCTATCAGCGCGTGTTTTTCGGGCCAGTGAACAATCCGAAGAATGAAAAGCTGCAGGATCTGACGCCACGAGAGGTGCTTTGCTTCGTCCCATTGATACTACTTGCCTTCTGGATCGGACTCTATCCGAAGCCGATCTTCCAGATCATGGATCAGCCCGTGCAGCAGATTGTGCAGACGGTGCGGCCCGATCTGAATAAGCCAGTACTCGCACAAACTCCGATACCTTCGGCCGCACAAGCGCTACCAGTCGAAGCAGGGAAGTAAGGAAACACAGAGATGGCGATGCCACTACATCAGTTCTTCACCAGCACCGATTACCTGCTTTCATTGCCGATGATCATGCTGGCTCTCTTCGGTATGGGCGTGTTGATCATCGATCTGCTGCTGCCGCCCGAATGGAAACGCGCCAATGCATGGACGGCGCTGGTGGGATTGGTGTTTTCGGCAATCGCGGTTTACAAGGTCCAGATCGCCGACCGGATTGCAGAGGCACATGGGCAGGCCGGTTCATTTGTCGGTTTTGGCGGATCCCTGGTGGCAGACCGCTTTGCCATTTATTTCTATTACCTGTTCCTGGCCGGCGCGGCGATTGCGATTCTGATGTCGGTGAAGTATCTCGAGATCGAGCGCGAGCAGCACGGCGAGTTCTATGCGCTGGTGCTGTTCTCGGTAATTGGCATGATGTGCATGGCGTCCGGTTACGACATCGTGCTCCTGTTCGTGGGGCTGGAACTGATGGCGCTCTCAACCTATGTGCTTGTAGGATTCCTGCGACGGGATCAGAGATCGAACGAAGCTGCCCTGAAGTATCTGCTGCTCGGCGCCTTCTCTTCCGGAATCTTCGCTTACGGCTTGTCTTTGTTTTACGGACTGGCGGGAAGCACGAATCTTGGACAGATCGCGCTTACGCTCGAGCAGCACTTCCTCGCCAATCCGAAGGATCCAGTTGCCATACTTGCGCTGCTGACCACGGCCACGGGATTACTCTTCAAGATCGCTGCGGTGCCGTTTCATCAGTGGGCGCCAGACGCCTACGAAGGCGCGCCGACCAGCATTACCGGCTATATGTCGGTCGCTGTAAAAGCTGCGGGCTGGGCTTTATTGTTGCGGATCTTCCTGTACATGCTGTATCCGCTACGTCCGATTTACTTGCCCATGATCATCTTTGTCTCCCTGGCAACGTTGACAGCGGGAAATCTGGCAGCGCTTACTCAAAGCAATCTCAAGCGCTTGCTGGCCTATTCTTCGATTGCACACGTCGGCTACATGCTGTTGGGCCTGGTGGCGGGAAACACGAATAACGCAAGTTCGACGGGCATCAAAGGCATCATGGTGTACCTGCTGGTGTATACCTTCATGAACTTGGGTGCTTTTGCGGTGATCACGTCGCTGCGGCGGCGCGACATTATCGGCGACGAAATCGACGATATCGCCGGCCTGATGTTCAAGGCACCCACGGAAGCGATCCTAATGCTCGTGTTCCTACTCTCTCTCGCAGGCATTCCTCCATTAGCGGGATTCTGGGGCAAATATTTCATTTTCCTGTCGCTGATCGAGTCCGGCCACTACGCACTCGCGACTGTTGCGGTCCTATATGCAGTGCTTGGGCTGTACTACTACATGAGGATTGCGAACGCGATGTTCATGCGGCGGGCGGAGACGGCAGAACCAGTGAGTCTGAGTCCGGGCTTACGGTTAGCGCTGGCAATCACTGCGCTGGGGACGGTAATTATCGGTATCTTCCCCGAAGTCTTCCTTCGCGCGGCAGCCTGGTCACTCAGCGTTCCCCAAGCCAGCGCTGTGGCTGGTCTGCTGAAATAACTGGTACAACTTCGCACTGCATTGGGGTTGCGTACAATAGTCGCGACCTATGCCTGAGCCGCCAGATTCAAATCGCAGCTTTTTTGTTGCTCTTGCCCGTTACAGCGAACTGGCTGTTGTTCTCCCGGCGTGCACCCTGGTGGGCTGGATTATCGGCGTGTTGTTGGACCGCTGGCTGCACACTGGTTCTCTGTACCTGGTTGGATTGCTGGTGGGGATTGCCGCGGGTTTTGTCGAGCTCATCCGCACTGTCATCAAAAATGAAGGCAAAGAGGAATAGGCGAGAGTGCCCGATCCAGTGCAGCGCGAGCCGCCCGACAATGCGCCAGATGACGAGGTTGAGCCGGCTCCGATTGATGCCAGAGCCGAGGAACTTTTCGGTGGCGCTGTCACTCGCATCCGGCATGCAATGCTCTTGCTGGGGACAACGGGAACCGTCATTTCGAGCTTCATCTGGGGCTGGCGGATCGGCATTGGAGTACTGCTCGGGTGCGTGCTTTCCTACGTGAACTTCAACTGGCTGGAGCGCGCGTTGAACTCACTGGCCGAGCGCGTAACTGAGCCGGGCTCAACGGTTTCCAGCACGGGTACAGTGTTCCGGTTCCTGCTGCGATACGTATTTATCGGTCTGGGTGCATATGTTATATTCAGAAGTTATCCCGCCGGTTTATATGGTTTTCTTGGTGGTTTGTCCCTAACCGTGGCGGCGATCCTGTGCGAAGCCGTATACGAATTGTCAGCGGCCCTTCGCTTGAAAATTTAGTTTAGAGATTTTATTCAATTCATGCCTGAGCAACTTCCATTTACAGCACTCCTGAACCGCGTGTTTGGCGGCATGGTTACCGCGTTTTTGACCGCGATTGGAGTTCATCCGAGGTATCCGAAGGCTCCGATCGAGAATTTCCTGGCGATGGAAATTCTGGTGGTCGCGATTCTCTTTCTGCTCTTTTTGTTGGTGCGCGCGCGCCTTTCAGTGGATCGGCCGGGTGCACTTCAGCATATCTTCGAGAGCCTGCACGGGTTCATTGAGAATCAGAGCAAGGAGATCATCGGACCGCATAGCGAGATGTTCACCTCGTTCCTGGCGCTGCAGTTCATCTTCATCCTACTTTGCAATCTACTTGGTCTGGTACCGGGGTTTGAATCGCCGACAGCAAATCCTTCGGTGCCGTTGGGCTGCGCTATCCTAGCGTTCCTTTATTACAACATGCAGGGCATTCGAAAACAGGGACCCTTGCAATATGCCAAGCATTTCACGGGACCGGTATGGTGGCTGGCATGGTTGATGCTGCCGATCGAAGTTATCAGCCACTTGGCCCGCATGTTGTCGCTTACGATCCGTCTCTACGCCAACATGTTTGCCGGGGACATGGTGACGTTGGTGTTCTTCTCGCTTGTACCGATCGTTATTCCGGTGGCCTTCCTAGGGCTGCACATTTTCGTTTCATTGCTGCAGGCGTACATCTTTACCCTTTTGACGACGGTGTACCTGCAGGGAGCAGTGGCTACAGAACACTAGAATCCGGTCCACGTTTCTCGTTTCACGCAGTTAGGCCACTTCAAGTAAGAGGTTTGCTGCGAGCGTGAGGGCGTCTGCACGGTATGACGTCAACCACCAACTGGCAGCGATTTATAAGGAGAAAGCAGAATGCGCAAAACACTTAGCTACATCTTTATGGCGCTTGCAGTAATGTTCGTTGCTGCGCCGGTATACGCCCAAGGAGCTGCCGGAGCAGCAGCGGGCACCAACTGGGTTGCTATCAGCGCCGGTTTCGGCATGGCAATCGCCTCCGGTCTGTGTGCCCTTGGACAGGGTCGCGCCACGGCTGCGGCAACAGAGGCACTGGCACGCAATCCAGGAGCCCGGGCTGGAATTCAGCTCGCACTGATCCTTGGTTTGGCACTGATCGAGTCACTGGCTCTCTACACTCTGGTGATCATCTTCGCCAAAGTGAAGTAACAGGGATTATTGACACAAGGCCTCCGCTCCGGCGGGGGCCTTTCTTTTTGCGACGGATACAATAGCGGCGTGGCCGCTGTGCTTGAATACGAGCATGTTGCGAAGACTTATCGATCTTTGTTCCGGCGTCGCAGTGTTTGTGCCCTCGACGACTTCTCGCTTTCCGTGGAGCAGGGAGAAATTTTCGGATTTCTCGGCCCGAACGGCGCCGGAAAGAGCACGGCCATTCATCTCGCCATGGGATTTATGCGCGCGACTCGCGGATCGGGTCAACTGCTTGGACAAAGGTTCGGCTACGCACCGGCTCGAAAACGCGTAGGGTTTCTCGCAGAAAACGTAGCTCTGTATCATCAGCCCGTGAAGGACTTGGTGCGCTTCTACGGAGCATTGAATGGAATGCGCGATCCGGAATTGGCAAAGCGTACCAGCGAGATGCTGGAAGTGCTTGAGTTGCGTGATGTAGAAAGGCGGAATGCCTCGAAGCTATCGCGAGGAATGCTGCAGCGTGTGGGTTTGGCGCAGGCACTGGTGAATGATCCTGAACTGCTGATCCTGGATGAGCCGACCTCGGCGCTCGATCCTCTCGGGAGAGTCGCCGTGAGAGAACTTCTGCTGCGTGCCCGCGCGTCAGGGAAAACCGTTTTCCTGAGTTCCCACCTGTTGTCCGAAATTGAATTGATCTGCGATCGCGTCGCGATAGTAAACAATGGCAAGCTGATGCGGGTGGGGAGGACTCCGGAGTTGCTGGAATCGTCGGAGGAGTCGGAGATTGTCGCGACGGGTATCGATGGCAGCAATCTTGAAGGTGCAACCGAGGAGGGGAACGAAGTGAGCTTCGTGGTCAAGCGTGCGGATCAGCGGCGCGCAATTGAGCGGATCTGGGCGGGAGGCGGTGAAGTGGTAAGAGTGAATCCTGTGCGGCGATCCCTCGAGGAGTTGTTCTTAGAACTCACCGAGGATAACTCTTCCCGCGCCTCGCAACAGAAGTCGAACAGGGCAGCGAACGGAGTGGCATGATACCGGTATTTTTCATTGCCCTCAATTTTCTTCGCGAGAGCCGCTGGGCAATCGCAATGTTGCTCTTGTGGGCAGTGATCAGCGGGTCAGCGGCTGGCGCATCGATCAAAACAGCGCAAGACGATGCATTATTTTTCCTCAAGCAGCAAGCTGTTTACGGAGTAGTGTTCACGGCGTTTCTGGCATCCTCAGCCATCCATAACCAACGGCGCTCGCGGCGAATTCTTGCGGTCCTCGCGAAAGCGATCACGCGGTGGGAGTACCTTGCGGGATTGGAACTGGGTTTCCTGATCGCGGCAGCTATTTATTGTGCTGCGCTGGCCGGACTGGGCGGATGGGTATTCCATCACGCCGGATTGCCGGCGAGCGGCGCCATTTCGCTGGCGATCATGTTATTCGCCGCTTCCGCAGTTGCAGGGAGTCTTGCGCTTTTGTTTTCTACATTTCTGAATCCGCTGTTCTCAGTTGCGTTGACAGCGATTCTTGTGGCACTTAACGGTGTGCTGCTGCAGTTCTCCCCCGTGCTGAGGCAGGTCGTTCCCGTTTATGAGCTGATGCAGTCGATTCTGGAATTCTCGTTCGAGAAGAGTTGGTCGGCGACTTGGTCAGGAATCGCTTGGGCGTTTGTTCAGTCGGTCCTAATATGGGCCGTTGCATCGGCTATTTTTGCCAGACGCGATGTGGCGGTTGTGATCGAGTAATCGCCGACCGGGCGAGACGTGTCCCCAATCATGAGACGCCGGTTGTTCACTGGTTTAGCGTTACGCGGCCACTCCCTTGCGCACAACTCGTCGTATTCGCTCGATGGTGCTTGGCTGTGCAACTGGAACGCTCGCAGGCCAGGGCTCTTCGACAGCCATCAACGCAAGACCTGCACCGAGTAGCGCCATATTTTTCGTGAAGTTGATCACGTTGTTCATGCGTTGATTGGGATCTTCATCTTTCCAGAACGCATGCATGATGGGAGAAACTCCCGCCAGAAATCCGACAATGGCAAGCGCGCCGATCTTGGGCTTGATTCCAAGCAGAATACTGGCGCCGCCAATGGTTAGCGCGACTCCGGTTCCGATAACAACCGCGTCGGCTTTAGGCACGTTCTTCGCTCCGGCATACTGCGCCAGCGCTTTGTGCTGCCGAAAGTGATTGATTCCGTTGTACAGAAAAAAGCCTCCAAAGATCAGCCTGCCAATCAGAAAGGGAGCTTTCATCACATTTCTCCTCACCACCTGAGATGGCAAAACGCAATTCCCCGTTGGCGATCTTTGGGACTTGCAATGAGGTATTCACCTCAGACTGGGGTAACCGCAGAACAGGAGGTGCTAACACCGTCGTTATGCCCAAAGTGCATTCTCTAGTTCAGATTCGGGCCTGACCTGACGCAGAATGGCTGCGTCGATTTACCCCAAGCACTTGATGTGTAGGAAGGAGATTGGGAGATTCCAGAGCGAAGAAGGCGAGCTGCAAAGCTCGCCTTTCTTTTTGCTTAAAACTTAAAGCACCGCTTGAGAGTTACTTCCTTGCGGCCTATTACACAAGTATTACAAAGGCGGCTCGCACTCCCTGCTAACTTCAAATCCAACGTTCTGTGGGGATTTCAGAACAGCAAGGGGACTCATGCGCATTTTGAAGGGCGACCGCACGTTTACCGAACCGGTTAGCAAACTAACCACTTTCTTCATGATCTGGTTTCATATCGGCGCCGTGGTTGCGCTGTTCTTTTTCAGTTGGAAAGCAGCTTTTCTCGCGGCGGTTTTGTGGTGGATCTCCGGAAGCCTGGGTATCGGCATGGGCTATCACCGCTTGCTGACGCATCGTGGCTACAAAACACCCAAGCTGGTGGAATATTTCCTCACGACTTGCGGCACACTGGCTCTCGAGGGCGGACCGTTTTTTTGGGTGGCAACGCACCGCGTTCATCACCAGAATACTGACCGTGACGGCGACCCGCATTCTCCTCGCGATGGAGGTTTCTGGGCCCACATGGGGTGGATCATCACCGGGCGAGCCATGCACAACCAGTCTGCTGCGCTGTTGCCTTATGTTCCGGATCTCCGCAAAGACAAGTTCCACTCCTGGATCAGCAAGTGGCATTGGCTCCCAATGACGCTGCTTGGGGTGGCGATTCTGGCCATCGGAGGATGGAAGTACGTCCTCTGGGGAATCTTCCTGCGCACCACACTTGGCCTGCATGCGACCTGGCTCGTGAATTCTGCTACTCATATGTGGGGTAAACAGCGCTTCCTGACTGACGATACCTCCAAGAACAGCTACTGGGTCGCTCTTCTGACCTTTGGCGAAGGATGGCATAACAACCACCACGCCCACCCGCAATCGGCCCGCCACGGGCTGCGCTGGTATGAATACGACCTGAACTGGTACGGAATATCGGTCCTCAAGTTTTTAGGTTTGGCTTGGGATATCAAGCTGCCGAAGCTAAAAGACGCTGAAACGTCTGCTCCCGCGCTCGCCGCACCTGCAGCGGTCGACGAACTCTTACCCGTTTCAGGTGACTGATTCGCCAACGTGATGTGCATACCTGTCGTCCCGAACGTGTAGGGGAAGGAATGGCCACCCGTGCTATAATCCTCCTTTGTCCCAAGCAGTTAGGGATGTCAGGCGCACCTCTGCGATGCGCTATAAGTGACTGTTCTGTGGCAATTCCTCATATCTCTGACGAGGTCGCACTATGTCTGGCCACTCAAAATGGGCCACAATTAAGCACAAAAAAGGCGCGCTAGACGCAAAGCGCGGAAAGATTTTCACGCGGCTTATTAAGGAAATTACGATTGCCGCCAAAAGCGGCGGCGATCCAGATAAGAACCCGCGGCTGCGTACAGCTGTGCAGGCGGCGAAAGCTGAGAACATGCCGGCCGACAACATCAAGCGCGCAATCCAGCGCGGCACTGGCGAACTGCCGGGTGTGAACTACGAAGAATTCGCGCTAGAAGGGTACGGACCCGGCGGAGTGGCGGTACTCGTGGAGATTTCCAGCGACAATCGTAATCGCACCGTCAGCGAAATCCGCCACGTATTCAGCAAAAACGGCGGCAATATGGCTGAAGCGGGGGCGGTCTCCTGGATGTTCCACAAGAAGGGCGACATCGTTGTTCCCAAGGCGGCTGCCAAAGAAGATGATCTGATGAACCTGGTACTGGAAAACGGGGGCGAGGATCTGAAGGACGATGGCGAGAATTGGGAAGTTCTCACCGAACCTTCCGCCTATGAGGCTGTTCTGGAAGCCGTTAAGAAGGCGGGAATCACGCCGGCCAGCTCGGAAGTAGCGATGATTCCTCAGAATTACATCAAGCTCGAAGGGCAGGCCGCGAACACGATGATTCGACTCATCGAGGCTCTGGATGACCATGACGACGTGCAGCATGTCTGGTCGAACTTCGACGTCGACATCAAGCAACTCGAGGAAGTCGCGAGCTAATCAT
The DNA here is from genome assembly GCA_021324365.1 of Terriglobia bacterium. Lineage (GTDB taxonomy): Bacteria > Acidobacteriota > Terriglobia > Terriglobales > Acidobacteriaceae > JAJPJE01. Next base: position 13,304 of record JAJPJE010000026.1, on the reverse strand, counting down.
CTCGAATCGAAATATACGGGCCGCCTGCGGGCGGCCTTTTTATTTTAGGTGGGAGGAGATGAAAACGCGATGGCGAGCAGCCATATCCTTGCAACAGAGCAAAGGCCTGTGGATACTGTTGCGGCACGGAGAGTAGAGGAACAAGGAGGCTTTTATGAACCTTCGAAGTCGCTGGACGATCATTCCTGCCTGCTGCTTCGCTATTTGCTTGCTCGGTGCGCTTTCGGTAGCTCAGACTGACGCGTCGCAGTCGTCCACAAGCGCCACGACGACATCGACGACGAGCAAGAAGAAGAGTAAGAAAGCGAAGCCAGATCAGCAAACTGAGGCTACTACACCTTCTAAAAACACGACGACTACCACTGAAAGCAATACAAGGACGCATCACAAATCGAAAAAATCAAAGACCAGCGATGCTGCGGCTTCCAGCGCACCGGCTGCGCCCTCCAACGTTTTCGGGACGGCCGCTACCACCCCGAACACAGCGACGACTTCTACCACCACAACTGGGACAAAAAGCACTGCGTCGCACCACAAATCCAGCGCGCCAGTACAGGCGCAGACGCCTCCTCAACCCGGTATGGTGTGGGTTAATACGGCAAGCGGCACCTATCACAAAGGCGGACGCTGGTATGGGAAGACAAAAGAGGGCAAGTTCATGACAGAGGCTGACGCTGTGAAAGCGGGTTACAAGCCTGCGAAAAATGGCGAATAGAGATTGCAACGTGGCCGGAACGCGGGTTGGCGTCTAACTCAAGGACGCGAACCCGCGGCACCAAACTTGAGACCGGTTAGCAGTTCAAGGTATATCCCTATATCCTCGGCTGTACTCAGCGGAGTCTTGGAGTGTGTGGGCTTTCTTGGTAGAAGCGTGTAGATTGGAGTGTTTCCAAAGAAGGCATTCTGGAATCTGCATGAAGCGCTTGCTCATTGTCCTTCTATTACTCACTTCGCCGCTGTTAGCTCAACAAAACTCGAATCCGAACATTCAGAACGGAAATGTTGAAATTACGCCGTGGATCGGCGGCGGGTCCGGAGTTGGCGCAAGCTCCAGTTTCAAATTCTTCGAAAGTGGAGTGCGGATCGGGAAAATCATTACGCCGGAAATTGGGACCGGGCGCTTTCGCTGGCGCTTTGAGTACGCAGGCGACCTGATTCCGGTGTATCTCATCGATCTGCCCAAGGGTCCATGGGTGTATAGCGGTGGTTTTAATCCAGTAGTGCTGAAATTCGCCTTCACCGCCAATAAGAAAGTGGTCCCGTTTGTGGAGGCAAACGGCGGTGTCCTGTTTTCTTCGCGAGATGTGCCGCAACCGAAAACGTCGTATGTCAATTTCATGTCGGGCGTGCAGGGCGGCTTTCATTACTTCATTCGCGAGAAGCGGGCGATCACCTTTTCTACACAGGTAATTCATATCTCCAATGCGAGCCTGGGCGCACATAATCCGGGCATTAATGCATCTGTGCATTTCCGTCTAGGATTCACGATTTTCAAATGAACTGGCGCATCGCCGGGCAATTCTTATGAGCACTCTTGTTGAATGTGTACCGAACTTTTCCGAAGGTCGCGACAAAGCCAAAGTCGATGCAATCATCGAGGCCATGAAAGTCGAAGGCGTGTACCTGCTCGATCGCGAGATGGATGCTGACCATAACCGTTGCGTGATCACCCTGGCAGGTAACCGAGAGGCAATTGCCGAAGCAGCGATTCGCGGAGTGGGCAAAGCGGCCGAACTGATTGATTTGACGAAGCATCAGGGAGCGCATCCGCGAATGGGCGCGGCGGACGTGGTGCCCTTCATTCCCATCGAAGGTGTGTCGCTGGAGGACTGCGTTCAGATCGCCCGACACGTTGGGCGGGAGGTCTGGAGCCGGTATCGCATTCCGATTTATTTCTACGAAGCTGCGGCGAGCACTCCAGAGCGGCAGAACCTCGAAAACATACGGAGAGGACAGTTTGAGGGAATTCGGGCGGAGATCGAGAGCAATCCGTCACGCAAGCCTGACATTGGTGAACAAAAGGTACATCCCACGGCAGGCGCAACCGTCGTTGGGGCGCGCAAAGTTTTGATCGCATATAACGTCTTTCTCAACACGACAGACGTGGAGATCGCAAAGAAGATCGCGAAGGCGGTACGGTTTTCGTCCGGTGGCTTGCGATATGTGAAAGGTGCCGGATTTCCGGTGCGCGGGCAGGCGCAAGTCTCCATGAACCTGACTGACTTCGAGCAGACGCCGATCGCGCGTGTCTTCGAATTTGTGAAGCGGGAAGCGGCTCGTTATGGCGTGATGCCTACCAGCAGCGAGATCGTGGGCCTCATTCCCAAGAAGGCCCTGGAAGACGCGGCCGAATGGTTTCTCCAGGTGGAAAACTTCGATGCGTCGCTGATCCTCGAGAACCGCCTCAGCGCAGTGATGAGCGGCAGGATGGCCATCGGCGGTTTGCGTGCAGGAGTCGAGCCTTTCATCGAGCAACTGGCGGCGCCGACTTCGGCACCAGGAGGTGGGAGCGCCGCGGCGGCGGCAGCGGCTATGGCTGCAGGTCTTGCAACCATGGTCGCGACCATGTCTCGAGGGAAAAAAGCATACGTGCAGTATGAGTCACAACTAAGCGAGGCGATTGCTCGGTTGAATGTTCTGCGTGAGGACTTGAAAGCGGCAATCGAAGCCGACGCCGAGGCTTTCAATGTGGTAATGAAGGCTTACAAGACGGCAAAGGAATCGCCGGGCGGCCAGGAGGGAATCGACGGCGCGCTGAAGCAGGCCACACTGATACCAATGGGAGTCGCAGAGCGTGCCAGCGAGATCGGCAGGATAGTGGAACAGCTGCGGCCAATCACCAATCCGAATATGGCATCAGACCTTACAGTCAGCAAAGCTCTTGCCGAGGCCTCCGTTACGGGTGCGCTGGCCAACGTGGAGATTAATCTCGGGTCCATCGCGGATGAGGAATTTGTTGCGAACGTGAAAACGCGCATTGGGACTCGTACTTGACAGGCGTGTTTTTCGAGATGCACGTATTTGACGTGCACGGGAGGAATTCATTCCCTCAGTTACTATCTCTAGTGCGTGAGCATAAGCCACGCAACTTTCCTTTCCCACACTGGTTTGCAAGTAGTGGGTTCCCTGATGTTCCGAGTCATGGTTCCGCTGGTACAAACACTACCGGTATGGGCCTAAGGGGAACGCCCCAGTGGAGTAGCCGAAATTTGCAATAGAATTGACGGAGCGCTGATGCCAACTGGCGGACGGCGGAAGTCATCCGAATCAGCAGCAGCTCTCAAGGGGTTTCATGAAGCGTTATCTACTAGCAGCTTTCGTATTGTTACTGGGGACCAGCGCGGCCTTTGCCTCGGCGCTGGGCACGTCCGCACGGACGGTGATTCCCAGCCAGATTCAGCAGGTTATTTCCGTCGATTATCGCGCGCTGCGGAATTCACCCACGGCGCTGGCACTGAAGGACCGCGTGTTGCCGGATAACCTCAAAGAATTTGAAACCCAGCTGAAGCAACTCGGTCTGGCCGACGACGATATTGAACAACTGACCTTCGCATCGTTCCGGATTAAAGACAATTCGCTGCGCAGCGTCGGCATTGCCCAGGGACAGTTTCCGACGAAGAAAATCTTAGCCAAGATGAAGTTGAAGAAGATCAGCGGAACGAAGTACCACCAGGAATATCTGTATCCGATGAACAACGGCATGGAAATGTCGTTTATCGATAATTACACGCTGCTTTTCGGCGATGTTTCAGCGGTAAAAGCCGCGCTCGATGCGCGGGACGGCTACGCCGAAAGCTTGAACTCAAATGGGCAGATGACCGACATGATCAATGCCGTGCAGGAAGGCGCTGTGTGGAGCGTTCTGGATCAGAAGGGAACGCAGAATATGCTTCGCTCAACGCTGGGAGATGCGGCTCAACTGGGCGACTTTGAGACAGTGAAGAAGCGGTTGCTCGGATCGCGATACACAATGGATTTCAACGACGGCGTGGATTTCAATCTCGACGTGGTAACGTCGGACAGCTTTACGGCTTCAACACTCTCATCACTGATCAAGGCCGGAGTGCTGTTCCGGAAAATGAATGCCAATGCAACCGAGAAGCTGGCCCTCGATAGCGTGACGATCGACTCCAATAGTTCTTTGCTCACCTTGAAGTTCAAGACTGACGACAGTAAATTCCAGTCGCTGCTACATTCCGACTTGTTCACAGCAGTTTCCCGCTAAACCAAAAATTATCGGTAACTTACGGGCGGCCTGAAGGGCCGCCTTTCATTTGCATAACCATGATGCTGCCGCTTGCATAGCGCTCTTCTTATGCGATTACCTAAGTTTTTGAAAAATCAGGGATGTCTCATTTTCTTCTTGCATAATTATGCGACTTGTCCGATAGTTATGCATCTCATATGCACGTATGAAAACAGCAAGGCAAAACCTGGTTCGTGAGCTGATTTCTGGCGCTCCCATTTATACCCAGGAAGAGTTACGTAAGTGGCTGGCACAAAAGGGGATACAGGTAAATCAGGCTACGTTGTCGCGAGACCTGCGAGAAATCGGGGTCGTAAAAACAGCCAATGGCTATTCGCTGCCAACGCAGGACGACACCGGCGGTTCGCCATTGCCGTCGTTGACACATTTGGTGCGTGAGTTTGTTGTCGATGTGCGTGAGGCAGAAAACCAGCTGGTTCTAAAGACGACGCCAGGCAGCGCGCAACCGGTCGCTGCGGGGCTGGATTCTTCGAACTGGAAAGAGATCGTGGGAACCATCGCGGGTGACGACACGATTCTGGTGATCACCGAGAGCAAAGTTGTTTGCCGCAAGCTGGCTGAGCGGATTCGGGAGATTGTGGAAGGTTGAGCGGGAAGCTTCAAGTTGGAGTAATTGGTCCGACTGGGTACAGCGGCTTTGAGCTGCTGAAGATCCTGTTTCGCCATCCGCAGGTAAAGAGTCCCGTGCTTTTCGTTCGCGAGAGGGCCGAAAGCGGACCTCGCAATTTGAGCGATGTATATCCACAGATTTCTGGCAACGGAGCGCATTCGCTCGAGCCGTTTTCGTGGCCCAAGGCCGAGACGGCAGGCATTGATTTGTTGTTTCTGGCTACGCCGCACGAATTCTCGCGCGAGTTTGTGCCCGAGGCGATCGCTCGCGGTGTGCGGATCATAGACCTAAGCGGTGCGTGGCGACTGAAGGCTGCCGAGAATCGCGCCGCGTATGGGTTCAAAGATGAAGCAGCGGGCGCAAAGTTCGATGGTGAGGCTGTTTATGGATTGCCGGAGTTGAACTCTGACAACCTTGTAAATGCCCAACTGGTCGCCAATCCGGGATGTTATCCGACATCGATCATCCTGGCGCTGGCACCATTTATGCAGGCAGGCTGCGTGGATAAAGAAGCTGGCGTGATCTGCGATTCGAAATCGGGCGTCTCGGGCGCAGGGAAGACGCCGACGCAGCAAACGCACTTCGTGGAAGTCGCCGATAACTTTCGCGCATATAACCCGGTCACGCACCGTCATCGTGGAGAGATTCTGGAGCAGTTGGATTTGGAAGCGGATGAACTGGTCTTCACGCCACATCTTCTCCCAATTCCCCGTGGCATGTTCTCCACGATTTATGTGTATCTGAAGAAGAAGATGACAGCCGCGCAGGTAGAAGACAGGTTGAGGACGTTCTATTCGGGATCGCCATTCGTCCGTGTTTTCGCGCCGCCGCGGTTGCCGGAATTGGCATACTCGCTACACACAAATAACTGCGATATCGGATTTGCGCTGGCGCCCGATGGCCAGCGCCTGACGCTGTTCAGTTGTATCGACAACCTGGTCAAAGGCGCGGCCGGACAAGCCGTGCAAAACATGAATGTGATGTATGGCTGGTGCGAGAAAGAAGGATTGTCATGAAGCTGGTGCTGAAAATCGGAGGAGCCGCGCTGGAAAATCCGGCCACTCTGCAGAGCTGCGTTCGGGCCATCAAGAGCCTGGTGCAGGACGGGCACCAGTTGGTAGTGGTACATGGCGGAGGTTCTGCGCTCACACGAACGCTGAAGATGCTTGGCAAGCAGAGCCAATTCATCAATGGCCTGCGTGTGACCGATGCGGAAACGCGGGATGTCGCGCTGATGGTGCTGGCTGGGTTCATGAACAAGGGGTTGGTGGCGGCACTCACGCGCTCCGGTGTCAGCGCGATCGGCTTATCGGGAGGTGATGGCCCGGTATTCCTCGCGCGCAAGAGAAATAACGGCGGACCGGATCTCGGTTTCGTCGGCGACATCTGCCAGGTCGAGACGCGCTGGCTGGAGGCAATCTGGAGTGCCGGTGGTGTACCGGTCATCGCAAGTGTTGCGCTCGGCACCGATGGCGAGTACTACAACGTGAACGCCGATCAAATGGCAGCCGCATGTGCTGTGGCTTGCAAAGCTCAGACGCTGATTTTCCTGACGGAAGTTGCTGGCGTGCTTAATGCGGAAGGAATTCCATTTCAGCGCCTCGAGACGACAAAAGTCCCATTCCTGGTGAGTTCGTCAGTGATCAGTGGCGGTATGCTTCCGAAAATGGACGCCTGCCTGAAAGCGCTGAATGGCGGCGTTGGCCGCGTTCGAGTATTTCCTTCCGAGAAGGCGGACGTGCTGGCGGACTTCTACCAGAAGAAGATCGATCTCGGAACTGAAGTGGTGGTCGCATGAGCCTGGCAAGCGTGCAGAAGGCCGAAGCGGCCAATCTTATTCCGACCTATGAGCGCTATCCCGTGCTGCTTACGCATGGACGCGGCGTGTACGTGTGGGATGTGAATGGCAAACGCTATCTGGACCTGTTGAGCGGAATCGGCGTGAACGGGTTGGGACATGCGCATCCGGTGGTGAAGAAAGCGATCGTAAAACAGGCAGGGAAGCTGCTGCATACGTCGAATCTCTTCTTTCACGAATATCAAGCGGAGCTGGCTAAGAAGCTGACGAAGATTTCAGGGCTCGATCGCGCATTCTTCACCAACAGCGGTACGGAAGCCATCGAGGGATCGCTGAAGATTGCGCGTGCGTATGCGCAGGCGCACAACACGAACGGCTCAGGACCCAAATGGAAGATTGTCGCTCTAGAAAATTCCTTTCACGGGCGTACCTATGGTGCGCTCTCGATTACTGGGCAGAAGAAATATCGCGATCCCTTCGAGCCGGTTGTTCCGGGTGTGGAATTCGTCAAGCTGAATGACGTAGCAGATCTGGAAAGGAAGTTCGATCACACGGTTTGCGCCGTTGTGGTGGAACCCATTCAGGGCGAGGGTGGAATCCGGCCGCTTACCCAGGAGTTTCTTCAGCGGGCGAGAGAATTAACCAAAAAGAGTGGCGCGCTGCTCATTGCGGATGAGATCCAGAGTGGCTTGGGCCGCACTGGAAAGTGGTTCGCCTACCAGCATGCAGGGATTCAGCCTGATGTCGTTGCGCTCGCTAAGCCCATTGCCGGTGGATTGCCGCTGGGCGCAATTCTTGCTTCCTCGGAAGCCGCCACTGCATTCCATCCCGGAATGCATGGCACGACCTTTGGTGGTGGTCCGCTGACGTCGGCTGTGGCAGTAGCCGTGTTGAACACCATTGAAAAGGACGGGCTGATGAAGAATGCCGTCATCGTTGGGAATTACTTCCGGAACCGGCTGGAGGAACTCGCGACGCGACACAAATTTGTCAAAGAAATCAGGAGCAAAGGGCTGATGATCGGCATCGAACTGGATTCCGCCGACAAAGCGAAGACCGTGGTGAAGGAAGCGCTTGCGAAAGGCGTGATCCTGAACCGGACGAACGATACAGTTTTGCGATTTCTGCCTCCGTTCATTCTGCAGAAAAAGCATGTGGACGAAGCGATGAAAGTGATCGCACCGATATTCAGCAGTTTGGAGGCCCAATGAGCAGCTTAGGCAAAACAGTAGTCAGCAAGCCTGCCTTCGGCAGAGCCGGAGTGAAGAAGATGCGGGCGACCTTTGGGCTGTCGAAGCCCGATCTGATCTCCATCCAGGATCTCACTCCGAGCGAGATCGAAGGCCTGTTGGAATTGACTGGACTGGTTAAAACGTATCCCAACGAGTTCGCACGCGCACTCGATGGCAAGCAGATCGTCCTGATCTTCGAGAAACCATCGCTCCGCACGCGCCTTACCTTTGAAGTGGGCGTTCGTAGCCTCGGAGGCAGTTCGCTGTTCGTGGACCAGCGTGGCGCGCGCATTGATGAGCGCGAAGCGCTCTCAGACGTGGCACATAACCTTGAGCGCTGGGTCGATGGTATCGTGCTGCGTACCTTCGCCCACGATACTGTCACCGGCATGGCAGAACACGCCGGAATTCCGGTGATCAACGGCCTCAGCGACCTGGAGCATCCATGCCAGGCGTTGGCTGATTACTTTACGATCCGTGAGAAGTTTGGAGATGTTCGCAAAGTCAAGCTTGCCTACGTGGGCGACGGAAACAATGTCGCTCATTCGTTGATGCTGACGGCTGCTGCGTTAGGGAGTCATATCGCTGTCGCCACGCCGCTCGGATTCGAGCCGAACAGCGATATCGTGGATGTCGCTTGCGAGTTGGCGATGCAAACGGGAGCGAAGGTCGAAGTCGGAACCGATGTTCTGTCGGCGGTGACGGGTGCGAATGCTGTCTATACCGACGTATGGGCGAGCATGGGCCAGGAAAACGAAGTGGATATGCGCAAGAGTGTTTTCTCGCCATATCAAGTCAATGACAAACTGATGAAGGCTGCTCGCAAAGACGCAATCTTCATGCACTGTCTGCCCGCACATCGGGGAGACGAAGTAACCGATAACGTCATTGATTCACCGCAGTCGGTGGTGTTCGATCAGGCGGAAAACCGTCTGCACGTCCAGAAGGCGATCATGCTGCTGCTGATGGGCAACGGCGGCTTTGCGCCACAGGCGTGACTGAGTTTCTATTTAACGAAGAAGAGAGAAGCGAATGTCTGAAAAAGTAGTGCTTGCGTATTCAGGTGGCTTGGATACCTCGATCATCATTCCATGGCTCATAGAGAATTATGGCTGTGAAGTGATAGCCATGATCGCCGACGTCGGTCAGGGCGACGACATGCCGGAAGTCGAGCAGAAGGCGAAAAAAACTGGCGCAACAAAGGTCGTCATCGAAGATCTGCGCGAGGAGTTCGTGCGCGATTATGTTTTTCCTGCCGTGAAAGCAGGCGCCGTTTACGAGCACAAGTACCTCCTGGGAACGTCACTGGCGCGTCCGGTGATCGCGAAAGCGCAGGTGGAAGTCGCCCTTCGTGAGGGCGCAACCGCTGTCGCTCACGGCTGCACGGGCAAGGGCAACGACCAGGTGAGATTTGAGCACGCGTTTCAGGCTCTTGCTCCCCAGTTAAAGATCATTGCACCGTGGCGCGAGTGGACGATCAAGTCTCGCGAAGACGCGATCGATTACGCCGAGGCACGCAACATTCCCATCACTGCCAGCCGCGAGAAGATTCACAGCCGCGATCGCAACTTATGGCACCTGAGCCATGAGGGTGGGGAACTGGAGGATCCCGCCAACGCGCCACTGGAATCGACATGGCAATGGACGAAGTCTCCCAAGGCCGCGCCGGATAAAGAAGAAGTAGTCGAGATTGAGTTCGAAGCGGGTGCGCCAGTTGCAGTAAACGGCAAAAAGATGTCGGCGACTGCATTGCTCGGCGAGCTGAATGACATCGGCGCGCGCAACGGAGTCGGCCGTGTCGACCTGGTTGAGAACCGTTTTGTAGGAATCAAGTCGCGAGGTTGCTACGAGACTCCGGGCGGCACCCTAATACTTACAGCGCAGCGTGAACTCGAGGCCCTCTGTCTCGATCGCGACCTCCTGCATTACAAGCAGGGTGTCGCGCTGAAGTATGCCGAGCTTGTCTACTACGGGCTGTGGTTCACTCCTCTGCGGGAAGCCCTGGACGCCTTCATCAACAACACGCAGCAGAATGTGACCGGCACTGTGAAGCTCGGCCTCTACAAAGGCAACGTCAACGTTCTGTCGCGCAAGTCACCTTTCTCGCTATATCGGACGGATATCGCGTCCTTCACGATGGGCGAGAGCTACGACCAGAAGGACGCGGAAGGATTCATTCGCATTCTGGGTCTACCTGCGCGATCGCAGGCGTGGTTGCGTCAGCAGCTTGAAAAAAAGGGTGAGGCCGTGGGGGTCCGTTCGTGAAGATGTGGTCGGGACGGTTCCGGGAACCGCTCGATCCGCAGTTTGACATTTGGCAGCGTTCGTTCGGTTTCGATCGCCGCTTGCTTGGCGATGAGCTGGCTGCCAGCGCTGCCTGGGCCCGGGCCCTGGAGAAAGCAGGCATCCTCGATTCTGCGGAACTGGCGCGGATTATCGAGGGACTGCAGCAGATTGGGAAAGCGTGCCAAGCGAATCCCAAGGTGATGGACGAAGCCGATGCTGAGGACGTCCATCACTTCGTTGAATTGCAACTGGCAAAAGAAATCGGTGAGACCGCGTACAAGCTGCACACCGGGCGCAGCCGGAACGAGCAGATCGCAACGGATCTGCGCCTCTTTGCCCGTCGCAGCGTGGAAGCCGTTCGTGCGCAACTGGCGGGGTTAATCAGGTCATTGCTAGCTCGCGCGGAAGAACTCGGCAGCACGGCGATGCCATCGTACACCCATCTGCAGAAGGCGGAGCCGGTGCTGGCCGCTCATTGGCTGCTTGCGTACGCCGAGATGTTTTTTCGCGACGCTGACCGCTTGCTGGATTGCCACAAGCGGATCAACGTGCTGCCTCTGGGATCGGGCGCGGTTGCAGGAAGTGGTCTGAAGTTGGATCGCGCGGGGATGGCGAAGGAACTTGGCTTCGATGCCATTACGGCGAACAGCATGGACGCGACCAGCGATCGCGATTTCGAAATCGAGTTGCTAGGTATCCTGTCGCTGATTGCGGTGCATTTAAGCCGGCTGGCCGAGGAGATCACGATCTTCTCGACGCGCGAATTTGGTTTCATCACGCTGCCGGACACCTTGAGCACGGGAAGCAGCGCGATGCCTCAGAAAAAAAACCCCGACGCGACTGAGCTCTTTCGAGCCAAAGCGGGCCGGGTTAGTGGCGATTTGTTTCAGGCGATGATGACTGTGAAGGGGCTGCCGCTCGCCTACAACAAGGATATGCAGGAACTGCAACTGCCGCTTTTCGATGCGCTGGAAGCGATCACGGGGACCCTGGAAGTGGCACAGAAACTAATTTCGAAGATTCAGTTCAACACGGACACTATGAACCTCGCGGCGACCACTGGGTTCATGAATGCTATGGAGGCTGCAAATTACCTGGTGCGCAAAGGTGTACCGTTTCGTCGTGCTCACGAGGCCATCGGCAATGCAGTGCATATTTGCATTGAGCGCGGATGCGAACTGGATGGCCTGACGATCGACGAATTGCGGGAGATTCGTCCAGAATTCAGTGATGATTTCTATGGCTCTCTGAAATTGCAGTCTGTGCTTGCGAATCATGACGTTCCGGGCGGAACCGCGCCGCAACAAGTGTCGGCGGCTCTTGCGCATGCAAAGCGGCGGCTAGATTCCCTGAAGGGAGAACACCGTGCAAACGCGTAGAGCGATTCTCCCCGATGCTCCCCGAATCCACGAACTGATCTGTCAGTATTCCGATGATGGCACATTGCTGCCCCGCACTTTGCAGGACATCTTCGAGAATGTGCGTGACTTTGTCGTCGTCGAAGATAAGCGGAGGATCGTTGGCTGTGCGGCGCTGCATTTCTACGGGCTCAGCCTCGCCGAGGTGCGGTCGGTCGCCGTGGACGTCGAATACCAGGGTCGGGGTGCCGGCGGCACTCTGATCAAAGGCGTTCTTGCGGAAGCGAAATTTCACAAGGTACAACGTGTGTTTCTCTTTACCCGCGTGCCGGAATTTTTCGGTCGCATGGGATTCACCGTGGTTCCGCATGATCTTCTGCCTGAAAAGGTTCACAAAGACTGTATCGTCTGTCCTCGGCGCCACTGCTGCGACGAGATTGCCATGATCCATGGTGCGGTGCCGCTGCATGAGTTGACGCGCCGCATCAGCAATCGCAACCTGGTTACGATTCAAGGCTGATGACATCTCCAACCGAACAATTCAAGGTTCCATCTGGATTTCGCCTCGGCTCAACCACCTGCGGTATTAAGCAGAGCGGCACGCCGGACCTGGCATTGATTCATGCTCCCGAAGGTGCCGCGGCGGCAGCGGTATTCACGAAGAATCTGTTGTGCGCCGCGCCGGTGATTGTCGGACGTGAGCACCTGGCGGTTTCTAGCGGACGCGTGCATGCTGTTATCGTCAATGCCGGAAACGCAAACTGTGCGACAGGCGATTCGGGAATTGCTGCTGCAAAAAAAAGTTGCGAAGCCGTTGCTGCTGCTTTGGGGGTTGAACCAACGCAAGTGATCCCGAGTTCCACTGGCGTTATCGGCGTTCCATTACCGCTAGAGAAGTTGGCCGGTGGAATTCGTCCGGCCATCGAGACAGCGGGGGATTGCCCCAACTGCGCGGAGCGATTCGCGCGCGCCATCATGACTACCGATACGCGTCCCAAACTGGCCTCAGCTTCGATCGACGTTCAGGGCAGAACGGCAACCGTGCTTGGAATTTCCAAAGGTGCCGGCATGATTCATCCGCAGATGGCGACGATGCTCGCTTACGTCATTACCGACGTGCAGGCAACGCCCGAGCAACTGTCACGCATTCTTGGCCCGGTGGCCGATCGAACCTTCAATCGGATCAGCATTGACGGCGACACTTCCACCAACGACACCCTGATGCTGCTGGCCAGCGGTAAGTCAGACGTGAGCCTGGAAAGCCGCGCCGCGCAAATGAAGTTCGGCAAAGCGGTGGAAGCCATATGTGCCTCCTTGGCCGAACAGATGGTGCGTGACGGAGAAGGCGTAAAGCATCTGGTGAAGCTACAAATTCAGGGAGCCCGCAGCGAAAAAGAAGCCGAGCAGATTGCCGGCACAATCGCGACTTCCGCTCTGGTAAAGACGGCATGGGCTGGCGCAGATCCGAACTGGGGAAGGATTCTGGCCGCCATTGGCCGAAGCGGCGTTGGGCTCGATATCAACAAAGTAGACATCGATTTTGGAACGCTGCCAATCTGCCGTCAGGGCAGGCCAGTGCCGTTCGAAGAAGCGCAGGCGCATGCATACCTCGCCCAGCCGGAGTTCGACATATCAATTCGTCTGAACCGTGGTTCGCGTCAAATCACCTATCTCACCTGCGATCTGACCGCCGACTACGTCAAGATCAACGCCGATTACCGCACCTGATTGCTCTTTGCGTTGCAAATGATTT
>JAJPJE010000109.1 GCA_021324365.1 Terriglobia bacterium | reverse complement strand
GCAAAGAACCGCTTTCCAACTTTCCCACAACCACGACGACTACGAACTACCTGAACCACGCTCAGCTATGGGATACGCATTCCAGGGGCAAGGCCACCCTTTCACCCACCCCATTCCCTATCCCTTTGGTTCTGCAGAGGGACAGCTCATGAGCGGGTGCTATGGAGAAACGCAATGTCCGACTGAATGAACGGCAGAAGATTAACGAACCAGTAGCAGCGGAACACTTCGTTCTGGAGGCTTCACTCAGCGCAGCGGAGGTCCATACTCTGGTTGAGTTTTTTCGGACGCTGGACCGCTGGGACCGCGAGTTGGTGCACAATGGAAGCAAGCGCAAGGGGGTGAAGGTATGCAGAGTGCAGTGATCTACGCCCGCGTTTCCAGCCGCGAGCAGGAACGCGAGGGTTACTCGATTCCCGCGCAACGCAAACTGCTGAACGAATACGCGCGCGTGCGCGGTTTCCGCGTAGAGCAGGAATTCATCGATGTGGAATCGGCCAAGAACCCCGGCCGCAAGGAGTTCGGGAAGATGCGGCAGTTGCTGGAAGGTGGCAATGGTTGCCGCATCGTGCTGGTCGAAAAGACCGACCGCTTGTATCGCAATCGCACCGACAGCATCGCCTTCGAGGAACTGATCGAAACCCGCAACGTCGAAATTCACCTCGTAAAAGAAGGCCGGGTGATTGCCAAGGACTCGCGTTCGCAAGACAAATTCATGCACGACATTCACGTGGCCGTGGCCAAGCACTACTCGGAGAACCTGCGGGAAGAAGTGAAGAAAGGGATGCGCGAAAAGGCTGAAGAGGGAATCTATCCGGGCCGTGCTCCCTTCGGCTACAAAAACAATTCCGTTACTCGTAGCATCGAGGTCGATCCGCAGCGAGCGCCGATACTGAAGAGCATCTTCGAGAGGTATGCCTCCGGTCAATATTCGCTCAGCACATTACGCGAAGCAATCGTCAAGGATTGGGGAGTCCGCATCAATCGATCTTATCTCGAAACCATGCTGAAGAACCCGTTCTATATCGGCCGGTTCGTGTGGCAAGAGATCGACTATAAGGGAACCCATGAACCACTGATCTCGCTCCCATTGTTTCAGCGCGTACAGGATACGGTCGCCAGCAGAAACAAACCGAAATATCGCAAGCACCAGTTTGCCTTCGCTGGTCTGCTGACCTGCGCTCATGACGGCTGCACCGTTACCTCTGAATTGCAGAAGAAGAAGTACGTGTATTACCGCTGTTCACACGGGCGCGGCAAATGCTCGCTTCCTTACATGCGGGAGCAGGATCTGTCCGAACGCATGGGTGGCTTACTCAAGCAGATCTATGTACCGGAAACCATTGCGCGAACAGTGGTGAATTCGTTGCAAGCCGATCTAAACTCCAGCGAGGCCGCTCGTCAGCAACAGATCGCCGGACACACGCAGCGCCTTGCGGCGCTGCGCACGCGCATGGATCAACTCTATGAGGACAAGCTCGACGGTAGGATCACGGAAGAATTCTGGACGCGCAAGCAATCTGAATACTCCGACCAGGAGCGCAGCCTCAAAACGGCGCTATCGAGTTTGAATACGCCGATCACCCAGGATCGCGTGCTAAACGTTGAAAGGATTTTTGAACTCGCCCACAAGGCGTATTTTCTGTACGTTACGCAGAATCACGCGGAAAGAGGCCAATTGCTGAAATCGGTGCTTTTGAACTGCACCACGGATGGGATAAGTCTTTGGCCTACTTACCGAAAGCCATTCGATCTGATCTTTCAGAGAGCGAAAAATGAAGAATGGTCGGGACGGGCAGATTTGAACTGCCGACCCCTCGCACCCCAAGCGAGTGCTCTACCAGGCTGAGCCACGTCCCGACTGACTAAGATTTTACACCAGCGCTAATCTTCAATCCCCAGCTTCTGGCGTCCTTCGGGCGAGATGCGTTCCGGCGTCCACGGCGGATCCCAAACAACATTGACCTTGCAGTTGTTGACGCCCTCCATGCCGAGCAGCGTTTGCCGGATATCGCGGCTGATCTCGGTATGCGATGGGCAGCCCTGCGCGGTGAGCGTCATTTCCACCGTGACATCGCCTTCGTTCTCGATGGTGACGCCGTAGATAAGTCCGAGATCAACCACGTTCAGAGGGATCTCCGGGTCGTAGCAATTGCGCAGCTTTTCCATCACATCTTCGGAGGTCAAGGTTGCCATGGGTTCATTGTAAAGGAGTTCTGGCGCGGTGCGCAGCTACTGGCAAGCTTGCGAAGGCGCTTTCAGCACGCTGGCATCGGGGAAGCTGTAAGCATGGTCGAAGGCGCTTGACGGCTGTTCCCGCGTGAACCACTGCAGGAGGGCTTGTGTTTGCGGGTGATAGGTAAACCCGCCGAGTTCCACTTCGTAAGCAGCATGCGGAAGCACTTCGACCGGATCGCCGGTTGTAATGTGCGTCTGGCATCCGCCGCCATCAGGAGAAACCCAGCCCGGAGCAGCATTCCCGAGGAATGGATCGTTCATCCATTCGGAGATTTCGTGGCTCAGCGGCAGCACGTCGGCGATCTCGGGATCGCGAAAGATGCCGGAATCGAGCCAGGTTGCGTAGGCGAAGGTCTGAATGGAAATCGTGTTGGAGGTACGCCCGGTTTCGTAAGCGGTGTGAAACCCCAGGATGCAGCACTGGCTGCTGTCTCCGCTTTCGTAGAGCAGCGTATTGGGGGCGAGCAGGATGGGAAACTCGTCGACGCGAAATCCGGCCATCTGCGTGATCGTGTTGATCTGCGAGGCAAAGAAGTTGAAATCAATTTTCGCGTAGAGAATGCCGGTCGCGGTCTTGTAGAGCTTGGCGGCTCCCACCGGCACTTCCAGCAAAACGGGTGCCAGTACCCGCGGAGGCGCAAGCTCGGTATGCCAGTTACTTGGGGCATACGCGGCGAACTGTGCCCGCTGGACTGCGTCGGCGAACTGGACGTCGCCATCGGCATAGTTGTAGGGGACGAAGTTCGGCGATTGGAGTACGCGCGGAATCACCGGAGTGACGTCCAGAACGATTGGCTTACCT
Source organism: Terriglobia bacterium (assembly GCA_021324365.1). Classification (GTDB taxonomy): domain Bacteria; phylum Acidobacteriota; class Terriglobia; order Terriglobales; family Acidobacteriaceae; genus JAJPJE01. Next base: position 41,220 of record JAJPJE010000109.1, on the reverse strand, counting down.
TGCTGATCGACGTACTCGTCGAACTCAATCGAAATCGGCAGGATGGCGGTGCGAATCTGTGTTACTCCGCCAGTTGCGGGTTTGCCACCGGCCATGGTGAAGGGATAGACGGTGCCGTCGTTAGAGAAAGCGCCCGACCAGTGCGGAACGGAGTTGATGGCGATGCGCGCATACCCACCCTGAGCAGCTACCTGTCGGGCCAGCGATGACATGCGATTGTAATGAACGAAGCGCGGCAGCAGGCTCTGGGGAACGTCTTCGGAAACAAGTCTCTTCGGGTCAGGCGAACCGGCGCCCATGGCTGCAGTTGTGCCCAGGCAGAATGCCAATGTAAGCAGCCACAGGAATGGTTTTCGCAATCGCCTCACCTCGAACTCGATGAGCAAGAATCCCAGGCGGGTCCGTAATGGTCCCCGGGGAACTGGAAACTGGGTCGCATCCGCACCTACTTGGATTCGTAATCCGAGGCGCGAGCGGTATGAAGAGGGTACAGGCTTCAAGCCTGAAAGGGAAGGTGAAGAGCCGAATTAACCAACAATTTATGGCCACCTTAACCCGGTGTTGCGGTGAAACCCTGTTCTGAAATAGGGGTATAATCACAGGTATGCGGCGCGTTTTTGTATCGATTCTGCTCTTCGCGCTCGCAGCGCTTCCCGCGGCTGCCCAGCGAGGCGGAGGAGCGCGAGGTGGCTTCCGCGGCGGTGGTTTTCATGGCGGAACCGGGCATGCCATCGCACCGGGACCGCGCGGCTTCAGCCACGGTGGATACGGATTTCGTCCGGCCGGAGTCCCCATACGGTCTATGGGGATCAATCACGGAATAGTCGGCAATTATGGAATGTACGGCTACGGATGGAATGGATTCCGTGGTCATGATCATGATTTCGACGATTTCCATCATCACCGATATCCCTACAATTCCTACTATCCATACTACGGGTATTACCCGTATTGGGGATGGGCAGACTGGGGCTGGGGCTGGGATTGGGACAATGGATCGTCTTACGACAATCAGCAACAGCAACAGGCCAGCTACAACCAGCAGCTAGCGCTTGAAGGGCAAGTGCAATACCTGCAGCAGCAACTTGCCGAGATGCGCCACGATCAGGAAGTGCAACGAGATTACGAGGAAAGCCAAGCCGCGGCACGGCCGGCCCAGGCCGCTCCTCCTTCCTATACGGCTCCTTCTTCAGAAAAGCCCCAAGACAATGGGCCCCCAACGACTCTGGTTTTTCGCGATGGCAAGCACCTGGAAGCACAGAATTACGCCATTGTCGGCAATAATCTGTGGCTGATGGCTGATGGACGGATGAAAAAGTATCCGCTGTCGGAACTCGACCGCGAAGCCACGCTGAAATCCAACGAAGATCGCGGCGTGGAATTCCGTGTGCCTCGGCAGTAAAACCGCATTTCACGCGATGCTAAATCTGTAATTGTTTCAGATAATCGACGCTCGCTTTGACGCTATCGAATTTCGAGCGCATGAAGTTGTTCTCCTGCTCGACGTAATACTGCTTCACGCCCGCTTTTTCTGCCGCCTGAAAAATTGGCACCCAGTTGATGCTGCCCTTTCCGACGGCTGTTGTATGCAGCGCCGCGATGCCGAGATCGGTTGATGTCGGAAAGCCGGGCAGGCGATCTTTGACGTGTATCAGAGCAAAGCGACCTGGATACTGGTTCATGTACTGAACGGGATCGTAGCCCGCCTGCACCATCCAGTAGCAATCCAGTTCCATGTTCACCAGCGCCGCGTCGGTATTCTTGAGGATGTAGTCGTAACCGGGTTCCTTGCCTTGGGGACGAAACTCGTAATTGTGATTGTGATACGCGAACTTCACGCCACCTGTGTCAGCTTGCTTGGCCAGCGCATTGAGCGTGTCGACCGCTTTCCCGAATTGTCCAGCCTGGAGCATGGGATGAAACATGGGAAAGGTGGCGTAGGTCGCGCCGATTTCAGCGACATCGTTACAGAACTTAGGCCATTGCGCGCGCCAGTGATTCCAGCTGTTGCTGGTGAAATGCAGGCTGGTGGAGCGGAGGCCATTGTCTGCCAGCATGGACTTGATTTCCGCGATGGTATGGCCGTAGTAGCCGGCAAACTCAATGTCCTTGTAACCCATGGCGCTGAGCTTTTTTAGCGTGCCCGGAAGGTCTCTCCGGCATAAGTCGCCAAGGGTCCACGATTGCAGTCCCGGCGGCCATGGAAGGCTCTCGGCAGATACAAGTTTGGACAGTACAGTTGATCCCAGAACGATCAGAGAAGAGTTTCGCAGGAATTCCCGGCGATTCAGCGGCATGGCCCGGATTATAACGGCAAATAAAAAAATGACGCGAGCAGACGCGAAACGAAAGGACTTGGCCGTGTATTCCGAAGCTAAGAGCGCTTTCTCCTTCGCCCCTGCACTTTCACCGATTCCGGTTCGTTCACAGCAAAATTGATCTTCTTCAACACGGGATCAATGCGGTCCACAATCACATGGACCGTCTCCCCGAGTGAGTAAGTTTTTCGGGAACGCTGACCGATGATCTGGCGAGTGTTCTCATGAAATGTATATCGGTCGTCTGTGAGGGTCGAGAGGGGCACCAGTCCCTCGATGAAAAGGTCTTTCAGTTCGACGAAGAAGCCGAACTTCGTCACACTGATGATCAGGCCTTCGAATTCTTCGCCGATACGTTCGGCCATGAACTTAACCTTCTTCCAGTCCATCAGCTCGCGCTCGGCGTCGTCGGCGCGGCGCTCGGATTCACTGGATTCTTCGGCAATCTCATGCAGGACGGGCAAAGGAATCGGCCCGAAAAGCTCCGGCGCTTTGCCCTCGGCCGTGTTCTTCGTTCGTTTCGACGACTCCTTCGACCACGGGGAGCGCTCACTTATCTGGTAACTCTCCGCGCGCTTAGACCAGGCGGTCGGACGCTCGTTGCCCACGGGCGTTCCACGTCCGACCGGAACCTGGCCATCATGAAATTCGGGGCTGGCGCGAAGAACTTCCTTCAGAATGCGATGGACGATCAAGTCCGGGTAGCGCCGGATAGGCGATGTGAAGTGCGTGTACGTGGGCGCCGCCAGCGCAAAGTGGCCGGCGTTCTCCTCCGAATAACGCGCCTGCTTTAAGGAGCGCAGCATCAGGAAAGAGAGGATGCGCTCCTCCGGCTTGCCGGCAATTTTATCGGTCAACTTCTGGTACATGCGCGGGGTAATATGCACATCTTCGGGTATTTCGATTCGTGTCGGGTTACGACCTGCATGTTGATGCGAGCGCCGATCCGATTTCATCTCCATGCGCTTGATGGGCAACGCTCCGACGCCAAGCGAGTAGCCGAACCCAGCGGCAATGGTTTCGAAGTCGAACACGCGCTTCGGGTCGGGCTTTTCGTGAATGCGATATAGAGAAGCGACATGTTTCTTCTCGAGATAGCTGGCAACGCATTCATTGGCGGACAACATGAATTCTTCAATCAAGCGGTGAGCGATGTTACGTTCCGACCGACTGATGCCGCGCATCATTCCGTTCTCGTCGAATTCAATGACCGGCTCAGGCAAGTCAAAATCAATGGATCCACGGCGCATGCGCTTGCGATTCAGAATCATCGCCAAATCCCGCATCATTTCGAAATTACTCACAAGGGGAGCGTATCGCTGGCGCAGCTTCGAATCGCCATCGAGGATGGCGTTTACGTCGGTGTAAGTCATGCGTTCGATCGAGCGGATCACGCCCTCGTTCAGTTCGAATCCAAGCACCTCGCCCTGGCGATCGATTTGCATGACGCACGAGAGAACCAATCTATCCAGCCTGGGCCGCAATGAGCACAGGTCCGTCGAAAGCTCGATCGGAAGCATTGGAATAGCACGATCAGGAAAATACACGCTGGTGCCGCGCAGCCGAGCCTCGCGATCGAGCGCGGAACCTTCAGTGACGAACTGCGCGACGTCGGCAATATGCACCTGCAGTTCGTAATTTCCATCTGGCAGGATGTGCACGGTTACGGCATCGTCGAAGTCGCGAGCGGTTTCGCCATCGATTGTGATAATCGGAATGGACCGAAAGTCCCTCCGATGCCGCAACTCGGACGCCGGAATCACGTCATCGAACTCCTGAGCTTCTTCGAGAACCTCGAGCGGAAAGCGATGTGGAAGATGGTGTTTGCGGATGACGATTTCGACGTCTACGCCAAAGTCTTCTTCGAAACCGAGAATCTCGATGACGCGCCCTTTTGGATTCTGGGTCGGCGTAGGCCATTCGGTAATTTCTACATCTACGGCGACACCTTCGAGGTCATCCCACTCGGTACGCCGGCGCGCTTCGGAGCCAACCACGCGATGCGCGTCCAACCGCCGATGCTTCCGGGCCCCAGGCTCTGATTCGTCCTCAATTTGCGGGTACTCCTGGCCGCTCGGAATCACGATATCCTGCGTGACCTTTTCATCGATGGGGGTGACGTAGTTGTACTTCCGCCCATAGTGAAAAATGCCGACGACGCTGGGATGTGCCCGATCCATTACGCGGATGATCCGGCCTTCGACTCGTCCTTCTCCGCGCTGCTGACCCAGTTCCAGGAGGACACGGTCGCCATGCATGGCGTTTCCGATGGCGTGTGGAGCGACGTAAATATCCCCTTGTATGCGGGTGCGCAGTTCGTCGCTGTCGGGAATTACGAAGCCGTATCCATCGCGATGCATCGTAAGACGACCGATTGCCTGATTACGGCTCGCGATAGCCCGGGGAATCTGGTAACGCCCATCTGACTCGCGCAATTGTCCGCGCTTTACCAGTTCGTCGAGCCGTTCCTGCAACTGGCGCCGCTCTGCCCCATGCGCACGCAGTTCGCGCACCAGCTGTTTGAAGCCGGCGTTCTGCCTCGGCTGCTGCTCGATTTTTCGCAGGATGGCGCTGTCGGAAATCATGGTCGTTGGATGCCAGCAGTAACGCTTACAGGATAAATCCAAGGTGATCGTGGAATCTAACTGTGGATGCGAAGTGGAACTTTCTATCTATGCAAACCGAAAAAACCGTTGAAGCGGCGGCCAACAATCCATTTCACCAGCAGATGATCGGTACCGTGAGTTACACCGACGCCCACTCCGAAATTGAACTCCCATTTGGGGGAAACATTGAGATCAACTGCGGGAACGATTTGCTGCTCCTGTTCGCGTAGCGGATCGAAGCCAGTGATTGGCCCGAGAGCCCCGTAGTACTCAAGACCGACTGCTACCTGTTTGATCACGTCATAGCTGATCTTCGCGTTGGGTGAGAATTCGAAACCCTTGTTCTCGGTGAGTCCGTGCAGCGAGCGATCCAGTGTGGGATTGAATGCGAGGTACCACGGGCCGAGTTTTTTGTCGACAATCGGCCTGACTTCGAGGGTCCAGGTATCCGGGGAAAACTGCGCGCGCTGATAACCGATCTCCATGGAGAGGCTTACGCCGACCGGCCACTTCCATTTTTCGGGAATCCGTACGCGCGGTCGAATATGATCGCCGACCCACTGGTAGCCGAGGTTTTGTGGCGCCGCAGTGAAAATGTAGAAGCCCGTCTCGAACCAGTCGCTGAAGCCGTGCGTGATTTCCACTGTTTCGTGAACAGCTCCCTCGGTGGGATACATGCCATCGACTGGGGTCGTGCTGCCATCGATGGTGTAATTGGAATGCAGTTCGACCATGGTGTCGCCCTTGGGCACAAGATCGGAACCGTAGACCTGGATCTCATAATTGTCCTGGGCATGAAGAAGAGTCAGCGGAACGAGCAGGGCGACCAGGAAAGAAAGATATGTCTTCCAAAGAAGGCGACGCCGCAAGAGGTTTCTCCTCGCCCCAAGGCAAGTAGATGATAGCCGAGAGCATGGGTGTTCCACATGAAAACGGCGTAATGTGACCAGAATCACAGTCACGCGTGAGGTCATGATCCGGGCATCATTCGCGCAAAATGCTACATTGGAGGCACATGGCAGCCCCGAAATCACCCTTCGTAGAAGCCTGCAGAGGCCGTGTGACCGAGTTTACCCCCATCTGGCTCATGCGCCAGGCCGGCCGCTACATGGCCGAATACCGCGCCGTGCGCAAGCATCACTCGCTAGTGGAGATCTGCAAAACGCCGGAGCTGGCCGCAAAGGTAACGATCGAGGCTGCGGAAATTCTCGGCGTGGATGCGGCGATCATCTTTGCGGATCTGTTGTTGCCGCTTGAGGCGATGGGTTTGCCCTTCCACTTCGAAGCGGGCGAAGGCCCCGTCATTGAACGGCCCGCCCGTAGTGCGGAAGACGTAGCAGCACTGCGCACGGATCACGCCGGCGATCTCGCCTATGTCGGCGAATCGGTTGCGCTGGTTGCGAAGCACTTCGGTTCCAAGCGGCCGGTGATTGGCTTCTGCGGCGCCCCTTTCACGCTTGCCAGCTACATGATTGAAGGCGGCGGATCGCGCCACTACATCGAAACGAAGAAGATGATGTATCGTTCGCCGAATGTGTGGAATCAGCTGATGCAGAAGCTGGTTACGGTTCTCGCGGAATATTCTGCCGAACAGGTGCGACAAGGTGCGGATGCATTGCAGGTATTCGATAGCTGGGTGGGCTGTTTGAGCGTGCAAGACTATCGCCGCTATGTTTTGCCGCATTCGAAGAAGCTGGTTGCTAAATTGAAGGCTACGGGAGTCCCCGTCATCTATTTCGGTACGGACAGCGCGACCTTACTCACATCCATGCAGGAAACGGGAGCGGACGTAGTCGGGCTGGATTGGCGCATCCCGCTGGATGAAGGCTGGAAGCTGCTGGGCAACCGCGGTGCGGTTCAAGGAAATCTGGATCCCGTCTTGCTGTTTGCGGACAGGAAGGAACTACGTTCTCGCGCGGTGGATATTCTGGAGCGGGCCGGCCGACGTGCCGGACACATTTTTAACCTGGGCCACGGGATATTGCCGGAAACGCCAGTAGAGAACGTAAAACATCTCATCGAAGTGGTGCACGAAGAATCCCGTCGTCCAATGGCCGCAGCGAAGCGGAGCGCTGAGGTAGAGGGTTGAGCAAGCAAGAGAGAGAAAAATGTGCCGTGCTGCTACTTGCTCACGGCAGCCCCGACACAGTCGACGAGGTCCCAGAGTTTCTACGGAACGTTACCGGCGGACGCCCGCTGCCGGAGCCAGTGATCGAGGAGATCAAGCACCGTTACGGACTCATCGGATGTTCCCCTCTGACCTGCCACACGATGGATCAAGCAGACGGTGTACGTCGGGAACTTGGGATTCCTGTGTACATTGGCATGCGGAACTGGAAACCTTTCATCGCCGATACGGTGAAGCGGATGGCAGCCGATGGAATCACGCGCGCGGTTGCAATTTGCCTCGCACCTCAGAATTCCCGGACGAGCGTGGGGTTGTATAAGAGAGCATTACTTGGAGCGTCCGGCGAAACACCATTTGCGATCGATTTTGTCGAGCACTGGCACGACCACCCGTTGCTGATTCGCGCGTTTGCGGAGAAGTTCCAACCCGCTTGGAAGCGCGCGTGTGAAGAGAGGAGAACCAACGTGCCGGTGATCTTTACCGCACACAGCGTTCCGCAACGGACAATTGCCGACGGCGATCCGTACGAAGCACAGGCGCGCGAGACTGCATCGCTGGTCGCAACTGCAACAGGTCTGGCATCCAGTGACTGGAGCTTCGCCTTCCAGAGCCAGGGGATGTCGGGCGGCGTATGGCTGGGGCCTACAGTGGAGGAGACGATCGTCCGTTTAAAAGAAGGGGGACATGCGGCGGTTTTTATTCAGCCGATTGGGTTCGTCTGCGATCACGTCGAGATTCTCTACGATATCGATGTTGCGTTTCGAAAATTCGCGGAAGAACGTGGGATGCGGCTGTGGCGCGCGGAGTCTCTGAACGATTCGCCAACATTCGCGGCAGCAGTTGCCGACGTCGCAAGGGTAAAGCTGGGAAAACCAGTAGTCTGTAACCAGTAGTCAGTAATGGGTATGAAGCGTATCGCCATTGTCGGAGGAGGAATCAGCGGGCTTGCTGCGGCTACGATCGTCGAGCGCGCACGCCGTGAAGGGGCGGCGGTTGAGTTCACGCTGTTCGAGCGCGGCTCGAGACTTGGCGGTGTGATGATTACGGATCATGTGGATGGCTGCCTCGTTGAAGCTGGCCCAGATTCGTTTCTCACCGAAAAGAGTTGGGGACTGGATTTCTGCCGATCCCTCGGCTTGGGCGATCAGATCATCGGCTCGAACGATAACGAGCGCAAAACTTACATCCTGGTAAATGGAAGGTTAGTCTCAATTCCGGATGGCCTGATGTTCATGGTCCCAACCAAACTACTACCCACCATTACATCGCCATTATTTTCCTGGAGCACCAAGATCCGCATGGGATTGGAATACTTCCATGCGCCAAAGCTATGTACAAACGGCGATGAATCAGTAGCGCAACTGGTGGAACGGCATTACGGACGCGAGATGGTGCAGCGCTTAGCCGATCCGCTGCTCGCCGGTGTATATGGTGGCGATGCGGAATCGTTGAGCGCCGCGGCAGTCTTGCCGCGTTTCGTCGACATGGAAAAAAGGTACGGCAGCCTGAGCCGCGGAATGCTGGCCGCGAGGAAAAAGATGGCGGCGATGATGCGCGAGAAGCATGGAGCCAATCACCAGTCTGCACCGCGTCCGCTGTTTTCCTCGCTTAAGGCAGGTATGCAGCAACTGGTAGATGCCGTAGCCGACTTTCTGCCACGCGAATCAATGCAACTGAACCGGGAGGTCACAGCGATCCTTTATGACGGGACACAATGGCGGCTGGTAACCGCCGCGGGCGTGGAAGTGTTTGAGGGCCTGATTATTGCAACGCCGGCACAGCTTGCCGGCCGATTGATTTCCGGGGTAGCGCCGCCACTCGCCAATGAATTACTGGACGTGAGCTACAGTTCGTCGGTAACGGTCACCGGAGTGTACGATCGCGCTGATTTGCGCAACCTTCCTCCGGGATTTGGTTTTCTCGTCCCTCGGAATGAAGGCAAGCGGATGCTCGCCTGCACGTTCGTGCATAACAAGTTTCCACATCGTGCGCCCGAAGATCGGGGCATTATTCGTACTTTTCTAGGTGGGCTGCGGGATGCGAGTGTGCTTGCGCAGAGCGATGAGGAAATCCTTGCAATTGTGCGCCGCGAACTGAAGGAAATCGTTGGCCTCGAAGCGGAGCCGCGTGCAGAACGCGTTTACCGATGGAACCGTTCGATGGCTCAATATGGCCCCGGGCACATGGCACGTGTGCGACACATCCAAAGCGCATCGAATCAGCTGCATTCCTTCGCGCTCGCAGGAAACGCATACGAAGGCATAGGAGTGCCCGATTGCATCGCCTCGGGAACCGTGGCGGCGGCTGATGTAGTTGAGCAACTGGGACTCCCGCGTCCTCAAGTCGCCGCCAAGGGCGAAGAGAAAGCGTTCACGCGGCCAACCGGCGTTTCGCGTTAGCTCTTATGCGTTAGCTCTTAAAAGAATTCGAAAGCGCCGCTCCACGATAGCGAATCGGCTTAGTCAGCGCTGGCAGCGACTCTTTGCATCTGCGGAGCTGGCGCTTGCGCCCGGCCGAAGGAGAGCCGCGACGACCACCCTTGCGATGGCGCCTCTACCCAGCGATACAAAACCCAACTCGCTGCCAATGTCGCAAGCAGGCCCGCAAAATCGATGAAGAGGAGGTACGAGCCCGAATAAGGCATCCGCGAGAGCAAGCCGATCAGTCCGACGCCGATAGGCAAATGCAAAAGGTAGACCGAGTAACTGATTTCGCCGAACCAGTTCAGGACCCGGTTGTCGACGGAAACGGTGGCGATCAGCAAACCTGTCGCGAGTGCCGTGTATGCGACCGGCTGGCCGTGAAACTTTTCCATCATCAGGAAATTCAGGCTGAGGCACGCGACGGTGCGCGTGGCGCCCATCAGTCCAGCGCGATATTGAAAGATGAAGACGCCGACCAGAAAGATCGGCAGGCTGTGGAAGACGATCTTATCCTGTGCGCAGAAGATGCGGAACAGAGTCACCCAGCCGATAATCGTGCTCGTTTGTATCCACGGGTTGCGATGCGCGACGAGCGAGAACGTGAGCCCGACGAAGAGGTACCACTGGAACTCGATCGCCAGGGTCCAGTATGCGACGTTCACCCACGGTTGGCCTACAAGATCGTTGAGATAGAAGAAGTGCAGTGCCAGCTGCTTAAGGCTGAACCCTGGGCCGGGTGAGTGCAGCCAAGGCGCAAGAAACATGCCATACGCGATGAGCAACGTGACGAAAATAGACGCGAGATACGGCGGGTGAAGGCGCGCCATGCGCTTCATCATGAACCGTCCGTAATCGCTGAAACGGTAGTTTCGCTGATACAGGCTGTAGGGAATGATGAAGCCCGAAATCACAAAGAACACTTCGACTCCGAGCCAGCCGTAATTGCCGGTGTGCTTGAGGGCAGCGCTCTGGCCATAGGTGAAGTGGTACCAGCAGACAGCGAGCGCGGCTAGTCCGCGCAGCGCGCTGAGGGTGGCGATCTTCTGGTTGGAGCCGGGGCGGGACAAACCATAATTTTACTATTCGCGGCTGCCGTCACTGTGATACCTGAACATCCTCGAGAGGCAGCTTTGCCCAGACGAAGCGGCGGCCGGAAATTGTCTCGCCGATCCAGCGCAACCTGCAGATACGGTCCATAGGATGGAGCAAGGCCACGCCGGGTACCGTTACGGTTGGCATCATCACCGCAGGCTCCCAACAATCTTGGAGCGGCATCGAGATATTGACCGCCTCGGCAGGCGACGTGATCATGTGCAATCCCGGCGAGGTGCGCGACGGTATTCCCCTTGAAGAAGCGGTGCGCGAATGGCACATGCTCTATTTCGATCCAAATCTTCTACTCCGCGAACTCGAAGAGGTGACGGCTGGCCCACCGAGTTTATTCGCCCAGCAGCGCGGGACCCTCTGCTCGGAGCGCGGATAGTGCACGTTTTCCGGGAAAGTGCCGTTGTCGCTCGTCCTCGCCTCTGCAGCAGGCTACAGTTTATTATTGCGCTTTGGCCGAAACGTGCGCGTCCTATTCCTGAGTGATATCCACGGAAACCTTGAAGCCTTGGAAGCCTGCCTGGCTGCGGCCCCGCGCCACGACGTCGTGGTGAACCTCGGCGACAGTGTGGGGTACGGCGCTAATCCGAATGAGGTTATCGACCGCGTACGCCAGTTGGGCAACATCTTCGTTCGTGGAAATCATGACCGGGCCTGTGCCGGCCTCACCGATGTACGCGGTTTTAACTACATTGCAGCCGCCGCGGCGATCTGGACGAACCGCCAGCTCTCCCCCAGCAACCTGGAGTGGCTGAAGAGCCTCCCCCTGGGTCCGATCTTTCTGCCGGAGTTGCCGGACCTACAACTTGTCCATGGGTCGCCACGCGACGAAGATGAGTACCTCCTGTTGCCCGATGATGCGGCCGCCTCGGCGGCTCATGCCCGTGTTCCCATCACCTTTTTCGGACACACGCACATGCAGGGATGTTTCCGGATCACCGACAAACAGCAGATCACTTATCATCCCCGGTATTCTTCTAACCGCGATCAGGCGCATTGGGATTTTCCGATTGAAAACGGCGGCGTTCATCTGATTAACCCCGGCTCCGTCGGACAGCCGCGAGATGGCGACTGGCGCGCTGCTTTTGCGCTCTATGATTCGGAACGCAAAACTGTCACCTACTATCGCGTTCCCTATGACGTGGAGACAGCCCAGAAAAAGATCATGGACGCGAATCTCCCGGAACGCCTTGCCAGCCGCCTGCAGTTTGGGCGATAACAAGAGCAGGAGCTGTGGCCAATACCAACAACTTCCTCGATCGACTCAGTTGGCTTCGATCCATCTTCCTGCTCGACCCGCTGATCTATCTCTACACGGTCGTCCTGGGGATTCTGTCGCTGCTGTCCTCTTTTTTCGATCACGGCGGCCGCATTCAGCACGGATTCGCACGACTATGGTCGCGCCTGATCCTGAAAACAGTGTTGTCTCCAGTCTGCGTGAGTGGGCTGGAGAACATCGATCGTTCGAAACCTGTAGTATTCGCAGCGAATCACATCTCGGCCCTCGACATTCCTCTGATCTATGCAAACCTGCCGGTGCCTTTTCGAATTTTGGCCAAGCGCGAACTGTTCCGCTATCCCTTCATGGGCTGGCATTTGACGCGGTCGGGACAAATTCCAGTGGATGAGAACAATGCTCGTGCGAATCTGCGCAGCCTCGCGCGAGCTGTCGATACCGTGAAGTCGGGTATGTCGCTGATGGTATTTCCCGAAGGCGGCCGCTCGAAGACCGGTCAGACTCAGCCTTTTCTCAGCGGCGCCTTTTATGTTGCTATCAAAGCTGGCGTACCGGTAATTCCGATGGCGATTGTCGGGACTTACGAAGTCCTGCCAATGAACACCTTTCATATTCGTCCGGGAAAGCTGGAACTTCTCATAGGCGAGCCGATCGCTACCAGCGATTACTCTGCGCGAGACATGGACAAGCTCAGCGCGCGGGTGCAGAGACAAGTCGAAGAAATGTACTATGTGCGGTCACACGTCTCAGATCCAAGAAAAGACGAGACTGCCGTCCGAACTGAATAATTCAGCGCTTTTTCGCGTTTTCGCCGAGCCCCACAACTTCCAGAATGGAAATGAACCGCGGGTTCGTGCGCAATGCGTCCCACTTGGGATCCAGCAGGAAGGTCATGTGGACGTCCCGCTCTTCACAGCCCTTCTGGAGGAATTCGAGCGCTTTGTCAGTCTCGCCGAGTCCCCAATAGCTGAGCGCAACATTAAACGGAGGAACGTACCGGCTCTTGGAAAGCTGCAGCAATTCCTGCAGCCGTTCTTGACTCGCTTTTCGTTTTCCCGATCGTGCGAGCACATAACCAAGTAGGCCGATTGGCTCTGAATTTCCCGAAGAAAGCGCCCTTGCTTTTTCGATTTCATTGATGGCACGTCCATAATCGCCAACCTGCTCGTAAGCGCGTGCCAGGTTCAGGTGAGAAACCCAGAAGTCAGCGTCGAGATCGATTGCTCGCATCGACTGCTCGATAGATTCTGGATAATGTCCTGCGTGATAAAGAAACTCGGCATACAGCGTGCTCAGAATCGGTGCCAGCGGATCGAGCCGGCATGCGCGCTGGATCTCTCGCAACGCTTCGCTATGTTTGCCCCAATTGGAAAAGCAATGAGCGCGAAAAAGGCGAGCAATGGAATAGTTCGGGTTCAATTCCAAAGCATGATCGAACGCCTGGATTGCTCCCGCCCAGTCCCACTCAAGCCAGAAGCGAATGGCACCGAGAGAAGTGTGCGCTTCGGCCAGTCTCGGATTAAGCTCCAACGCCTTCAGCGCCGCCGTTTTCGCTTTGGGGAAGCAACTTTTCGCGGGCATATCGCTGGTGATTGGTAGCACCAGGTAGCTGTCCGCGACTCCGGCGTAAGCTTCGGCGTATGCCGGACTGATGGAAATTGCCTGCTCAAAGAAGCGAATTGCCTTCTGTACTTCCGGAAGCTTGCGCCGCGCCCAATGGTAGCGCCCGCGCAGATAAGCGTCGTACGCTTCGGGATCTTGTTTCTGCTCCCTCGGAGCTTCGGTGTTCGCTCCTGGCTTTAGCCTCAGTTGCACCTGCTCTGCAATTGCCATCGCTAACTCCGCCTGCACTCCGAGAACGCTGCCCAGTTCACGGTCATACGACTGCGCCCAAAGATGGATCTGGTCGGAAACTCGTATCAGCTGCGCGGTAATACGAACCTTTTCCCTCTCGCGCCGAACGCTACCTTCCAGGATGTAGTCGACTGCGAGTTCTTTCCCGATCTCGCCGACGGTTTTCTTGCTGTGCTTGTATGCCATCGAAGATGTACGGGCGATAACACCCATGCGATTCGGGCTTAGCTGCCCCAGGCTTGCGATCGTTTCTTCTGTCATTCCATCGCTGAAGTATTCCTGTTCGCGCTCTCCGCTCAGATTCTCGAATGGAAGCACGGCAAGCATGAGAGCCTTCTCGCCTTTCTTGCGTACGGCATTTTCCAGTATGTCCACTCGTTCAACCGCGGCGGCGAAACGATACCCCTTGCCGGGAGCGGTTTGAATCATCGTTGGACTACTTGTGTTATCGCCTAGCGTCCTGCGCAACTTCCGAACGGCGGTGTTGATGCTGTTGTTGGTATCGAGGAAGACTTCCTTGCCCCAGATGTGCGCGATGATCTCGTCGCGCGTAACCAATTGCCCTGGGCGCTCCACTAGCAAACGTAATAATTCCATTGGAATTCGCTCCAGCTTCACCACAGAACCGCCGCGACGCAATTCATACGCTTGCAGGTTCAGTTCAAAGTCGTGAAAACGGAAGCGATCGCTGCTCATAGTCTTGGTAGGAGAGGCCATTCTATCCGGCGAGACGCGGGAAATTCATTTCAAATTAAGGATTCCTACAGGTGCGCTCCATTGTCTCCCGACGCACCCTCAACGAAGATCACCGCATTGACGGCGTTTCTCACGCCGGGTGAGGATTCGATGAAAACCCTATTTGCACTGCTGATCGCCGCCTGCTTTGCTGCCGCTACTGCGCAGGCGCAGACCGTATCTCCTGCTTGTAACGATCATTTGATTGTGGGCACCTACAGCTTCACCGTTGAAGGAGAGAAGCTCGCCGGTCCGCCTAACACCCCGGTGGGACCTATGAAGGGTGTGGCCATGACGACCTTTCGTCCCGATGGAACGCTAACGCAAATTGACACGGTGAGCGTAAATGGAGCCGTTGTTGCCGACTTCACACATCCGGTCGCGAACGGCAAGTACTCCGTCAACTCGGATTGCACCGGCACGTTCACCATCAACTTCACTGACGGGAGGCCTCCTGTTACTACAAACTTTGTGATTGCGCTCAATGGCCTGGAACTGGACACCGTTGTCGTAGCCCCGCCGGGTGTTCTCTCGGTGCGCAGTATCGGCAAGAAGCGACTCTCGTGGGAGGCGGAGACTCACTGAGGGCGCCTGGGGCCTCGACTTGGGGAAGCGAGGCCCCTGTTCTGTTTTGTCATGCAACTTAAAGTATGGCAACGTGCAGCTCGTTTCCACATCAGATAAGCTGGTACCAGTCGTTCCACTGGGAGAGTTTGTGGGAAATCCAGCTGTTCGCAGGGAAGTGCGGGCGGAACCTGTTCCGATCTCGAGGGTCCCCCAACCATCGCGCCTCGCGACCACGTTGTTGAGCTGGGGATCGCTTGCGCTCGCGACCGCTGAAAGTCTTTGCGTCGCTGCCGTCGGTCTCAGTGGATTTCGTGTGCTGATCGGCGCGTCGTCGCTCATAGCTGCAACCGCCGGGGGCCCTGCCACCGGATGGCATCGCGAATCGATTCGCGTTCCTTTCCTTGTTGCCGGAACAATCGGAGCCCTGTTGAATCTGCTTTTATGGTGGAATGAGAACCGGCTTCGCAATAACCCGGCAGCGGCGTGGCGCATTCGTCCCCTGACAAAACAGCAAAAGCGCCGCCGCATGATTCAGCTCGTAACGTCAGTACTGGCATTGCTGTTGATTACCGCCGAAGTGATTACGCACCCGTGGTTTCATCATGAGATCTAGATTGAGTCCGCGCGGAGCACCATCATCTGCGATTCGAAATCAGCCAATCACCAAATGACCCAACCCCAATGGTTTAATTACTCACTCCTTCATGGCTTGCTCCAGCTTCTTATGCAGCCTCTCGCTATACCCCACCGGCAGATTGAACGTCCGATCGTCAGCAACCAGCACCAGGATATTGCGCGTGGAATCGAGAACGGCGGAGCAATGGCGGCAACCGGCGAGGTGGATCTCGATTTCTTCGCGCAGCTCCGGAGAAACCGTGCCGTCGATGTAATCCGAAATCTGCTTCCAGACGTGTTTGCAGTTTAGAGCCATGATCCACCAGCCTTGCGACTGAAAAATCCCAGGAATCCCGTGCGTCGCGTTTTCAGTTGTGGCGCCAAAATCTTTTGCATCATCAACCGGGCGCGCAGCAGCCGTGTCTTTACTAATTGCTCATTGATTCCCAGAGCCTCCGCGGTCTCGGCGATGTTCATTTCTTCTACATCACGCAAGACAAAAACTTCGCGATACGCTTGCGGTAAGCTTTCCATCGCCTGTCTCAGCAAGTCGCGGACTTCTTTCCGTTCCAGCGTCTCATTGGGAATCTCGCGCCAGTCGGAGATCACCGCTGGAACTACGTCGCTGTCTTCGTCTGCCGGCTCGTCGATCGACTCGAAAGCGATCAGCCTGGCGTGACGCAATCGCCCGCGCGCTTCGTTCACCGCAATCGTGATCAGCCAGGTACTGAATTTAGCGTCGCCGCGAAACGTCGCCAGCTTCCGGTACGCTTTCAGCACTGCTTCTTGTGCAACTTCCTCAGCATCCGCTTCGTTCTGCAAAAGTGAGTACGCTGTGAGATATACAGCTTTCTCATAAGGCCGGATCAGTTCATGGAAAAGCTCACGTTCGCCCGCCAGCACGCGCCGGATCAGTTCCCCATCGCGTACCCGAACTGAATCGGAGCTTTCGACGTTACCGGCTGCGTTTTGTAGCGATTCCGGCATGCGCTCAGGCAAGGAACCCCAGCCAAACAGTGTAAGACTCGCGATTCGACCGTAAGTTACAACCCTATGACAAGTAGGGGGACTGGCCTTTTTTCGTCCGACCCTGTAACCTTTGCCGCACTTGGCAGTCGTATGCCATGAGGATGGCACCCGGCAGCACCTGCTGGCGCGGTCCGTTCCAGGGACAATCCAAATTACCTCACGAGGAAAGAAGATGACGAAGAAGACTGTGAAATCGCTTCTAATGACGGCCGCTGTTTCCGGCCTGATGACCGGCGGCGCCCTGACTCTTAATGCTCAGACCGCCCCCAGCTCCAGCCAGAACTCCGTCAGCAGCTCCAGCATCGCCAGCCTGCTGCAGGCTGCCGACAAAACCAAGCATGCCTGTAAAGGCCAGAATGATTGCAAAGGCCAGGGCGGCTGCAAGAGCGGCGACAACGGATGCAAGGGCAAGAACTCCTGCAAGGGCAAAGGTGGTTGCGCCACCGACGGCTCCAAGATGCCGGAGTAAACACGGTCGGGTAATCGGAACGATTGTCATCCTCGAGCGAGCAGCTTTTGCGAGCGAAGGATTCAGGCGAGCGACCGCGCCGGCTGAGCGTAGCGAGGCCAAAATAGCGCGACGCGAGCATCCTCTTTCCGATTACCCGATTACAAGATCTCCCGATTTTCCTGAGGTTTTATGCCAGCGAATCGTTTCAACGGATTTACCGAATACGGCGTGGGAATTGGTCTTCGCATCCCTCACTACCGCCACATTCTCGAGCAGAAGCCGGTGGTCGACTGGTTCGAGATCATCTCCGAGAACTACATGATCGACGGCGGCCGCCCGCTCGCCATCCTGGATCAGATTCTCGAACAGTACCGGGTCGTGCAGCACGGTGTTTCGATGTACTTCGGCTCGGCGCAACCGCTCAACCCCGAGCACTTGAAGCGCCTGAAAACGCTGGTGAAGCGCACCAACACTCCGTGGCTCACGGATCACCTTTGCTGGGGCAGTGTCGACGGGCGCTACACACACGATCTGCTGCCCATCCCATACACGTGGGAAGCCGTCGACACTACGGCGGAAAAGATTCGCCAGGTGCGCGATTTTGTCGAAGTGCCAATCGCTGTCGAGAACGTCAGCAGCTACGCCGAGTTTCACGACTCCGTGATGACGGAATGGGAATTCCTGAACGAAGTCGTCGAGCGCGCCGACTGCGGCATTCTTCTCGACGTCAACAACATCTACGTCAGCTCGGTGAACCACGACTTCGATCCGCATGTCTACGTCGACTCTGTTCCTGCGGAGCGCGTCGCGCAGATCCATATTGCCGGGCACTCGCGTTATGAGAAGTATGTCCTCGATACGCATGACCATCCGGTGATCGACCCGGTTTGGGCCCTTTACGAGCACGCTATCGAGCGTATCGGACCCACTGCCACACTGCTCGAGTGGGATGACAAGATTCCGTCCTTCGAAGAAGTACATCGCGAGGCTCTGAAGGCGAATAAGTATCTCGACAAAGTGCGCTTGGCGCAGACGCCGCAGCGCCCCGCAGGAGAGCTGACCGAGGTGCGTGCATGACGCCTTTACTTGATCTGCAGCGTCGCATGGCTTCTGCAGTAATGCAGCCTCTTGCCCAGTCCGACCAGATGCGGCGGCGCAATCCGCAGCGCCGCTCCAACGCCAAGGAAGCCGCCGAGTTCATCAAGCCCAACTCGCGCCTCACCAGTTTCGAGCGGCTGGAGATTTACAACCGGCAGTACTGGTTCCGCATTCTCGATTCGTTTGCAGAGGATTTTCCGGGCCTGCGCGCCGTCGTTGGACGGAAGCGCTTTGACCGGATCGCGCGCGCTTATCTCACCGAATGCCCGTCGCAGTCGTTTACATTACGCAATCTTGGACAGTTTCTGCCGCAGTGGCTCGCCGATCACAACGATCTGGCAGGTGATCGCTACTCCCTTGCTGCCGACATGCTCAAGCTGGAATGGGCGCACATCGAAGCCTTCGATGCAGCCGATCTTCCACGACTCACTCCCGAAGCGCTGATGACCTTGGGTGAAGATCCGCAGTTGCTGTTGCAGCCGCACATCTCGCTCCACGAGTTGCACTATGCCGTCGACGATCTGCTGCTCGCTGTCCGCAAGCACGATGAGGAACAGGAAGAGACAGGAGCAGCTCGCGCTTTTCCGATCCGCCGCTGGCTAAAGAATTCGCCGGAACCAATCTACCTCGCGGTTCATCGCGCCGACTACTCGGTCTGCTACCGACGCCTGGAACGCGAGTCCTATCTGCTGCTGACCACGCTGCGGGAACGCAAGCCGCTCAGCGAAGCTCTGGAAACTGCATTCGCCCAAAGCCCGCTATCGGAAGAAGATCAGGCTATGCATATCCAGGAATGGTTTGCCGCTTGGATGGCGCTGGGCTGGTTTGCCGTCCCATTCCGCTCGCATGGAGAGAACGAATGAAAGCTGTCGCCCAACTCGCTGCCCGCGGGTACGCACTTTTGCGCAGTGTCGGCAATTCGCTGCAATCGCCACTTCTGCTTCTAGTGCGTCTCTACTGGGGGTGGCAATTCCTGCAGACCGGATGGGGCAAACTGCAGCACATCCACAAGGTCATCGGATTCTTCACCAGTCTCGGCATTCCTGCACCCGCGCTGAATGCCTGGTTTGTGTCGGGATTAGAGTTCGTTGGCGGCATCCTGCTGATCGCAGGACTTGGGTCGCGCTTTATCTCGCTTCTTCTCACTGTGGACATGTTCGTCGCCTATCTCACGGCTGACCGTGCGGCCCTGGCCTCGATCATTTCCGATCCAGGCAAGTTCTACAACGCTGACCCGTACACCTTCTTCTTCGCCAGCCTGATGATCTTGATCTTTGGCCCCGGCCGCCTCGCGCTGGACTACTTGCTGTCGCTCGAACGAAAGCCCGTGCACAGCAGTCGTATACGCGCGGCAGCGTAAAGGGATTCGATTCTGAACAGGGTGCCCCACACATCCTGACTTTGGATGTGTGGGAGTTTGAAATGTACCGAGCAGTAGTCTCTTTCACCTGACAGGAAATTTGATCTCCGGCCAGCCCTCATGGATGGAACTGGACCTTCCTCCTGCAGCAGATAAAAGCGATAACTGCTCCACCTCCACTGCTCGGGACTCACAACCAGTCCGCGCTTCACCGGATTAGTCTGTGACGTGAATTCGTCTCCAACACATCCAGATGCAGGATGTGTGGGGCACCCGATCTTTCGCTATGATGAACCATGAGCTCCGTTCGTATTGCGCTCGCTAACCTCCGCTATCCGGGAACTCCTGAGGAATCCGTCGCGCTTGTGACCGCGGCCATTGCGGACGCTGCGAACAAGCGGGCTGAGCTGATCTGTTTCCCGGAGTGTTACGTTCCCGGGTATCGCGGACTCGGCCATCACGTTCCGCCTCCCGATGCTGCATTCCTCGAGCAAGCATGGTCGACAATCTCGAAATCTGCAGGCGAATCCAACATCGCTGTCGTGTTGGGAACGGAACGCGTGGTTGATAACACGCCAGTTGCGACCGCACTGGTTATCAATCGAGACGGCACGACCAGTGGCTTTCAGGACAAAGTTCAGATAGCTCCGTCGGAAGAAGGACTCTATGCGCCCGGGTGCGAGAGGCGGGTATTCGAATTGGGTTCGCTGAGGTTCGGAGTGGTGATCTGCCATGAGGGCTGGCGTTATCCCGAGACGGTGCGCTGGGCGGCGAGGCATGGCGCACAGATTGTCTTTCATCCCCACTACGCTCCCGCAGAAGAAGGCGACTACATCCCATCGACCTTCGGCGATCCGAAGAACACGTTTCATGAGAAGGCGATCCTTTGCCGCGCCGCCGAAAACGACTGCTATTTCGCGTCGGTGAACTACGCCTGCCCGGATTCGCCGACGACTTCCGCTATCGCGAAACCGGATGGCACGGTACTGTGCTGGCAGCCGTATGGGAACGAGGGCTTGTTGATAGCAGATATCGATCTTACGGCGGCTACATGTGTACTCGCGTCACGATATAAACCTGTTGATCATCAGGGATGAAGCGGGGACGGTGGGCGGCAGGTTTCACGAGGATATCAGGGCAGGCTCGGCGATCTCCACGCGGTTGCGACCCTTGTTTTTGGCGGAGTAAAGCGCAGTGTCAGCGCGGCTGAGTATTTCGTTAAAGTCCGGCGCGACCGAGCCCTGAAATCCGGCGGCTCCAAAGCTCGCCGTGGCCTTTACGACACCTTTTGGAGTTACGAACTCCCGCTTCTCGAACTCGCTGCGAACGCGTTCAATCGCAACCAGGACATCCTGCGGGCTGGCGTGGGTGAAAACCAGAAGAAACTCTTCGCCTCCCAATCTCCCGCAGAGGTTGGATTTGCGCATGCTCGTCCTAAGAACGTCGGCGAAGCCGCGCAAAATCAGGTCGCCCGAATCGTGGCCGTAGTTGTCATTGACTTTCTTAAAGTGGTCGAGATCGGCGATCGCGAGGCAGACAGGATACCCATGACGGGCAGCACCGTTCAATTCCCGCACCGCCCATTGCTCAATGGCGCGGCGATTTGGCAGACCGGTTAGTGCGTCAGTCAGCGCCAGTTCCTCTAGTTGACGATTCTTGGCTTCGACTTGCCGGTGTAACTGGATGATGCGGCGCCCGACGCCCAGGCGTGCCAGGAGTTCTCCTTCGTGGAAAGGTTTTGTCAGATAGTCATCGGCTCCCGCCGCAAGACCCGCGACAACCTGTTCCTTCTCCGTGTGGCTGGTCAACAGAACTACGTAGCAATAAGAGCTGCGCTGGAGTCCGCGAATGTTTTGGCACAGTTCCGGCCCACTGAGATCAGGCATCGTCCAGTCCGTGATCACCAGGTCAGGCTGCTCCTGCTGGTACAGTTCGAGCCCACGCCGGCCATTCTCCGCGAAAAACAGAGTGAAGTGCTCGCGCGAAACCGAATGCTCCACCAGTTTGCGATAGAGCGCCGAGTCATCCACAACCAGGAGTTTGATTTGCTCCGATTTAATCAAGGCCTTGGTCCAAACCTATGATTTGCGGGTCAGGACTCCGCACGCAAAGCGGAGTCCTCCTATGCGATATCAACAAAGTCTTTCGCGCTTAGGGTATTGTTCGGAGCGGCAAAGTACCAGTCCAAATTGGATCGGGGACCTTCGTGTTAACACCTTGTGACGGGAGTCACTGCCGCCGGAATCACTCGCCCTGATCGGAGCCTCAGTTGTGCAAAAAATCCATCATGGAGTGAGTTGCCTTTTCCCAGAGACCGCTATGGTCCGGCACTGAAGCGCCTGCCGTGTGTTTCTCGCCTTCGCCCGGCTTGATCTTAATGACGGTGAGATCGACTACTGGCATCAGCTTGCGCTTGCCAGTGAACGTCCACTCCAGGGTGGCAGGCGAGAAGTCGTTGTTTACTCTTGCTTTCGCGGGGAGATACTTATCGGCCGCTGAAGGGGCCAGCCTGCAGTCGTTCACTTCCCAATACCACAACCGGCCCTCGGTGAGCGTCGGAGTTGCGTACAGTTGAAAGGTACGGGTATACGCGTCAGGCGAATCTGATTGAAGATGCGGTGTAGGCGCGGAAACCAGCTTCGCCTGCTGGGTCCAGGCGCCCATAGATAAGAAGACGACAACGAACAAGCAAGAAACCCGCATTCCGCCACCCTGGCCGACTGGGTTACTTCTATCACTGAGATGTAACCCGTGTCACCGTTGTTGCATTTGCCACGCAAGTCGATGAACTGATCGGCGTCGAAGCAGGCAGCCCTGCTCGATCCGAGCCCGGGGATAACGCTTCCTGCAATATTGGCCGTGACCAATAAAAATGCCCCGTCCACGTGATTAAAAACGGGCAGGGGCATCTCGTTGACCTGAGAAAATTACCAGTTGGCGGTTACAACTTTGTGTAATGTCTGATTAATTACGCCTTTTTTAAAGCCGCTTTGCGGGCACGCTTTTCGGCGATTTGCTTCATCTCCTGGCCCATGCTGGTGCGGTTCATTCCTAACTGCATCAGCATCGCAATGATGTTGCTCACGATCCAGTAGACACACAGTCCTGAAGACAGATTCCAGCTGATCAGGCCAAGCATTACCGGCATCATCAGGTTCATCATCTTTTGCTGTTGCGGGTCCATGCCGCCCGTCGGAGTCATCTTCTGCGTAACGAATGTCGTCAGGATAATCAGGATCGGCATGATATGCGTTGGGTCGGCTGCCGACAGATCCTTCAAGTAAAGGAATGGTGCCTGGCGCAACTCGATCGTGTTGCCGAGTAACCGGTAAAACGCGAACAGGAATGGCATCTGGATCAGCAGCGGAAGACAGCCGCCCGCCGGATTCACGCCCTCTGTCTTCATCAGCGCCGCGATTTCCTGGTTCATCTCCTGGCGCCGCGGATCGCGCATCGAGTATTTCTTGTATTTTTCTTTGATCGCGTTGATCTGTGGCTGAACCTTTTGCGTCTTCAGCGCCGACTTCATGCTGGTGATCCGCAACGGCAGCAGCGCCACATTGATGATCACAGTCAGAAATACAATGGCCCAGCCCCAGTTGGAGATCATGTGGACGTGCGTCCAGCGCAACCACGCGAACAACGGGCGCGCAATAAAGCTGAACCAGCCGAAATCGACGATCCGTCGCAGATCGGTCGCTTCCGTCTGTCCCGGCACCAGCGCCGGATGAATGGTGGAGAGAACGTTCAGCGCCTTCGGGCCGATGAAGATTCGCTCGCGGGTGTGGCCGTCCAGGTTGCCGACCGCGCCGCCCAGTACACTTACCGAAACGACGTCATTCGCTTCCGGCTTCTCCGGATTTTTCGGAATTTGGATCGTGTTGTGCAGCGTGACTAACGCGGCATTGCTGGGATCGTCGGGCAAGAAGATGGCCGCGAAGTACTGGTCTACCGGGCCGGCCCACGCCAGCGGTCCGCGGTAGGTCGCACCGCCACTGACTTTCTTGATCGCAAGCCGATCGATGCTGTTGCCGTTGTCGTAGTCGATCGTGCTGGTGGCATACAGAGCGGGGGTGTTCGTGTCACCGAAGCCCGCCGGCCACGCCGGGAAGGCTTGTACCGCTGATCCGTTCTGCGCGACCTCAATATCAGCGCCGACCACATAGGAGTCGTCGAAGTGGAAAGTCTTGCGAACCGACAGACTGCCTTCTGCATATTCAAAAGTAATATCCGTGGGCGCCTGCTGCGTGCCCTGGAGGTTTGTGACATAGAGCGCCGAATTCAGCTTGTCCTTGAGCGCCTGGTCATAAGTGAACAGAGAGAGCGGATAACCGTACTGCGCTGCAGCTTTTTCGTTCACCAGATCGAGCGGCTGGCCATTTTCGTTGTGATAGTTCTTCAGAATCCACGACTTTACCTGCGCGCCACGATTGCTGAAGGTGATCTTATATAGCCCATTCTCGATAACAATTTGCGATTCGGACGATGCCTGCTTCGTTCCAATCGCAGCCGGTGCCGAAGTCGCCGCAACGGAAGCCGCAACACTTGGAGCGCTCGTGGCTGCTGCCTGTTGCTGTTGGGGAGATTGCTGCTGCGCGGGTTCAGCCGGCTTCTTCGGGCCGTATTTGCTGTAGATGAACTGAAAACCGATGAGGAAGATGAAGGTGAAGAGGATCACCAGCATCATGCGGCTGCTGGCGGGTTCTTGGTTGGGGCTGTGATATTCGGGCAAGTCTACTTTCCTTCTCAGCAGCGCCGGGTAAGGCGCAGATTGCAATCGTGCGTGGCAACGATCGTTTGCGAAGCCGCGACTGGCCGCGGCTCAGGTTTAATTGCCTCTAAAACTGCTTGTACGGGAACGCCCGGACGGCGATGTCCGACTTCTTCAGCTGCAATCGCGGCCTCGCTCAAAATCGCCGGGACCACCGGATCGTAGCCGCCATGCGCAAATGGATGGCATCGCAACAAGCGCCACGCCGCCTTCAGCGTTCCGCGGACAGCTCCGTAGCGCTCGATGGCCTCTGCTGCATATTCGGAACACGTGGGGACATAGCGGCAGGCAGGCAGCAGCAGCGGCGAGATCAGCCATTTGTACGCGCTTAACAATAACAATAAGAATCTGCGCATCATGATTTGCCTGCCGCCCGTTTCGCCTGGGCCGATTCCATGTATTTGCGAACCACCTGGAATGCCCGGACTACCTCGCGCTCTATTTCTACGAATTCGGCCGTGAGAACGTTCTTCTTGGGATTGATCACCACGTCCACCGCAAAAGGCATTTCGGCCAGATGAAGCCGGATTGCCTCGCGCATCCTGCGCTTGATCCGGTTGCGCTCCACGGCGCCGCCCAGAACGCGTCCAACGGCAGTGCCAATCCTAGGACCATCTCCGACCTGACTGGTGCGTGGCAGATAAAATGCCGTCAACAGACCCGAAAAGTGACGCCGCCCATTCTTATAGACCCGCTGAAAATCTCCGTGCTTCAGCAACTTCGAGCTTCGCAGAAAAGCTGACCGGCGGGTCGAGGTCGGCGTATTACCGGCGGAATCGAGGGCCGGCATTGAAGGTGTCGTCCTTGCAGCGGAGTTCGGCGTCCCTGGGATGATTGCGATCAAGCAAAGCGCCGTTTCACGCCCGGCAAACTACTCGCGATATCCGGGCTTTACGGAAACTCGTTTGCGACCCTTCGCGCGGCGGCGCGACAGAACCGCCTGCCCGCTCTTGGTCTTCATACGACTGCGGAATCCGTGCGTCTTCGAACGACGGCGACGGTTCGGTTGAAACGTACGCTTGGGCATGAAAGCTGCTTGCTCCTGAATCGAAAATTAAGCTCGAGGCAAACTCAAAGTATATAAGAAGGAAGCGCTTAGCGGCAAACCAGTGGCATCATCGTTCCGGCGATAACCGGCACGCCCCCGATATGCAATACCGATTGCGCGCAAACCATCGATAGCCGCGATGAAGCAGCCAGTTCAGACCGGGCAGGCTGAACAGTGCCCAGAAAGGTGTCAGCCACCAGACGCGCCGAGCGACGTAGAGATACGCGTTTGCTCCTGAGACAAGTTTCCCATTAGGCGTGAGCACGCGAATGTCGGACAGCAACTGCGTGGCATCCATGCCGAGGCTCTCACTCACCCAGGGTTGCTGGAGCGAAGAGACTTGGAATCCGTGCCGTCGTAGCGTGGGTTTGCAGAAGCGCACCCAACGCCAGCAAAAGCCGCAGGCACCGTCGTAAAGGACTGTTCCTCGAGGCTGGGCTTTGTCAGTCGAACTCACAGTCAGTGAGATTCCATGAGCCCTCAGAAGGATTCTTTACCGGAACGGGTCCACCGGCACCGCGACTACTTCCAGCGTTCCGCTGATCTCATTGGGATCATCTGTACCATTCACGAAGGTGACACTTCGATGCTCGTCGCCTTCCGGATACGCCGGGTCGACCATATCGATGGTGCGCACCTGGTACATGCGCTGGCCATTCGGGTAGCCATACTGATCGTATGTCATGCCTGTGACCAGCAGCGGACGCCCTTTCCACACCAGAATGAAAGGACGCTCCTGCTGCAGGCTTGCGATGAAGTGGCCGATGTCCGAGGGCGCCCCAGTCGTGCGAATCGCCTTCAGGTGGAACTTGCTGCCGTCTTCGAGTTGATAATCGCGCTCAACCAGTGACGCGATCGAGGCCAGATCGATCGGCTCGTCAACACAGACTTCGCCCAGATTCGCTTGCGTCACCCAGTATGTCTGCGGCAGATCGATTTTCTGCTTCTTGAGTATGGTTTCGACCTCCGCCGCCCATAGCCAGTTGACGCAGTTCTGTTTCGGAGCGGCAGCGCCCGTCACACCTACAGCCGCCGATGCCTGCGGAAGCTTCTGCAAAACATTGCGGCCGTATTTCTGCGCCAGTGCGCTCCACGAACAGAAAATCAGAATCGATGCAGCGACGATGATGCGGCAGACACGCACCCGGGCAGCTTAGCTCACTCGGGCGTACAGAGAAAGCGACGGAATCGAACTGGTGAACCTGCTGGTGCGTGAGTTGGGCACTACGATCCGTCGGTTTTTCAGCATTCACCGCGTCTTCGGATGGTCCACCCTCTAGCGCATGGCGCCGCTCTTCGACTCGCTTTGCCGGCACGTGCAGTAGTGCAGCGTCGTTATCGTCGCTCCGGCTCCGGCAACGTGCAGGATCACGAGCCGATCGAATTCATTGTCGCCGATAGGCGCAATCGTACCGCCGCCGAGCAGTTGCACGATTTTCGGCATCGTATCCTGCTGGGCAACAATCAGCACGGCGCCATTCTGTGCCGCGCTGATCGCCTTCTGAGTCATTTCTTCGACATGGCTGCGCGGGATCACCGTGATTTGTATGAGCTTATCGCTGGCCAGTGGCTCCGCTGTCTGCTGAGTACGCTTCACTTCCGGCGTGAAGATCGCACGCACGTTCGCGCCTTTGAGCATCTGCGCCAGGCAATTCGCGCGTTTGTGACCTGCCGCGCTTAACAGCGCATCAGCAGCCGAAGACGCCTTCTCTCCGTGACGAACCACGAAGATCGTGCCTTGATCATCAGATCCCATCGCAACAACCGGGATCAAGAATAGGAAAACTACGCTAATGAAGTGAACAATTCGCTTTGCGACAGAAACTCTCATCGTGCGCTCCATTCACACAGATGCCGGCGGGCGCGCTGCGGATCACGGTAAGCGTGCGGAGTGAATAGTAGACGACTATGGTTCGCGGAACCACACCAGGCGCCGCACCGTCGCGTCCGCCTGCTCATGTGCGTGATAACTGGATCTAACGAGTGGCCCTGATTCCACGTGCCGGAAACCAAGCTTCAAAGCTTCTTCCTTCAAGTGATGGAATTCATCGGGCGTATAAAAACGCTGCAGCGGCAGCTGGTCTTTCGACGGACGCAGATATTGTCCGATCGTTAGAATGTCGACATCGCGCGCGGCCAGATCGTGGAATACCTCGAGAAGTTCAGCGACTTCTTCACCCAGGCCAACCATAACGCCCGTTTTCGTTACAGCACCCGTATCGATCTGCTTGGCCCGCCACAATAGTTCCAGGGTGCGTTCGTACCGCGCTCCGGAACGCGCCGCCGGATACATTCGTGGCACGGTTTCGGTGTTGTGATTCAGCACGTCCGGCTTGGCTCCCATCACGATCCGCAAACAATCTTCGCGGCCCTGGAAGTCGGGAATCAGCACTTCCACCCGGCAATCCGGAACGCGCCGCTTGATCTCGGTGATCGTATCTGCAAACACGCGCGCGGCGCCTATGTTGTCGTCATCGCGATTCACGCTGGTAACGACGGCATGCTTCAGGCCCAGGGTCGCAACCGCTTCCGCCACCCGGATTGGCTCTTCGAAGTCGATCGGCTCCATGTGTCCTTTGGGGACTGCGCAGAAACCGCAGCGTCGAGTGCAATGATCGCCCAGCAGCATGAACGTCGCCGTACGATGATTCCAGCATTCCCCAATGTTCGGGCACTGTGCCGATTCGCAAACCGTGTGCAGCCCCAATCCCCGGGCGAGTTTTTTCAGGTCATGATATCCCTCGCCCATGGGGGCACGTGCCTTCAACCACTCCGGCTTGCGCACGTGCGGGCGCGGACTCGTCTCGATCTGGATTAGCTGGACCAGGCTGCTCATGCCGATATCTCAATTGTACGATGAGGCCTGCCCACCTGACGATTCACAGCCCGAGCGGCTATCGCGCGCCTGCTTTTTGTCCCGACTTCTTCCCTGTCTTCGTGCTCCGCGGTAAAACGGGTGTCTACATCGCATGCAGATACGCGATCACATCATCCATCTGCTGCGGGTCCAGCACATTGCCGAACGCCGGCATCATAGCCCGTCCCATGCTGATGGTGTCGCGCACTCGATCATCGTTCACCGGCATGCCATTCGTCATGTACTTCCTCTTGTATAGCCCGACCAGATTGGGTGCGTGGTCTCCATTGCGATGACAGACTGCGCAGGTTTGGTTGAAAATCTGCTGCCCCGCGAGCTGTTGGGGTGTCAGGTTTAAAGGCGTTTCTGTTTTTTTTGACTTGCAGCCGACAGCCGCTGCGCACAGCAAGACAAGCGCAATCCGCATCATTACTTTTGTCATTTTTCTCGAACTTTGGTGAGGCCTCTTATGAATTCGTCTCCTACGTC
Source organism: Terriglobia bacterium (assembly GCA_021324365.1). Classification (GTDB taxonomy): domain Bacteria; phylum Acidobacteriota; class Terriglobia; order Terriglobales; family Acidobacteriaceae; genus JAJPJE01. The sequence goes on along the minus strand of JAJPJE010000109.1, from coordinate 12,530 downwards.
TCAGACGTAGAATAAAGAGCCATGCCGGTAGTGCTCAAGCGCGCTTATGATCCACCATCCGTGAACGATGGCACCCGCGTTCTGGTTGACCGGCTGTGGCCTCGTGGACTCACTAAAGACGGCGCTCGAATCGATCACTGGATGCGCGAACTGGCGCCTTCCAACGAACTGCGCAAGTGGTTTCACGAGCGGCCTACGCAGTGGCTCGCTTTTCGGAAAAAGTATCTGCAGGAGCTTTCTACTCCCGAGGCTGCGACCGGACTTGACCAGTTACATCAGCTGGCCAAGCGCCGTAAACCGCTGACTCTTGTCTACGCGTCGAAAAATGAAGAGCAGAATAACGCGGTCGTGCTGAAAGAACTTCTCGATGGAATGCGCAAGCCGCCTTCTTCCACCGGACCAGTTGCGGCTCGCGCAGGTCAGGCGCGCAACCGGATGCGCCGGCCCTAGCTCAGTGCTTCTTGGCTCCGTAGGTCACAATTGCGTTCACAATCTGATCGATGCTCTCCGTAGAACGCTTACTCTGCACGTTGAAGTTGTTCGCCATGATGGAGAAAACCACCCGGTCGCCACTCAAAGTCGTCAGATATCCCGAGAGCGTGCTCACGTGACCTAGTGCACCGGTCTTGCCCTGCACGCGGCCCTGCGCCGGCGAGTCCTTCATTCGGCCTGCTAGTGATCCGTCCACGCCAGCAACCGGCAGAGTGTCAATGAACTTTGGTCCCCATACCTGCGAATCCGCATATTTCAGCAACAGCACGATTGCATGTGGTGTGACCAGGTTTTGCCGCGACAGACCTGACCCATCATAAAAAACGAACTGATCCGGAGAAATGCCCGCTTGCGTCAGAAATCCGCGAACTACCTCGAGCCCCGCCTGCACCGTTCCCCCGGTGCCTTTCTCACGTCCCAACAGGCGTAGCATCAGCTCGGCATGGAGATTCTGGCTCACTTTGTTGATAACCCGCAGATCCTCCGCCAGTGGCTGCGATTCATAGCTGGCCAGCACCAGTGTCATTGGTACAGCGGGAGGTCGTGATTGAACATCGCCGCCTCCGCCATTCGCTGGTGCAGAGGCAGTTACCGTAAAGGTCGAAAGCGATGCCAGCTCCGTGTGCTTCGTGCGTGTGCGTCCATAAATCACCACCCCACGCTGTTCCAGCATCTGGCGAAACACTTTGGCCGCAAAAGCCGCCGGATCTTCAATCGCCAGCGCTTCCGTTGCTCCCGGATCATCGATGGGAATGTTGCCCCACATCGTCAATTCGTTGCCACCCGGCTCGCGCGTGATGTAGACCCTGCGAGGACCGGTACCCGCCGGAGTGGTCATAATCCGGTTGTCGACTCTGTAGTACTCAGCGTAGGGTGTGATATCGACAAACGCGCGATCCCCGGGGTGATCCGCCGGAAGAATGTTGACGTATACGACGTTGTCATTGATGGTAAGCGCTGAAACCGGTGCGCCCCACTCCCATACCATGTCATCCTGCGCCCAGCCTTCGCCGTATCGCTCGAAGGCGAAGTAGGAATCGTCGCCGATGACATCGCCGTCCACGAACTTCACGCCGCGTTTCACGACCTGATCGGCCAGTTGTTGCAGTACCTGCATGGGCGGTAACGTCCGTTGTGTCCGTACACTGTACGGCAGGTTACGACCTGAAATGTTGGGATCACCCCTGCCCACCAGCATGAGATCTCCGTTCACCCGGCCATATTTATCGACTGCGCCGGAGGTCTCCACCGTGGTACGAAAGCGGTAATCAGACCCGATCAATGCCATCGTCGCCGCAGTCGTAAACAGCTTGGTGTTCGATGCAGGTGTGAACAGCTTGTCCTCGTTGAGCGAGTACAGAACTTTGCCAGTCGTCAGCGAGTCGACTTCGATGCCCCAGTAACCACGTGCGATATCCGGTTGCGACAAAATCTTGTTGATCTCATCGGCAAGACCGGACCCTTTCGACTCGACTTTCTGTGATTTCTTTGCTGCGTTGGCGGCCGCGCAGGACAGCAGTAAAAGCCAAATAAACAGAAGGGCGGCATGACGGCGAGCACGCATAAACTTGGCTGAATTCTAGCACCGATTCGCAGCACCTCCGCCACTTCCGAAGGTTACCTTCCGTTACAATCGGCTCATGCGTCCCATCTTTCAGTGGGCAGTCGGTGACCGCACCATCGAACTTGGGCGGCGCACGCTGATTATGGGCGTTCTGAACGTCACACCGGATTCCTTTTCTGATGGCGGCCAGTTCTTTGATCCCGGACGCGCCGTAGAGCACGGCCTGCAATTGCTCGAGCAGGGCGCCGACATCCTCGACGTCGGCGGCGAATCTACGCGACCCGGGGCAAAAGTTGAAGCCGTTGCAAATACGACGCGCAGCTCTGGAGGTACTTCTCACGCAACAGTTGTCAAAACCGCTGTCTCCCCCGAAGAGGAACTGCAACGCGTCCTGCCCGTCATCAGCAAGATCAAGCGTGCTCGCCCGGATGCGCTGATCTCCATCGACACCTACAAGGCCACGGTAGCTCGCGCCGCCGTGGAAGCCGGCGCCGAGATCGTCAACGATGTCAGTGGCCTGCAATGGGATCCCGAGATGAAGAAGACCGTAGCTGGGCTCCCCTGCGGATTCATCCTCATGCACATGCGCGGCACGCCCGAGACGTGGCGAGCGCTCCCGCCCGTTTCGGACATGGTCAGCCTGGTCAAACGGGAACTGCGCGATCGCGTACAACAGGCCGAACTGGCGGGAATCAAGCGAAAGCGAATCGTCGTTGATCCGGGGATTGGTTTCGGCAAGAATCTCGAGCAGAACTATCCTCTTTTAAACCGGCTGAACGAACTTCAAGACGTCCGCATGCCACTGCTGGTTGGCACGTCTCGCAAGTCCTTTATCGCCAAAGCACTCGAGAAGAATGGCATTCGGCCCGAACCTCAGGATCGTCTTTACGGCAGCCTCGCCGCCATGATGATTTCCATCCTTAAGGGTGCCCAGATTGTTCGCGTGCACGACGTGAAAGCGGCCGCCGATGCCATCACCGTCGCCGATGCCATCCTCAACTCAAGGTGACCTACGTATCGAGCCGGAGTAATGGAGAGAGACTGGCTGTGCTGTAAACGGCAATGGCTCAATGACCCGATCACTCAATGACTCAATTACCAAACGATCCAATTACCAATTTAAAAAATCTTTTTCGAGTCGATCAGGATGGTGACCGGCCCGTCGTTGACTAGTTCGACTTCCATCGTCGCCTGAAACCTCCCGGTCTCACAAGGAACACCCGCCGCGCGGATTTTCTCGACAAAGTACTCGTACAATTTTCGGGCTTGCTCCGGCTTCGCTGCCGCATCGAATGAGGGACGCCGGCCGCGGCGCACATCGCCGTAAAGAGTAAACTGCGAAACGGCCAGAACTGCGCCGCCGATTTCTGGTACGGCGAGATTCATTTTCCCATCGGCATCCTCGAAAACACGCAGTCCTACGATCTTGTCAGCCAGATAGTCGGCATCGGCCTCCGTGTCGTCCTGTGCGACTCCCAGTAACACGAGCAGACCTTTGTCGATTCGCCCGACTGCCTCGCCATCCACCTTCACCGAAGCTCGTGTTACCCGCTGAATCAGCGTTCTCATAATTAATTATTCAAGTTCGCAGGCTTACGTGGCCCAGCCGCCCTCGCTGGGCGAGGCGAGCGCAGCTCGTCAGCTTTTGCCTTCGCAACGGCCATTGACCATGTCCAGCGATAATCCTTCCAATTCTTAACTAAACCTCGCCTAACCGGATTTTGCAGTACATATTCAATCCGGTCCTCCAGCTTCTCCGCGCTAGGTAATACGTGGTCGAACGATTCGTCCTGCCACACTCTGCCTCGCCGTCCAAGCAACTTTATCCGATGAGCGGACGCCCCTTAATTCCACTCATGATCTCCGCGAGTGAATAAATACATCGCCTTTCCTTATCAACCAGTGGACTAACGATAAGGTGTACGTGATCTGGCATGAGAACCGTAGCATGCAACGCGATCTTCCGTTCGTGATCGTGAAGACAGCAGTCGAGGGTAATGTCTCTTGCCGATTCCGGCAGGATCCGCCGTTGAAAGCTCGCGAAGGTCACAAAATGAGCCTTGAAGTCGCGCTGCAGATGTGGCAAATCGCGTCGATAGAAAGTCATGTCTATTCGCGGTAGCCGAGGGCGGCTGCCCCCACGTCATGGATTCAAGATTGTTAGCGCGAACTCTACGCGATCACGGCCGCAAACGACTGTCTCGCAGCCGCCACTGTCTGCTGAACATCTTCCTCTGTATGCACCGCGCTAAAGAAGGCTGCTTCGAACTGCGAAGGCGGCAGATATACTCCCGCTTCCAGCATCGCACGATGGAATTTCCCAAAGGCTTTCGTATCGCTCTTCGCCGCCGAATCCCAGTCCGTGACTGGACCACGCTGAAAGAACCACGTAAACATCGATCCCACGCGGTTGTAGCTCAGCGGCAGATCCGCATCGCGCGCTGTCTTGGCTACCATCTCCACCAGGGTCCCCGCGAGCCGATCCATGCGCCCGTAGATCTCGTGATTGTCGCGCAAGTAACAGAGCATGGCTTTCCCGGCTGCCATCGCCAGCGGGTTCCCCGACAGCGTTCCAGCTTGGTAGACCGGGCCTACCGGCGCGACCATGTCCATAAATTCCGCCGGACCAGCGTAGGCTCCGACAGGTAACCCGCCGCCGATCACCTTCCCCAGCGTGACTAGATCAGGCCGCACACCATAAAGCTCCGTCGCTCCGCCATAAGCGACGCGGAAGCCCGTCATCACCTCGTCAAAGATCAGCAGCGCATTTTCGCGTGAGCTCAGATACCGTAATCCGTCGAGAAATCCCTTCGCCGGAGGCACACAGCCCATATTGCCAACCACCGGCTCCACGATCACGCACGCAATCTGATCTTTGTATCGGCGAAACGCTTCTTCAACGACGTTCAGACTGTTGTATGGCAACGCCAGCGTGAACTGGACGAATTCTTCCGGCACGCCCGCCGATCCCGGAATGCCTAACGTCGCAACGCCCGAACCGGCCTTCACCAGCAGCGCATCGGAGTGGCCGTGATAGCAACCTTCGAACTTGATGATGTATTTCCGATTGGTGTATCCGCGCGCCAGCCGTATCGCCGACATCGTTGCTTCCGTCCCCGAATTCACGAAGCGAACTTTCTCGGCGAAGGGATACGCATCAAGCACTGCTTCAGCCAAATCCACTTCGCACGGGGTCGATGCGCCGAAGCTCGTTCCATTGCGCGCGGCTTCCATCACAGCCTCTGTGACCTCGGGCACCGCATGACCAAGAATCAGCGGTCCCCACGACAGCACGTAGTCGATGTACTCATTGCCGTCAGCATCCCACAGCCGCGAACCCTCCCCGCGCACGATAAACGGCGGCTCTCCGCCAACGGAACGAAACGCCCGCACCGGGGAATCCACGCCTCCTGGAATGATCCGCTCGGCTCGCTTTTGCAGTTCGTGGGACTTGCTGGTTTTGCGCGACATCGATGCCCGCCAATTCTCAATTCGTGACCAGAAATTCTATCAGCGCGGTGAACATGGCCGTGTGAGCTAGGTCACGGGCAGGACTGTGTGGGGCGGACACTCTGGTCCCCCGAACGGCGCGGTTCCCCTCGCTTGCATAACTTCCGCAATGAAGTTCCCCTATGGACTCGGTCACCACACTGCCTTACTTACGGCTTTTTTATTTGACACAACTTTTAACACGGCGTTAAGGTGACAATGGATGTTGAATTGATGCACTTCGTTTCGACGTCCAAACAGTTGCATGGATCCTCGGTAGGCGAGGCTCCCGCGTAACACACAGGCTACTGCCGATCGGCTTCGAAAGAAGTCCGAGACACAGGTAGAACAGGAACTCCCGGATTAAGGGTTTTCTCAAAGTGGCTGAGGCTTAACAAGCCTCTTACGGTGCGCGGTGCTGAAGCTTGGACGAGTGGGGAAAAGAAAACTGGTTTCGCGGCTCTGTTCCATGCAGAGCTCGCATGATTCCTCGATTCCTTTCTTCACAGACCGTTCCGGTCGTTAATTTCTCCAAGCATTTTTCCCTCTCCTGCCAGAAAGTTTTATGAGCGAACTGAAACGAGAAGATCAGCCTCCGAGTAGCGGCGGCTTTCCGGTGTAGAAAAAGCACGTGACCCGATAGACCCTCAGCGACTTCTCGCTGAGTCCCTCAGTGCCGCCTATCGCCTCACCTCTGCTTCTTCTACGCACAACCGAAATGGAAGAACGTGGAGGGTCGAGGCTCGTTCCTCCTCCAAGCGCTCCCGTAAACAGGCAAACGCCGCCAATGGTGTCGTGTTGCCGATCGGGCGTTCACACACCCAGCGGGCGAAGTTCGTCTGCACCAGGAACTTAATTGGGAGTTGGGACAATGCAGGAAAAAGTTTTGGCAATTTCGACCGCAGGGATCGACAGCGCGCTGCCGCAGGTGCGCGGTCGCGTGGTCAAGAAGAAATGGATGCACCATCTGCTCACGTTTCTGATGGTGTTCGGCCCCGGCCTCATCGTCATGGAAGCCGATAACGACGCGGGCGCGGTCTCGACCTACATTCAGGCCGGTGGCCAATATGGCACCCGCTTGCTCTGGCTGCTGCTGCTTCTGCTGCCAACCACGTACTTCATTCAGGAGATGGTGGTTCGCCTCGGCATCGCAACCGGAAAGGGTCACGCCGCGATGATCTACCAGCGCTTCGGCCGTTGGTGGGGACTGTTTTCGCTCGTCGACCTTGAGTTGGTGAATTTCCTCACTCTGGTCACCGAGTTCGCGGCGATCGCACTGGCGCTGAGCCATCTGGGGATCAACGCCAATCTCGGTGTTCCGGTTGCCGCAGTCGGATTGATCACGCTGGTCCTGACCGGCAGCTATTTGCGCTGGGAGCGGATCGTGGTCGTGCTCTGTCTCCTCGACCTCTCCTGGCTGGTCATCGCCTTCAAGCTCCGCCCCAGCTTTGGCGAACTGCTGCATAACTCGATCATCCCGGGAATTCCGGCAGGCGGGCTCACCGCGAGCCTGGTCTTCCTCGTTATCGCCATTGTCGGCACGACCATCGCCCCGTGGCAGCTGTTCTTTCAGCAGAGCTGCATTGCCGACAAGCGCCTGCGCTTCTCGGACGTGAAATGGGCTCGGCTCGATACGCTGTTCGGCGCCGTATTCACCATCATCGTGGCTGGCTGCATGATGATCGCCGGCAACGCCGCCCGCATGCACGGGATCATCTTCGAAGATCCCGCGCAAATGGCGAACGCGCTCCACATCTTCACCGGAGAAGGAATCCGCTACGGCATCCTTCTACTCATGATTAACGCCGCCGTGCTTGGCACCACCGCGATTTCGCTGTCGAGCGCGTGGGCCTACGGCGAAGTGCGTGGATGGCCGCACAGCCTGCAGCTGCCGATTCGCGAGGCGAAAGGCTTCTATGGAACCTACATCGCTTGCGTCGCAGTTGCCGCTGCCATCGTGCTGATTCCGCGCGCGCCGCTGCAACTCATCATTTTGGGCGTCCAGGTGCTGGCCGGAATCATGCTGCCTTCGGCCATCATCTTCCTGCAGCTTCTTTTGAATGACAAAGAGCTGCTCGGCGAAGAATTCGTCAACAAGCCTTGGAACAACTGGGTGAACTGGACCATCATCATCGTCCTCTTCGCTCTCTCGCTGATCCTGGCGGCGCAAGTCGTCGCCCCCAACCTATTTCCTCTATCGTGACCCGATTTCACGGAGGTGAGCTATGAGCGTAATGGGATTTCTTAAACCGCAATACCTGACTGCGGACGAAGTGCCGGAGAATCACTTTGTAGTCGTACATCCACTCGATGATGTGCCGGAAGAGAAGATTGACACCTCTCGCCTGGGCCCGATGCCAATGACGCCGAGCGTGAAATATTCATTATTCGCGCTACGCGGCTATCTGGTCCTGATGATGCTGATGGTCTTCTATCACGTTATCGATCTGGCCGGATTCATCCACCACGCGAGATAACCCAGTGCGCAAGCACTACAACCTTGTCGTTGGAGAACGAATGACAAACGCCACAAGGGCGCGGTTATCTCTTTTCCGGGGCCGCCGATGGTGATTTGGAGCCGCGAGTCTCACTCGCACTTGTCTTCCCCATGCGGACCTATCGTCGAAAATGACGCGAGGAGACACAACTACTTGCGCATGCAATGGACGTCCGCAGATGCGCGATTAGCTTTTGAAGGGGCACCTATGTGCTCCACCTTTGCCGCAACTTTTGGACTGAGCGGAAAGAGAGAATGCCAATGCTGACGACATTCGAGCCGCGGAGGAAGCGGAATTCGCAAGCCACCGCGTAAGCTGTGGTTAGTAGGAACCAGGCCGACCGGGTACGGTAGAGACGACACGATTGCGCAGGCTGCCGCTCTGTAACGGAATGTTTACGAAATAAGTACATGATGGAACGCAGGCGAATGACCTTTTTGCACCATCCTTGGCGCTGCATCGGGATATCTTTGTTCCTTATTGCTGTGGTGTTGTTCGTCTCTCTCCCCACCGCATCGGCACAGAAGCGGGAAGAGGAAGAGCAGCAGCAAGTGAATGCACCGGAGAGCCAGGGTGTCGAGACCTTTTTCCCCCATCCGGACGCCCGGTACTGGGTATCAGGGCAGGCCAATTTTATCTTCCAGGCGAATCCGCCCTTCGATGCTGCCTATAACGATCCTAACAGTTTTCTGAACGGTTATCAGAAGGCCACTTCCCGTGTGGTGACACTGTTCACCGGTTTAAAGCTGAACGATTCATTAGAACTGCTCGTTGACGTGGAAGAGACCGGCGGCCAGGGACTCAGTCAGGCATTAGGTCTCGCCGGATTTACCAACCTCGATGTCGTTCGCAACCCCACCCTCAGCAAGGCCCCGTATCTCGCCCGCGGCATGATTCACAAAGTATTCGGCCTCAGCAAAGACCAGGTGGAAGTCGACCGTGGCCCGCTTTCGGGATTTACCAGGTTACCTTCTCGCCGCATCGAAGTGCGCCTGGGAAAGTTCTCCTTGGCCGACTTTTTCGACCTGAATACCATCGCCACCGACAGCCATTTCCAATTCATGAATTGGACCATCGACAATAATGGAGCATGGGACTATGCCGCCGACACACGCGGCTATACCGTCGGCGCCATTCTTGCCTATGAGGGACCCGCTTGGAGTTTCCACTTCGCGGAAGCCTTCATGCCAACCGTTGCGAACGGCATCGATCTGCAGACGAACCTGCGCCGCGGACATAGTGAAAACTACGAATTCATTCTCCATCGTGCATTTCTGCCGGACAGGGAAGGCGCCATCCGGTTGCTCGCCTACAACAACAGCGCGAATATGGGAATCTACCGCGTCCAGAACCAGAAATATCTTGCCGGACTTACGCTCACGCCCGATATCACTGCACATCCATTGCAGGTTACCGGCAAGTACGGATTTGGTGTGAATCTCGAGCAGATGCTGAACGGCTGGTTCGGAATCAACGGCCGTTTCGGATGGAACAATGGAAAAACCGAGTCCTATGCCTACACCGAAGTCGACCAGACAATACAGCTAGGCGCGATGGGCTATGGAACTCGCTGGAAGCGCCGGTTCGACCGCGCGGGAATCGCGTTCGTTTCAAATGCGATCAAGAAAGATCATCAGAAATATCTGGCTCTGGGCGGCAGCGGATTCTTACTGGGAGACGGCGGGCTTACTTATGGTCGCGAAAGCATCTTCGAAAGCTATTACACGGCTCACATGTGGAAGGGTATGTATCTCGGGCCAGATATCCAGCACATCAACAATCCTGGTTACAACCAGGCCCGTGGCCCGGTGTTCGTTGGAGGCCTGCGCGCCCACTTCGAATTTTGACGCTGCTATTGTCAAGAGCCGAACTTCGTAGATTTCCTCCCAACATCTTCATTCCATTCCGGAAATAAATCTTCATCAACTGTCAGGTAGCTGCCCTTCAATTTGTCACAATAGAAGTAGATGGGATTTGCCCACACTCGCGTGGGGGCAGCCGCCCTAGACTGCCCCAACCAACGTCCCTTCATGACTTCAGTTGTCATGGTGAGCGAAGCGAATCTACTGTGTATCAGACACATCCAGCGGCTGTAACTGCCTTAGAATGCGGGACGCTCGGACTAACTCCTTTATTATGCGGGACGGCCTTTTCGTCCCGAGGACAAGTCCTTTGTTTTGCGGGAGGGCTTTTAATTCTTCTCTCCACGGATCCCGTTGCACGGCCCTATGACTTCGCTCCGCTGACAACCGCTTCAATGTTTGCGCGCAGCTCCTCGTACGTCATCCGTCCCGGATGATACATCGCAACACGACCACGACCGTCGATCAGAACTAGCGTTGGCGTGGTACTCGCTCCGTAGCGGCTGAAATTCGCCGCACTGACCGGAACCGGGACGTCGCGCAGCGACGAATAGTACGTATCACGCACCTTTTCGATGTAGCGCATTTCCGTACTCGGCGCCGCCGGCTCTCCCTGCGCCACGCTCCCGTAGAGCTGTGTCGGCCCTATCAACGTTAGCCCCTTGCTCGCATACTCGGACTTCAGCCGCGCCAGAATGGGAGCTTCAGCTTTGCAGTCCACGCACCAGTGCGCCCAGAAATACATCAGCACGGGCTTTCCGCGCAGCGACGCAAGAGTCGGCGGCTTAGAACCAATATAGTGTGTTTCGTCCAGAGCGGGCGCCAGGCCTCCCTGCAAAGTGAGCAGGTTTAGGTTTTTCTGGATGCGCGGGCCGATGCTACTCGAGCCGTACTTCACCACTTGAGCCCGGAGATAGGCAGTCGCGGCCGACTTTTGCTTCTGCGCGGCGAGCGCCTGCGCATGAACCTCAATCGCCGCGCCCAACGCCGTCGCCAAGTTTTCATTCACGTCCACCGAGCGGCCTGCCAGCTGCTGTTCTGCAAGCGCGTAGGCCTTCTTGGCGTAAGCGTCGGCGGCAGTGTAGTCTTTGGCCGACAACTCCCCGCGCGCAACCCATGAGACAGCCTCAGCGAGTTCCGGCGTAGTGCCCCGCTGTTGCTGGTACGCTTCGACAATCTGCCTGGCTGTCGAAAGATCGTTACTGGCAACTGCCCTCTGGACCTCATACACCAGCTGTGACTGCGGGTAAGCGAGGAGGCACGTTACGACGAAAAGTGCGATCCATAGTCGTTTTATGAAAGCCCACATACCCAATAGACTAATGGTACCAGCAGAGGTTACAGCGTACCCGCGGTATGTGGATGACCACGAGTGGGGTGCAGCTGCGGCAGCAACGAAACGAAATTTGTTGTGCGGCGGTATCGATACAGACTGCAGCCGCGGGAGCGGCGAAACAGCATAGCTCACGGCGGAAGCCGTGGGTCACGCAACAAAGAAGGTCACCCAGCCCTGGAGGGGCGGCACATCTTGCAAAGGTAGAACTTGACCAAGCACATCGGCATTGTCGGTTGCAGCGCGGAGGGCGCCGCTCTTTGCTATCGCACCATCTGCGAGGAAGGCGAACAATTCTTCGGAAAGCACGGCCATCCTGAAATCACACTGCACACGATTGCCCTGCGGCACTGGATGGAACACATCGACCGCGGTGACTGGCAGGCTGTAGCCGCACTAATGCTCGAATCCGCTCGCAAACTGGCCCATGCAGGTGCCGACTTTCTTATCTGCCCCGACAACACCATCCATCAGGCCATGCCGTTTGTCCTCCCGAAGTCGCCGCTGCCCTGGCTGCATATTGCCGAGGTCGTCGCCGAAGAAGCGGTTACGCGCGGATACAAGCGCCTGGCGCTTACCGGTACCAGGTACCTCGTCGACAGCGACGTCTATCCTGAGAAACTCTCCGACCGCGGTCTCGAATATCGCCGGCCCACTCCGAAGGAACGCGATGAAATCAACTGCATCATCTTTGATGAACTTGTCCGCGCGAAGTTCCTTCCCGTCTCTGTCGCTTCTTTTCAGAAGATCATTACGCGGCTCGCAGAAGAAGAAGGTTGTGATGCCGTGATCCTCGGCTGCACGGAGATACCACTGATCATCACTCCGCAAAACTCTCCGATTCCGCCGCTTGACTCCACTCGCCTGCTGGCTCGCGCCGCTCTTCGCGACGCTGAATCCTGAGAAAACTGTTGAAAGCTCAGTTTTGCAAGGGCGCTGCTTCGGTCGCGCCGTTCGTGGCCACACAACTGCAGGCTTTCCCCCCGGAGGCAATCCTTATTTTTGAAATCTGAGAAATCAATCCGATGGACATAGCCGTTGCAAAATCCGCATCAGGCCATAATTTTCCCGTGATTTTCACATGCGGGTAATCAGAAGCAGGTCCGCGTTGTAGGCCGACTGTCGTGTCTGTGGCAGCAAAAAGCCTTACAGAAGCAGTCTTCCGCGAATCGACTTCAAACCAACTGCACTATTTTCTGTCACCGGCCTGTGGACGGGCTGCACTCGATTGAAAAGACAAGAGATAAACTTACGCTGATTTTCTTGACTCTGAAATTAGAGAGAGTAAACCG
>JAJPJE010000009.1 GCA_021324365.1 Terriglobia bacterium | reverse complement strand
GCCGGATAGATGTGGACGGAGCCGACCACCTACTATGAGCCATCGGAGGAAAGAACCAATGTCGCAGAATCTCCAATGGCAATCTGTCCTGGCTCGTGACGCTCGCTTTGACGGTACTTTCGTTTATGCCGTGCGCTCTACCGGCGTTTATTGTCGCCCCTCATGCCCGAGCCGGCGTCCAAAGCGCGACCGGGTGGAGTTCTTCACGGACCCAAACGAAGCCGAGCGTGCTGGATTCCGTGCCTGCCGGCGTTGTTGTCCAAAGACAAACGGAGCCGATCCCGCGACGGTTAAAGTTCTGGCCGCTATTAAGCTCATCGAATCTGCGGAAGAAACGCCTGCACTCGGCGAACTTGCCAACTCTGTTTCGCTCAGCCCGCACCATTTGCTACGTAGTTTTCAGAAACTGCTGGGCGTGACACCGCGAGAATATGCCGATTCGTTGCGGCTGAAAAACTTCAAGCATCAGTTGAAGAACAACCCCAATGTGACTCACGCCCTCTATGCTGCCGGATACTCCTCCTCTAGCCGTGTTTACGAGAACGCTGCCCCGCGGCTCGGTATGACACCTCTTACATACCGTAATGGCGGCGAAGGGCTCTCGATTCGCTACACCATCGGCCAGAGCGACTTTGGTCAGGTTCTCCTTGCAGCCACAGACAAGGGCGTCTGCGCCATCAAGCTCGGCGATCCGGCTCAGCTGATCTCAGAACTCGAACACGAGTTTCCCAATGCGCAGATCGCCTGTGATGACCGGGAACTGCATTCCTGGCTCACTCACGTTCTGCAACATCTGGCAGGACGTGAGCCGGACCTCCGACTGCCATTGCACGTGCGTTCCACCGCGTTCCAGCGCCAGGTCTGGCAAGCGCTTCAGCAGATTCCCTACGGCGCTACGGCCAGTTATTCTGAAGTAGCGAAGGCCATTCGGAAACCGCGTGCCGTGCGTGCGGTGGCCCGGGCCTGTGCTTCGAATCCAGTTTGTTTAGCCATTCCGTGTCATCGAGTCATCCAAAAGAACGGATACCACGGCGGTTACCGCTGGGGCGTCGCGCGCAAGGAAGCAATCCTCGCGCGCGAGGCCGCGGAATCGACCACAAAGGACAAGTCTTCGCATGGACAATTTCCAAAAGAAAATAGATATAAAGCCGGAAGCCAACTTCGCTCTGGACCACGAAACCCGCCGTCGATTGGGATACCAGCTCATCGACCGGATTAATTCCTACTTTGATTCGCTTTCAGACCGTCCTGTTCAGCTTGCAGCGGGGAAACGCTCGTTCGGCCAGCTCACGGATTCCATGCCCGATGTGGGCGCAAATGCAGCAAGCGTACTCGACGACATCTCCACCGAACTAATCGACAAAGGCTTTCACGTTCCTGCCGCCAACTACTTCGGCCTGATGAATCCCACGCCAACCTACATCGCCGTGCTCGCTGAAGCGCTCGTGGCTGCCCTCAATCCGCAGCTTGCCAGTCTGGCGCGCTCTCAGCTGGCCTCGAAAATTGAAGCCGAAACCGTGCGCTGGATCGGCGAACGCGTCGGCTGGAACAACCCATTTGACGGCACCTTTACCAGTGGAGGCAATGAAGCAAACTTTTCGGGGCTGGCCATGGCCCTCACCTCCCAATTTCCGAGCGCAGTGGAGGAAGGTGTAGCCTCTATAGGTGCACACCCGGTGCTTTACGCCTCTGCAGAGAGTCATCACTCGCTGGATAAGTCCGTTGGCCTTCTCGGACTGGGGCGCCGCGCACTTCGCCGTATTCCCGTCAACTCGATGATGCAGCTTGATCTCGGCGCACTTGACCGAGCCATTACTGAAGATCTCGCGATGGGCTACAAGCCTTTCGCGATCGTTGGAACTGCGGGCAGCACCAACTCCGGAGCGGTAGACGATCTCGTGGGTCTCGGCGAAATTGCTCAGCGCCACAATCTCTGGTTCCATGTTGACGGAGCTTACGGGGCCGCCGCCATTCTCTCCGACCAGCATCGCGATGTTGTTCGCGGAATCGAACTCTCTGACTCCATCACCATCGATCCGCATAAGTGGCTGGCCATGCCGTTTGCGGCAGGCATTATTCTGACGCGACATCCAGCCAGCCTGCAGGAAACATTTGGTATCAGCACACCTTACATGCCGAAGGTTGCCGGTGCCGCTATGATCGACAACTTCAAAGTCAGCGCGCAGTGGTCGCGCCGCATGAACTCTTTGAAGGTCTGGCTCACACTGAAGATTCACGGCCGCAACGCTTACGAAGAGCTGATCAATCGTCAGTTGAGACTCGCGCGCAGCTTCGCAAATTGGGTTCGCAGCTCAGATCAATTTGAATTGACTCTCAATCCTCAGCTGACGATTGTGAATTTTCGACTCAAGGACCGGAGCCTCTCCGAAGCCGAACTCACCGCTGCACACCTCCGGCTCGTCGAAGAAATCACGGCTGACGGACAGCGCTGGATTTCGAGCACCATGGCCGGCGGCCGCAGCGTGCTACGCATGATGGTGATCAGCTATCTCACCGAAGAGCGCCATCTGCTCGCCTTACAGAACGCGCTTATTGCTGCCGCGCAAAAAATTCAACAGCCGCACTCCACTTCCGCTTAATGCGAGCAGGGCCCGATCGCTGATCCAATCGAGCTCTTCCCTTTCCTTAAGCGCAGTTCAATGAGGTGCTCATTTTGGGCACCTCACACCCGCTCGTGTGCTTCATCACAGACCCCTACGGCATGCAACCCGTACAAGCGTAAAGGACAGTATGAGCATAAATATTGGGTTAGACATCGGTGCAGTCAGCCTTAAGCTGGCCGCCATGGGAGATACCGGCGACCGCGAATTGCTGTCCTATCTCACGTCGCACAGCGATACGTTCTTTGCGGCACAGTTCCCGGACGCCAGTGAAATGGCAGGACGCCCTCTCGTCCTCTCGCGCTATCGAAGGATTCATGGCAGCCCAATACAATCGACCTTCGATCTGCTTCGCGAGTTCTATGACAAAGTCCCCGAGGAAAACGTAGAAGGCATCCGCGTAACCGGCTCTGGGAGCCAGCTCATCGCGAAGATTCTTGGGATCTACTTTGAAAACGAATTTCGCGCCGTCGCAAAGGGCATGCGCGTCTTCTATCCCGCCGTGCGCACCGTGTTCGAAATGGGGGGCGAGTCCTCCAAATACATCCATCTGGAAGAGGCCGCGAGCCATTCGAAATATCTCGGAATCGTCGATTACTCTACCAGCGGTGACTGTGCCGCCGGCACTGGCTCCTTCATCGATCAGCAGGCTTCGCGTCTCTGCTACTCCGTCGAAGAAGTCGGCCCCACTGCGTGCGAGGCCAGTTGCGCGGCTCGCATTGCCGGGCGCTGTTCCGTTTTTGCTAAGTCCGACATGATTCATGCCCAGCAGAAGGGATACTCCACTGACCAGATTTTACGTGGGCTCTGCGACGCGGTCGCCCGCAATTTCAAGTCAGCAATCGTAAAAGGTCGGCATGTCATCCCGCCTGTAGCATTCATCGGCGGTGTCTCCCAGAACCAGGCAGTTCGCAATGCCATGCAACAGGCGTTCAAGCTGAAAGATGATGAGCTTTTTGTGCCTGAGTTCCACGCCTGGCTGGGTGCGCTTGGCGCTGCAATGTTCGAATCCGCCGAAATGCGCAAACGCACATTTAAACGCATTCACCAGCTTAAACAGCACACGGGAAAGCAGTCGTTCGCCTGTACCGACCCGCTCAGCATGGAACAGGTACTGCTGCTACGCGATCACGTCAAAGATGTCTCACTTCCGGTGGACGGCAGCCGCATTGACGCATATCTCGGTATCGACATCGGCTCTGTCTCCACGAACCTTGTCGTCATCGACACAGCCGGAAATCTGCTTCACGAGATCTACCTGCGTACTCAGGGGCGACCGGTTGAAGTTGTGCAACGTGGCCTGGCTGAAATCGAGGCGGAACTCGGCGATCGCCTCAAGATTCTGGGTGTCGGTACGACTGGCTCCGGGCGCGAATTGATTGGTGAACTGATCGGCGCCGACACGGTCAATGATGAGATCACTGCGCATAAGACTGGCGCCATGCACGTCTCCAATATGCTTGGCATGGACACGGTCGACACCATCTTCGAAATTGGTGGGCAAGACTCGAAATTCATACGCCTCGACAAGGGTGTTGTCGTCGACTTCACCATGAATGAGGCTTGCGCTGCCGGAACCGGATCCTTTCTCGAAGAGCAAGCCGAGAAACTTGGCATTTCGATCAAGGGTGAGTTCGCTGCGAAAGCTCTTGCCTCAAAACAGCCCGCGCGACTGGGAGAACGCTGTACCGTGTTCATGGAACGCGACGTGACCGCACTCATGCTTAAGGGCGCCGAGGTCGGCGATCTCTCGGCAGGCCTCGCCTACTCGGTTGCGTTGAATTACCTGAATCGTGTCGTTCGTGGCCGCAAGATTGGCAACGTGATCTTCTTTCAGGGGGGCACGGCATATAACGATGCAGTCGCGGCCGCTTTTTCCCAGATACTCGGTAAGCGAATCATCGTTCCTCCGCATAACGGCGTGATCGGCGCCATCGGCATGGCTCTTATCGCGCAGGACCGGATGCAAAACAGCGGCCAGGCCAGCAAGTTTCGCGGCTACGACATGCAACGAGTCAATTTCACCACGCGTGAATTCGTTTGCCAGGCCTGCTCAAATTATTGTGATATCAAGGAATTCAACATTGAGGGCCAAAAGAGTTACTGGGGCGACAAGTGTTCAGACAAGTTCCGCAAACGCGCCCGCGCCGATCGCAAGCCCGTTATCGATGACCTGATTACACATCGGGATAGGCTATTGGAGGAGATCCTTCAGCCGCCGATTGCCGGCCGCCCGATTGTAGGCGTGCCGCGCACGATGTTCTTCTACGATCGGTTTCCATTCTGGTGCGCCTATTTTCAGGAACTCGGTTTCAACATTCTTGTGTCCCCACAGACCGATCGCGCCATCTCCGTTGCCGGCGATGAACTTGCCATTGCGCAGCCCTGTTATCCAGTAAAGGTCGCGCACGGCCACGTGGAGCACCTTATTAAAAAAGGTGTCGACTACGTTCTACTGCCGAACGTCCTGAACATGGAAGCCCCCGAGAACGTACAGGACGCGCATCTCTGTCCTTGGAACCAGACACTTCCCTTTGTTATCCGCGCTCTTCCGCAATTACAGGGTAGCAGCGACAAGATCCTTGCACCTACTGTCTATTTTCAGTACGGTCGCAAGCACGTACAGAAATCGCTTGCCGAGTTCGTTTCTGCCCGTCTTGGTGTCTCTCGTCGTGATAACGAGCGCGCCATCGCTGCGGCCTACGCAGCGCAAGATGCCTTCAATAATGCACTACTCGATTCCGGTGCCCAAGCTCTCGATCGACTGAAGCACACTGGCGAACCTGCACTCGTTCTCATCGGCCGTCCTTACAACATCTACGATCGCAGCATCAACTGCGATATTCCACGCAAGCTGCGTTCGCAATATGGGGTTAACGTCCTCCCGCTCGACTTCCTTCCCCTCGAAATGGAAGACGTTTCGGAAATCAATGGCAACATGTACTGGAACTCAGGACGCCGCATTCTCGCTGCCGCGCAGATCACCAAGCGTTATCCCAATCTGCACTTGGTCTATATCTCGAACTTCAAGTGTGGCCCGGACTCCTACATCAAGTCATTCGTCGACGAAGCCGCCGGAAAACCCGGGCTGGTACTGCAATTCGACGGACACTCCAATGATGCCGGCTTTATCACGCGTTGCGAAGCTTACCTGGACAGCAAAGGATTTCTCAGATGCGCACCTTCAGCCACCGTTGTGTAACCCGCAAGATCAGTCCGGAAAATCCGCTGACGAACTCCATCGTCTACATACCGGCGATGGCTCAGGGCAGCTCCGAGGCCTTTGCTTCTGTTTTTCGCTGGTTGGGCATTGAGGCATACGCCACGCCCGCGTCCGACGAACGCACCCGGGAACTCGGTGCGAAATACACCAATGGAGACGAGTGTTATCCGGCGAAAGTCACTATCGGTGACTTTCTTCGCATCATCGAACAGCCCGGCTTCGATCCAAAGCGCACTGCCTTCTTCATGCCTACCGCAGAGGGTCCATGCCGCTTCGGCCAATACGCTCCTTACCTCCGCAAGGTTCTCGATACGCTCGGATATAAGGATATTCGTATCCTTTCTCCAAGCAGCCGGAACGGCTACGCAGAAATGGGCGAAGTTGCCACGCCATTCATTCGTGCCGGATGGCGCGCTTTGGTTGCCGGCGACACCTTACGGAAGGCGCTTCACCGCGTTCGCCCCTACGAGAACAATCCAGGGTGGACCGATGCCGCCTATCATCTCTGTCTTAGCGATTTTTGCGACACCATGGAATCGAGTTGCGCCGACCCTGCATGCCAACTCGAGGCTCTTGTCCAGTCCATGAAGCGCAGCCGCGAGCGATTCCGTCGCGTCTCTGCCACTTACGATTCCTCGATTCCTCTCATCGGCGTGGTTGGCGAGATCTTCTGCCGCCTGAATAACTTCAGCAATGAGGACCTCATCAGGAAGCTGGAAGGCTACGGCGCTGCGTCCTGGCTTAGTGACATCGCGGAATGGATCGCTTACACCAATTCCGAGCAGGAACGCCGTCTCCGTCTGCTCGGTAAGGGGATTTCGCTCAACATGCTGAAATCCAAGATTCGCGATCACATTCAGCACGCCGACGAGCATGCACTACAGCAGCCGTTCGAAGAAGACTTTGTCGGCTGTGAAGAACCACCTGTACAGGAGATTCTTGAACTCGCGCAGCCCTACCTTCCAGTTTGCGGCTCTATGGGAGAGATGGTGCTCAGTGTAGGCAAAGCTGCGTACCTCGCAAAGCACGGTGCCGATGGCATCATCGATATCAGCCCGTTCACCTGCATGAATGGAATTGTCAGCGAGGCTATTTACCCCAAGCTGAGCAAACAGTACGGCGGGATTCCAATTCGTAACTTCTACTTCGATGGCACGCAGTCCGATCTCGACCGCGATCTCGGTATCTACATGGAACTGGTACGCTCCTACAGCGAAAAGAAGCTCTTTGAGCGGCGATATCCTGCGTACTTCAATGTTGCCGTAGCCTAGGCTGCCTCGCAAGAAAGACAACCGTGCTCAGTCGCATTCGGAGGCTGGTTGTAGCCCAAACACGGAGCCCGAGCAGCCTCGCTGAATGCAGTAATCGTTCCGTTGGCGTCAGCTGTGGATTACGGCCTTGGCTCCGTTAGTTGGCTGCTTTCGATTTTGGCGATCGTTGACCGGTGTCTGCGTTACCCCAAAGCGCTTGTGCAAGACCAGGGCTACAGTTCCCCGAAGCCGCGCCATACGCGGATCCGGCGCTGGCCGCAAGCGCGGCGTTTTTCCTGAAACCGTGGCCGGCTTCGCTTCGGCCTCTACGACCGGGCCATACCGGTCCCACATGCGCGTGAATTCGCCTACAACCACGATCTCCTCGGGCGCGATACCGGTAACCACCATGCGGATACCCCGACCGATAGCATGAGCCATTTTGTCCAGAGCCTTCAATGCAAAGCGATCACCGCTTTCCGCAAACCCGAGGAGTTCCTGGAAGGTGGACGGAGCGGGACTCTTGGTCAGTTCGGCGTAATAACGCAATCCTGCGCGGCTGGACGCGAAAACTTCCCAGCAGCCACGTGCGCCGCACGAACAGGGTGGGCCATCCGGGTCCAGCGAAACGTGCCCGAACTCACCCGCCATACCGTGCAGTCCACGTGCCAGGTGTCCATTGATAAAAAGTCCGGTGCCGATTCCTTCTGATACCGTCACCACTACCATGTCTCGAACGTGTTCGGTATTTCCGAACCACACTTCTGCCAGTACGCAGGCATTCGCCGCGTTCTCCAGTTCCACTGGCATCCCGGTGGCCTTCTCAACCATTTCCTTCAGATCGACGTTTGACCACTTGAGATTGGGGGCAAACATAATCCGGCGGGTGATCGGGTCGATACGACCCGGAAGACTGATGCCCACACCCTCAAACAGCAGATCGGGGTGAGCCTCCATTCGTCGGCTGACGGCCGCTGCCAGCTTTGCGGCGGTCTTCTCCGGATCTTCCATTGTCGTGATCGATTCCTGTGACAGGAATTTTCCGTTGACGTCCGCGACTGCCACAGTCGTGAGGCTGGGCCTAAGGTCGGCAACCAGAATCGCGCGGCGGTCGTTCAGTCGCAGAAAT
Organism: Terriglobia bacterium; assembly: GCA_021324365.1. Classification (GTDB taxonomy): domain Bacteria; phylum Acidobacteriota; class Terriglobia; order Terriglobales; family Acidobacteriaceae; genus JAJPJE01. Next base: position 37,930 of record JAJPJE010000009.1, on the reverse strand, counting down.
GTGGGCCGACGGCCGCGGGGAAGTCTGCCGACAGGACCATAAACTACCCAATTTTCTGCAATAAGCTGTTCGGTGATTAGTGAAACGGTGCTGCGCTGCAATCCGGAGATCCGCGCTAGGTCCGCACGCGAGATGGGCTGCCGTCGGCGAATGAGATTAAGAAGCACGCCGCGGTTGATATTACGCGCGATTTCGCTCGAGGCTACTTGCGTATTGGTAAAACTGATTCTTGCCATCGCTCAGGCCAGGCAACTGCGTTTTTTTTGAAGATGCGTGTACAGCTGTTATAGCTCGAAACACCTGTCTTTCGCCAGAAATCCGGGAAAACTGCATGCCCCAAACGGTTTCCCGTTATGTTTCGCAACCCGGTAGCTTGCGTCTTTCGGTCCTTGCCTGAGTGTGGCGACAGATAACACCGCAGCGAATGAGATAAAAAGCGAGCACGCCCTTGCTTGACGTGCTCGCACCGGAGGTACTGACAATCAGAACACCAATCGCGTTCCCAGCCACACAACGCGGCTTCCAGGATCTGGACCGAAGAAGCCTCCCGGTTGAAGTGTGCTGGTGATTACCCCGAAGTTCGGGTTAGTCGCTGTACAACTCGGATTCGTCGCCGTATTCCCGCACGACGAATTTGGATTGGCGAAGTGGGGCGTATTGGTGAATCCCAAGGCATCTGCACGAATCTGCCACCTGAACCTCTCGGTGAGCTTGAACTCCCGCGAGATGCTCAGGTTCATGTTGAAGTAGCCGGGCCCGCGAAACTGATTGCGGTTCGTGTTGCCATAGGTGGCTGCCGCTGGAGCTGCAAAAGCGCTCGGGTCGAAGTAGCGGCAGCTTGCGCTCGTACACGTGTTGTAGGTCTGATATGGCTGACCGTTGGACACGCTATACGGGCCCACGAGATTGGCGGTTTGGGCCGAACCGTTCGCGTTCAGCGAAGAGCCGTTGCCGGTTACCGTAAAAGGCAAGCCGCTCATAATGCTGACCACAGGGCTGATTTGCCAACCACCAAGGATCCAGTTCCCTACACCTTCCTTCAGCCACGGCTGTCCCTTTCCGAATGGCAACTGCAGCACGCCGTAGATCTCGAAGTTCTGTGTGCGGTCGAAACCTGCTGGTCCATAGTTCTTCTGCCAGTACGTAGGATACGGGTATGACAAAGCGTTCAGATCTTCATTGTCCTCGTAGTCGAGCGCTCTCGACCATGTCCACGCAAATCCAAATGACGCACCATGCGAGAAGTTGCGCCTGATCTGAGTCTGCAAGGAATCATAAAGACTGTTCTGGAACGGTACCAAGCCGTTGATCGTGCCTGTGTACGTCTTGCCCAAAGCCTGGCTGATGAGCCCTCCCGCCGCACCTGTGCCCGGCGCGGATGCGTTAAGGTTCATGTTTACCAAGGGCCGAACGTCGCGGCTACCCACATAACCGGTTTGGAATGTGAATCCTTTCCACTGCTGTTCCACCATGACATTGAACGAATTGATGTAGCCGCGATGGAATGGGTTGGGGATCGTCGTTGTCGAAGCAGATGTCGGAAGAGGAACAACACCGGAGCTTATATTCGGCGGGGGCAGGTTCACCAATCCGGTGGGAACGGAATAAGTGCCGCCTCCCAACGCAGTGCCGTTCGTACCAGTCAGGCTGGCGACCGGGATGTAGTACGAGGTGTTCGGCAATACGTTGTTGGAAATCACCGCGGATGGATATGCGTTCCGGAAGTAGCGCCAGTTGTTCGGATCCGCGCTCATGCCATAGCCGGCGCGAATGACCGTGGAAGAGGTAAGCCTATATGCGGCTCCGACTCGAGGGAGGAATTGCCCATGCCCGACATCGATGCCGTCGTTAGTGGGAACATTACCCAAGCCGCCGATATACACATTTCCATCTGCCGGATTAAACCAGCGCAGGCCCAGTCCGTTATCGCTGTAGCCGAAAGGATAGTATTCCCAGCGCAGGCCTAGATTCAGCGTCAGTTTTGGCGTCAGTTGCCATTGGTCTCGCACATACCAGGCCCACTGCGACCATCGCAACGCGATGGGATTGAAGAGCTGGTAGACCTTGCCGGTCTGGCTCGGCAGGCCCAACAGGAAATCTGCAACCGAATTGAAGTAGGTCGGAGTAGTACCGGGCAGGGACGTAACGTCACCATTAAACAGGAAGCTGCCGCGTGCGGTCTGGAAAGCCCCACCCTGCGGTTGGAAGTGGTTTAGCCCCGAGTGGTTCCACTCGATCCCGCCACGCAGATTGTGCTTTCCGTGCGTCCAACTCAGGTTGGCTCCTGTCACAAACTGATTGTCGCGGAAGAGAAATGGGTTACCAGTGTTGGGATTTCCGAGATTCAGACTGGCAGCTCCAGAATTGATCTGGAATGCAGGGAGTCCGTTATAGAGGTCGCCCGCCCCTGGAACGCCTGCACCATTCGTGCCTGGAATCCCAAGGAGGTTGAGGCCTTTCGGAGTGCCCAAATCGAACTGCGCCGCAATCCTTTGGCGTGTGTAGCCGAAGTTCCAGTCCAGCAGCAGGTTTGGCGTAAACGTATAAGTCGCACCCAGCGCGTAGCTTTGAATGAAAAAGGGAGCGCTGCCGAGTTGTCCGCCATTGGTTGCGTCGCCACCTGCGGCGCCTAGCAGCGGTGGATCGAACACCGTACCGCGCGAGAAGCTGTACCGTCCGAACATCGTGGACTTCTGAGTCGGAATCCAGTTGATCTTTGCGTCGATGTTGTCGCGAGTAAATGCCGCCGTTCCGCTGCCCGCAAAATTGTTGAGGCCGTTACTTGTGGCATACTCCTGCGCAACAACTGGTGCCAGCAGTTGGGCCATCACCGCACTCGCTGCATCGATACGGTTCGGGCAGATCACGTTCAACACGCCGTTGCATGATATCTGCTGCTTGCCCGCTCCGGTCGGACCTCCTGTCGCCGGGTCGTAGATAATGGGATTTCCGGGCAAATTGCGAAAGTCACCCGTTAACATGGCTGCAGTAGGCACGCTGCGAAGGTCCGGTCCGGCTTTGTTGCGCTGCGTCGTGCGCTCCCAGTCTCCGAAAAAGAACAGCTTGTTTTTTATGATCGGGCCACCTAACGTTCCGCCAAACTGATTCTGGTTGTTCCTGTTGATGGGAGGCAGAGTCTTAGGCTGAAAGTAATTTCGTGCCGCGAAGTTCTGGTCGGTATGGAACCAATCGGCAGTTCCATGAAACTGGTTGGTGCCGGACTTGATCTGCACGTTCACTGCAGCGCCGCCCGCCATGCCTTGCTCGGCGTCGAAGGAGTTTGTAGTGACGTTAACTTCCTGGATGGCGTCCGCAGGCGGAACGTAAGCAATGTTCGCCGGTAGCCACGGGTAAGCGTCCTGTGTGCCGTCAATTCGCGTGTTCACGCCCTGATTCGACTGGCCGTTCACGTTGACATTGATCGCTCGTTCTGGATTCCCGGAAAGCGAGTTGGTTTCTGCAATCCCTCCTGACCCAGGGATCACTCGCAACAGCGATTGGAAGTTTCTTCCTTGTGAGCCGGCAGTTGGCAGTTGCGAAACCTCGGTCGACGTCAGATCGGTGTGAACATCGGACTTGTCCGTCTGCAGGAGGGGAGCCTCCGCCGTCACCTGAATGTTCTGCGTCTGGGTTGACACGGATAGTTGTGCATCGACGCGCCGCACCTCGTTTACTCGAACCGGCACGTTGTCCGAAACCGAAGTCGTGAAGTTCGGGGCCTTGATTGTGATTTTGTAAACGCCAGGTTGCAGGTTGCTGAACCGATAAATTCCGCTGGCATCCGTCTTCCCCGTCAACTTCACTCCGGTCGCGTCATTCAGCGCTTCTACATCTGCATTCGCAATCGCGGCGCCTGAAGTATCGGTGACCGTTCCGGTTAGCGAACCGTACAAAACTTGAGCTGACGCTGCCGCGCCAAATGACATTACCAGCAGCAACGAGAGAAATACCGGCAGGAACAGTCTTGCGGTTAGGTGGTTTCGATTGGTCGTAATAGTACGCAAAAATCTGAGCACGGGTACGCCTCCTCCGAGAACGCCAGATTCAATGCAACACCCGCCCGCTGGCGGATGCACTGCAACGGCAACACTGCTTCGTCAGTAATGTCCGACTCGGCAAAAGTGTGTCTGGATGCGACCCGGGACGTCGCCCGATTAAGCTTGTGTTAATTCAGCACTCAAACAAAATAGCTGCTTTGCGAATTGCTCTTAGCTACGGCAGGAAACGGTGCGCACCTATTTCGTACGAGTGATCCCCGCAGAAGGCCTACTTCGAAATGGCAGGCGAGTCAACATTAATTCGCGGCACGAACTATATGTAGTTTCGCATCTGGTGTCAAGCTCGAAAACACGTTTTTTCACTTTTTAAGTATCTTGTCGCAAACAGAAACTGTTGGTTCGCGAAACCAATATCACTTTGCTTGTGGTCTGCTTCGCTTTCTTAATGAGAGCGCACGTCGGAATACGTGTAGAGCTTTACGCGATAGACATGGATCGTGCGAGCATCCATAAGTAGTTGCCGACCCTGATTGCTCTCATCTCCATTCAACCGCCGATCTACGACCCATTGTCCATTTGCTTTTGAGATTTGCTCGATGCTTGCGATGCCGGCTGTACGGTCATCCGTGTCCGGATCGCGGAAGACAGACACAGTAAGGCCCGCGCCCACAAGGTAGAACTCGTCTGGCTTCATCTCGAGGACCATCACTGCGCCGTCATCGGTAAGCAGAGACTTGGCTGGCCATGAGCGCGACAGAGTAGCTTCGAAGAGATATCCGCCAAGGGCAACCGTCTGAGTCGGACGTGAACTGTTCGCATGAACCACCAGGCCACGACACTGATCATGCTCTTGCTTATCGAGAATGACGTCGCTCAGGTCGGCCAGGACCGCGTAGAAGTCCGACAATTCAGGCTTGGCATCAGATTGTTTTGAGGCCCGGGATTCCGAGTCCACACCAAACGGAGAAAATCCGAAGGCTCGCGCCTGCCCGTAAGCATAGAGCGCGTTGTAGGGAGCCGAATCAAGCCGTGCTTCCGGAACGAAAACCGGATTCCGTGCACTCTGATATCGCTGAACCCAGTAGTCAAAGTTCGGCCAATAGATGTCCGGTGAATAGAAGTCGATCGAGGGCGCACCGATCCGGTAGACCTCCTGATAATAGGGGTGCGGACCACCACTTGGATACTCACCAGCACGCTCCAGGGGAGCCGGAAGCTGTGCATTCAAATACATTGGCAGCGCATATTCCTTCTTCCCCGCCTGCGCGACTTTGTTGACGAATACGGCGTAATGCCATGCCATAAAGACTTCGTCGGCATTAGCACCAAATACTTCGCTCCAGGTGTGGCCGCCAGACTTAAATGATTCCGCCAATTCTGGGGACAGTTGCAGCCGATGTTGTTCGAGTCCGCGAGTCAATTCCGAAGGCACCGTGCCCTGGAACGCGCGATTCGCTGCGGCAGAGCGATCGCGGCCGCCGCGTCCCAAAAACCCGATCTCGTTTTCCACCTGCACCATTACGACGGTTTGTTGTTCGGCATCAATCTCGCGTATGTGGCGCATAAGCGCCCCGAATGCCCGGGCATCAGAGCGCACCGTCTCCCCCCCAAAAGTCGAAAGAATTTCGGTGGGGAGCCCCTCCGCAGAAATGGCGCGAGGGAATCTTGCAGTATCGGACTTCACCCAGTCTGGCGCGTATTCCGAAAAAGCGTTCTTCCAACTTCCGAACCACAGAATTACAAGATGGAGATTTTGCTTCCGCGCAACCTCAGTCCAGCGATCGAGGATGGAAAAATCGAAATGGCCCTCTGCTGGTTCGATCTGCTCCCAAGCCACTGGCATGAGCACCGTGTTGATGTGCATCTGCGCGAGTTTAGGAAGTATGGTGTCAGCCTGAGCGGCGGTCCCAGCCGAAGAGTTGGCAAGTTCACCGCCGAGCACTAGGAAGGGCTTGCCGCGAACGATCAACTGGCCGGTGCCGCTCGTGAAACTGATAGTTGGGGGCTGCTCCGCCGCTGCTGTCGAGCAGATCACAGCAGCAATTCCAAGCAGGAGAACAGATTTTTTCAGCGTGAACGTGATTTCAATCCCTCTTGCTCCGAACATCCGCTAATTCACCGCAGGCTTAATCGCCACATAATCAAGCGGAGCGCGCTCCCCGCTATCGGGTATCCCTTCAATGCGAATTTCCTCTCCTGCATGAAGTGTTACATCATTGATCTCCCTGCGCGTGCTTGAATCCCCATTCGGCCGGTTCGCAGGAAGATGCGCGTCCGCCAGCCATTCGCTCACCTGTTTCCCTCCTGCATAAACTCGATAGCGCGAGACGCCGTTATTCTGATCGAAGTATTGAACTTCGAGATTGTAACGGCCCGGATCGCCTTGGAACTGAAACGTCGCACTGCAAGTCTGCAGCTGAGCGGGACACTCAATTCCCTTCCCGCCCGAAGCCATTTCCCAGGGGACAACATCAATCGGTTTGTATCCCTGCAGTTGCATCGATTCAGCCTCGACGCGATCCGGATAATGTCCCACTCTGCCTTGAGCATCCGCGATGCCAGAAAGCTTCCTAAACCATTTCGTAATCGCATCGCGCCACACGATCGCGTGTCCGGACTGATATTTCAGCATGGCAAGCACCGAAGCGTAACGCTGCTCGTCAACCTGCCCCCTGAGCGACTCCCACTGGGGGACATATTTCTGCGCGCTCGCAGCGCCCTCGTAGTGCAGATCGTAGATCTCCTGGATCACCGTCTTGCCAGAATGCAAGCGATACGTATATGGCACGTGATGGAAAAATAGAAGCAGATCGTCGGGACACTTTGCGAGCGGCTCAAATTCCTTTTGCACTTCGGGCCAGTATTGGCCGATAAATCCGGTTCCCGTTGCAATCGTACGGTCCATACCTACACCGTCGTGATCTGCGCGAATCCATTGCCCCCACCCATTGTGATCAGCCGACTCAGGACCGGGTCCGTAGTGTGGCCCCACAATATTCGTCAGTGTCTGCAAGCCGAGTGGTCCTGTGTAGTTCTCGTAAACACGCCACGCGCCCAACTGCATGTCATCGATTGTGCGATCCAATTGTGGATCATTTCCGAACGTGAGGCGTGTCCACTCGTCGATGATGTTGGGAGCGCTCAGATCAGGATTCCATGAAAGCCGCCCAAAGCCGTATAGGTTCGCCATCGACAAGATGCTGCCTAGCCAGGTATCGTCCAACCCGACATTCGCCACGCCCGCAAACCCGCCGAGGGATCGATGAAAAGTCTTCCCGGCAACAATGTCTTTCACTGGCGTATGTTGCCCGTTCACCCGCATATCGAAGTCGAGCGTCGCCTTCCAGAGTGGAACGGAAAACACCAAATGACGCTGTTGCCCCAGGTATTCCTGCGTGATTTGCAACTCTATGGCTTCGTTGGTGTGTTCCAATCCGCTGAACAGCGGCGAAGCCGGCTCGCGTACCTGGAAATCAATCGGTCCGTTCTTGATCTGGATGATCACGTTATCGTCGAACTTTCCGTCGAGCGGATGAAAGTTTTCGTAGGCCGCTTTCGCGCGATCGTTCTTCAGGTTTGTCCAATCCAGATGATGGTTGTAGACGAAGGCGCGGTAAAAGACATAACCGCCATGCGGCTTGAGAGCGCGCGCGACAACATTGGCGGCATCAGCGGGCGTACGTCCGTAAGATGCCGGGCCGAGTTGGCCTTCTGAATCCGCCTTCAGGACGAATCCACCGAAGTCAGGAATCGTATGGTAGATCTCGTCGACTTTACTCTTCCACCAGGCAGCGACCTTCGGATCAACGGGATCAAAGGTGTCCAATCCGCCAATGAGTTTTGGGCTGGCGAAGTTAACGGAAAGCCCGATTCGAATGCCCCATGGACGGAACTCATCAGCAATTCGCGCCAGTTGAGGAATGAAGTCGTCGGCCAGCACGTTGGGACTGGCGTTCACGTTATTGACAACACAGCCGTTGATCCCTACCGACGCAAGAAGACGCGCATAATCACGAACGCGGCTCAGGTCGCTGCGCACCGCCCCGCCATCGAAAAAAATAGAGCGCCCACCATAACCGCGCTCGATGCTGCCGTCGAGGTTGTCCCACTGATTGATCCAGCGAAGCAGAATGTGCGGGCTACTTACCTCATCCGCGCCGCGAGCTGTCTGGCCGCGGGCAACGCGGTTCAGCCATGCGAATGACCCGTAGAGAACGCCACGATCCGTGAGCCCGGTAATAATCGTGTCACGATTGCCATCCACTTCCGCCGATGTCAGCCAGTACCCATCGCCGGTCAGATCCTGTGGAGCGGAAAGATTTACGCCCGCTTTCCGCAAATCCGCAATCGTCCCTAAAACAATGGCCGGTCGGCCTCCGACATTCTTCGAGGAGGCGATGTCGTGGCCCAGCATGCCGTGAACTCCGCGTATCAGTTCCGACTTTGCGGACTCAATGACAGGCGAATCGCCCAGAATCGTAAGGTTCTCGGGAACTGTGCCGGCCCCTGCGCGCACGGCGCCGGTCTGAGGAGCGTACCGCAGCCATGCGTCATACCCGCTCTCGGCATGAACGAGGGCACATAGCCATAAGAGCAGCACAACACAGCAGACAGCAGAGCTGTTTTTCATGAGGGCCCGAAGAACGACCGGTGGGCACCGCAGTGGCGCCCACCGGAAGCTCCAATCTTAATGTCCACCGTGATCATCGTGATGGTCGTGCGGAACAGCCACATTCACCGAACTGCTCGTAGAGTACCCGGCAGAATCGGCGGCGGTGACCGTAATAGTGTAGACGAGCCCATTGCGATCCTCGCCCGACCGCTCCGCTCGCAGCAGGACCAGCCGCGGATTGATGACCTTCCAGTCCGGCCACCACTCATGCCGCTCTGGACGTTCATTGCTGCTAACGGTGACCAGTGGGACGATTGATGTATCGCAATTGTCGCTTACGGTATACCACAGCCTCACCGGTACAAGTTGATTAAATGGCGGCCACAAAGCTGACGGCGTCGCGCTCAACCCGGTGATAACTGGCGGGGGGTTCGACACATTGATGGCAACCGAAGCCGTCGTGTTCGGCGTCGGATTCGGGTCGAGCGTGGTCGACGTCACCGACGCAGTATTCGTGATTTGCGTTCCGTTCGGCGTGGGGCAGGCCACCATCGCGACGAGCGTGAATGGAGCAACCGTTCCGTCGCTCATGGAAGCTACCGTGCAATTCACCGTTCCATTGCTGCCTACCGCCGGAGTCGTACATGTCCATCCCGAAGCCGGCGTCAGGGACTCGAACACCGTCCCGCCCGGCAGTACATCGGTGAGCGATACGTTGGCCGCGGAATCGTGACCGTTGTTCGTGACCGTGATCGTGTAGGTAACATTCTGCCCGCTCAGAATGGTGCTTGAGTTGGCAGTTACCGTGGTCGCCAGGTCTGCTCCCGGCAAGTCAAGAGGATCTACGATTCCCGTGTACGCATATTTGTGTTGCAAGTATGCGTCGAACGGCAGCGGGGAATCGTTCGCATTAATTCCTGAGCACCCTGCTGTGTTCGTCGAAGGGTTGAGCCAGCTGTCATCGTCACCCAGGCCCCAGATCGTCACGCTGTCGATCTTGTCGTGCATGTTCTTGAAGATCTGGAAGTAGTCACGATAACGATAGCCCTGGTTGATCAGGTCTGTTGTGTCATTGGCCAGCAAGTCATCGTAATCGAAGTAAAACTTCTGCGAGCACTGTCCGTAGCGATACAGACTCATGTCGAACTCGGTAACTTCGTTGATGATCGGAACTTTCGCCGTCGATATGAGCCCGGAGAACAGGTTGATGGTATCGATGACGCTCTGCTTTGAGGCCGCAGAGCCCTGGTCGTCGATCGGGAAATTAATCGTGTTATGAAACTGATTACCGATGCAGTCGATAGGCACACCACGAGCAATCGCACCTTGCAACCAGTTGTAAATGAAGGTGCGCTTATTCGGGATCGTCGTGTTGTAGTCGTTGTAGCACAGCTTTACTTTTTCGCGTGGGATTCCCAGAGCGTCCAAAGCCTGGCGAGCATAGATAAATGCATCGTCCATGTACTCCGGATAACCCGGATTGTTATTCGGATCGGTGGTGATGATGTACCACTTGCTCCGACGGAATCCATCGGGCTGCGATTCATCAATTGCCTCGTTAACCACGTCCCAGACGTAAATCTTGTCTTGGTAGTGGTTGATCAACGTTGTGATGTGATTCTTCAAACGCGACAGCAACAACTCTTTATTTGCCTCGCTGAACGGTTCGGTTGACATATCGACGCCGTTCGCATCCTGGAACACCCAGGCAGGTACTTGGTTGTGCCATACGAAGTTGTGCCCGCGCATCTGGATGTTATGCGCCTGCGCAAAGGCAAGGATATTGTCCGCAGGACCGAAGTTGAAGTTGCCTTCCGTTGGTTCCGTCGTGTCCCACTTTAGATCGTTACCTGGAGTCACGCTGTTGTAGTGCAAGGCCGCAAGCTGGCCGTGTGGGCCGATTATGTCCTGCTGGCCCGCGGCAAAGCCAACCAGAAAGTCATTTGCGTATACCTGCTTAATGGGTGTGATGTTCTCGATGACTGGCGGCGGCATATACGTGACGCTCACATCGTCGATGTAGAAGGATGCGTCAGGATTGTCATTCGACTGCACGTAGATCTGGAGCGTCGAATACGTGCCTGAGAAGGTGTACGGCTTGGCTTTCAGGCGTACCCATCCGCCAGAAGTCACGGTTGCATTCGTCACACCCGGATAGCTGTTATTGCCGAACTGATCCGTGAGTTGCAGGCTCAGGTTCATCGACGTGTCCGGTTGCCCGGGCGCCATCTTGACCCAAACCTCTATCCAGTACTGAGAACCGTTGCACATCTTTCCGCTGATGTCATGCGTCGGTCCATTCCAGGTGGCCGTACGCCCGGTTACCAGCAGGCTCCATGCTCCGCTGTGAGCGTCTGCCTGAGTCGGCGTAAGCACGACTGGAGAGCCGCCCCCGCGTGATACCCATCCGTCGGCGGTGCCATCTTCAAAGTTGCTGGAGAAACCGGAGTTGTCGGGAGGAACGCTGCATCCGCCGCTGGTCGCGGTTACGCTAAATGTGTCGATGTAGTATGAAGCGCTGGCATTGGTGTCGTCTTCGATGTACAGCAGCAGATCGGTCAGACCGCTTGCTGCGGGAGCAAAAGAGCCTTGTAATACCACCCAGCCTGTATCGGTCACTGTACCGGTCGCCACCGTGGTATAGGTCTGCGAACCGTTCACCGTGCTTCGCATGGTCATGTTAACCGTATCTGGACCGGCGAATCCTTCTGCCAAACGCACCGCAACCTTAAAAATGTATGGCTGCCCCGCCGTCAGTGCCTGTGTCAGATCGATGCTTGGTCCCTGATAGGTCTGCGAACGATTCGTTGTCAACAGGCTATGCGTCCCGGTATTCGCCTGATTCGTGCTGACCGCGACATTCGCGCCGGCAAATCCGGTCCAGTTATCCAGCCCATCTTCAAAATCGCTCGTTACCACTTGCGCCCAGGCAGATGTCGCAACAAGAGCGATCAGGGCAATGATGACCAGAGACATAGTTTTACGACTGGTGAACAGGCTGGCGGCACGACGCATAACTCCTCCTTAGGCACATGCGGGGTCCACAAAGAGCAGGACCTACAACGATGGAAACGGCGATCTGAAGGGCACTATGACTCGTAGTCGATGGTTTGTTGGGCACGACAACTTAAGTCGGCCAAAGTAGATATCATTCGGAATTCCTGAAGTCAAGCCCTTTAAAGAAACGTTTTAGATTTTTTTGGGCTAGCTTGTGCCCGGACAAAAATGACGCGAGCCGTACCCCAACATAGCCTTAGTCCGGCAGCGTGGCTTCGCCGGTTATTGTGAAGTTACTCATTACTCCGGCAGGTTTCGGCAGACCATCGCGAACCGTCGGTTGTCCTCCGCCGATCCAGACCTCGACCCGGCCGGGAACGATACGGTGCCTGCCCGCTTCGTCGACAATGCCAAGATCGCGATCTCGTAGAAAGAACGAAACTGTTTTGCGTTCGCCCGGCTTAAGGTGTAGCCGCTCGAAACCAGCCAACTGACGTAACGCAGCTCCAGGAACGCCATCATGTGTCAGATACAGTTGAACCACTTCGTCGCCAGCCATCGCACCGGAATTCGTAACATCCGCTTTCAGTGTCACCGAGCCATCGGCCGCAACGCTCGAGTGGTCTGCCCTCGCATTCGAATACGTAAACCTGGTGTAGCTCAGGCCGTATCCAAACGGGTAAAGAGGATCTCCATCGAAGTAGCGGTATGTGCGTTTCGCCATCGAGTAGTCCTCGAATGGCGGAAGCTGGTCAACCGACTTGTAAAATGTTACCGGCAAGCGGCCGCCTGGGCTGAAGTCTCCCGCGAGCGCTTCCGCAACCGCGGTTCCACCATCCTCGCCCGGATACCAGGCTTCCAAAATCGCTGGGACGTTCTGATCGGCCCAGTTCACCGCCAGAGCACTTCCATTCATCAGCACCAGCACGGTGGGCTTGTGTAGTGCTGCGATCTGTTTCAGTAATTGCTCCTGCGGTTCCGGAAGATCAATTCTCGTCCGATCGCCACCGGCGAAACCTTCCGCATGTACGTTCATCTCTTCGCCTTCGACGCGCGCCGAAAGACCCATTACGACGATCGCCAGATCAGCGCGCTTGACGACATCGATCGGCTGCTGTGCCCACTGGGACATGCTCCAAACCAACCGTGCCTCCGCTCCACGAATGGTTTGGAAGTACTCAATCTTCACCGCATAGGGGCGCCCCTTCAGCAGGTGCACCTTCTTCGTTTGCGTTGTAGATGGTCGATGCGTAGTCCAATCCTCGGCAATTAGTTGGTTATCGAGCCATACGCGATAGCCATCCTGCCCGGCGAACCCGACGAGATAATCGCCCGTCTCCGGAGGTACGATCACGCCATTCCATCGCACTGAATAGTTTTTAGACAGATCTGGGTTGACTCCGTTGAAACCCCATGCAAAGTCAACGGTCTTATCTATCCGGCTCAGGCTAGGTTTCCCCTCGAGCTTCGTATTCGGAAAGTATTCGGCGGTAAGGCCATGCGTGTTACGCGAGGGGTCTGTGTAAATGGCACTTTCGGGAATCGGCTTAATCACGGGACCGATCAGACCCGTTCCTTCCGCGTATAAGATCTTCGACTTCGCGAAGCGTTTGCGAATTCCCGCAAGAACCGTGACTGGCCTCGAGGGGGTTCCGTTGTAGTTCCCTTCCAGCGCGTCGAGACTGTCGGCATTTGGACCAATGACCGCGATCGTCGCATACGTCTTCTTCAGCGGCAGTAATCGGTTCTGGTTCTTGAGCAGGACGATTGACTCGCGAGCTGTTCGCAGCGCCAGCACTCGATGCGCCTGAGTATCATTCTGCGATGGATTGATCTTGGAATAAGGATTCATCCCGGGCGGATCGAACATGCCCAGACGAAAACGTGCGGTGAAGAGGCGCTCCAGCGATCGATCGATCACCGATTCCGGCAACATTCCCGACTGCACTGCTTTCAACAGCGCATCACGCTCTGTCTTGACACGAGTTATCGTGGAGCCGCAGACCAGGTCAGTTCCTACCTTGAAGGCGGCAGCAACGCCTTCCTCCATCGAGTGTGTGTAGTGGTGCCCGGTAAAAATGTCAGAAATAGCTGCGCAATCGGACACTACATAGCCGTGGAATCCCCAGTCCTGCCGAAGATGCTGCTCGAGCAGATCCGTATTCGCGCACGCGGGCTCGCCATTAAGGGAATTGTAGGCGCACATCACCGATTCGGCCTGCCCTTGCATGACAGTGGCGCGAAATGCCGGCAAATAGGTGTCTTCCATGTCGTGCCGTGATGCCTGGACATCAACCGTGTGCCGGGTCGGCTCAGGTCCGCTGTGCACCGCGAAATGTTTGGGAGTCGCTACCGTCTTCAAATACCTCGAATCGTCCCCTTGCAGACCGGTGACAAATGCCACACCCATTTGCGACGTAAGATAAGGGTCTTCGCCGTATGTTTCCTGTCCACGTCCCCACCGCGGATCACGAAAAATGTTGATATTCGGCGACCACACCGTCAGCCCGCGATATTGATCGCTCGATCCATCCGGATGGAGGGTCGTGACATACTTCGCGCGAAATTCGGTACTAATGACGTCGGCAATCTCATGCATCAGCGACTGGTCGAACGTAGCAGCCATGCCGATCGCCTGGGGAAATACGGTCGCGATACCCGCGCGCGCAACGCCGTGCAGTCCTTCATTCCACCATTCGTATTCCGGCACGCCGAGCCGCGGAATCGCATCAGCTGTGTGGCCCAGTTGCGAAATCTTTTCCTCCAGCGTCATGCGCGAGACAAGATCATGTACGCGCCGCTCCAGCGGAAGATTAGGGTTCTTGTAGTCGGCTGAAGTTGAACTTTCCTGTGCACTAACGGTGAGCGAAAACAAACCAACAATGAGAGCCGAAAGCAGCGTCGTCTTGGAAATCATGTTCCTGCCAGTGTAGGCGTTGAGCAAAGAAACGTTTCAGTAGATATCATCAGAGCGGGATACCAGTCAATGCATCGCGCAGCGCAACTTCCACCTACCAGTTGTGCATCGTGCCGTCTGATTTCCGATTCACTGGCAAATAGGCGCGCTGGTACGGATACTTTGCCGCGAGCGCCTCATCGATATCCACCCCGTGACCCGGTTCGTCTCCGGGATGCATCACTCCATCTCTGAAAGAATATGCATGGGGAAATACTTTATCGGTTTCCGATGTATGCGGCATGTATTCCTGGATTCCGAAGTTGTGCACGCTGAGATCAAAATGCAGAGCTGCCCCCATACACACGGGACTTAGATCCGTCGCGCCGTGGCAGCCCGTTCTTACCTGGTACAGTTCGGCGAAATTCGCGATGCGGCGAAGATGCGAAATGCCTCCCGCATGTACGACGGTTGCGCGAATGTAGTCGATCAACTGCTCTTGGATGAGTTGCTGGCAATCGAAGATGGAATTGAACACTTCCCCAACCGCAATCGGCGTCGTTGTGTGCTGGCGGATTAACTGGAAGCTTTCCTGCAATTCGGCGGGCGTCGGATCTTCCATCCAGAAGAGATGATATGGCTCCAGCGACTTGCCTACCCGCCCAGCTTCGATGGGAGTCAACCGGTGATGAACATCGTGGAGTAGGTGAAGCTCCTCTCCGAACTCTTTGCGCAGGCGCGCAAAGAGCGTCGGAATGAAAGTCATGTACGCTTCTGACGACCACACATTTTCAGGCGGCGCATCCTTTTCTGCCGGTTCATAGTGACCCGAACCTGAGTGAACTCCGTATGTGCTCGCAAGGCCAGGAATTCCGGACTGTGCGCGAATCGCCTTGTATCCCGATTTCTGAAACTGCGCGACTGCTTTTACCGTGTCCTCGACGTCGTGCCCGCTGGCATGACCATAAACCAGCACCGCATCTCGCGACGCCCCGCCGAGCAATTGGTAAAGCGGGGTATTCAGCGACTTGGCTTTAATGTCCCAGAGCGCAGCATCGACAGCAGCTATGGATGCCATCGTTACTGGCCCGCGGCGCCAATAAGCTCCCTTGTAGAAGTATTGCCAATTGTCTTCGATGCGGCGCGCATCGCGTCCGATCAACAGCGGAACGACGTGGTCCGAAAGATAGCTGGCCACCGCCAACTCGCGGCCATTCAGCGTGGCATCACCCAGGCCGTAAAGACCATCTTCAGTGGTGATTTTGAGGGTAACGAAATTTCTACCGGGACAGCAGATGATTACTTTCGCGTCGACAATCTTCATTTCGTGTTAGGTCCGCGGCTCCGATTGTAACCGCGCACTGAAACTTTTCGAAAATTCTGGGCTCTGCGGCTCTCGACACCCGGCCCAGGTTGCTGCACGATTCGCTTATCCTAGGGGAAAGGCCGCGCAGTTCTCGTCCCCGTGGAAGACTTTTTTCAATACCTCGATACTGATTTGCAGCTCTTTTCGATTCGCAATAAGGGCGCTCCACATTCCGGTTTACTTCGATCTTTGACCTCGCTGAGGCGGACGATCCGCAGATACCGGACACGTCGTCTCCACCTGCCAGCGACGACACGCATTTGTAGATCTGGAAAGTACCGGTGAATCCGAATTCCTAGCCAAGCGTGGCATCGTCTTACATACCTTTGACGGCGGCCGGTTTCTTAGGCAAGATTCTTCCGCTCGAAACTCTTTAGCGCGGGAGGACCATGTGGGCCTGCTGATTAAGGTAACGAACATTAAGAAGGAAGACGTCTACATCAATCCCGACCACATCGTTTGGATCAAGCAACACGAGGCCGGCGGCACCGAGATTCGCTTCACCAACGACCACGCAACCCTGCTGCTGGGAAAGAAACCCGACGAATTGCAGTTACTGCTGAGGAATTGCAAGTAGAACACATTTGAACGATGCGATTGGAACGGACGCGACTGCAGCGGCCGCGAAAAACTCCGTCCGTGCATTTTAATCAGGTGGCTGAGGTGGCCCTGGCCGTGGAAGAACAAAACGGATCGCCAAGTCTTCTGGATGGTCCACCAGTATGCGATCGCCGTGACTCACGTTGAGGGCAGTGAGCATCACGGATCGGCAAACCGCCAGTTGGCCGCGATGCACTCGGGTATCCGGGAGATCCGCACTTGTATCCACCCGGTTGAGCACAGCAGACGCTGTCAGGTCGACGAAATTCTTCTGGAGACGCGTCCCATCCGCGAACACAGACAACAGCTCCCGCGTGACATCTTCGGAAATGGGCATTGAATTATCTTAGTCCCCACATGTTGAGGCACGGTTACAGAGACAAGTACCGTCCTCTTTAATTTCGCTGCGGCTGATATGTGGAAGCGCTGGCCATCATGGCTTGCTGTCCACTCCTTTCGGAACGTGCGATGTGAAGCGCTTCAGGACGAATTCGCGGATAAGATTCGCCACCGCATCTCCGCCTATACCAGCCAAACCGTTCACGCCAACCAGAGAAGCTCCCCGGTCGCTTGCTGGATAGTACGCATTCGAAATGGCTGCGGCCGAGAAATTGCCCAGTATTCGCGAATAGTTGGGTTCCCAGCGCCCGTTATCACCTCTGGCGATGACTGCGGCAGCGATCGCGTATAGCGCACGCGATCGGATACTACCCGTGCCTTTATAGAAATAACGTGGGTCCTGATGGAAGATCGATGGATAAACAGCTCTGCCCAACAAAGTGCTGGATACATGATTCGTCAACGCGGCCGCGTATCGTTTTCCATATCCCTCAATCCCGCTGCCGTACGCCGGAAAAATGTTTTCATATTGCTCGGCACCTGCGATTCCGGCAACGCTCAGGAACGAAACCGGATCGATAATCGAACGAATGCCCAGCTGAAATTTCTGTTTTGCCAGCATCGGTGGCGCATTCCAATCGTATGAACTATAGAAATTTGGGATAACACCTATGACGCGTTGCCGCTCCGCGATCCGTACTTGCTGCCTTGATAGTTGCTCGCTGCTGCCACTTACGGCCACAGTCGTATTCACTGGTGAAACGGACAGCGTGAGACGCGGCATGATGTGGTACTCGCCTGGCTGCAGTCGTATGTTCGAAGATGTGAGAGTGCTCATCCCCGGAGCGCTGACGGTGAGCTTGTAAACATTCGGCGGCAGGCCTTCGAATTCGAACTGACCGTCACTGCCGGATTGCAAAGTCTTCACAGCGGAACCATCCGGACCGTACAACGTCACCCGTGCGCCTTGCAGCACGTCTCCATGCTTATCGAGTACGGTTCCCAGTAATGTCGCATTGCTCTCCGGTTGTGATGATTGAGGGAACGCCTGCGAAGGAGCGGCCGGCAGTATTACCTGAGTGGCAGCCCGGGTAACACTCTGCTGTGCAAGCAGCGGAACGGGTAACGTAATCGCGAGTGCCAGAATGCATCCGAAAGAAGCATCTCTGAATCGATGAAGCACCGAATGTCCTTTGTGTGCAACTGGTGTCTTCACTGGGTGTCAAATTCGATTTGAACTATCTGTCTAAAGCATCTGGACTCTTCATTCCCCCAATCCTCCGGGAAACAGCTAAGCCCGCCAGCGCACATCTACTGATTCCGAATCACTTTCGGGTACAAATGTTTTAAGCCTTGCTAAAAATAACGCCAGTCGAACGAAAAAGTCGTATGGGACACCTTGTCATTGAGTTGAAATTAGTAGAAGCAGGTGCGAAACCGGGATTCCGCGTGACAATCTGCGGCTGTCGCAAGTCGTTGGAATTGTTTGCTATTCTCGGCGGTATGCAGACTCGTGTTCCAGCCGGTAAAGGGAGTCTCTCTATTTTTGGATCTCTGCGGAATCGGCACACGCAGCCGTTTAGCTACCGGGCGGTGACGGTCATTTCCCTCTTGCTGATGCCCGCCAGTCGGCTCATTTCTCTTTCCAGCCATTCGACTTCATTTTTGTCGCGGATGTTTCGCCCGAGGGTGAGTTTCTTTCCATTAGTGAGATTCATTTCGATGTCGTAATACGGAGTTCCCGTTCCGTTGCCCGATTGCGCTCCGATCCGGTCCGAGATCGCCGTAATGTCGGACAGCGCAATCTCTCGTATCCTGCCTCCGCCCAGAAGCCCCGATTGGTAGCAGACAGACGATCCAATCACCACGCGGGTGGTACCGAGCCACATCTGCAAGGCGAAGTAGCTGATAAGTAATCCGAAACCGCCAAAGGCCATGGGAAAAATGATGGATACTCGCGAGTGCGCCAGGAAGTAGCCGATAGTGCTGAAGACTGCTGCAAAAAACGTGATAGAAGCGGCAAAAACCTTATTGCGGGCGGCAGGGAAGTAGAACTCTGTGCCACCCGCAACCTGCTGCACCCGAACCGTCAGATGCTGCGGGCGTGACGTTTCTGGAGCGCCGAATCCGGAAGTAAGCTTTTGCGATTTCTCTTCCCGCTCGCTCGTTGGCGTCTGTGCGGTGCGGAAGATCGGAACTTCAAAGACATCGTGATAGTCCACACCCGGCAGCTTCGCAATTGCTTCCAATTGCCAAATAAGTTCATCGTTAGGAGTGCGCTGGTCCGTCGGCTGCGCGTCGGGCGGAATGTGGAAAGAGACTGGAATCGTCGTGCCAGCCGGGCCCGGAAAAAGCTGGCCTGCGCTTACTTCTGCTTCCTCTCGCCATAAGATCGTTTCGTTCGTCGATCTGTTGTTGGCTGTACCGGTGCGATATCGGTGCACACACGAAAGCCGCAGTTGCACACCGTGATCTGGCGAATGTGAAAATCGCGCCTGGATTGAGCCTTTCAGGTCACGTCCGATCACTCCGGGAACACTGGCCATTTCAAAGCAGGTCTTGCCAAATTCTACGAATGCCAGTGTCCGACGGATCGCGTAGATCAGCAAGACAATTCCGGCCGCAGGAAAGATGATTAAAAAGTAGCTGCTCGCGCCCTTCTCTCTCATCGCGTTGGGCAGCGCGAAAATAGTTGCAGTCCAGGAGACCAGGTTCCAGAAGATGGCAAACACCCAGGCGGTCACCATGCTGCCTTTAGTATTGCTTTTTACTCGGCCTGCTGCCCAATCATCGCGCCAAAGCCAGGGCTCCCCCGGATGCTCCGCCTGCACTTGCAATTTCTGAGAATACTTGCGGCTTCCGGCGATAGCGAGAAACACGAAGCCAAAACCGACGGTGCTGAAGATCGTGCCAAACACGAACGGATACCAGAAGCTCTGGCTTCCCGCAGGCCCACCAATCAGCCGAAATGCCTGCGAGTACGCCCACAGACCAAAGCAGGCAAACGGCAACCCGACGATGACAAAAAATACCGCCACGGCTTTGGCGCCCGCACTTGTGGACGAGGAATTCACGCGCAATATCTTGCTTCAGACGTGCCTATTTGGTAAGAGACGGAAAGTAGGACAACTAAAGTAATGGGAGTTCTTGGGTGGCGTCTGATCTCAAGACAAGATACGTTGGCGTCCCCGACGGGATTTGAACCCGTGTTACCGCCGTGAAAGGGCGATGTCCTAGGCCGGGCTAGACGACGGGGACGCTTATCAGGAAGGCTACGTCGTTCGAATCTTTGATGTTATCAGCCACGAACCACTAAGGTCAAAACAGACTCGCAATCTTCTACACAGTAAAAACCGCCGCTGCATGAGTGGCAGACGCGAGGCTTAATTCACAGTTCTGGCCGCAACACATCAGTACGGATAAAAGATAAAGAACAGCAGCGACAGTCCTCCCATCACCCACAGTCCTGGACGCACTTCCCTCCACCGCCCAGCCGCCAGCTTGCAAACCGGATACAGCACGAAACCGGCGGTCATTCCAATGCCGACATTGAAGGTGAAACTCATGAGCGCCACCACGCAGAAAGCCGGCACCACCTCGGTGTAGTCGTCGAAAGGAATTTTCACGACTGGCGAGAACATCATCAAGCCCACGATGATCAGCGCCGGTCCATAGGCCTGTGGCGGAACGGACGCCACAAATGGCGAGAAGAATAACGCGAGCACAAAGCACAATGCCGTGACGACAGAAGTCAGTCCGGTGCGGCCTCCTGCTTCGACGCCCGCTGCCGATTCAAGGAACGCTCCCGAGGTCGTTGTGCCAACCAAAGCCGCCAGCATCGTCGAGATCGCGTCCACCATCATTGGCCGCTCGATCTGCGACAAGTTCCCTTCCTCGTCCAGCAAACCTGCCCGCGCAGAAACTCCGATCAGCGTCGCCATGGTGTCCACGAAGGCCATCACAAAAATCGTGAGCACCACCGGGAAGAAACTCCACGTGAACACATGCCTGAGATCCAGTTTCAGAAAAATCGGAGCGATGCTTGGCGGAGCGCTCACCAGTCCGTGTGGGGGCGGCGATACTCCCAGCAGCATCGATAACCCGGTGACCACAAGAATGCCGGCGAGGATCGCTCCAGGAAACTTATGAATGATTAATACTGTGATGAGCACGAAGGCTAATATCGCCAGCAGCACGGGAGCTGACGTCAGCGGACCCGGCTTCACCGGAGCGCCCGCAACTCCCAGGGCCACGATACCGCTGTCGTTCAGGCCGATAAACGTCAGGAAGAGGCCGATGCCAACCGCGAAGCTGTAGCGCAGCGATTTTGGAATCGCGCCCACCAGCCATTGCCGCAGGTTCAGGACTGTCATGAGCAGGAAAACGACGCCGGCCACGAATACTGCTCCAAGCGCAGCCTGCCACGAGAGGCCGAGCACTTGCACCACGGTGTAGGCGATGAATGCGTTCTCGCCCATATACGGTGCGATCGCGAAGGGACGCCGTGCGTAAAGTCCCATTAACAACGTTCCCGCAGTGGCGGTGATGATGGTTGCCACCAGCGAAGCTCCGGCCGGGATGCCTGCAGCTTTCAAAATCGCCGGATTCACGACGAGGATGTACGACATCGTCATGAACGTGGTCAGTCCGGCAAGAATTTCACGCCGGACCGTCGTGCCATGTTTTTCGAACTCGAAGAACGCTGCTATCTTGCCCATACCCTTGTCTTGTTCGCCTGGCCGCCTGATTTTCAACAGGAATCAAGAAACGCAACCCCTTGCGCTGGACCACCGTTACCTATCGCACCGATCAGGATTTCCAATAATAATTCGTGGTACTCTGATAGCACGAAACCCGACAGAAGCTTTAGGAAAGCTTGGGCTAACCTGAAGCCGAAAGAACTCATCGGAGACTAGGAAGCGTGCCGCAGCTCCGAGAAGGTGGGGCGTTTTCTAGTGCAGAATGTAAACGGGGACTCTGGTAAAAAGGAATTGCTGCGGGAATCCATTTACCGGCATATCCGTTACTCCCTGGGACGTGACGCACAGGGGCTCGGGCCGAAGGAATTGCTGCGTCCGGTCTCGCTGGCCATTCGTGACATCCTCATCGATGGCATGCTCGAGACTGAGCGGCGCTACACAACGGCATCCGCCAAGCGCCTGTATTACCTCTCCATGGAATTTCTCATCGGGCGTACCCTCGGTGACACCCTCTACAACCTTAAACTGGTAGAAGAGGCTCGTCAGGCAGTTGCCGACTTTGGCACAGACTTGAACGAAGTTCTCGACGCGGAGCCCGACGCGGCTCTCGGCAATGGAGGCTTGGGGCGCCTTGCTGCTTGTTTTTTGGAATCTCTTGCGACCCTCGGCATGCCCGGCTTCGGTTACGGTATCGACTATGACTACGGCCTCTTCAAGCAGGACATCGTGGATGGGTATCAAGTCGAGAAGCCTGATCGCTGGAAAGAGACCGGATTCCCCTTCTACTTCGAGCGTATCGACGAGCCCTTTCTGATTCCCCTTTACGGTCGCATCGAGAATAGCGGCTCGAATGGCACCTCGAAGCGCATTTGGGTCGATTACAAAGCAGTCATCGGTGTTCCCCACGACTTGCCAGTCGCCGGTTACGCTGGCAAAACGGTCAACTGGCTGCGCCTGTTCGGAGCGCGCTCCTCTGCGGACTTCAACCTGCAGGCCTTCAACAACGGAGAATATTTCAAAGCAGTAGAAGAGCAGATTTCTGCCGAGAATATTTCGCGCGTGCTCTATCCCTCCGACGCCGTGCCAGCCGGCAAAGAGCTTCGTCTGCTCCAGGAATACTTCCTGGTCGCTTGTTCCATCAAGGATATCGTCCGCCGCTATCGCGCACAGCACGAAAATTTCGATGCCTTCGCTTCCAACGTCGCCATCCAGATGAACGACACCCATCCGAGCCTTGCCGTAGCGGAACTGATGCGAGTTCTCGTCGACGGCCACAATCTGGAATGGAAGCAGGCTTGGGAGATCACCGAAGCTACCCTCGGTTACACAAATCACACGCTGCTGCCGGAAGCGCTGGAAAAGTGGCCGATGTCGCTGATGTCGCATGTTTTGCCGCGACATATGCAGATCATCTCCGAGATCAATCTGGAATTCCTGCGCAAGGTGGAAATCTCGTGGCCGGGCAATCTGGAAAAACTGCGCAAGATGTCGATCATCGAGGAAGGCGCAGAAAAGCAGGTGCGCATGGCGAACCTGGCGATGGTCGGCAGCCACTCGATCAATGGCGTGTCGGCGATTCATACCGAGCTTTGTAAAACCACCTTGGCGCCCGATTTTTATGCGCTTTGGCCGGAGAAATTCAACAATAAAACCAACGGAATCGCACCACGCCGCTGGGTGCTGAAGTCAAATCCTGGACTCTCGCGCCTGTACACCGATGCGCTCGGCGACGACTGGATCACGGATATCGGCCGCCTCCGTGAACTGGAGCGCTTTGCCGACGATGCGGGCTTCCGAAGCGACTTCCTTGCCATCAAGCAGCAGAATAAGGTCCGTCTTGCCGAAGTCATTCGCAGGACCACTGGTACGGACGTTGATCCCGCATCCCTGTTTGACGTGCAGGTCAAGCGCATCCATGAGTACAAGCGGCAGTCGCTTAACGTGCTGCGTATCATCGCCGAGTACCAGCGCCTTATCGAGGATGGAGAAGACTTACTGGCTCCGCGCACCTATATCTTCGCAGGTAAAGCGGCGCCGGGATACTGGGCCGCCAAGCAGATTATCAAGCTGATCCATAGTGTCGGCACGCTCATTAATAATGATGCGCGGGTGAAAGATCGCCTGAAGGTGATCTTTATACCCGATTACCGCGTCTCTCTCGCCGAAGTGATCATGCCAGCAGCCGACATCAGCGAACAAATCTCGACCGCCGGCATGGAAGCCTCTGGTACGGGAAATATGAAGCTTTCCATGAACGGCGCTCTTACTCTCGGCACCCTGGATGGCGCCAATGTCGAGATCATGCAGGAAGCCGGCGAAGAGAATATCTACATTTTCGGTTGCACCGTGGAAGAGCTAAAGACAATGCGTGAGCAGGGGCTCTACGATCCTTCCGCCCTCTACTGGCAGGATCCCCGCCTCAAAAGGGCAATGGATACACTCGTTTCCGGACCCCTTTCCCCTGATCAACCTCATCTCTTCCGCTGGTTTTACGATTCCGTCATCCACCACGGAGATCGTTACTTCCACCTCGCAGATTTGCCTTCTTATCTGGATGCCTCCGCGCGTGCGGAACGCGATTTTGTCGACACCGCCACATGGGCACGCAAGGCCATTCTGAACGCTGTCCGCATGGCCAAGTTTTCCAGCGACCGCACCATTCAGGAATATGCGCGCGAGATCTGGAAAATCGAGACTATCCACGACTCGGCGCAGGAGATGAACTCGCCGGTCATGGTAGGTGAATAGCCTGCATTTGCCGTCTGTAAAGTACTCGATATTACCTTAGTTTGTTGCATCCACTCCGCAGACACTAGTATTGTCAAGTTAGTCATGTTGCGCGAAATCCAACGACTGCAACGCCAACACCAATTGGAATCGGAACGCCGGACAGAGCCGCGATTTGGCGCCGAGGGCGAGGTCACACTGGTCGTCGGAACCCCAGCCGGAGAAGTTGAATTTCGCGGCAAACTACTCGACTTTAGCCTGCACGGCCTCCGCGTTCGTCACGACTACAAGGAACTCACCTCTGGTCAGGAAGTGCGCGTCTTTTTCGTTTGGGGAGAAATTACGACCAAGGTGATGTGGAGTACCCCCAGCGGCGAGTCGCTGGAAACCGGCTTGCGTCTTTTCTAATCGAATTTCACAACTTCAAAACCCAGCCCCTTCAGAATGCCTGTCACCGTTGATCTCGCGTTCTGCTGAGCTGTATTCAGAATTCCGTCCTGTACTGCCGCATCGTGTAGTTGCTGCTCCGCCGCCTGCCGGACTTCCGTCTCCAGGTTTGGGTCGACCGGCACCAGGAGCCCGGTTTCGCGTGAAAAAACTCGCGTGCTCTGATTGTCGAGGCGCGTGAAGAAAATTTCAGCATCGGGCAAGTGCACCCGCACGCGTTTGCCGTCGAGAGAAACATCCGAAAGTTGCAGCTTGGAAAAATCGACGCCGGCGACTACCTGCCCTTGCGCTAACAGCAGCAGTCGGTCCCCCACGAGAAAGTCAGGCAAGATTTTTCCTTCTTTCTGCCCGACCACGATCTTGTCCATGTTGTAGGAAACCGTTTCCAGTCTCTGCAACTGCTGAATTCGGTTAACCACCGCGGGTTGAGACAGATCAATGCCGCTGGAGCGCGCTGTAAGAGCATGCCAAAAACCCTGTGCGCCCGAATCTTCACTTGCGCGCGATGCGATCAAGATGCCGGCCGCGCCGAGAATCGCTCCGATCACTCCGATCAGGACGAGCGGCAACACGCGGACGGTACCTGGCGGCTTAGCAGGAGCATCAATGGCAGGCATTGCTAGATTCTACTCGCCTACCATGTGGGCGCGTGGTCGTGCACTGCCGGTACAGGTTCTTTCGCTTCTTTAGCAGCTCGCCGCTCTGCCTTTCGGCGTCGTAGCCGCCATTGGAACCTGTCGAGGTAAAGGTAGATCACAGGTGTTGTAAACAGCGTCAGCATTTGGCTGACAATCAGACCACCCACAATAGCAATGCCCAGCGGTCGCCTTAACTCAGCGCCAACATTCGTCCCCAGCGCAAGTGGAAGCGCACCAAACATCGCAGCCATCGTCGTCATCATGATGGGGCGGAATCGTAATAGACAGGCTTCAAAGATCGCGCCCTCGGGGTCCTTCCCTTCCGTGCGCTCCGCCATCAGCGCGAAATCTACCATCATGATGGCGTTCTTCTTCACAATGCCGATGAGCAGAATCACGCCGATTAACGCAATCACGCTGAATTCGGTGTGAAATAGCAGCAACGCTAGAAAGGCGCCCACACCCGCGGAAGGCAGCGTAGAGAGAATTGTGATCGGGTGTATGAAGCTCTCGTATAGAACTCCAAGCACGATGTAGACGGCAACCAAAGCAGCCAGGATCAGGTAAGGTTCGCTGCGCAACGAATCCCGGAAAGCCGCTGCGGTGCCCTGATACGTTGCATGCACAGTCGCCGGCAGTCCAATCTGTTGGCCTGCCAAATCAATAGCCCGCGTTGCTTCGCTCAGGGATTCACCGGGAGCCAAATTGAACGAAAGCGTCACCGATGGAAACTGTCCCTGGTGATTCACTGCCAGGGATGTGTTTCTCAGTTCGTAATGCGCGACCGCAGATAGCGGCACCTGTGAACCATCCGAAGCCGGCACATAGATGTACTTCAGCGAATCCGGCTTACCCTGAAACTGCGGATCTATCTCCATTACCACGTGATACTGATTTAGCGGCATGTAAATCGTCGAGACCTGCCGCTGTCCAAAAGCGTCGTACAGCGTGTTATCGATCGCCTGTGCGGTAATGCCGAATCGCGCTGCACTGTCGCGGTCGATCACCAGTTGCGTTTGCAGCCCGCGATCCTGCTGGTCGCTGGAAACGTCCTTCAACTGCTTCACCGTTTTCAACTTCGCCAGCATCTTTGGTGCCCATGTATTCAGCTCGTCCAGGTTTTCATCCTGCAGAGTGTACTGGTATTGCGCATTGCTCATGCGCCCGCCGATATGCAGATCCTGCGCCGCCTGCAGGTATAAAGTGGCACCCGGAATGTGCGCCAGTTTCGGCCGTAGCCTCGCGATCACTTCATCCGCGGAAATCTTCCGCTCATTCATTGGTGTCAAGGTGATGAACATCCGGCCCTGATTGCTCGCCGTGTTGCCTCCCGTAAATGCCACCACGTTCTGCACCGCGGGATCGTGATCAACGATATTCACGTATTGAACCAACTTCTCGCGCATCGCGGTAAACGAAATATCCTGCTCGCCCTGGATCATGCCCATCAGGCGCCCGGCATCCTGCTGTGGAAAAAACCCCTTCGGAATGACGATGAACAGGAAAATGTTGAGCGCGATGGCAACGCCGGTGATGCCGAGCGTTAGCGGTTGGTGACGCAGAATCCAGCTCAGCCCGCCGCGGTAGGTCGCCAGCATCCAGTCGAAAAACCTGTCGCCTGCGCGGTAAATCGCGCCGCGTTTTTTGTGATCATCCGATTTCAAGAACTTCGCGCACATCATCGGGGTTGTCGTTAGCGATACGACCAACGACACCGTGATCGCAATGCTTAACGTCACTGCAAACTCGCGGAAGAGCCGTCCAACTAGTCCTCCCATCAGCAGGATAGGAATGAACACCGCCACCAGCGACGTGCTCATAGAAAGCACCGTAAATCCGATTTCCCGCGAACCGCGCATCGCCGCATCGTAGGGCCGCATGCCGCTCTCGATGTGTCGCGTGATGTTTTCTATCACAACGATCGCATCGTCAACGACAAATCCCGTGGAGATCGTGAGCGCCATCAGCGACAGATTGTCGAGCGAATAGCCCAGCAGATACATCACCCCGAACGTGCCTACCAATGACAGTGGCACTGCAATGCTGGGAATGATGGTTGCGCTCAGTTTTCGCAGGAACAGAAATACGACCATCACGACGAGCGCAATCGAAACAAGCAGCGTGACTTGGACGTCATGCACCGATGCACGAATCGTCGTAGTACGATCCATCACTACCCCGATATGCATCGAGGGGGGAATCGAGGCCTGCAGGGTCGGCAGTTCCGCATAGAGGCGATCAACTGTATCAATGATATTTGCGCCCGGTTGGCGGAAGATGATGACTAGAACCGCCGGATCGCCATTCGACAATCCCGCAGTCCGAATGTCGGCAACCGAATCTCTCACATTCGCAACGTCGCTTAAGCGAACGGTATTTCCATTGTTGTACGCGACAATCAATGGCCGGTATTGGTACGCCTCTTTGATCTGATCGTTCGACGTGATTGTCCATGCCTTATTCGTGTTCGAGAATGCGCCCTTCGGCGTGTTTGCGTTCGCATTCGCCAGCGCTGTACGTATCTGCTCCAGGCTGATTCCATACTGACCCAGGGCAGTCGGATTCGCTTCCACCCGGACCGCCGGTTGTGCACCTCCGCCGACGAACACTTGGCCTACGCCTTCCACCTGCGCGATCTTTTGCGCCAGAATTGAATCCGCAGAGTCGTACATCTGCGGCAGTGTGTGGACCGGCGATGTCAGGTTCAGGATCATGATCGGCGCGTCCGCCGGATTTACCTTGCGATAATAAGGGTTGTAAGGCAGATTCGCGGGTAACTGGCCACGCGCTGCATTGATGGCAGCTTGTACATCGCGGCCAGCGGCATCGATGTTCCGCGTCAGATCGAATTGCAGAGCGATGCTCGTCGAGCCTAACTGGCTCGTTGAGGTCATCTCATTCACGCCGGCGATCCGTCCAAACTGTCTCTCTAATGGCGTCGCCACCGACGACGCCATCGTTTCCGGACTCGCACCCGGCAGACTCGCCCCAACATATATAACCGGGTACTCAACTTGTGGCAGAGGCGCCACTGGCAAGCGCGTATAGGCAAGAGCGCCCGCCAGCAGCAAAGCAAGCGTCAGCAGCGAGGTTGCAACCGGACGCCGTATGAATGGAGCAGAGATGTTCATCGCACCTGCTCAGCCGGAACTGGCTCCTCGATAGTGGGATTTGTAATCTTCAGCCGGCGGAAGCGTCGCGACAGGCGGTCGAACGCCAGGTAAACGACCGGCGTCGTATAGAGTGTCAGCACCTGGCTGAACAGCAGCCCCCCGACGATCGTAATCCCCAATGGACGCCGTAACTCGGATCCCGTTCCCGATCCCAGTGCCAGCGGTAATCCGCCCAGCAAAGCCGCCATGGTTGTCATCATGATGGGTCGGAACCGTAGCAGACAAGCTTCATAAATGGCTTCCACCGGAGGCTTCCCTTCCTGGCGCTCAGCCTCAAGTGCGAAGTCGATCATCATGATGGCGTTCTTCTTCACGATGCCGATCAACAGGATGATCCCGATCAGCGCCACTACACCCAAATCCATGTGGAACAGCATTAGCGCCAGGATCGCGCCCACGCCGGCCGACGGCAACGTCGAAAGAATCGTCAGCGGGTGAATGTAGCTCTCATAAAGCACACCCAACACGATATAAACCGTGATGATCGCCGCCAGCACCAACCATGGTTCATTTTTCAACGAAGCAAGGAACGCATGTGCCGTCCCTTCAAAATTCGTTTGCACGCTCGCCGGCATTCCGATCTGATCTTCCGCCGCCTGAATCGCTTTCACGGCATCGCCGAGCGACACATCCGGAGCCAGGTTGAAAGAAACCGTCACTGCCGGGAACTGGCCTTGGTGGTTCAGTGCCAATGGTGCGGTTTCCGGTTCAAAATGAGTGAACGCGCTGAGCGGAACCTGATCGCCCGTCGACGACCTCACATATAAGCTCTTCAGCGCATTAGGATCCTGCTGATATTGCGGATCAACTTCCAGCACTACGTGATATTGATTCAGTTGCGTGAAGATAGTCGAGACCTGTCTCTGACCAAATGCATCGTAGAGCGTGTCGTCGATTGCCTGGGGAGTAATCCCAAAACGCGAAGCCGTGTCTCGATCCACTACCAGCGCCGCCTGTAATCCGTTATTCAACTGATCGCTCGTAACGTCGCGCAACTCGGGCAGGGTCTTCAGCTTCTCCAGAACGCGCGGTACCCAGTACCCCAGTTCCTTCGCGCTTGGATCTTCCAGGCTGTATTGATACTGCGTCCGGCTCACGCGATCTTCTACTGTCAGGTCTTGGACCGGTTGCAGGTACAGCGTGATCCCCGGCACCTGGTTCAACTTCGGCTGCAATCGCCGGATCACCTGGAGCGCATCGTCCTTTCGCTGATCTCTCGGTTTCAGATTGATCTGAATGCGTCCGCTATTTGTCGTGACATTCGTGCCGTCAATGCCAATGAAGGAAGATAAGCTCGCGACAGCTGGATCCTGGAGAATGACCTTTGCCAGCGCCTGCTGCCGCTGCTCCATGTCGGCGAAAGATGCACTCTGCGGCGCCTCGGAAATGCCCAGGATCACGCCCGTGTCCTGCACCGGGAAGAAGCCCTTGGGCACAATCCAGAACATATACAGCGTCAGAACCAGCGTGCCGATTGTCAACAGCAGTGTGGCCGTCTGGTGCTTCAATACCCACTGCAACGTCTCGCCATACTTCTTGATTACCGCATTGAAGGCGTTTTCGGAAGCCCGGTAGAACCGCCCTTGATGCTCCTCATCCTTTTGCTTCAGCAGCTTCGAGCACATCATAGGCGTAACGGTGAGCGAAATTACGGCCGACACCAGAATGGTCGTCGCCAGTGTTACTGCAAACTCGCGGAACAAGCGCCCTACGATGTCTCCCATGAACAGAAGTGGAATCAGCACCGCAATCAGAGACACCGTCGGCGAAATAATCGTGAAGCCAATCTGTCCAGAACCTTTAAGCGCGGCCTCGAGGGGCGAGTACCCCTGCTCCAGGTAACGATCGATGTTCTCGATCATCACGATCGCGTCGTCTACGACGAATCCTGTCGAAATGGTTAATGCCATTAGCGACAGGTTGTCCAATGAATACCCGACGAGATACATCACGCCGAAGGTGCCCACCAGCGACAGCGGCACGGCAACACTGGGAATCACGGTCGCGGGCAGGTTCCGAAGAAACAGGAATATGACCATGACCACTAGTGCAATGGTCAGCACCAGCGTGAACTGAACATCCGCAACGGAAGCGCGTATCGTCTGCGTGCGATCCGTCAATACCGTGACCTTCACTGACGCGGGTAGCGAGACCTGCAACTGCGGCAAGACCTTCTTTACGCGATCGACAACGCTGATGATGTTTGCACCCGGCTGCCGCTGAATGTTGAGAATCACCGCTGGCTGCATGTTCATCCATGCCGCCTGTTGCGAGTTCTCCACGCTATCGATGACGTTGGCAACGTCCTGCAGCCGAATCCCAGCGCCATTCCTATAGGCGATGATGACGTTCTTGTAGTCCTTGCTCGAATAGAGCTGATCGTTGGCGCCGATCGAAAACGATTGCCGCGGACCATCGAGTTGCCCCTTCGCCTGATCGACATTGGCCGACGCCAAGGCGGACCGCACGTCCTCGAGGCTCAAACCATTTGCTGCCAGCGCCACCGGATTCACCTGGATCCGTACCGCAGGCTTCTGGCCGCCGCTGATCGTGACTAAGCCAACTCCGGTCAGCTGCGAAATCTTCTGTGCCAACTGTGTATCAGTCAGGTCCTCGAGTTTCGGCAGCGGTAAGGTGTCAGAGGTGACAGCCAAAGTCAAAATGGGCGGGTCGGCGGGATTGACCTTGCTGTAAATCGGAGGATTGGGTAAGTCTCGCGGCAGATAGGTGCCCGCGGAATTGATGGAGGCCTGCACCTGCTGTTCGGCAACATCGATGTTCTGATCCAGACTGAATTGAAGCGTGATGAGCGAACTGCCAAACGAACTCGTCGACGTCATCTGGCTAAGCCCGGGAATTTGCCCGAACTGCCGCTCGAGCGGAGCTGTGACGGACGATGACATTACCTCCGGACTCCCTCCCGGATAGAACGTCATCACTTGAATAGTGGGGTAATCGACTTGCGGCAGAGCGGAAACCGGTAGCTCGCGGTACGCAACAACGCCCACCAGCACCAGGGCAATCACCAGCAGTGTCGTGGCGATCGGCCGCTCAATGAATATCCGGGAGGGACTCATCCTACATCCCTACCACTTGTGAAAACCTGGCTGCGTCGTTGCTGGAAGCTGCCGGCGAGATTGGGCGCACTCTGCTGCCTGCCTGCAGTTTGTCCTGCCCATCGGTCACCACTTTGTCTCCCGGTTCCAGTCCCTGGTTCACGGCGATCAGATTTCCGTCGGTCACTCCTACCTTCACCTGCCGAACTTCCACCGTGTTGTCTGGCTTCACCACGTAGGCATAGGTGCCTTCGGCCCCACGCTGCACAGCCGCAGCGGGAACCACGGTCGCGTTCTTTTGGGTATCCAGCAACAGACGGGCGTTGACAAATTGGTTCGGCCACAACATGGAATCGCGGTTTTCAAAAACCGCCTTCAGTCGCACCGTGCCGGTAGTTTGGTCAATCTGATTGTTCACGGTCAGCAGGCTTCCCGTGGAAAGATGGGTCCGGTTATCGCGGCTGTAAACGTCCACACTCATCGGGCCTTGGCGTAAGCGCTTCAGCACCGGGGGCAGGCTGTCCTCCGGAAGAGTAAAAATCACGGCTATCGGATGCATTTGCGTCAGCACCAGCATTCCACTGGTGTCCGTCGCGTGGACGATATTCCCAGGATCTACCAGGCGCAATCCGACGCGCCCGTCGAATGGTGCGGTAATGTGCGTGTAGGTCAGGTTCAGCTTGGCGTTATCTACCGCAGCCTGATCGGCACGAACCATTCCTTCTAGGTTTCCTTCGGTGGATTGCTGCGTATCCAGATCCTGCTGGGAAACCACGCCTTCTTTAAAAAGTTCGGAATAGCGCTGGACGTTCCGCTTGGCGATCGTGAGCTGGCTCTGATCTCGGAACAGAGTGGCCTGAGCTTGTTCGAGCGCAACTTTGTAAGGACGAGGATCGATTACGATCAGCAACTCACCCTTTCTTACATCCTGTCCTTCCCGGAAAGCGACCTCCGTAACTTCGCCATCAACCCGGGTCTTCAGAGTAACCGTATTAAAAGCCTGGACCGATCCGAGCCCATCCAGATAGACGGGCATATCCTTCTGGCTGACCTGGGCGATGGCAACCGGAACTACCATCTGCCCCATACCTCTTTGCGGAGTATTTGCTGCTTCGGCTTTACTCCGCGTTCGGGTGTAACCGAACAGGATCAAACCGGCAAGAACTGCTAGTATGACTACGAATACTAATTTCCTTCTCATTTCGCTCCTCATGAAGGAACTGCTGGAGAGCAGGTGTCAAAATAGATAATTAGTAGAACATTTATCCTGACACTTATAGAGATATCCCGTCCAAGAACAAGACGCCGTAAAGTGTGGTTAGGTACTGTAAAGTTTTGTGAAGCCGAAAGATACAAGCCATAACACTTCTTTACCGCCAGACTCCTCTCGCCAAAAGAAAATAAAGGCGATGAACCATCTGCTGGTGGTCGACGACGATCGCGACCTGGTCGAGTTGCTGCGGGAGTATCTCGTCCCGGAAGGCTTTCACGTGGATGCTGCCTACGATCAGCCAAGCGGATTGCGCGAAGCCATGAAAAATGAGCACGAACTCATCGTGCTCGATGTGATGTTGCCGGGCGGTTCCGGTTTCGAGTTGCTCAAGGAGTTGCGCACCAGTTCCGAATTGCCGGTACTGCTACTCACGGCTCGTGGTGACGCAGTAGATCGCATTGTGGGCCTGGAGATCGGCGCCGACGATTATTTGCCCAAACCTTTCGACCCGAGAGAACTGGTGGCTCGCATTCGAGCGATTCTGCGGCGGACGCGCAGTGCTGCCGAAGAGCAGGGTCCGCCAGATGAAATCACTGTGGGCGACGTCTCACTCTATCTTGGTACGCGAACCGTTACTCTGAACGGCGATCCCGTCGATCTCACCACCGTCGAGTTTAACATCCTGGAGGTATTGCTTCGCCACGCCGGTAAAGTGGTTCCCCGCGAGGAACTTGCGCAGGTGGCTCTCGGCCGTCCACTGGCGGCTTTCGATCGAAGTGTGGATGTCCACGTAAGCAAGCTGCGGCGCAAGCTGGGCGGCAGCGAAGAATCTGAGAACCGCATTAAAACCGTTCGAGGCTCGGGATACATTTACGCAGCCTCGCCCAGCGAGCACTGATAATGCACCGGCGTCTATTCTGGAAAATCTTCCTCTCCTTCTGGATCACGCAGATCATCTTTATCAGCTATCTCGGCTACAAGGCACACATCCTTTCCAAAAATCCCGGGCCTCTGTGGCTCGCAACCGCCGAAAAAACCATGCCGCTGGTCGCCCAGGAAGTTCTGGAACGCTACGAGATCGGAGGTCAGACAGCTCTTCGCGCGGAGATGGACCAGCAATCGGTGCCCGACCGGTTGCAGTTCTGGTTTTACGATTCCAGGGGAAACGAACTTTCCGGATGCGCGCAAACGCCGGAGGTCTCCAAATGGCTCCCGCATCTGGGACCTGCCTCAGGAGTGCAGCAGTATCACGAAGATGATTTCTCGCTGCTTTCTACCGAAGTTCCCGGAACGAATGGACCCTACCGCCTGGTTGCCGAGTATCACCTCCAATACCTCCTTCGCGGTCCGGGACTGCTGCGCCTCGTTTACATCAGTGCGGGCATGTCTTGCGTCACCTGCCTTCTCCTGGCACTCTACTTGACCCGGCCGATTATCGGCTTACGTCGTGCAACCCACGCACTGGCGGAAGGAGACTTGAACGCCCGGGCCGGGGCTAAACTCGGCGGACGCAAGGATGAAATCGCCGACCTTGTGCGCGACTTCGATCGCATGGCTGAACGCATCCGGGACCTCGTCTACAGCCAGCGGAGGCTGCTCGGGAACGTATCCCACGAGTTGCGATCGCCCTTGGCGCGCATGCGCGTCGCTCTCGCACTTGCTCGCCGTGCGGAAGAACCTTCTCAAAGCGGTCCCCTGGATCGCATGGAATCCGAGATTGCCCGTCTCGATTCCATGATTGGCCGCATTCTTACCCTCGCCCGGCTGGAGAGTGGAGAGCTTCATCCAAAAATGGAAGAATTCTCCTTGAACCAGTTGATATCGAAGATAGTTGCCGACGCCGAATACGAAGCCGCCCGGGCAGGGCATGCCATCGAATATCGCGCTGATCGTGAGATTTTCGTTCGCGGAAACAAGGACCTGCTGGCCAGCGCTATTGAGAACGTCGTCCGCAATGCCGTTTACTACACCAGGGGTAGCCAGCCGATAAGCGTCTCTCTTACAGAGGACATCGATCACGCGATCTTGTCTGTCCGAGATCACGGCCCAGGTGTTCCGCCCGCGTCGCTCCCTCTCCTGTTTCGACCCTTCTACCGGGTCGACGACTCCCGTGTGAGCAGCACCGGTGGCACCGGCCTTGGCTTGGCCATTGCTGAGCGCGCGGTATCGCTCCACGGTGGCAGCATCAGTGCTACCAATCAGGAGTCTGGCGGACTTTCCGTACAAATCCGCATTCCTCGGGCAGTCACCAAAGCTGCCCCCAAGTCCGCTGTTGCGGAAAAAGTCACTACTGCAAACTGATCGCGACAGGTAGAAGCTTTGCTTCTCAGCAAGGCGTGGCACGATCTTGCCTGTTTTTGGCTCTCTTTCCGACCCAGGTACCGCACCCTGTCACAGGCCATGAGTGATCTCCATCACTGACCCATGAGGCATTCCGGCGCAACATGCGCGCACCCCGGGTATTTTCAGAAATTTCTGTGAACTTCTGGAACCGGTACTCCCAAAACCAGGTGGTTCACGCTTTGCGAGCGTTTCGAGCTGAGATTCAGCTTGTAGTGGAGGACGTGTTGTGTTAAAACGCCGCACCCGTACGAATAGGAATATACCGGACACGACATAACAAGCAATGGAGGATGGGACCTGGAATGATTTCGTGAGAGGAGAAAAAGAGACGTGAAGAACCTGAAACATCTGTTTCTCGCTTGGTTGTTGTTCGTTGTACCCCTCTATGCAGGGTCGGCCCCTTCACCAGAACCAACGACGCGGTCGACCACTTCGGCTGCCTCTCCCGCGACAACTCCAGCATCCAGCGCCAACGCAATGCTGGACTCAATCGTGAACGTTCTCGCAACCAAGGGTATTCTCAGCCCGAACGATGTTTCGGCTTTGCGGGCTGCGCCTCCCGATCAGCAAGTCAGCCAACTCGTTCTTCTCCTGAAGCAGAAGGGCGTAATCACCGATTCTGATGTGGGTTCGCTGAATACCGGGACCGCCAGTACCGGCGGTTTCACTGCGCCGATAGCCCCGGTCGCAGCGGTTAATTCGGCGCATTCAGTACTCGCTACCGCCGTTCCCTTCACCCCCGATTCTCCGATGGCGCCGGATGCCCCGTTAGATCCGGTTCCGCAAACCTTGAAAACAGCCCCCGGTCAGATGGTAATCGCAGCCGTTGCACCCATTCGTGTCTTGCCTGTTGGGCCAGCAAAACGCGAAGGCCTTGTGCCTGCAATCAAGGTTGGCGGGGTCAGCATGACCCCGTATGGTTTCCTGAAGACCAGCGCCATACACGATAGTTCGTCGCCGCGCGGCGACGATTTCCCCTTGCCCCAATTTCTTTTCGGCGACACGGGGCCTAATCCCTCTCCAGAATTTCACGTGAAAGCCCGCAGTTCACGCTTTGGTAGCAACTTCGAGTGGCTCGACAAGTCGAAACGCGTCACCGTCACCGGGAAGGTCGAAGCCGATTTCGAAGGAAACTTCAGCGCGGTCGATAATCGTAACATTTCCTCTTACCGCTCACCTGCTCTGCAACTACGCCTCGCGTACGGTCGCATCGACTTCGCGAAAACGGATAAAACCACAATCTTCGGCCTGTTCGGACAGGACTGGACAGTATTCGGATCCAGCACTCTCCCAAACAGCCTGGAGACAACCGGCCTCGGAATCGCTTTCGGCACTCTCTATGAACGCGACCCGCAGGTTCGTGGAGGCATCATCCACAAGTTCGATGGTGGCTATAAGATTTCCGGTGAAATCGCAGCTGCCATGCCTTCATTTGGCAACGTGCCTTCTGCTACCAACTTCCAGATACCCGGCACCAACCCGGGCAGCAATGTCGTCAACGTACTCTCGCCCACTGGAACTGTGATCGGTACGGTCGCTATCCCGCAGACGCCCAACACCGGACTTGGATTACAGAATCAGCTTGCTTTTGGCGAACGCCAGGGAGCAGATTCTGGGCGTCCGGAACTTCAGGGACGTGCAGTCTTCGAATGGCAACTCGACAAAGCGCCTGGAGTATTGCCCGCTCAATTGATCGTCAGCGGCATGCAAGCGCAGCGAGACGCCATTGTGATAGCCGGAAGCATTCCCACCGCGTTTAAATCCACCTATCCACGTGGTGCAACCGTTAGCAGCGATAAATATGGCATCAACCTGCAGGCGCAATTACCAACGAGATGGGCAACACTGCTGACGAGTTGGTATCGCGGAGCTGACCTGAGATGGTACTTCGCTGGCCAGCTCTTCTCCTTCTACAACAACACCGCCGGGCTGACCGGCACGGCTACCGCTCCTTCAATCGATGGCTCCGCGGCAGTCGTTTTCGGACTGCGTAACGGCGTCCCAACCATTGCGCCACAGGAACCCGTGCGCACAACAGGCGGGTTCGCGGAAATCGGTTTGCCACTCTCACGCTGGTTCAATGCGAATCCCGAAGGGCGCATGTCTGGCTGGACTGCAAACTTCCATTACGGCGAGGATCAGGCGTATTCTCGCGATGTCCGCGTATTCAATCCCGCCGGCGCTCGCCAACGAAGTCAATGGGTTTTCGGCAACCTGCAGTACAAGCTGAACACCTGGGTTGGATTTGGTTATGAACAATCTCTGTACTGGACCACGGCGATCACAGGCTCCGAGGGCGTATATCCCCTGTGGCAGGGATACCACTCTCGCGAAGCTCGTGACCTCCGCTCCGAATTCGCGACTACCTTCTCCTTC
Source organism: Terriglobia bacterium (assembly GCA_021324365.1). Lineage (GTDB taxonomy): Bacteria > Acidobacteriota > Terriglobia > Terriglobales > Acidobacteriaceae > JAJPJE01. Next base: position 449 of record JAJPJE010000009.1, on the reverse strand, counting down.
TAACCAATGTCTATGGGGAACGGCTCCCTGCCGTTCCCCAACAGAAACAACTGGCACCCCCGGCAAGTCGTAACGCGGGCGCCCCCGCCCGCGTGTTTTACACATTGCGGCAGGTTCGCTCCGGAGCCGAACTGCGATGTCGCACCCAGCGACCGCGATTCGAGCTGCTGCGCAGGTTATACTTGGCACAGAGATTTCCGCTTCACTTTGGGCCCGTAGCTCAACGGTTAGAGCAGCAGACTCATAATCTGTTGGTTGTAGGTTCGAATCCTACCGGGCCCACCAAGTATCTGCCTTGCGATCAGCAACTCAGGTTAACCCCAAGGGTCAGTTAGGGACAGATTGGCAAGTTGCTGATTTACTGCCTGATTAGATAACCGTGTCGGCTCCAGAGCCTCTGAGTAGACTTGGAACGCTCGAGCACCAAGGCTCGGAGGAAAGGAGCCGAG
>JAJPJE010000038.1 GCA_021324365.1 Terriglobia bacterium | reverse complement strand
TGGCGGCCCAGAACCACTGGCCGCCTGCCCGCAAACAGGAGTTTGCCGCGCACATGGAGAAGGAACATCTCACTGTGGACAGCCTCGGAGAACTTGCCTCGAAAGCCCAAGTACAATCCCTTCTCTTCTATCACTATGACCCGCAAAACAAAGCGGAGCAGCAGGCTCTTATTGCCGCCGTGAAGAAGTATTTTCACGGACCGGTCCTCGCGCCGAACGATCTGGATCGGTTTTGTTTGTCGAACAATGAGGCGCAATCGGAGAGGGCTACATTGAAATGGTGCGAGGAGCATCAGGAGTAAGCGCCGTGTGTCCTAACGCTAAATCGGCGTGATTCACGGCTGCTTTTAGCTCTGTTGCGCAACGAAGATCGCTTGCGATTTCTGCAAATGCCTTGTCAGTGCTACCACGAAGATCACCGCGATTGTCGCCAGCGATCCCAGGCAGATGATGCACCACGTGGCCAGTAGATACTTCTCAACGTATGTGAGATACAGCGAATACGCCAGACCGCCGAGCGCGCCTATCAAGAGCAACGTTGATGCGAGGCGGTTCGTTCGCGGCAGTCTGGCCAGGACCAGCAGAGCGATGTACCCGGCCAGTCCGATACCGGCGACTGGAATCTTCGCCACTTCCGAGTAGATACTGCGATTCACGATGTCGCAATTGAAGTTGTCGCCCAGGTCGCAATAATCCGTGGGTGTGCTCTTGTAATGGTTGTAAAGAGACACGCCGGAGAGCACGGCGCCCACCAGCGAGAGCAAAATAATCAGTAGTCCGAGCTTGTCTTTCATGGCAGCTGGCACCCGGTCTGTTTGCTCAGTTCCTGCAGTTCCATCTTTCCTTCGTGTCGCTGGCCATCCGAGAATATCCATGTCGGTGTGCGCCGCAAGCCGAGCTGTTTGCATTCTTGCGTAATCTGGCGTGAACCCGGAATACCACATTCGACATAATTGATGTACTGGAAAGAGTTTCCGAAGAGTTCCTTCTGCTCGGCGCAATGAGGACACCAGAAAGTCCCGTACATCTTAGCCCCTTTGCTGGAGACGCACTTGGCAAAAGCGTCCATTTTCGCGTGGTCGGCCGCGTTTGCAGTCCCCAGCAACCCGGAAACGAAGAACAGCAGTGCGAAAATCCGCAAAGGTCGGATCATTGCCTTGGCCTCAAATGAGAACTGCTGATGATTACAACACATCTGGAAAGGAAATGTAGTGAGGTCTAACCAAAGTCACTCGGCACGCACAACGCTGAGGACGCAGCTTCAAAAGCAAAACCCTCTGCGCTTTCCGCGTCCTCAGCGGTCTAATGCTTAGTCCGGCTGATGTTCCGTCGCCACTGCTGGGCCCGCTGCAGGACTCTGGTTCACCGCTTTGCCAGCGGTGACGGGTCTTGTCGGCTGTACCATGGAGACGCCGCGCTCGTCGAACTTGCCGAAAATCATCTTCCCTGCAGTTGTTTGGAGTACCGAAGTGACAGCAACATCGATGGTCTTGCCGATCATCTTGCGCGCGTTATCCACGACGACCATCGTGCCGTCGTCGAGGTAAGCCACGCCCTGGTTGTATTCCTTGCCTTCTTTCAGGATGAATACGCGCATGGCTTCGCCCGGCAACACAATGGGCTTCATGGCATTCGCCAGCTCGTTGATGTTCAGCACATCAACTCCCTGTAGTTGTGCCACCTTATTCAGGTTGAAGTCGTTGGTGATGATCTTGGCCTCAAAGTCTTTCGCCAATTCGATGAGCTTGAGGTCAACTTCGCGTACGGATGGGTAATCGTCTTCGACGATCTGCACCTGCAGGTTCGCAATCTTCTGAATGCGCTGCAAAATGTCCAATCCTCTTCGGCCGCGATTACGCTTCAGCGGATCGGCGGAGTCCGCCACGAGTTGCAATTCGCGGAGGACAAACTGCGGGATAACCAGCACTCCGTCGAGAAAGCCTGTCTCAGCAATGTCGGCGATGCGGCCATCTATAATGACGCTGGTGTCGAGGATCTTCATGCTGCGCTTGGCTTGCTTTTCTCCACCGAAAACGCCACCCAGCGCAGAGAGATTCAGCAGGTCACCTTTGTTCGCCCCGACAATCAAGCCCACGTATGCCATGAAGAGCATGATCGTGAGCATCAGGAAGCTTTGCGTGCTCCCAGGGGCAATGCTATTGCGGATCACCGTGCTGAACAGAAACGCGCCAATGATCCCGAGAATGCTGCCGATGGCAGCCCCGATCAGTCGCTTCAGGCTGACGGCCCGGAGACGGGTTTCGAAAATAATGATAGCGAGGCCTATGACCAGTCCGACCGCAATATCTGGAACAGGGCTAAGTCCAAAAGGATGAAGGACAAAGCAGGCCGCCGCAACCAGGAGTATGAAAACGATGCGTACCAGTATTAAGTCCAAGTGGGTCCTCCCCTCGGCCGTGAAAATACAATGGCCGATAGCGGAGTTTGATGCCGGGAGAGAGCTCTTCCCCTCCGCTTACCCCGAGGTTCTGGGGTCCTACCGCCTATGACGGGCCTTTTATATCACTCGGGTACACTCGCGTGCACGCCCAAAAAACTGATTCCTCTCATAGTCAACAGATTGATGCCCGCTTGGGCGCTGACCAAAGGTAAGTTGGTTATCCGGTTTGACAATAGCCGGTTACCAATTTGAGTTGATTTAGCGGTACGGCCAGCGCATGGTAAAGCTGCCTTCCCAAGTAGAAGCTTGGGTGTCTCTGCTGGGGCAGAGTCCTAAAGACTTTCGTTCCGTTCCAAAGGATTCGGAACTGCAAGTTAGGTTCCGTTCCCTTACAGGGGAGGCGGTTCCTAAGCGACCGGCGCATGTCTCGGGGGAGAAATCGCGCCGGTTTTTCTTTTGCGCAAGCAATCAGCAGTCAACCATCGGTATTTCAGCCATTCAGTGATCTGCTGTTGGCATTCAGGTATCGCGGAGGAGTAGCCTTTATTGTTTGCGCGCATACTGCACACAGCTTTTTTCTGGCTGAGTGCTGACTGCCGAGTGCTGACTGTTTATGAAAGCTATTGTCGCGACCCGAATCGGAGGCCCCGAATCCCTGGAGGTTCGGGACGTGCCTGGTCCTGAACCGAAGTCCAGCCAGATCCTGATCAACACGGAAGCTTGCGGGGTCAATTTCGCCGACATTCTTATGACTCAGGGCTCTTATGCCGGCGGACCCAAACCTCCATTTGTGACGGGGCGTGAATTTGCCGGACGCCTGCTCGCTACCGGTGAGCGACTGATGGGATACGTGCAGGGAGGTGCGTTCGCGGAGCGCATTGTGACCAGACGTGACTTCGTCTGGCCTATTCCCGACGGCTGGACGATGCCGGAAGGCGCGGCTTTCCCCGTTAATTACTTCACTGCCTTTTTTGCGTACTGGTGGTCAGGCATCTGGTCTCCCGATGGCAAATGGCAGCAGCGTGAGAGAACGCCGAGCGTACTGATCCACGCGGTTGCGGGAGGAGTGGGTACCGCGGCCGTACAAATTGGAAAACTGCTGGGCGTGGAAATGTACGGAACTTCCTCGTCCGATGAGAAACTGGCGCGAGCGCAGCGACTTGGACTCCAACATCCAATCAATTACAAGAATCGCGACTATGAAGAGTACATCCGCGAGGCGACGAATGCTGAGGGTATCGATGCCGCCTTCGACATGCTGGGCGGCGAACATACCGGCAAGAGCATGCGTTGTCTGAAATTTCGCGGCCACCTCATCACCTATGGCTCCGCAACCGGGGTGCCGCACAAAGTTGATATTCGCACGCTCTACTCACAGAACTGCTCGGTAGATGGACTGTGGCTGAGCCAATTGTCTCTGCACCAGGAGTACATGCAGCCTGCATGGGAACAGTTGTCATCGTGGATTGCAGAAGGACACCTGCGCCCGCAAGTTGGACATGTGCTTCCGTTCGAGAAAGCTGGCGAAGCTTTACGGCTGATGCTCGAGCGAAAGAATTACGGAAAGATTGTCTTGAAAGTGTAAAGGGGAGCGGTCAGCAGTCAGTGATCAGTAGTTAGCGATCAGCGCAAACGACACAAACTTTGGTAATCATAGCGGAATTTGTCACAAGCAATGCAAATTCTAAAAGCGTCGGAGGAGTAAAAATCCGCTCAACGCTAAGTGCTGATTGCTAAGTGCTCGCCTTGCAACCTGGGTTCCACACTTTTTGCTCGTCTGCTGCTAACTGTCTTTCGTCCTCCGCGTCCTTTCTTGTGTGCGAGGGCACATAAGAACGTGCCTCACGTCACCGCCAGAAGTCGCGTTGCGACGTAGTCTGGCGCGTATATCGGAAGAGTCTGCTTCAGTCAGGAACTGACGGACTAACGCAATCGAACAAGTTTCTGTCGCACTCCGCTGTGTTGCGCGAGACATGGCAAAGCCAGCGTGCGGAACAAATGTGACGCGGTGTGCGACGAAAGCCAAGGAGGATGTTCATTTGAAGACACTCAAAGCACTCGTTCTGATCACTGTTGTTCTGACGACAGGGTTTGCACTCGCAGCAAACATGCAGATCAACCTTAACAGCCCCAACCAACTCAATGGCACCGCGATTAACGCGGGGACCTACAAACTGAATTACACCACCAGCGGAAATACCGCGCAGGTGAATGTAATCAAAGGCAAGAAAACCATCGCGTCCGCCACCGGCGAAGTAGTTGAGCTCTCAGCAGCTCCGGTGAACGACAGCGTAGTAAGCAAGCTGAATCCGGATGGCTCCCGCAGCATGTATGAGATTCAGTTCGCGGGCAAGAAGCAGGCAATCCGCTTCAACAACGAACCAGCCGTCGGCAAGTAATAGCTGCAACCGCATCTTGCAAAAGAAAAAGGGAGCCATCATCAGGCTCCCTTGTTCTTTGATGAACCCAACTCCTTTAGTTCAGGCGCCTGCCTCGTCCCAAAGCCGTCTTATCTTTTCGCGATGGAACTCTGGAACTCGTAACCTTTCTTGCGGAGTTGTACAATTTCATGTTCAGGGAAAGGTTGTCCGTATTGCTTTCGTTCAGAATTGCCATTTTCTCTGCGGTACTTGCCTGTACATCTCTTGCACAAGCCCAAGGATTAGGATCGGGAGCTGCGCCCGGCGGCGGAATGCCGTCGAACCTGATGTCCCCACAATTGAAAGACGTTCGTATCGAGCAGAAACTGAATTCGCAGGTTCCGCTCAACTTGTCGTTCCGCGATGAATCGGGACGAGCTGTAAGCCTGGGGAAATATTTCAGCGGGCGACCGGTGGTTCTGTCTCTTGTTTACTTCAACTGTCCTATGCTCTGCCCGGAAGTGGTCCAGGGCATGACGAAGACGCTCAACATCGTAAAGCTCAACTTAGGCAGCGACTACGAAGTGCTTACCGTCAGCTTCGATCCCCACGACACGCCGCAAGCAGCCGCCGAGAAGAAGCAGCTATGGCTCGCAGGACTCGACAAGCGCGACGACCCGAATGCCTGGCATTTCTTGACCGGCGACCAGAGGGCGATTACTGCCCTGACCCAGGCAGTTGGCTTTCATTACAACTGGGACCCGCAACAGAAGCTGTTTGCCCATGCGACAGGCATCATGGTGCTGACGCCAGAGGGCAAAGTCTCCAAATATTTCTACGGAGCTGATTATTCGCCCACCGACTTGCGTTTTGGTCTCATCGATGCGTCGCATGCGAAGATCGGATCGCTGGTCGACGAGGTCTTATTGTTCTGCTGCAAGTACAACGCGGCAAGCGGCAAGTACGACCTGCTCGTGAGCCGACTGCTCGCTATCGGCGGCACACTGACAATTCTCGGACTCGGAACTTTCCTGTTGATCATGTTCAAGGTGTCGGCGAAACGTGGTACGCCAAGCCTGCCCTAAGCGACTCGAGCAGCCTGCCCTGGCAAGGAGTGCTTTTTTGTTAGAGCTAACGCTGCGGATTCAAAGGCAGAGATACAGGGGATTTCGTGCTTCTGACTTAGCCATTCGAACTTGTGTTTACTTCCCGGCGCTGGCGGCCATTTTCTTGACCATCTGCAGAACGAGCTTACGATCGCTTTCGTTCAGTCCGCAAGAGTAGCGGCGCACCTGGTTCAGAAAACGTACCTGATCGTCGCTGAGTTGCGGCAGGTTTCGATTGCCATTGCCTTCAGTTTCGTGGTCGGAAAAGAAGCTGGCGAGGGGGACATCCATCGCATTCGCGATCTTCGCCAAAGTGTCCAGCGAAGGAATGGTGTGCCCATTCTCCACGCGCGAGAGGTAGCAGCGCAGCAGTCCAGTGCGCTTTTCGATATCGCCCTGCGAAAGCGCTTTTTGCAGCCGGAAATTTCGAATCGTCTCGCCTATATTCATCGTGGTGGGTTCGTTTTCGTTCATTTTAGGGGGTGCTGAATAGTAACCAGAGTACAACTGTGTTGCAAGGAGATTCTTTCACCCGCTAAACGAAAGTAAGTAACCGGCGGGAAGGGCGGCTCGCGGGACGCTCCGTCATGAAAACCGTGTTAACTCGGGACTTTTTTGAGGTTCTTCGATAAGAAGTTCACCGTATCCTGCCACGCCTTGGCAGCGTCCTCAGCTCGATATCCGGCCTTATTATTCGGGTTCTCGAAGGCATGACCGGCGTCCGGGAAGATTACCACTTCGATACTCTTGTGTAAGGCTTTCATCTGTTGTTCAAACTGGTGTACTGCGTCGGGCGGAATGCCTTTGTCTTGCCCTCCGAAAATTCCCAGAATGGGTGCATGAATCTGTTGCAGCGTCGATTCTTCGGTCGCCAGATGGCCATAATTGATCACCGCTGCTGCCAGTTTCGGATCGTGAATCGCCAGATCGAGCGCATAACCCCCACCCATGCACCAGCCGATCACCCCGACGCGCGTTGGATGGACTACCTTCAGCGAGCGCAGATAAGAAGCCGCCGCCAGCAGATCGCGCGTGGCGCGATCTTCCGGAACGCCCCGTGAAAGCTCGTGCGCCTCTTCCGCAGTGGTAGCCACCTTGCCGCGATACAGATCGATAGCTAGGGTTACATACCCTTGATCAGCCAACTTCGACGCCTGCTCTTTGACCCAATCGTTCAGTCCCCACCACTCGTGAATCACGACGAGTGCAGGAAAACGACCCTTTCCAGCCGGTGTATACAGAACGCCCTTTACAGTTTCGTCGCCACTCTTATAGGTGACATCTTGTCCTGTCGCTGAGAATGCGGAAGAAACGAGCAGAAGAAGGAATGCGCAGACCAAAAGCTGCTTCATCATTTGCTCCTTGCGATGCGTTGAAGCCTGCCGGAGCGGCACCATGCGAGAAAAGCTAAATGTTCAGCCGTGCCTGTTGCAAGTCCAACTCCATAAAGATGGCTCCCGGGACTGGATTGGATGTGTATGGTTCAATCTGGCGGAATCCGAACCATTGATAGAGCGCAACTGCCTCGCGCATCTCATGCTCGATGGAATCGAGACGTAATCGCCGGTACCCGATTCGGCGTGCTTCCTGGATCGCGATCTCGGCCAGAACCTGACCGACGCCTTTGCGCCGGTAATCAGGCCGGACGTACAAACGTTTCATCTCGCACGTCAAGTCTTCGAGCGGGCGAAGCGCTACGCATCCTGCGTAGAAGCCATCCTGGTCGGCAAGATAAAGCCGTCCGAGCGGCGGAACATACTTGCCTGGAAGTGTCGCCAGCTCGTCCTCGAAATTCTGGAAGCCAAGGCTGAAGCTCAGCGACTGTGCGTATTCCAGAAACAGGTCGCGAACGGCGGCGATGTGATCAGGCAGGTCTGCCTGGAAGATTCTCAGCATGGCGATAGCTGACATTGTCGCATTGTTCTCTCATCGCGCCAACCACCGCCGAGATGCGCTGATGTTCCTCACCTTGGGAGAAGCACAGCAATTAAAAGCCGCCCCGCATGAGGGCGGCTTTCGTTCAGACCGCAAGGTTGCTAGTTCCGTCGCGACTTGAGGCGCTTGCCTGCGATGCAGACGAGGCCGGAGCCCAACATCACGAGGCTGGCAGGCTCGGGAACAGTATTGCCACCCCCTCCTCCCCCACCGCCGCCCGTCAGGGCAATACTCGTATATGTGAACGTGTAGCAGGTATCGCTGCCGGTGCAAGCGGGATCCGTAATATCCACAAATGCGGGCGAAACTATGTTGCGAAAGCCTACCTCTTCTCCCTCGCTGCTGCAAGCCGTAGCGCCAGTATTAAGGGAACCACAAGTCGCTCCGTTCGGATTACTAGCTGTGCTTAGCACGAGTTGCAGGGTTTGCCCGGGACCCGGCAGTTCCGAAGCTGGGAAAGAGGGACTCGTTGGTGATCCGGGAACGACAAACTGCAGCGTGCGCCCGTTAAAGGCGGTTCCGGGATCATCGCCCCCTGTCGGTGAGTAGAAACTGAACGGAGCGAAACCAGCCCCATCAAAACCTCCAAACGAGGCTACCGATCCCGCAACCGTGTTGCTGTACGTCAACGTGCTGAAGTTGGCGGACCCACCCGTCACGAAGAAGTTCCATGCGGTGATTGTGTTGGTAGTGGCATCGAAAGTGAAACTCCCGGTGAGGGTGCCGCCGTCATCGAAAGTTATGCTGTTGGCTCGCGCTGCGGTCGTAAGAAAAACCAGGGCAAACGCCGTAAATGCCCAAGCCGGCCATAGTGGCCGGAGGTTCTTCCAAACGGAAAGGCTCGGCTTTCTCAGAGCCATACAATCTCTCCTACGTTTGGGACTTTTTTCTTTGGAGCCGGGGGCTAACAGGCAGCCACTGCCTGTGTAGCAGGCTGATTTGTCTGCGAACCGGAGCTGTTACGGACGTACTACGCTTCTCACCCGTCCGAAACGGCTGCGATCTGGGGTGGATGTTGTGTTATGAGCAGGCACGCATGATACCAATGTGTGTCGCAGCTTTTTCAAGTGCTTGGTCACGGCGCCGGCCCAGCAGATATGAACATTCCTGCACGTTAAGGAAACCGGTTTTCTCTTCGAAACCGCCTGTGGGATTTGTTTTGAGCGATTGTTCGAGGTGTGGCGTCCTTCGCTCTACGCGCGACGAACGAAATTGCTCTATCTTTAGAATAGACGAGGAAACAACGACAGTGTAACAGCATGTATCTTCCGCCTCATTTCGAAGAAACTCGACCAGAAGTTTTGCTACAGATCATCCGGTCGTATCCGCTCGGGACGCTGGTTACGCTGGGATCACAGGGATTGATGGCTAACCACGTTCCTTTCGAATACGATCCGAGCACGCCGGCACCCGGCACGCTGCGGTGTCATGTGGCGCGCGCAAATCCCGTCTGGAAGGACTTCGACACCAATACGCAGGCTCTGGTCATCTTCGCGGGCCCGAACGCATACATCTCTCCGTCCTGGTATGAAGCAAAGCGCGAGCATGGAAAGGTCGTTCCCACTTACAACTACGTTGTCGTCCATGCCCACGGCGCCATGCGAATCATCGAAGATTCCCAGTGGTTACACGGGCTGGTTTCGCGCCTAACAGACAGTTTCGAATCCAAGCGGACGCAACCCTGGTCAGTTAGCGATGCACCGCCCGACTACATCGAGAAGCAGCTTGGCGCAATTGTGGGGATTGAAATCGCGATTGAGCGGTTGATCGGAAAATCGAAGGCAAGCCAGAATCGCAGCGAGGGCGATCAGGTTGGCGTTATTCGTGGCCTGCGCGAAAGCAATGAGCAAAATGCAATGGCCATGTGGATGGATTCAAACCTGCGAGACAAGAAGAAGTAGTTATCCGCCGTGACTATCTGAACGCCGCGCGCACGAATCGCCCTATGTGCCAGGCATCCATGTATTTGTACGGCGTTTCGCCCGTTGTGTAGTGCCCGCAGGGAAGAATCGCGACGCGATAATCGAATCCCCATCGCTGGAACTCCTCGACCACTTGCTCGGAAAATTGCGGCAGAAATGTCAGGTCGTATTTCGCATAGACAATCAGCGACTTCTTCGGCCAGCGTGCGAATTTATCGAAGTAAGCCATGGGGCTGATCGACAGCCAGGACTTTCGTAATGATTCCAGCGAGATCACGCCTTCAATTCCGGCGCGGATGTGACGTGTTGACTGTCCGGTCCAAACCACATCGCCAAAGTACGTCGAGGCATGATTGAACGCATTCACCTTCAGCCGGGGATCATGCGCGCTGGCGATGAATGCATAACAGGATCCCAGGCTAGTGCCGAGAATTCCAAACTCGCTATAACCCTGGGTCTCGAGCCAATCCACACAGGAACGAATGTCGGCTATCCCCTGCCGTGCTGCGGAAATGGTCCGCCCGATATTCGCGGAAACCGCATAATCCGCCCGCTCCAACTCCGCCGGACGTCGGATGTCATGATATGGCATGCTTAAGCGCAGTCCCGCTACACCGAACCAGTTAAAGATGCGACACAGCGCATTGTGACTGACAGCGTCGGCGTTCCATTGCGGTAACACGATCATCGCCCGCTTGCCCTTCGCTGGAAACCAGCGCGCATTCACCAGATTATTTTCCGGATAGGGCGAATGCTCCGGCGATGTGAAGCGCAAGAATTGTCCGACTTCTTTCTTTTTTATTTCCTGCTGCGTACTCGCTCCGGTACCAAATCGCTGCACGGGGCGCTCTTCAAGGCGGAAGTCGGCGGGCGTGCGATAGGCGAAGAACTCATCGCTGTGCGCAACCAGATGATCGTTCAGTTGATGGAAAAACCTCTCAGCAGCCGAGCCCTCGGCTGCGTAGTTGCCGTTAACTCCTGGCCAGCCGGTCGTCCAATCAGCGCCCCAGTCGAACGGACGCACCACACGATTGGTATCGCGCGTAGTGAGGCGCGTTTCCCACTCGTACATCCATTGGGAGTAGCTGCGGAGCATCTGAAAAAATCATAACAAAGTCCGCCGCTTCGGATTACAGACGCGCTCGTGCGAAAGAGACAAAAGCCCGCTGTCGTGCGGGCTTTCGCCGCATTAGAGCCCTATTCGACGACCGTGAAGGTATACAGTTTGCCGGTTGATCCGGCAGCATTCTGGGAAGCGACGGCGCCGGGCGGCATAATGCCGTATTCACCGGGCTTCACGCTAGTAAGAGTTACCAGGTACCGGTGCGGCGCTACCTTCTTGCTTTGGAAGTCTACGGCGTCGCGCGACGCTCCTCCCGAGGCATGGAACACGCCACCCGTCATGGCACGAAATTCCCGGTTGTCGCTGTTCTGATGCAGATGCAGCAATTGGTACTCGGTAATGGCAACACCGTCGGGCATCACAACCAGGAACTCGGTTGTGGTTGCCAACCGTGTCTTGCTGGTTTTACCGTCGATGTGGCCGTTGGTGTCTTTCTTCACGATCCCTGATGTCGCAAAGCCTTTCAGCACTCCACCCGACTTCCAGTTCACCACTTCCGGCAATATTTCCGACCAGGTTGTATCCGCAGGTTTCTTCATGTACACGCCCGATTCCTCGGGAAACGCATTATCCGGGGCGGAAGCTGTAGCAACGGCCGGAGCCGATACTGCGGTCGGATCCAGCATTGCCTGGATCACTTTGTCGGACACTCCTGCTGTTTTCAATTGCAGCATCTGGTCGGGCGAGAGGTCGAATGCTTGCGCATTTTTTCGGATCTTGGAAATTATCACGTCTTCGCTTAAGCCTGCCTTCGCCAATTTCAACACGTCGTCCACGCTCAGTGCTTTGGCGGCTGGGGCGGCGGCAGGCGCGTCCTGCGGTTGAGCAACTGTCAAAGGCACAGCTGCAGTGAACAAAACGAGCATCAAGATTGCAGCTCCAAATTTAGCCAGATTCATCTTTCCCTCGGATTGCGTAGGTTCATACGCAATAGAAGCCGCCATCACCAATGCAGCTTCTTAGTTAGTGCGGCAACATTTAGCACTTTTGCTAGGAGATCGTGCAAGGATTTGGGCCCGTCATTGGCGAAGAAAAACAGTCTCCGTCCCATTTTCGGCATTCATGAAGGATTTCGATCGGCTATCGCTGCGCCAAAAGTCTGCGCTGATTTACCATCTCAGAGGCCCAGTTGGCAGGGTATTCGAGGCAACATTCATGCAGATCTCCACACGATCACTTTTAGTCTTCGTTTGCACTTGTTTTGCGCTGCCGGCGTTGTCACAAGCGCCTGTGCACTCTAATCACAGCCCTGCAACTCCGGCGTCCACGGTTCTGGTCGATCGCGTGGGAAATACCGGTTTCATTCAGTTGCATGCTGAGAGCTTTAACACTCTCGATTCGCAGCAGAAGCAGCTCGCCTATTGGCTCTCGCAGGCATCGATTGCGATCGATCCCATCATTTACGACCAACTCTCAGCTTATGGGATCCGGCAGAAGCGGTTGCTGGAAGAGATCATTTCGCATCCCAAGGGAATTGATCCGGCAACCATGAAGAAGGTGACAGATTTCGCAAAGCTGTTCTGGGCAAACCGCGGAAACCACAATGAAGAGACTGCCCAGAAGTTTGTACCCGAGTTCAGCTATGGCGATCTGCAGAAAGCTGCTGTACGGGCGTTTAAGAATGGCGCATTCCGCACTGTATATGCAGATCAACCGGCGCTGACGTCCGCAGACGCCGTCGCCAAAGAAGTGGAATATCTCAAGCCGTCGCTCTTCGACCCGAACTTCGAGCCCCAGACTACTGCAAAGAGTCCGCAGGGGAAAGAGGACATCATCCAGGCCAGTTCGAATACTTTCTACCAGGGCGTGAGCCTCGCTGATCTAAAGAACTTTCGTTCGAAATATCCGCTGAACTCGCGCGTGGTAAAAGGTGCCGAGGGAGAGCTTCGAGAAGAGGTCTATCGCGCGGGTACGCCGGATGGATCTGTCCCTCCGGGCCTCTATGCAATCTATCTGAAGAAAGCAAATGATGCGCTCGCGAACGCGCAGAAGATCGCAGACCCAAAACAGGGGAAAGTCATTGGCGACCTTATTCGCTATTACCAGACGGGCGAGTTCGCCGACTGGCTCAAGTTTGGCCAGGTCTGGGTCGGAGACAATTCCACCATAGACTTTGCTAATGGCTTCATCGAGATTTACCGAGATGCCAATGGACTGAAAGGCAGCTCGCAAAGCTTCGTAAGTGTGACCGATAAGCCATTGACGACGAAAATGAAGTCGCTGGCCGCGAATGCTGCGTACTTCGAACAGAAAGCCCCGTGGCTGCCGCAGTACAAGAAAACAGAGTTCACGCCGCCCACAGTCAAAGCCGTTGAGACGCTGATTGAAACCGGCGACTTCCACGTAACGACAATTGGCGACAATCTTCCCAATGAAAACGAAATTCGTGAAAAATACGGCAGCAAGAATTTCCTGTTCACCGCCGCCAGCCGGGCCTTCGACGAAGCCGGCCAGCACAAGGCCATTCGCGAATTTGGAGCGACACCCGAGATCATTGCGCGGAGTATCAAATATGGACAGGAAGCGGAAGAGCTGCATACAGCACTACACGAAGTCATCGGTCATGGATCGGGTAAGCTCAGCCCGCGGCTGACAGGCGGCTCGGAAGCGGAACTCAAGGAATATTTTTCCACTTTGGAAGAAGCCCGTGCCGACCTGATGGCGCTATGGAATGCGTTTGATCCCAAGTTGCAGCAGTTGGGATTGGTCACTGACCAGGACGAAGTCGCCAAGTCTATGTACGACTCGGCGGCGCTCGTCGCGCTCACGCAGCTTCGCCGTATTCCGCACGGCGATACGATCGAAGAAGACCACGCGCGCAATCGTGCGCTCATAGTCAACTACATCATGGACAAAACGGGCGCCATACGGATGTTCGACCGCAATGGCAACACCTACATCGAAGTAACTGATTACCAGAAAATGCACCAAGGCGTCGGCGTGCTTCTGGCAGAGATCATGCGGATCAAGGCGGAAGGCGATTACAACGCAATCAGAGCGCTGGTTGACAAATACGGCGTACATTTCGATCCTAAATTGCGCGACCAGGTCGTCGCCCGATATAAGGCCCTGAACCTTCCCACCTACTGGGCGGGAATCAACCCTCTGCTGACCGCGACAGTAGGCAAAGACGGCAAGGCTGAAAATGTAACGATGACTTACCCGCGTGATGCTGTTCGCCAATACCTGACCTACGGATCGATGTATGACAAGGGAATCAAAGTGCCAAAGTAATCGCGGCGCTGGACAGGCGGTTGTGTCAATTTCCGGCGGGATAATCGTAGCCACGGCACCCGCCTCCTGCGCTTTCCTTGTTCTTATGGGAAACTAGCAAGAGACGCCATGTCGAACTATGCAGCGCTAAACCGCCGAAATAAGCCGTCGACCTCGCAAAAAGAAACCCTTTCCCAGACGATCGCGGCCTATGCGGTCCTGGCAGTCTGCTTTCTGTTTATCAGCACTTTTGACCTGCAGGCATTCTCGATCCCCAGCGGTTCCATGGAGAACACCCTGCTTGTCGGCGATCATCTTTTCGTAAATCGTATCGCCGAAGCCCCCGGAACCTCGTGGATGCCGCTCATGCCGTATCGGCGAATTCGGCGCGGCGACATCATCGTCTTCTACAAACCAGGTGAGCCTGGCCTTCACCTGGTAAAGCGCGTGGTCGGCATTCCCGGCGATCACCTTCACCTGAACAACGGTGTGGTCTACATCAATGGGGTTCGCCAGAATGAACCCTACGTGATTCATAGCATCGGCAATTACGATCCTTATCGCGACGAGTTTCCCGCGTTCGGTCCGCGTCCGGACGATGCCGCGACTCCGGAATGGCGTGCCGCACTGCCTCAATACATTCACGGAGGCGATCTCGTCGTTCCTCCCGATTCCTACTTCGCGATGGGCGATAACCGGGATAACAGCCTCGATAGCCGCTACTGGGGTTTTGTTCCCAGGGAAAACATCATCGGCTCGCCAACTTTTATTTACTGGAGTTTCAATGCCTCCGAAGACGCCTACCTGAAGCAAAGTCTGGCTGACCAGGTCAGCCTGTTTGCACACGAAGTGCTTCATTTCTTCGACCAGACCCGATGGCGCCGCATGTTCCACGTTGTTCGCTAAGTCCGCTGTGAGGTGGCGTTTCAGGACCAACGACTGGGTCACTTAACCAGGGATTCAGTGCTTAGCCGTACTGCGATGCGTCGCTGCCCGTGGTAAATTGATCCAGCTATTCCGAAAAGCGGGCCAATGAAGGATTTTTACATCCGCGATTGTTCGCAGCACGAGAACTCGACCATCACCTCGAGTTTCGTGGTTGCCTCCAAGCAGATCAAGCCCAAGCGCACCGGCGATCTCTATATCGCGCTCACACTCGCCGACCGCACCGGGCAGATCGAAGCAAAGGTCTGGGACAACGTTCACGATTTTTTGAATGCTTTCGAACAGGACGACTTCATCAAGGTTAAAGGCCTGATCAACAAGTTCAATAATAAGTTTCAGCTCACCGTGCATAAGCTGCGCAGGCTGGATGAGAACGAAGTTGATTTCTCCGATTACCTGCCCAAGACCGAGAAAGATGTTGAAGTACTGTGGCGCACGATGGCCGAGTTCGTCGAGAGCTTTCACAATCCGTACTTGAAAGCCTTGCTGAAAGCATTCATGGCTGATCCGGAGATCGCGACGAATTACAAGAACGCCCCTGCGGCCAAATCACTTCACCATGCGTTCATAGGGGGTCTGCTCGATCACGTGGTATCGCTGTTCAAAGTCTGCGATTTGGCCTCGCGTAACTACCCGCAGATCAACCGCGACCTGCTGCTCAGCGGCGCCTTTCTCCACGACATTGGGAAGTTGCACGAACTCTCGTACGCGCGCTCGATCACTTACACCACCAAGGGCCAGCTACTAGGGCACATGATCATCGAACTTGAAATGCTGCAGGCGAAAATCAATCTCGTTCCGAGCTTCCCTGACGAGCTGAAAATCCTGCTCGAGCACATGATCATCAGCCACCACGGACAGTACGAGTTCGGATCGCCCAAGCTACCGATGTTTCCGGAAGCACTGATGCTGCATTATCTCGACGATCTGGATTCGAAGATGGAAAGCATGCGCGCCCAGTTCGAGCGTGAAGTAAACAACGATGACGCCTGGACAGGCTACAACTCTTCGCTTGCCCGACCGCTACTGAACAGCGCGAAGTTCCTCGCCAAAAAGCCGGAAGATTCGAAGCATCCAGTGCCGGGGGCCTCAGTCGCAGAACCAGCCCCAGCGGAAGAACCGAAGGCAGTTGCAGCAACCGCGGTAAAAAGCGATTAGCCGCTGATCAACTTCTGTAGCGCCGTCGTTTCGGCCGCCTCAGCGCTTTTGAATATCTTCACCCAGCAGACATAGTGGCCTTTTCCTTTATTCCGGGAGTGGAGATGCCTCGCTCCGCGCGATTACATAACGACGTTGGCTCCAGCCAAGCGAGTACTCTGGTTTCGGCGAAGAAGACCATGGGGACTCGTGGAAGGAGCCAACGATGTGGATTATAGGCTGTGATTTCCATCCGAGCTTTGAAGTGGTCGCGATCTTTGACAATCGAACGAAACAGATGCAGGTAAGGCGGTTAGGTCATCGTGCCGAGGCGGAACGGTTTTATCGTCAAGAGGTGCCCGCCGGCAGTGTGGTGGGCGTGGAGGCCTGCGGATTCACGCAATGGTTCGAGCAACTGCTGTCGGAAGTGGGGGTGGAACTGTGGATGGGCGATGCGGCGCAGATCCGGGCGACAGTGGTACGGTCGCAGAAGACGGATCGGCGGGATGCGGAGCACATTCTGCGATTGATGATGGAGCAGCGGTTTCCGCAGGTGTGGATGCCGACGGCCGAAGAACGGGATGTGCGACAGTTGCTGCTGCATCGCCACAAGTTGGTGCGAGTGC
The DNA here is from genome assembly GCA_021324365.1 of Terriglobia bacterium. Taxonomy (GTDB): domain Bacteria; phylum Acidobacteriota; class Terriglobia; order Terriglobales; family Acidobacteriaceae; genus JAJPJE01. The sequence continues at coordinate 895 of JAJPJE010000038.1, read as the reverse complement.
GGACCCAGGTGAAGAACCAGTTGCATGCGCTGGCGCTGAACCAGGGGATGCAGAAGAAACGGCAGTTGTGGACCGAGCAAGGGCGTAGTGAGTTCGCAGCGTTGCCGCTGATGCCCTATGCAGATCGCCGCCGGCGGGAGTTGTTGGAGATGCTCGACCGGTTGGACGAGCAGATCGAACAACTCAACGAAGCAGGAAAGGCGGAAGCCGAAAAGCGGCCGGATGTGATGTACCTGATGCAACAGCCCGGCGTGGGCTGGCAGACGGCGCTGGCCATGGTGCTCACTCTCGGTGATGTTGATCGGTTTCCGAGCGCGAAGCATGTGGCCAGCTATGTTGGGCTGATTCCACGCGAGGATTCCAGCGGAGGCAAGCAGCGCATGGGACACATCTGCAAGCAGGGGAGCAGTTTTATGCGGTTTCTGCTGGTGGAAGCAGGGCAATCGGTGGCGCGCCACGATGAAGAGTTAAAGCAGGATTATCGCCGCTGGTCGATGCGATGCGGGCGGCCGAAAGCCAAGGTCGCAGTGGCGCGGAAGCTGGCGGTGAAGTTGTACTGGATGCTGCGCGAGCAGAAGCAAGTGGCGCAGCGCTAGTTGGTTCGTCATGCAGGTGGGCCCGAGTCATGTTGTGGTGCGGAACAGTGCATCGGGCGCTTGAATGGGCAGCCTGCCCCCATCATCGGGATGGGTGTTCGAATGAGCTAATCATGGTTGCCGTAACGACCGAATAGATGAGTGGTGGGACCAACGTGCCCCGCAGGATTACACGATGAACGAACTCCAGGGTCTTCCAAGCCAAACCATTTTTACGAGAGCGAAATGGCGCCTTCAAAGGCGTAGACGCCGGAGTCTGCTCATCGAAGCTGTTGACAATGCCAACGTCGTTATAGACG
>JAJPJE010000053.1 GCA_021324365.1 Terriglobia bacterium | reverse complement strand
TTCGGATATTGCGTATTCATACGGGTATAGAAGTCCTGCAGGTACTGTTCGCCCCAGTTGCTGCCGTTGCGCTGCCAGCCTTCTTTCCCCGGCGATACCCACGCATAGAAACCATCGAAATCGTCCGCGTAACGCGTGTTGATGTCCTTGAAGATCAGTAACGGTGGGTCTTCCCAACTATTTACAACCTGGCGCACCCGATTCCAATCGGTTCCACCGTTCTTTGGGAAGATAAATATCATCGGTCGTCCGTTGTAGCGAAGATATGCACTGCGGGACGCAATCGCATGTGGGCCGATATACCGATCGTAGGCATATTGCAGATCAACGAGAACCGCCTCGGTGTTCTGTCCAGCGTATTCGGTATCTTCGTCGTACATGATCGCAACCTGGAAATTGTTCCGCGCGGCAGCTTGCTGTAACAACGCATAGCTTTGATCTTCAAACTGCTTGCGCGGACCATACCAATTCACGACGAAGGCATCGATGCCCAGATTTTTCGCTTCCGTGATCTGATGTGTCAGTACGTTTGGGTCGTGTGAGGAATATCCCACGTTGATGTGCTTGGGCTGTCCAAACCAGGGCTGATACGCGGCGATCAGGCGCGGACTATCCTCGGTTCCCCGCAATTGGGCTGCTTGAGCCAGGCTCTGACGGATGTTAGTCGACTGACGACTGCATCCGGTCACGATCAGTAGAGAACAAAATAGAATGATGCTCAGGTTTCGGAATGCTGACATTGCAAGCTGTTGGATGAGAATTGCGCAATCAAAGTTGGCAGTCTAGCGTCACATCCTTCTAATGGCTTCGGTGTTAGTATTCCCGCGTTTGGGACGCGGGTTCGTCCGCTCGCGTCAGGAGACGATAATGGCGCAAAAGGTTATCGATATTGTCGGAGTTTCCAAGGAAAGCTTTGCCAAGGCGGCAGAGAACGCCGTGCACGAAGCAGCTAAAACCGTCCGCGGGCTCAAGTGGGCGCGCGTCTCAGAATTCGAGATGGAGATGGACGGCAAGAAAGTCACTCTCTATCGCGCAACGGCGAGAATCTATTTCGACGTCGAAAGCTAACGTGATTGGCAATTCGGTAATTGAGTAACTTAGCAATTGAGTAATTCGGAAATTGGAGAGCAACACTGCGTGCCTTGCAAGGCTTTCAATTACCAGATTACCCAATTACCAAATTACCGACTTCAGTGGCTCAGTTCTTTGTCGAAGAACTTTGCCATTAGCTGGTGTGCTTCGATCGACTCGGGCATCTTGAATTGATTCCAGAATGCATGCGGCAGCCCTTCGAAGACCACCAACTCTGTGTTCGTATTGCCCGCCTTCAGAAAGGCGCGGTGCAGAATGGTGGTGCCGCTCAGCAGCAGGTCGCGTTCGCTGGTGAGGAATAACGTAGGCGGCATTCCCTTCAGGTCAGCAAAAATCGGCGAAAGAACCGGATCCCGGCGATCCGCACTCGCAACGTACTTTGGATCGGGGAGAGAACCCGGAGCGTCATTCAGTGGCCCTTGCAGTCCACGTAATCCGAATATTGATCTGGAATCACTGAGGCGGGTGAAATCTCCAAATCCTGAGAAAATGCCGAGTGCAGCCGGTAACGGCAGCCCCAATTGCTTTAGCTTCACTGCAACCTCGGCCGTAAGGACCGCCCCAGCCGACGTGCCATATAGAACCATGTTCTGCGGCTTATACGTCTTCAACAATTCTTTGTAGACCGCCACGACATCATCAACAGCAGCGGGAAAGGGATGCTCCGGAGCCAGCCTATATCGGATCGCAACCACTTTGGTTTGCATGAGGCTGGCGATAGGAACCGTTTCGGCAACCGAGCCCCAATCAGCGACGAACCCGCCGCCGTGAATATTAATAAGCACGCGGCTTTGCTTCTCGGTTGGAATCGACGGCGCCGTGATGATACGCACGGGAACGTCCCCGATTTTGTCCTCGGTGATCTTCGTCGGATACATGGATTGCATGTCGATAGCCAGTTGTTTCTGCCATGCTTCAGCGCGTTGTTTGTTCTGCTGATCGGTTACAGGCGGCTCGTGATCGGAAACTCGCTCGGCGAGCCATCTCTGCGCCTCCAGACTCACTGTCTTCGGAACCGGCACGACGCGAGTAACGTGTGCAGTACCATTCGTATCGATGTAGCTCGAGGCTGCTTCTGGAATACAAGGCTTCTTCTGCGCGGACGCGGCAACGAACGCAAACATCACACTAGCTACCAGCAACGATTTAAACGAGAACAATGACTCCTCCCCAGGCTACGCATCAACAGCGTCGAGTACCTTACGTGGCCATAGCGATCGGCGCAAGTCCAGAAAACGCCAAGCAGACCAAGTGCATGAATCCAACGCATATATGGCAGAATCTCAACGCATATGGAAAAACGTAAGCTTGGTAATTCTCATTTGCAGGTAGCGCCGCTCGCATTTGGCGGAAATGTTTTTGGCTGGACTGCTGACGAGGCGACCTCGTTCAAACTGCTGGACGCGTTCATCTCGGAAGGCTTCAATCTCATCGATACGGCCGACTCGTACTCGCGCTGGGTGCCGGGGCACAAGGGCGGTGAATCAGAAGCCATCATCGGCAACTGGATACACAGCCGGCGTAATCGCGAGCAAGTGATTATCGCGACCAAAGTCGGCTCCGACATGGGCCAGGGTAAGAAAGATCTCTCGAAGAGATGGGTTTTGGAGGAGGCAGAGGAATCTCTGCGGCGTCTGCGCACTGACTACATCGACCTGTATCAATCCCATTGGGACGACGTGGCAACACCCGTCGAGGAGACGCTCGAAGCCTATGCGCAACTCGTACAACAGGGCAAGGTTCGCGTGATTGGGGCATCGAACCTGAGTGCGGAGCGTCTGAGCGAGTCCCTGAAAGTAAGTAAGCAAAAAGGCTTCTCGCGCTATGAATCGCTGCAGCCGAATTACAACCTATACGATCGTGCCGAATTCGAAAAGAACCTCGAACCCATCTGTGTGACGGGAAATCTTGGCGTGATTCCCTACTTCTCGCTTGCCAGCGGATTCCTGACCGGGAAGTATCGCTCCGAAGCCGACCTCGCAAACCGAGCACGCGGAGCTTTTGTGAAGAAGTATCTGGATGAGCGCGGCATGCGAATCCTGAAAGCCCTCGACGACGTCTCAGCCGCCCACCATGTCAAACCAGCACAGGTTGCGATCGCCTGGCTGATCGCTCGACCAAGCATCACCGCACCGATTGCCAGCGCGACAAGCATTGATCAGTTAAAGGAACTGATTGAGGCGACGAGACTGCGACTGAGCAAGGAAGACATCGAGAAGTTGAACCAGTCAAGCGCCTATTGAGACGCTAGCAAACTACTGCGTCCCACATCTGCCGGCTTGCCATTCCCGCGGCAGATGTGGGACACCATCGCTAGGTGGCGCACAAAAGGATTAGTGTGCAGCGACGGTTACAACTCTCGGTCCATTCGATTTCTTGGCCAGCTTCGTTTCGCGAACCTGCTGCTTCGGTGCGGCGTTTGTATTCTGCTTCGCGACGACCTGCTTGTGAGTTTTCGCCGTTGAAGCTTTCTGCACTACGGCATTGTCGTTGCCGTCGAAGTGGTCAGGATCGACTTCCTGCTGTGCAACTGCACTGATCGCGATCAGAGCCATGGTTCCCACCAGGACCATTGCTTTCAGGTTACGAGAGTACTTAGCGATAGTTTTCATAATCACCCTCAAGTACCCTTTGTATCTGCACGTGAGGGACCACAGAGATACCGCCGGCTTCCTCCCGTTGTAAGTGCTTGGTTTTACTTGAGACAGCACAAAAAGAGGCTGGAAATGGACGGCAAAACGCACCCGATCGTTGCCATTAGCTGGCGCTCGAACGACAATTCATGCAACTCGCCTATCTGAACGGATAGTCGGCACTATCCGTTTGGTGAGCAATTCTGCGGATCCTATTACCTTCGTGTTGTTCGATTCAGCCAGCCACCTTCTGCGGACTAGGGGCCGGTGTAGGGCTTGAGTAGGGTGCGAACCCTGCGCGTTGCATGCCGCGCTGCGCTTCCTTGTTCTGCATGAACGTCTTCCAGACAAATCCGGTGCGGACGTTCTCGGCCATCAGAAGTGTGATCCCCGTATCGATTCCAACAGCGTAGTTGTCATACCAGTTTTTCAGTGGGTTGAACGCATCCACAAATCCGTACTGGCACCAGGCCCCCGGGTACTTCGTGCGGATTGTGCGCAACACCCGCATCACGGGCTGAGTGAGAAAAGGCAACGAACCAGCCGATGCGCTCGGAACTACAGTCCCGTCAATCGGCCCCATCTGCGGCGGACCTCCCCAAGCGACGTATCCATTCTGAGAATCCGAGGAGGTGATCCCCCAGAGGTCGTCACTGTAGTCCGAAAATTCTTTCGACAACTCCAGGCAGAAACGACGATGGACATCAGTCGCAATCACGGAATTCTGAAAATAATCGGCGTACGCGTCGCGCTTACCGCGAAAATCGAACCACGCCTGCGAATACTGATGCACAAACAAGGGTGCAAACGATCCGATGTAACGCAGGCCGTCGTACTCAAAGGTTCTTCGTTTCCACGCCTTCCATGTCTCAGTGGGCAACGGATAGACCGAGGAGCCCAGACCCAGCAAGTACATCATCATCAGTTCGCTGTAGTAGTCCCAGCGGTACGGAAGGAAACCGATTTCCGGCAACCAGCCGTGCGGGAGAAGAGGCGTATCCTCTGAAAGCCATGTCCACTCGACGCGGTTGAAGATCTCGCGAGAGAGTGCGCGAATCTCGGTGTTCAAGAAATGTTCGTGGCAGGAGAGAACGCCACAAAGCAGGATCGCCGTATCGACAGAGGAGACTTCGGAGTCCCATTGGCGCTCTCCAGTGTTGATGTCGGCGAAGTGGTAAAAGAAACCGCGATGATTCGGAACCTTCTTCCAAAGGAAACGCAACGCGGCCTGCACACGTGTGCGGGCGTCAGGCAGAGAAATGTATCCGCGCTGGCTGCCAATGCAGAGCGCTGTCAGTCCGAAACCAGTGGCCGCGATGCTGGCAATGTTATTGGTTTCGGCCGCCCGAACGTTTGCCCGATCTTTCACCAGACCAGTTTGCGGATTGGCTTGATCCAGGAAGTATTGAAATGTCGCCTTTTCGATTTCATCGAGCAATGGATCGTCGTCAGGGGTCAGTGCTGTTACAGTCGGAGCGGGCGCGCCACAGACATTCGGCTGGCCGCTGGAGCCTTGTGCAAACATTTTTGGACCCCCAAGCCCGATCGCACAACTCGCGCCCGAAAGCAGCTTGATCATTTCGCGGCGCGAAAGCTTATGATGGCTCACTCGATAAAGCTCCCTGATGTAAATCTAAATCGGATTGGGCGTTCAGTGAAGGACGTCGCGCCTTGATTTTCGGCCCGTTTCGACGATAGTGTGGAAGTTTGAAAACCGATGTTGAAAGTCCGAAAGTGGTCCGTTGGTCGCTCGGAAAGAAGCTGGCGATCTGGGCGTCTGCGCTGGTACTCGCCCTTGGTATAGCCGGAGCGGTGTTTCTGAAGCTCCATTCGCGGAAACCCGAGTTGTTGCCGCCCGTCTCGATGGACGGTTCGGTACTGAAAAATGATCCCGATCCGCAGAAACAGCAGCCAATCGCTGATGTAACGATTACCGCCGTCAGCGGCAGTTCGTTTGGTGAGACGAAGTCGAACGAATTGGGATTCTTCCGGATCAGCATTGAACCGGGCGTGAAGAAGGGTGCCCCGATCACCTTCTACTTCCGTCATCCGGACTACAAGCCTGCAGAATTGCAGGAAAAAGCGGACGGCCAGATCGTGATTGGTCATTTAACGCCACTTCACGAGCCTACGCCCGAAACTCCCAAAGGTCCGCTGACGGAGATTTCGAACATCGTGGTGAGATATTCAATCCAGACAACCACGGAAGACAATACCGGCAGCGCTGTGCGAACTTTTCAGGTGGTGAACAAGGGCAACGTGCCCTGTAACGGGCAGGTCCCGTGCTCTCCCGGCAGTAAGTGGAAAGCGGCTGTAGGCGGAATAACCCTCGATGCCGGAGTTGGTAACAGGTTCCATAATGCGAGAGTGTCTTGCATCTCCGGCCCGTGCGCCTTTACGCGCATACTGTCCAACAGCCTCTCCGATGACGGGCGCAAAATGACGGTTTCTGCTATTGGCTGGTCCGACACGACCACGTTCCTGGTGGAAGCCGAAGTGGTCCACCCCATGGTCAGCGACGTGAATCTGGATCTCTATCCGGTAATTTTCGGCCGGGCTCTGAACTTTAACCTGCCTCCGGAGGCGGATGGCTTGAGTATCGAAGCCAACGTAAACAAAGAGCCCGTCGTGTTTCCGATTGGCCCAGATCTCTGCCTCAGTTGGGCCAACTGCAAGGTTTCTGTGGCAAAGGATCAGACGAAATCGTATCGGTGCGAGCTAAAGCAGGGATATGAGTTTGCAAAGTAGCAGACCGGATCAACTCTGCGACGGCATCGCCACTGCATACCTTTGTGCAGCCCATTCGCTCATCGGACTTAGTCCGCCGCAATCGAGACATCGCGTCACCGGGAATTGGGTTGAACAATACGGGCACGCCGCATTGGTGGCGAACGTATCGAATGCCTGTCCGCATTTGCCGCATTTCCAGTACTCGCCTGCTGGTGGTGACTGCTGGCAACGTGGACAACCGAACTCGTGCCGGCGCGGTAGTTTCGCCATCTTCACCAGTGCGCGAGCGTGTTGCAGGCCTCCCCAGCAATTGATCAGCAGATAGCCGGCGAGAATGCCGAACCAGACCGAACGGATGTAGATCGCCAGGAGTACAAAACCGGCGACGCCGACGAAGCCAAGGAGTGTTGCAACCATAAGGCTGCGGGCGCGGCCAAGAACAAACCACAGCAAAGACCAAAGAATCTTTCCGCCATCGAGAGGGTAAATGGGCAGGATGTTGAATCCTAGCAGCACGAGGTCAATCCAGAAGACGGCTCGCAACAACTCGTGCAGGTTCGGAAATAGCAGCCACCAGCCAGTCGATTTGCCGAGAAACGCGACCGCATAAAGAAGAGGGGCAAGCACTACGTTTACCAGTGGTCCAGCGACAATGCTCCAAAGCACTGCACCCGGCCGCGGGGGCGGATCGACATAAGCGACACCGCCGAGCGGCCATAAAACAATCTGGTTTGCCGTCCCCCCGGTTTGCCGACATGCCAGTGCGTGACCGAACTCATGTAGCATCACGATCACGAAAAGAGCCAGGTACTCGAGAACATTCCAGTAGAAGGACGTGTAGCTGGAGTTGCGGCCATTGATCTCGAAAATCGCAATCAGGAACCATGACCAATGCAGGTATACGGTTATCCCCGAGAATTGAAACAGGCGTATCGCCTTTTGGCGCGTCGGCATGACCGGAGTTATAGCACGGCTTACTGGGGGATGTGCTTGCGGGATCTGGTTATCGCCGCTCTAAAGTACAGGTCCGGTTCATTGGATTGGGGTGAAGTCAAAAGAATCAAGAAACTTCGCAACGCTTACATCGTCGGGACCTTTGCCCTGCACCGCTAACAATTGATACGAGCGGCAATTTACAAGATACGTTCTCTGATGAGCTTGAAAACCATTATGGAGGATGGCTCTACGCTGCCGACCTGAAAATCCATGTTTCTACAGCTTTTCAGTGGACACAACTTTCTAGTCGTCCTGCGCAAGGCCGCTGGAAGTGTCAAGTAGCTTTTCGACAGCCTCTGCCGGGAGACGTTTTTGGAAACTCAGAGTAACCGACAGTGTAGAGGCCGGTTTCACCCCATGCAGAGAAAGTTTGCGACTCCACCTTCATGCCGGCAAATTCGAATTGAGTCCGCTCGGCCTTTGGTTTGTCCGGCATTAGAATGCGAAAGTCTTGTCACCGGCCCTAAATTCACGCCATCGGGAACGGTAGGCTGGAAGTAACGTTGTGCCGAAAATCAATGCAACGGCCAAGACGATCAGTCCGGCACCATCGATTTTGGACGGCTTCCACATGCTTGCGATGCTAGGAGTGCCGGATACCGAAATCAATGCCGACTAGGCTGTACCTGATAAAATAAACAAACCGCATGTCCGATTTGAAACTCACTGAGGTACCCCAGAGCAAAACTCAGGCACAGAAAAAGACCAAGGTCGGATTTGTCAGCCTGGGCTGTCCCAAGAACCTCGTCGATAGCGAGGTCATGATGGGTTTTTTGACTCGCGCTGGCGCCGAACTTGTCCCAACAGCGGAAGGCGCAGACATTATCGTCGTCAACACCTGCTCGTTTATCGAAAGTGCACAACAGGAATCGGTGAACGCCATCCTGGAAATGGCCCAGCACAAGACGGCAGGCACTGCGAAAAAGCTGATCGTGGCCGGGTGCCTGGTGGAACGATTCCGTAGCGATATTCAAAAGGACATTCCCGAAGTCGACGCTGTCGTGGGAACCGGTGAGTTGGAGAACATCCTGCAAGCCGCTGGGATTCAGGCGAAGCCTCGACCGAATGGCGCTTCTCCCTTCAATATCCTGACCAGCCGCCCAGAAGGCGATTTGCGCGAAGCCGCGGGACGTTTCTCTCGTGAGAACTGGGAAGGCGCCGTCGCCGATCTGCCAAACTACCTCTACGACGAAGAAACGCCGCGTGTCTTAGCCACTCCGAAGTATTCGGCCTATATCAAGATCGCGGAAGGCTGCGATCATCCCTGTAGCTTTTGCATCATTCCGCAGCTGCGCGGGAAATTCCGCTCGCGCCGGTTCGAATCTGTAATTGCTGAGGCCGAGCACCTGGCGCAAAGGGGTGTTCGCGAAATCACGCTCATAGGCCAGGACACGACCTGCTACGGCGAAGATTTGAATCTGAAAAACGGCCTTGCCCTTCTGCTGGAGAAACTGGCGCAGATTGAGGATCTACAGTGGGTACGCTTCCTGTACGCCTATCCCAATAAGATTACTGGCCGGCTGCTGGATACCATCGCGCAGAACGAAAAGCTTTGCTCATACATAGACGTTCCATTACAGCACGCATCCCCTGCTGTCCTGAAACGGATGAAGCGCGGCGCCGGCGCGGAAATCTTCTTGAAGTCCATTGAAAAAATTCGCAACACGATTCCAAATGTCACGCTCCGAAGTTCGTTCATTGTCGGATTTCCGGGGGAAACCGAGCAGGACTTCGAACAGCTCTGCGAGTTTGTTCAACAAGCCCAACTTGACTGGATGGGAGCCTTCGCCTACTCCGACCAGGAAGGCGCAGGGGCTTATACCTTGGATGAAAAGCTGCCTCGGCGCGAAATCGAACGTCGCCGCAAGAAGCTCATGCAAATTCAGCAAAGGATCAGCCGCAAGCGTAAGAAGGCCCTGGTTGGACGTGAGTTCGACCTTCTTCTCGCCGGACCCTCCTCCGAAAGCGATCTACTTTGGGAGGGACGAACCGAGATGCACGCTCCCGAGATCGATGGCACCGTGTATGTCAGCGATTTTGCCGGAGTTACGGACCCGCAGCCAGGAAACTTCTATCGTTGCGAGATCACCGAGGCGCACGATTATGACTTGGTGGCTCGATTGCTCTAATCTTCCCGCACCTCGGTTCCATCAGCAGCATCCAAATATTTAGAAGGCGCGTCATGGCGAAACGTGTGTTAAGTCTGCGCTGTCCCACATGCCGGAAGATTGTTCTGCGATCCGATCCTGAGTTTCCGTTTTGCAGTGATCGTTGCCGGCTGATTGATTTGGGACGCTGGGCCAGCGGTGGTTATGTGATTTCAACTTCGGTGAACGATCCCGAGGGCGTGGACTTTACCCCATCCCCTTCCCCGCGAGTTCGACCGGAAGGTTCTGGTTCTGGTACAACTGCTTACCGACACCAGAATGAGCGCCGCCGAAATCACTGAGTCCGGTTCGCAAAGGATCACCCCAGCCCCTGCATGGGCTTGGATTGTAGGAACATTCTTCGGAACTGGACTTCTAAAACCCGGCCCCGGCACCTGGGCTTCCCTTGCAACAACTCTGATTTGGTTTGCTCTGGGCCGAAGCCTGCCCGTCCGCGTGCAGATTCCAGTGAACCTGGCACTGGCGGCGCTCGTGACTGTGGTTGGCATTCCTGCTGCCACGCGTATCGCACGCGCCGTAGGAAAGAAAGATCCCGGAATTGTGGTGATCGACGAAACCGCCGGCCAATTACTGACTTTTGTCGGCGCTTCGTTGAACTGGCAATGCATGTTGGCGGGTCTTATACTTTTTAGGGCGCTCGACATCACGAAGCCATTCCCAATCAGGCGTTTGGAAAAGCTGCCTGAAGGGACGGGCATCGTGGTGGACGACGTGGGTGCGGGGCTGTACGCCCTGGCAGTGATGCAGCTTCTACTGCATTTCGGCATTCTCAAGTAACCTGGAACTATGGGCCCGGCAAATCGCTCGGTGGGGAAGAAGAACGTTAACGGACTGCCGCACATCCAGGCGCTGGAGCCCACGGCCGCTCTGCCCGGTGGCGAAGTACGGATCGTCGGATCGGCTCTAAACCGGCTCGACTTGCAGCGTCCCGAGGTGCGCTTTGGAGAACTGGCCGGCTCCGTAGTAGTAAGCACCAGCGACTTTGTCATCGCACGCGTTCCCGAGACAGCCGCCTCCGGTCCAGTAACCATCTCGACTCAAGCTGGCGCCAGCAACGCCGAAGAAATCCGGATTGCGGTGAATATCGCCGAAAACCTGCATCCCGTCACGAACCCCGCGCTGGATTCCGAAGGAAATATTTATGTCACCTTTTCGGGCTCTCGCGGCCAGAAGGTTCCCGTCTCCATTTACAAGATCGACACCAACTACACCGTAAAACCGTTCCTCACCGAGATGACGAACGCGACCTCCATCGCCTTCGACCGCGAAGGTCAGATGTATGTCTCTTCTCGGAATGACGGAGCGGTATATCGCGTGGCCAGAAATGGAACCATGAGTGCCTATGCGGAGGGAATGGGGATCGCTACGGGCATAGCATTCGATAGAGAAGAAAATTTGTACGTCGGCGATCGTAGCGGAACGATTTTCAAAATCGGCAGAGAGCGCCCGCCGCAGATCTTCGTATTCGCCACCCTCGATCCAAGCGTTTCAGCCTACCATCTGGCATTCTCCCCGAGTGGCGATTTGTACGTGACTGGCCCCACTACCTCCAGCTACGACGCCGTGTATCGCATCCAGCCCAACGGTGAAGCGGAAGTGTTCTACCGAGGCCTCGGCCGCCCGCAGGGAATTGCGTTCGACGAAGAAGGCAATTTGTACCTCGCTGCCTCCCTGAATGGGAAGCGCGGAATTGTGCGGATTACTCCAGATAAACAGGCGAAGCTTGTTGTTGCGGGACAGAATCTGGTTGGAATTGCTTTTGCTTCGGGACGCGCCGCAATTCTCGCGACGAACAATGCCGTCTTCCGCCTTGCCTGGGACGTGCAAGGCAAAGTGCTCGCTACTCCCGAGTTGTAAAACACTCGCAATACGAAATAGTTGCGCTGACCAGCATAAATTATGGTCACGCGCAATTCTCGTCTGGTCACAAAGTGCATCTGTTTTACCGATGTTGACATCCTTTTCCTTAGAGCAATGACATGCATCTTTGCTCCGTAGGAGAAGCCCAATGATTTTCCGATTTAAGTTCGTATTGAGTTTGCTTGCAATCGCGCTGGTGCTACCGGTATTCGCGGTTGCCGCCGAAAAGAACAGTGAAAAGCTGCAAATACCAACCGCCGTCGAAGTGAACGGAACGCAGTTGAAGCCCGGATATTACAAAGTGGAGTGGCAAGGGAACGGACCGAGCGTTCAAGTCTCGATTCTGAAGGGACACAAAACTCTTGCTGAAATTCCGGCCAAAATGGTAACGCCGAAAATAACCTATTCGACACCAGCGGTTGTGACACATCAAGCCGCTAATGGCCAGAATGTTCTGGATCAAATTCAGTTCAAGAATACAGACCTGGTGCTCTCGTCAAATTCGGGCGCGAACGCCGCTCGCAGCTCTGGCAGCTAAGGATTGCATCTGGGGAGCGCAGAATGCATTTCGGGTACGGTATGGGGCGCCGTACCTTTAGATCTTCGAATAGACCTTGCTCTGCTTTCTTCCTCTTCTCCCGTCGTTTAAACTTCCGATGTGAACGCTGAGATCGTTGCGATCGGCTCCGAACTTCTTACCCCGTATTTCCAGGACACGAATTCTCTTTTCCTTACCGAAAAATTGAACGAGATCGGGATCGAAGTCGCGTTCAAGACCCTTGTCGGTGACAACCGGCGCAATCTCACGCAGGCGGCACAGACAGCACTCGGCCGCGCCGAAATCGTCGTCTTTATGGGCGGACTCGGCCCTACCGAAGACGACCTGACGCGCGAATGCGTTGCAGAAGCTCTTGGCCGCGAGTTGAATCGCGATCCCGAACTCATCGCGGCACTGTACAAGATGTTTGCCGAGCGACGCAGGCGCATGTCTCCGAACAATGAGAAACAGGCTGAAGTCATAGAAGACGCCGTAATTCTCAAAAACAATTTTGGGACGGCTCCCGGCCAGTGGCTGGAAGCCGAATACGAGAACCGGCAACGTTACATCATGCTTCTGCCGGGGCCTCCATACGAGCTGAAACCGATCTTCGAAGAGCAATGCTTGCCGCGTCTGCGCAAACACGTTCCGGAAATGTTCCTGGCGCGACGGCAACTGCGTATCGCCATGATGGCGGAATCCGAATGTGACGCGCGCGTCTCACCGATCTATAAGGCGGCCGAAGGAGTCGATACCACCATCCTTGCGACCGGGGGTGAAATTCAACTCCACATGAGAGCTCGAGCGGATACGAAGGAAATCGCCGAATCTCGAGTAGAAGAGCTCGCAGCGAAAATTGAAGATGAGCTTGGGGATTATGTCTATTCGCGAGGCGAGCCTCTAGAGGATGTCGTTGGACTCCTGCTCCAGTTAAAGAACTCGACTTTAGCCGTCGCTGAGTCGTGTACGGGAGGAATGCTCGGCAGCCGTCTGACGCAATTCAGTGGCAGCTCGCGGTATTTCTTAGGCGGTGCCATCGTCTACTCGAACGAACTGAAAACATTGTTTGCAAATGTTCCGCCGCCCCTCATCGAACAACACGGTGCAGTGAGTAAAGAAGTGGCCGAAGCGCTGGCGGTGGGTGTCAGGGAAGAATGTCAGGCGACCTACGGACTTGCGATCACGGGTGTCGCGGGTCCGACGGGAGGAACCCCGGAAAAGCCGGTTGGGCTGGTTTACCACGCCGTCTCCGATGAGCTCGGAACCGAAGTGGTGGAACGGCGCTTTCCCGGCGATCGGGAACGCATTCGCCGGTTCGCAACACAGCAGGCACTGGACATGCTTCGCCGAAAACTGATCAACAGTTAAAGTGTTGTCGTAGAAAGTCGCCAGTGGCTTACTTCAGAACGCGCGTAAGGCTACCAGCTACTTGCAACGCCAAATAGGCAAATTGTGCGCTTATTTATTGCGCTTGACATTCCGACTGAAATTCGCGACCGCATCACCCGCTTTGTGGACGGAATACAGCGGTTTGCGCCGGACGCAAACTGGGTCAAGCCAGCGTCGTATCACATCACTCTGAAGTTTATCGGAGAAAAGTCTGCCGAAGATGCAGATCGGCTGAAGCAAACCCTCAGTACACTAAAGAGCCAATCGGTCACAGTTGCCTTTCGCGGTAGCGGATTTTTTCCCAATGCAAGATTTCCACGAGTGTTCTGGGCCGGCATGGAACATGATCCCGCGCTGCCTGCCCTCGCCAAAGCTGTGGATGCGGCTTGCGCCTCGCTCGGTATTGCTCGGGAAGAACACGAATATCGTCCGCATCTCACACTGGCTCGCGGAGGCTCGGGTTCGCCCAACCCAAAACGTGGAGAGCATGCGAATCCGAAACTGAAACAGCTTGCCGAGAAGTTGCAGGACTTACCTTTCCCTGAGTTCGGTACAATGACGGCGCAGGAATTTTTTTTATACGAAAGCAAGTTGTCGCCCGGCGGCGCGCAGTACACGAAGCTGCAGCGATTTGCGCTGCTTAAGTAGCGCCGGCGTCTCGTCGGCTGTTCTGTGGGCGTCCCGCCCGCATGGCCAGCCGGGAGGTTCAGAACTCATGCTGATCTACTTCACCGTCGCACTCGTTTCATATCTGCTTGGATCGATACCTTTCGGCTACATTCTCGTTCGCGTGTTTCGCGGAGAGGACGTTCGCGCAACCGGCAGCGGCAATATCGGCGCAACCAATGTGATGCGGTCGGGCTCAAAAGGGCTTGGAATCGCTACCTTAATCCTCGATGCCGGAAAGGGCTATCTTGCTGTCGTTGCCTCTTACTCGATCGTCGCGCACTTCTTCGGTCGCGGGCCGGTTTTGTTGACCGATGCCGATACAATCCAGCATTACATCGAACGGGCGTACATGGTCGGAGCAGTTGCCGCTGTGTTCGCTATCATCGGCCATATTTTTCCCATCTGGCTGCGATTTAAGGGAGGTAAAGGTGTAGCGACAGGTGTGGGTTCCTTCCTCTCCATCGCGCCAAAAGCAGTTGGAGTTGTTCTATTGCTCTTTATCGCCATTGTTGCGATCTCTCGTTATGTATCGCTGGGATCCATCATTGCGACCGCCGCATTCCCAATCTGCGCATGGGTTCTCTACCGCGGCACCAACAATCCATTGGTCTTCGGCACAATTTGCACCGGTTCCGTCCTTATTATCGCCAAGCACTACCAGAACATTCGGCGTCTCCTCGCGGGGTCCGAGAACCGTTTTGGCGGCAAGAAAGGCGCGAGCGCATGAGCGAGATTGCCGTTATCGGCGCGGGAGCCTGGGGAACGGCACTGGCAATCGTGCTGGGGCGCAAAAATACGCACCGCGTCTCGCTGTGGGCTTACGAACGGGAAGTTTGCGAATCGATTTCGCAGCACGGTGTCAATCAGCTCTTTCTGCCAAACACGCCTATTCCTTTGGCAGTAGCGGTAACGAACAGTCTCGAAGAGGCGCTCCGCAACGCAAAGATTGTGGTAAGCGTGATGCCCTCCCACCATACCCGCCGCCTGTTTCAGCAGATGACGCCGTATCTGCGCCCGGAAACCATTTTCGTCAGCGCCACCAAGGGCGTCGAGAACGAGACGCTCTTGCGCATGTCACAGGTGATAGCCGAAGTTCTGTCCAACCTTGGCACAGCTGCGCCTCGCATTGGCGCTCTCAGCGGACCTTCCTTCGCAAAGGAAGTCGCACGCGGCGATCCGACAGCCGTCACGATCGCCTCTACTGACTCCGAGCTCGCGTGCCTTGTCCAACGCGAGTTCAGCGATCCCAGTTTTCGCGTCTACACCAATACCGACATTGCAGGCGTGGAACTCGGTGGCGCACTGAAGAATGTCATCGCCATCGCGGCTGGCGTTTGCGACGGCCTGGGCCTGGGTCACAATACGATTGCTGCCCTGATTACACGAGGCCTGGCTGAAATTACTCGACTGATTATCGCTTGCGGTGGCCGCGCCGAAACTATGGCCGGACTTGCCGGGATTGGCGATCTGGTGCTTACCTGCACTGGCGGGCTTTCGCGAAACCGGAGTGTTGGCGTGGAACTAGGTAAGGGACGCAAACTCGATGAGATCATCGCCGGAATGCACGGCATGGTCGCCGAAGGCGTGCTGACGACAAATGCGGCAGTAGGGTTGGCGCATAAGCACAAAGTCGAAATGCCGATTACCGCGCAGATGTACGCCATCTTGCATGAAGGCAAGGCACCGCAGGAAGCAATTCGCGAGCTGATGACCCGGCGCGGGACGAGTGAGGTCGGGCTTTATTCATCGTAGGTGGACTGAGCCGCTGTCCGCCCAGCAGACAAGAGAAAAGCCCGTTCGAGAAGAGCGGGCTTTACAATTAGCGCGTCACTATCACTTTTTCAGCTTACTCGTGCCGCTCTAACGTTGGCGGCGTGTCGCTGTTGCTCATGTCCAGGTTGCTATTCGTATCGACATTTCGCTTGTGAATCTTCACAGGCGTGACTGTCAGCGATTCCGCGAGCCTGAAGTTCAGGATCGACTCGGAAGGATACTTCACCTGTTCTCCGTGAGTCGCAGCCTGAGCTGCGGTGCCACCGCCCGCACCAACGCCTGCGCCGATCGCAGCACCTTTGCCGCCACCGATGAGGCCACCAATCAGTGCACCGATAGCAGCACCACCGCCCACCTTCTCAGCGGTGTTCTTGCCACGCCCTTTGCCCTGCTTCTGCAATGAATCGGTCGCGATCTGGTACGTCTTGCCGTTCACAGTCAGAGTCGTAAGTTTCAGAGCGAGAGACGAATTGCCTGAGAAATGGCCAGCATCTTTCGCGTCGGTTACCTGGCCCGTGACGTCGGAATCGGCCGGAATCACGACTTTGCCGTCCACCACAATCGGCTGCGAAAGCGATCCGTGAAAAACATCGCCAGCATGATTGCGTCCCGAATCCAGCGCTTCTACCAGCCGTATCGAGAGCTGAGTTCCGTCCGGGATTGTGACCTTCTGGACCGGAGGCGGTGTAGGTGGCGGCGGAGGCGCAGTCTGCTGCTGTTGAGCAGGAGGTTGATTATCCGCTACCACCGGCATCGGAGGAGCGGCCTGTTGATCTTTTGGATGCCGCCGCTCAGCACTTGGCTTTGAATGCCTGCGCTCCTTCTTTTCGGGAGCAGGAGGTGGTGTCTGTTCTTCCAGGGCCGGTGCCGGGGTTTCCGCGACGGCCGGCGGAGCCGTCTGCAGGTTGTTTACGACAGTCTTCACGCCATTCACCTTGGACGCATCGATGGCCGCCAGACTGCGTTCCGCGTCGGAGGCAACCGTGCCCGACAGCGTTACCACGCCGTTATTCGACTGGACGGCGATCTGTTGCTTGCTGGTGATGCTGGAATCCGCCTGGATTTGGTTCTGGACATCCGAGGTCAGCTTGGCGTCATTTGGGGCCTTATTGCAGGCGACGACCAACCCCAGCGAAAGCACCAGGCTCAGCAGAAGCAGCTGTGTTCCATAAATTCCCTTGGTACTCATGATCTTCACACCCCCAGCATCCGTCATTTTCGCCGGATCCCTTCTCTATATACAGGATTAGAACCGTTTGGGCGATCAGCAATTAGACCTAAGTCTTTCGTTTTGTTGACCGCCCGTAAAACGAGCAACTCTCCTGCCTGGTTATTTAAACCCGAAAACCAGCGTTTTGACGCGGTTACAAATCGGGAATTCAGCGTGGTTTTCCTATTCTGCAAATCGATGAAATTTTCATGACTCGGGGCGTCCATTGTGGTAAAACAGGCGGCCATTCGATGTGAGGCTATTATTTTGACTCGATCTTACATGCCAATCCAAGTAGAACGCAGTGACTTCGATCCGTCCGTTGGCTTCCAGTACTACGTTTATTTCAAGCCCTACATGATGGAAGAAGACGGCGGCGGCATTGTCCACCAGCGCATGCCTGTCGAGACTGCCGTCTCGGTCAATGAAAACGGCGATCTTGCCGACTTCACCTTTGAACTACCCAAGGCGTGCCGCAGCGAACACGCCCTGACGTTTCTCTCGATTCACGAAGGCGTAAATTATGTAGCACCGCGAGTGTTCATCGACGTGCCGGGTCAAAATGGCGATGCGGTGATTCGCGCCGCGGCAAACCTGGACCTGGATCTAGCGGGTCGCATTGTCGGAATGGAAATCCTCTGGGCTCCACCCGAAAAAAGTAATTAGAGTTTGTTTCAACACTTGCATTGAAGGGGCGCGGATTAAGCCACTCCGTGTCGAGCACGCCGATTTCGCCGCATCAGCTGGTGAGGGCGTTGTTTATGCATCGCCTGTCAGACCTGTAAACTTGCAGCATGCTTTCGACGGCAGCTTTTGTCCTGGTGGGCGGCAACAGCAGCCGCATGGGCCAGGATAAATCGCGCCTGGTGCTGGGCGGACTATCGCTGCTGGAACGCGCGATACATACCGCCAAAGCCGCAAGTCAGGATGTACGTCTCCTGGGTGCCGTTCGCGAAGAAACAGTACTCCAGGCGATTCCCGACCGGTTTCCCGGTTGTGGACCTCTAGCCGGCATTGATGCTGCCTTGGCCACCACCTCGGCCGAACTCAACTTCATTCTTTCTGTCGACACGCCTTTCATTCCCGCACTCTTCGTTAGGCATCTCTTGGCACGTGCGCAAACCGAAACTGCAATGGTCACCTATCCTCGCCTTCGCTCCGGATATCAGCCACTCTGCGCCGTGTACAGGCGTGACTTTGGCCTCGTAGCTGAAACTGCACTTCGCAAGGGGGAGTACAAGATCGATCCACTGTTTTCACGAGTTCCGGCGTGCATCATCGATGACGAGGAATTGCGAAAACTGGGATTCGGCAAGGAAATCTTCGATAATCTGAATACACCCGAGGACTGGGAAAGGGCACAGCAGCGGTTACGCATATGAGTGATCCGCAACAGAATCCCTACATCGAGTTCAAGCATGTTCATAAAGCATTCGGCGATCGTGTCGTGCTCGAAGACGTCAGTTTCGTTGTGATGCCCGGGGAAACCGTCGCAATCCTCGGCCGTAGCGGCGTAGGCAAATCAGTTTCTTTGCATCACATCATGGGATTCCTCAAGCCCGACTCCGGGCGCGTAATCGTTGCCTACGAAGACATCACCGACTACAAAGAAGGAGATCTTGAGCGCATTCGGAAAAAGGTCACCATGGTATTCCAGAACGGCGCGCTGTTCGATTCGCTTACAGTCGGCGAGAACGTTGCTTTCCCATTACGTGAACGCGGCGACCTGGACGAGGCGCAGATTTACCAAATTGTGGATGGCTTGCTCGACATGGTGGGGGTGAAAAGCATGCGCGAGTCCTTACCCGCAGATCTCTCAACCGGCATGAAACGCTCAGTAGCCATTGCGCGCGCTTTAGCTGCCCAACCCGAGGCAGTGCTCTATGACGAGCCCACAACAAACGTCGATCCCCTCATGGCCCAACTTCTCGGGGATCTGATCAAGAAGCTTAAATATCAGTTGAAACTAACCAGCGTGGTGGTAACCCACGACATGAAGCTTGCCCAGAAGGTTGCAGACCGTGTGATTTTCCTGCACGAAGCGAAAGTGGTTTTCTACGGCACACCAGATGAAATGAACCGGAGCGACGAGCAGATCGTTCGCGAGTTTTTGGAACTCGATAGCGCTAATATCGAACAGTTTCGTAAGGGCGCCGAACCGCCCGCAGAGTGGCCGGTTGCGGGTATGTGAAACCGTCGCTGTGCTTACCAACCCTGCCGTGCACTCCAGTCAATTACCATTTGCAGATCGCCCGATTACCAATTTCTAGAATCCTTGCGCGACCAATCTCTCCAGCAAAATTGCGCCTTCTGCTCTCTCTCCGCCAACCATCTTCTCTACGTATTTCGCGATGATGTCGGTCTCCAGGTTGATAGGATCTCCTGGCTTTAGCGACTGCAGGTTTGTCATCTCGCAGGTGTGAGGAATGATGGCTATCGTGACCTGATTACCTTCTACTTTGGCCACTGTCAGGCTGATACCTTCGATGGCAATTGATCCTTTGAAGACCACGTAGCGTTCGAGATCCTCGGGTATTTCGATGTGCAGCCAAAAATCATCGGCACCGGGAATCTTTTCCAATCCCAGGAACTTGCCCGTGCCGTCCACGTGCCCCTGAACCATGTGTCCGCCAAGACGTCCGTCGACTTTCATGGGCAGTTCCAGATTGACAAGCGCGCCTTCGGTAATGCGTGAAAAGGACGTTCGCACCCAGGTTTCTTCTGCCAGGTCGGCGCCGAAATAGTCAGGCGCGGTCTCCACCGCTGTCAGGCATACACCACTCACGGCGATGCTGTCTCCCACCTTGAGTTCGCGCGTCAGATTCTTCGCGGCCACGGTCATGCGCCGCTTGCCGTCGACCCGCTGAATTCTTAAGACTTTGCCAACTTCTTCTATGATTCCTGTAAACATGATCGCCTCACTCTTCTCCGTAGGGATCGCGCAGATACCCTTCGACTGCAAAATCTTCGCCGAAGCGATGCAAACGGAAGCGCTTCACGTAAGCGGCCTCCTGCATGTTGCTGAAGCCACGTCCTCCGGCAAACGGGACGGAACCGGTGCCGGCAAGAATCTTCGGCGCATAGTATAGGAAAACTTTGTCAACCAGTCTGCCCTCGAGTACAGCCCAATTCACCATGGCGCCGCCTTCAACCAGCACGCTTGTGATCGCCAAGTCGCCGAGCCGTTTCATGGCACGATGCATATCAGGACGCCCGTCCGGCCAAGCCAAGGGAACCTGCTCCACGCGAATGCCGTGCGCTTGTAATTCGGCCTTCCGCTTTTCGTCGGGAAAGGAACAGAAAACCAGCACATCCTCGTGGTCGGCGGCCGATTGCGCGACCTTCGACTCCAATGGCAAACGTAAGCGTGAATCGAGGATGACGCGCAGCAGTCGACGTCGTCGTGGTAGCCCGGTCCTGTCCGTTAGCAACGGATCATCCGCCAGGACCGTGCCCACACCTACCATAATGGCATCGCTGGCATGGCGAAGCTGTTGCACGTGCGTTCGCGCTTCTTCGCTGGTGATCCAGCCGCCACTCGACCCACCTGCTCCCGGTGCGCTCACTGCATTTTCTTCCGGTGGCGGGGCGATTTTTCCGTCCAGCGTCATGCCCGCTTTTAAGATGACCAGCGGCAGCTTGGTGCGGACATATTTCGCAAATGCTTCGTTAAGCTGTTTTGCTTTCTCGGCCTCCAGGCCGACATGAACGTCGATGCCCGCCTCACGTAATCTTTGGAACCCGCGTCCACTCACTTCCGGGTTCGGGTCCTGAATGGACGCAAACACGCGCCGTATACCGGCGGCAATCACCGCCTCGGCGCATGGCCCCGTTCGGCCGTGGTGGGAGCACGGCTCCAGATTGAGATAAAGCGTCGCGCCGCGGGAGCGTTCCCCAGCCTGCTCGATGGCCAGCACTTCTGCGTGTTTCACGCCCGCGTAGGTGTGAAAATCGCTGCCGGCGACCTGCCCCTTGGCATCTACGATTACCGCTCCCACCGCGGGATTTGGCGAGGTCAGCCCGATGCCTTCGCGCGCCAGATCGAGAGCTCGCCGCATGAACTTTTCGTCCTGAAGTGTTATTTCCATTTTAGATGAATGTCTCGCCAGGATGGCGAGTTACAACACGATCAGAAGTATGGCTGCACAATTTCTGATCGGCAGTGATTCTCTATTCGAACAGCGAATCTACAAACGCTCCCGCATCGAACGGTAATAAGTCGCCGGCCTTTTCTCCCACGCCAACATATCGAACCGGCAGGCCCAATTCGTTGGAGATCGCAACTACGATTCCGCCCTTGGCGGTGCCATCGAGTTTGGTGAGCACAATTCCTGTAACTCCTGCCGACTCGGTAAACAGCTTCGCTTGCTGCAGGCCATTCTGCCCCGTGGTTGCATCGACCACCAGCAATGTCTCGTGCGGAGCGCCGGTAATGATCCGCTGCGCAGTGCGTCTCATCTTCTCCAGTTCGGTCATCAGGCTCGATTTGGTGTGTAAGCGCCCGGCAGTGTCGACAATCACGTAATCGAGGCTACGGGCCTTCGCTGCCTGCAGCGCGTCGAAGAGGACTGCCGCGGGATCGCCTCCTGCTTTGGTTTTGATCACTTCGGTACCGGTTCGATCACCCCAGACTTCCAGTTGCTCAATGGCAGCCGCGCGGAACGTATCGGCGGCACACAGTAGAACATGCTTGCCATCGGCGCGGAAGACATTCGCGAGTTTGCCGATCGTGGTGGTCTTCCCGGTTCCATTGACGCCAACCACCATGATTACTTCGGGCTCGCCGTCGACCGCCTGCACTGGCTGTACATTCGCCCTTAGCAGAACGTTTCGAACTTCCTCCTTCAATAAACGCTTTAGCTCCGCAATGTTCCCGATCTGTTTACGATCTGCTTTTTCACGCAGTGCTGCCAGCAACTGTTCCGTGGTCTTGGTCCCCAGATCTGCGCCAATGAGGGTGGCCTCCAGGTCGTCCAGAGTGTTGCGATCGATCTCTGCATTCAGGGAAACAACTTCCTCGATGCGCTCGCTCAGATTCTCGCGAGTTCGCGAGACGGCCTGCTTCATGCGCTCGAAAATGCCCTGCTTTTTAGGTTGTTCTTCTGTGCTGCCAAATAAAGTCTGAATCATGAAATTCTGACCCGAGTTCGTGACGCTAGTTGAATCCGCACGAGCTTTGGAATCCTTCATTATACGGGTTGAAAAGGTAGCGACACGTGCCAGACGTGTATCAACTGAGCAGCAGAGATTTTGTGGCTGGATTTAGCTGGCGGGAACAGCTTCGGTTGCTGCTTGAGCCTGATCGGTCGGCACTGGCACCGCAGTAGCATCAACTTCGGAAGCGACGGCCGCACGCTTCACACGGATCTCACCTCGCTCGAACAGTCGAGTGAGCGCCTGCACAACGTCCGGATCGAACTTGCTGCGAGCCAGCGACTGGATAATGCGAATCGCATACTCCGGTTCTTTGGCGGACTGATACGGACGATTCGTCGTCATAGCATCGAACGTATCAGCCACGGCGATGATGCGAGCTGGAAGTGGAATGTCGTCGCCCTTCAGCCCATACGGATACCCCTTGCCATCCAGGGATTCGTGGTGCAACTCGATTCCCTGAATCATTTCTTTCAACTGCTCGACGGGCCGAAGGATATTCGCACCACGCACGGTGTGCGACTTCATCACTTCGTATTCCTCGGCGGTCAGCGCACCTGGTTTCTTCAGGATGCGGTCTTCAATGCCGATTTTTCCTACGTCGTGCAACTGAGCCGAAATCCGGATTTTCTCCACTTCTTCTTGCGCCAGTCCAAGCTCTTTCGCAATCAGCATGGAGAACCGCGTCACACGATCGGAGTGACCACGAGTGTATGGATCCTTTTCGTCGACTGCACCAGCGAGCATTTGAATGGAACCCAGGAAGAGCTCGCGGTTTTCTTCGGCGGCATGCTTCAAGTCGCCGACCAGATGCTCCAGGTCCTCACACATGTAGTTGAATGTCTGCGCGAGTTCACCAATTTCAGTACGGCTCTTCAGGTCTACGCGCCGCGAGAAATCTCCTCGGGCAATCGCGTGGCTGCTCTGGGTCAAGATTTCCAGGGGCGTCGTAATCCAGCGTGCGGCAGTGATTCCAACCAGGCAGCTCAGAAGGATCGCAGCCAGCGCGAGCAGTTTAGCTGTGCGCTGCATCTCGTATACACCGTGGTACGCCTCATCCTGAGGTTTCTGTGCGATGACGGCCCACTCCAGGGAAGGCACTGGGCTATACGTGCCCAGCATACCGGTCTTGCGGCCTTCATCGTTCGCGCTGAATTCGTAAGTCTCTACCCAGCGTGCGCGGCCACCGGAATCGACGAAGCTTTTCACGATGTCCATCTTCGTCATATCCTGGCCGGTTGCGAGGTGCGGGCCCTGCAGAGCGGCAACCAGGCGTCCCTGCCGGTCCACTACATACGCCAGTAAGCCGCCTTTACTGACCTGGTCGAGATCATTCAAAAGAAATTGAAGATCAACTGCACTGCCGATCATGCCGACCGAGCGGTCCCCGGCCATGATAGGCACGCTGACTAGCAGCACAGTATGGTGCTTGTCGCCCGAATCCACTGAGAGCACCTGCCCGGTGTAGGCGCGGCCCTCTCTTGCTGCGGCAAATGCGCGCTCCAGTTCTCGCTGCAGGAACTCATCCGGATTGATGCGCCCTACGGACTGTCCTTTGGCATCGGTATTCAGGACGGTCGCATACGCTATGTCAGTAGAAGAGGAGACAAACTTCTCCAGCAGGGCGCGCAACTCGGGTGCGCCAATCTTGCCGCCAGCCAGATCGCCACCGCTAGTCACCTGGATTGCTGAAGCGAGGTTGCCCAGCATCGCGTCCAGATTGCCCATCTTCTGGGCAATCTCATCGCTCAGCGAGCGCGTGATCGTATTCTGCAGAAGCATTTCGTTGGTTTTCAGGCGCTCGCGGTTAATCTCCAGCACCTGGCGGGCATAAAAATACATCGGGACGACGCTCAAAAGCACAAGGACCGCAACGATCAGGTACAGAATCGGGATGCGTTCCGGTAAGGCGATTTTGAACGAACGGTTCTTCCCCACTCGCGAAAGGGACTCCTGCCCCAACTGGCGGGCCAGCGACCAAGCGGCGCGCAAGGGCTGCCCTGAGTAACGAATTCTATCCCGAGTACCATCTCGAAGCCCTATAAACTGGGCCTTTCTGGCATTACTTAAGTACTGCAACTGAAAGCAAAAAAGGCGCTTCGCGAGCGCCTTTTTCACCCCAGACAATGCTGGATATTATTCCAACTGCCGCGATGGAACGCCGCTTTTCCGGGCGTCTTCGCGGGTGTCATCGAGCTTCTGTTTGGCCTCGTCCAGCTCCTTTTGTTTGGCCTCTAGATCGGTCTGATACGCTCGCTGTTCGTCCGCCCACTTCTTCTGATCGCGCAGTTGGCTTCCCGCGTCTCCGTAAAAGGCGGCTTGACGAAGCTTGTTCTCGCGCTGCATCAAGTCGATTTCCTTCTCCAGCTGCTTAACCTTGTCTTCCTGCTGACTCACCTCCGACTTCCAGTCTTTGGAATCCGAAGGTGCGTTCTTGCTGCCACTCTTCTCCGAGGTTGTCGAAGCCGCGTCGCCGGCTTCGGCGTTCGAAGCTGCCGCTTCCCCGTTGGACGAGGTTCCATCTGCCGGCGACTGCTCCGCCATGTTCGATTCTGGAACGGACGGCAAGTCGTCGTTCGTGTAGACCTTCGTAGCCGCTGGCTTTTTCTCATCGCGCGTGCTCCTGGCTACGTCCGCCACCGACTGCGAGATTGCCGGAATCCCCAGCAGGAACAAGGTTGTCGTCAACAGCAGTTCAACAAGTCTTTTCATCGTCGACCTCACAATGTTTAACCGTACAGACTCCAGTAACGCCGGAGCAGCGCGTTCCCAAAGAACAAAGCAATCAAGGCAACACTGCCTAAAAAAACCCCAAACGGAATCTGATAGAAGCGGTAAACCAAGCTGGCAGAATGCCATGCGCGCCGGCGGGCGACCGCGAAGGGCTCGTGGTTACGCTCGACCCGCCTTCGCGTTCGAATGCACCAAACGTTTAAGACAGCGGTAAGACCGAAAAGCGATCCGACCAGCGACGCTCCAAATAACGTGACTACTGTTAGTCGTGTTCCAAGGAAGGCCCCCACCATAGCCATCAATTTCACGTCGCCAAAGCCCATGCCCTGCACGCCGCGTGCGCGAAGGTAAATTTCCCCAACTCCATAAATGAAAGATGCACCAACAACTGCGCCCAGGACCGAATCTCCGAGCGACACCAACCTCCAGCAGTTTCCGCCTACAGACATGTCCATGTGCGTCGGCAAGATCTGTGCCAGAAAGTCGTTCACCGGCACGATGATGCTGAAAGCGATGCCAACCACCAGGCCCGTGAGGGTTAACTGATCAGGCAACAACTTCCATTCCGCGTCGATGAAGACGAGACCGACAATCAGAAAGCAGAACACGCAATACTTCAAAGTACTCAGCGACAGCCCAAACTCCAGGAAACAGAACAGGAATAGAACTCCCGTAAGCAGTTCTACGAGCAAATACCGCGGGCTGATCGGCGCTTTGCAATTACGGCAACGGCCTCGCAAAACCAGCCAGCTAAACATTGGGACGTTGTCGTAGAAGCGAATTTCTTCTCTGCAGGTAGGGCAAGCCGAACCGGGCCACACGACGGATTGCTCCCGCGGAATTCTATGGATGCAGACGTTCAGAAAACTTCCGAACACCAGCCCAAAACAGAAAATCGCGATCGCGGAGAATAGAAACATTCACGCCCGGTGTAATCTGGTTAGATTCGTCCAGATTATATGTCGCTTATGAGCGCGGCGAAGTACACCAATGGACCAATGGTAATCTCAGCGGTACATGCACTGCGGGATGCGCCGGGAATGAGAATCCGCGAAAATGGCCTCGCTGCATCCCTACGGATTTGAAAAACGCATTAAGTCTCCAGGAAAGGCGGCCGGCCCATCCGTGTTCGGAGGAAGATCCCCAGTCCAATTCAGGCGCGTTCGGTCGACCAACCGCATCTCAGTCGCACAATGTTTCCAAGTGCCGTTCGACTCTTCTCTCACCGCAACCGCATACCCGGGCTTATCGCCCGGATCATGCTGCTTCCATTCCTGCAATGATGCTTCCAGCTCTTCCGTAAGCGCCTCGTTCGAGCAAATGCAGAAAACCCAATCGTTCCTGGCATCAAGTGCGTACGCGCCACGATCGACACCCGGAATAGCTGCCTTCACAGTCGCGCCGAGTTCCTCGGCTGCTTTCTGAGTTCCATCGGTAGAACCATGGTCAATGACAAGAACCTCGTCACATGGACGCAAAGAGTCGATGACTCGACCGACCCGTTGCACATCGTTCATCGTGTGGAGTAGTGCGGAAATCTTTGGCATCTGGATCAAGTTCTAAGATGCGGAACTTGGCGACCGAGTAGTCACGAAAACTTATGGAGATTGTCCCATCCCCGCCTCGTCGCAATTCTAATCCGGTTCTAGTGTAATCGTTATCGGAATCGGCAAATCCAGCTGCCATATTTTTTTCCGCTATGTGACCGTGTCGAACCGTGCTCCACTCACGGTTGCACGTCCCAAAAATACAATGAAGTAGAATGTTGCTCTTGGTCTCCCGCTGAGATCGATCCTTCTCATGCTTGATCCAGGAGGAAATAAAACTAAAGATGAAGAAGAATGCGCGGCCCGCCGCTTTTGTTCTCGTGATCGTTTCTTTGTTGGTGTTGTTCGATTGCACCTCTGAGCCGAAAAAACCTGCCGAAGAAGCGGCCTCGAAGCCAGCCGAGCCGACGCTTTACACCGGTCGGGAAGCCATTTACAAGATGTATGTTGCGGCGCGATCGTGGCAGGCGGATGCTCTGCCGTTCCGGTTGGAATCCCAGCCGACCAAGGATGTTACCGGCAAGGACGGCAGGTACGCAGTGTGGCGCGCTTCTTTCGGATCACCTGGACACCGCGTCGCTAAAACGTATTCGTGGTCGGGGATTAAGGAAGACGACGCCCCAGATCCTGGCATTTCGTTCGGCGCGGAAGACAGCTACAATCCCTCCAATACCTCTACCAGGACCTTCGATCTCGCCTTCTTCAAAGTCGACTCTGACAAGGCCGTTGAAGTCGCCAGTCAGCACGGTGGTGAAAAACTGCTGAAGCAGAACGCTTCTTTGCCGCTCATCTGCGTGGTTGAGTGGAGTGCGCAAGAGAACAAGCTGATGTGGCACGTTGAATACGGTGGAACCGGAAATGAGGCCAAACTGCGCGTCCTCGTTGACGCCACTACTGGGGAGTTTCTGAAGGTTGAGAAGTAGTCCCGGAATCCGGCGGCGCTTTCTTAGACGCGCTGCTGGAATCTGACGCAGGATCTTTCCTAGGAACGTTGTAGCAAGGACTGCCGCCTAATTCAACACATTGCGGGGATAGGTCCTTCAGCTTTTCTTTGATTCCACGATACGCTTTCTTCTGGGCATCCAGCGATTCCGGAGCATCGGCCGGTCCGCCCCCCGAGGCCTCTCTGTTTTGCGCAGTCACGGGTACCGGCCCTCCGAGTTTATCGAGTGCCTTTTTTGTTTTCTGCGCCTCCGGCCCTTCTGGGAGGATGCTAAGGTACATCGAGTAGTACTTCCGCGCCTCTTCCGGCTTGTTCAACTTTTCTTCAGTTTGTGCGAGATGAAACGTCGCCTCGGCATGATTCCATTGCCAATGTAGAGCCCCTTGAAACCTGCTCTCCGCTGCAATGTAGTTTCCGCGCTTGTAGTAGAACTCTCCGACTTCCACTTCTTTGTCTGCCTGGTGGGGGTTCCACGGCCGCAGCTCATCGATCTCGCTCGGCAGATCAGCTCCGGGATGTTTGTCATCCCCGGGCGGCGGACTGATGTCCACCGGATTGTCTTTGCTCGAACTCTCCCCTGTGCTTCTCGGCAGCGGAGCGCTGGCCGGAGGCGCCGAACTTTCGGCGGCCGGAGGTGGCACAGGCTTCTTTGGCGGCGCTGGCGTGCTCGAGGGCGTCGGCGCGTCGGGCATATTCGAACTTGACGTTTTTGCCGGAGCAGGAGCCTCGGGGAGCTTATCCGTTTTCGCCGCTGGCTTATCGCCGGGGAAAGTGGTATCGGGACTGAGATTCGGATCCTGGGCAAAGACAATCAATGGAGCACAGAGCACGATCCCGAGCAGCAACGGTCGCATACGCATATTCTAGACCTTTTGCACCGCTCGCAAATCCGCCTTGAACGATGCGGCTTTTAGGGGTTGCGGAAGATTCCATCCGAAGATGCTTTGAACGAGCCTGCCTTCAACCATGCCGATGTACGGCCGTCGAGTCTTTCCTTAGGCTCTTTTCGCCCGCGCCACTAACGTACACTTTCTGCTACCAAAAAAAATTGGCCGCCCTTTCGAGCGGCCTGCAGAGGCTTGTTACAGGGGAGGACAAACCTATTGCTGCGCCGGCGGCTTGGCCGAGGCTGCAGTCGTATTCTGGTTCTGATCAGTGTTGGTCATCAGCCGTACATCGACTCGGCGGTTTTCCGCACGACCCTTTGAGGTCTTGTTGTCGGTAGCGGGCTTATCTTTGCCAAGGCCAATCAGGTAAATCTTGTGTGCCGGTACGTTGTACTTCGAAGCCACGTACTGCACGACCGCATCTGCGCGACGGCGGCTTAAGTCATAGTTGTAACTTGCAGGGCCAGTCGAATCCGTGTTTCCATCGATCACGAGGATGTAGTTTTTCGTGTTCGGGATTTCAGTTCCGAGTTGATCGAGTGCTTCCTTTGCCTTCGCAGTCAGGTTCGACTTGTCGAAGCCAAAGTGAACTGTGGTTTCCACCACTGGACGATAGTTGTCCAGATTGGCAACTGTGTTTGCAAGTGACTGCACTTGGTTGGCGGCGTTCGATGCCAACGTTTGCGCCTGGTCCGCCCGCTGACCGGCGGCCTGCGCCTTCTGATCCGCAGCGTCAGCCTTCGCGTTTACACCCTGAATCCCCTGCTGTGCGCGGGCGTCGACGTCTTTGATATCTTTCGAAGTCTTCGCCGTGAGGTCGTCCAGTTCATTTACTTTGTTAATGGTAGGTCCAGTCTGACTGCGTACATACTTTTTGCTTGAGCATCCTATCGATAGGCCAATGCTCAAAGTGGCGGCAACTGAGAGTACGAGAACCCTGTTCATGGAGAAAGCTCCTTAGCGCTCCTTGTGCCGGCTGCCGGTAATCCGGCGCCTGGCATCTACTCGCGATGCTCACCAGAGCGCTTCGGGTTGTGAAATAGCACGCGCTCTGCCAATGAGTCTGCCGAGCCCAAATCGATAAGCTATTTGTTTTCAGTAGCGTAGGTTCGGATGACAAAATTCGGCTATTTACAAGGGCGGCACATCTCACCACTGGCGTAAAAAAATTACAGGGCGTTCACGCCCGAGGCTAATTGTGAGGTAGTGCCCGAAACGGCACATAGTCTCTATGCTTATAGGCGCCGTCAATGGTTGAGTGCCAGAACTTAGCCTCAGTTGTCGTTACCCGCTCTTCTTAACTGTCGTGTTGGACCTATTGGTTCGCCGCCGCTTTCCTTCCAAACACATCTCTAAGCAGCGCCGTTGTCTGCTCTGCCGGATCGCGCCGGATCTTCCGTTCTTCTTCTCCGAGCGTATAGAACAGTCCGTCGAGTGTCTTCGAGACCACATAGTCGTCGAGGTCGAAAGCACTCTGTGCAAGCAGTGAATCAGCCAGTGGATTGCGCATCAACTCGTTGTACTTCTTCACCACCCCAACAGTCTCGAGTTTCGAGTGGATGATCGGCTGAAATGCTTGTGCCAGTTGTGCCGAGGTCTGCTGTTTAAAATATTCTGTCGCTGCTGTATCACCACCCGAGAGAATCCTTCGCGCATCATCGAAGCTCATATTCGCCAGTGCGCGAAGAAAGATCTTCTCCGCATCAGGAGTTGCTTGTTCTGCCGCACGGTTCATTCCAACTTCGAGTTCATCCATCTCGGCGCCTTTGCCAATCATGCGCATCCCGCGGTCAAAGGTCTTCAGCTTGGGAGGAATCAGTATTTTGATGGCAGCATTCTTGAGGAAGCCATCCGGCCGGCCAGTGAAGGCAACCGCATTGCGCGTGCTGATATTGAGTGCCTCCTTCAGACCCGCGCTGATCCTGTCCTCCGTCAAGCTCGAGGCTGTCCCGGACGACGATGTAGTCTTGGAAACCTTCTTCCACAACTGATCGAGTTGCAGCTGTGCCTGGCAACATAGGGACAGAGCGGAAACAGCAACAACGGTGACGATGATTCGACGCATACTGCTGTCGAAAATACTCCGGCCGGACAAACTCTTGCCTATCACGAAAGGACAGTGTCGGAAGGAGCAACAAAGAATAAAGTGCCGGGTTCGCAACTACAACCGCTTCAGCTTACGCCGCGTGCGAGTCCAGCAGGCGCGCAAGATTCTGACGCCCGGGACCAGTTACATGCACTGCGCGACTTCGCGCGTCGCGCGTAATCCAGCGAAGCTCAAAAAACTTCCTGCAGATTGCGGCCCCGAGCACACCCGCGAGATGATCACGCCGCTCTGTCCAATCCAGGCAACGTCGGGCAAAGTTACGGCGCGAATGGCGTAGCGCGTCAACATCGACTTGCCACTGAGATGACAAGAACTCTTCTCCGGCAGGAGTGATCCGGTAATCTCGCTCTGCCCATGAAACCAGCAGTCCCCGGCTCTCGAATGCTTCGGTTAGTTTGACCGCCAATTCACCCGCAAGATGGTCGTAGCACGTGCGGGCGTAGCGAATCGCTTCCCGTGGGGCAACCGGTTGGACTCGATGAGGGATCGCGATGATGCCCAGTGCTTCCACCGCGTGCGCAACATCAGACGAAGCAATTCGGTAATACCGGTGGCGGCCTTCCCGCGCCACCTGCACCAATCCTCCGGCTAGCAACTGCGACAAATGCATACTGGCGGATTGCGGCGAGGTATTGGCCGCTCGCGCCAGTTCTCCGGCGGCAAAGGCTCGCCCATCAAGCATGTGCGTCAGCATGGCCGCGCGAGAAGGATCAGCAATGAGAGCAGCGGTGGACGATAATGAGAACTTCACATTCACGCCGATAGCATAGCGCGCCATCACCGTTCACGTTTCAGCCGAAATTGAAACGTCCCGCCTGGTGCCAAGCACGAGTCCTGGTGGCCAGTTCAGCTTTCTTTTAGGCTTCGGTGCGGTCGTTTGCGAAAGACTTTACTGTCCCGTCTTCACGGTCTTCAGGAAAGCGACTACGGCTTCTGCGTCGTCTTTCGTCATATGGAAACGGGGCATAGGATCGCGTAACGGCTTCCCAGTCTGATACCAGATCCCGGTAGTGAGAAGCGTGACCATGTCGGCGTCGGTGCCGGGAGGCGTGCCGCCGATCCTCGGCGCCACAATTGGCCAGTCCGCGACGGTTTGCGCCGGGCGGAAGAA
Source organism: Terriglobia bacterium (assembly GCA_021324365.1). Taxonomy (GTDB): domain Bacteria; phylum Acidobacteriota; class Terriglobia; order Terriglobales; family Acidobacteriaceae; genus JAJPJE01. Next base: position 57,921 of record JAJPJE010000053.1, on the reverse strand, counting down.
GAGCGGTGTTCCCTGCAAAAGCCTGCTCCGATCGATGTTTCCATTCGCATCCCGAGGCGTATGACAGTTAATGCAAAACGCGACATTTTCCACGATGTACTTACCCCGCGCGATTTGCGGGTTGCTGCCAGAGGTCGCACTCGCATCTTTCCCCGGCTTGGTTTGCGCTGCTGTACGATTAATGTTCGCTGTCACAACCACCAGAAATGCAGCACACACCACGATCATCAAAGACTTAAAAATGCTCCGTCCGTTTGTCATGATCACCCTCACAGGAAACCTGACATTGTACAGGACAGAGCAATCACATTTGCACCCGTAATCGAATTAGCGGGTTGCCGACGTTGCCCAGTCGCGTCCCACTCCCAAGGCGTCCGCGACCCGATTGATGTAGTTGAACCAGGAAGCAATCAGCGTGATTGCAGAATGCCGCGATCATCGAAGCCAGCGGCGCGCAGCGACTCGTGATCGTCGACCGAGCACTTCGTCGCATCCTTAGTGAGCTTCACCACGTAGTCAAGCATCACGCGCTCCTGGGGGGTGATCGGGGCGCTGGCGTAGTCGGCTCGTAACGCTGAAACCATTTCTTCATCAAGAGTGACCCTACGCAGAAACTCTGCGTGCGATTCGATTCAATAGAAGCATCGGTTCGTGACCGACACCATGGTCGCAATCATTTCGTGCTGACGGCGGCTCAGGGGCAGATCGGGAGACATCAGCGCTCCAAAGGTCGAGAAGGCATGAAACAGCGCTTCCGGGATCAACGTGTGCGAGGCGACAATCCCTGCCGTGCCGTCGTCCTGCGGGAAGACCGGCGTGACATATTCCTTCGGATACAGCGCACGCTGCGACTGCATGGCGTCAATGAGTTTATGGTTGGCTTCAGAAAGAGGGATGGTTTTAATCCAGGTCATTGCGCGGCAGGATAACGGAAATCGGCAAGGCGATTCACTAGTACAAATCAGTTAGAGCGGGAAGCGTTGCCGATGAGCGGCTTCCGCTTGCTTTCTTTTTTTTCAGGGAATGCAGTTCCGCTGATCGACCTCATTGAATGTGTTCGCGCTTGTGAACAGTCTTGCTAAGCAATGCAACGTCGCAAGGCCATGTACCCTCGCGCATTAATTCTTGCCTTCGCTATCGGACCAATAACAATTTCTGATTTGCCAAATATTCGCCCGCTTCGGTACGCTTCTGTCAGTGAATGCTCCTGGTTGAGCCTTCACTTCCAATCCAAGCTGATCTGTGACCGCCGCGCGAGTGTGAACCAAACACTGGCGTCCTACGGTGCCGACGTTTTGTGAATAGCTGACGTTTCTCCCGGTTGGCGAACTCGAGCCACAAAACGCGGACGCAACCATATCGGAAATCGCAAAACGTGCTCGAGCAACCTTCGCGTACGTCCATGTGCAACCGGTATTCACCTTTCGATTGGAGATGAAAAATGACGTTTACCAAGAAACTGGGTTTTGCGCTTGCCACCTTGATTGCAACCTGCTTTACCGCAGCCGCTCAGGATGCCGCGGCAAAGTTTACGCTCACTCATGAGGTTAGTTTTCAGAGAACGACGCTTCCAGCTGGAACTTACCTTCTTTCCGTGTATTCACGCGGAGCCACGCAGGCGATTCTGCGATCTGAGGACGGGAAAGGACTGTCTGTCATCGCCGTACCGACAGTCGCTGATTACTCGAGCACTTGCAAGAGTAACTCGGTGAACCTGGTCCGCGACGGCGAAGCATGGGCAGTTGAATCCGTTTGTTTTAACAATTCCGGCCTTGCGCTGTATTTCAATCCAACGATCAGCAAGACGGACATGGCAAGACTTTCATCGCAGGCGGGCACCATCTCCGGTTCCCATTAATCGCTGTCCTGCGCGTGGGGCGCGGCAATCCCGGTGCTGCGCCCTGCTTTAACGACAAATGAAAACTCTATAAGAAATCGCAATGCTCACGATAGCAACTATCGATATAAACAATTTCAGAAAATGTCATCTAATTGTTCCATGGAACCTATTACGCCCGCGCTTGATCTTTTAACTGAGGTTGGCACGCGTATCTCAGCGACCGACCCGCTTCATGAAGTCCTCAATGAAATCGTGGAGTTCGTGACAGACTTCGTGAGCTGTGATTCCTGCTTCATTTATGTCCTCGAGCAGGACAAGTTGGTGCTTCGGGCTTCGAAGAATTCTCACCCGGAAGTGTTGGACAGACTTACCATCCCACTCGGATTGGGGATCACTGGCTGGGTAGCTGAAAATCGTGAGCCCGTCATTCTCGATCAGAGTGCGCCAAAGGATCCGCGCTTCTGCCCGTATGCCGAATTGCCGGAAGACACATACGAGTCATTTCTCTCGATTCCGGTGGTCCTCCGCGGCCGTCTCATTGCCGTCATCAACGTGCAGCACAAAGATGTGCACAATTTCTCCGGCCGTGAGATTAAAGCGATTTCCGCCATCGGCCACCTGGTGGGCGCCGCCATCGAAATGGCGCGTCTCGAAAATGAAGTCTCGGAACTTTCAGACAAGCTGGCAGTTCGCAAGATCGTAGAACGCGCGAAAGGCATTCTTCAGCGCGACATGGGCATCAGCGAGGAAGAAGCTTACGGAATCCTGCAGAAAGAGGCACGCAGCCGTCGCATTCCAATGAAAGAAGTGGCGCAAGCAATTCTGCTTACCAGCGAAGTGAAACGATCACGCGCAGAAGGCGAAGCTAAGACGCAATAGATTGGCCCATCCGCGTGCCCCGTTTGGTTGTGGCGAGATTCTCGCTGTCCGCTCCCTTCCACGCTAAAATAGAGTAGTTGCGGTCCCCCTCTTCCTCTCAGTTCTTCGATCATCGACAATACTGATGGACCCTGGACCGCCAACTCTGGGTGCCCGCCCTCTGGTCATTTTCTGACATAAGCCTGGGGGATGAACGAACGTCACGAACCATGGACCTCTTCGAGAAAATTCGGACTCTGCCCACTGCGCCCGGCGTGTATCTGTACAAAAACGCCGAGGGCGAGATCATCTACGTGGGCAAGGCGAAGAATCTGCGTGCTCGAGTGCGCAATTACTTCACTGACGAGGCCCAGGCAGACGCGAAGACCGGCACTCTGATGCGCGAGGCCGTCGACGTCGATTACATCGTCGTCGACAACAACAAGGAAGCGCTGGCGCTCGAGAACAACCTGATCAAACAGAAGAAGCCGCGTTACAACATCCTTCTGCGCGACGACAAGACTTACCCATATATCAAGTTCACGCTAGCCGAGCGATACCCGCGCGTGTACGTAACACGCCGTCTGAAGAAAGATGGCAGCGAGTACTATGGCCCGTACTTCCCAGCGAATCTCGCCTACCGGATCACCGACCTGATTCACCGGCATTTTCTGGTTCCTTCCTGCACCATCGACCTGAACCGCTACTATCCGAGGCCTTGTCTGCAGTACTACATCGGACGTTGCCTCGGGCCTTGTGTGAAAGAACTCACCACGCCCGAGCGCTACCAGGAAGCGGTAAGCGACGTTCGCATGTTCCTGGAAGGCAAGCAAACGGAATTGGCGCGCTCGTTGCGTGAGCGCATGGCCGGCGCTGCGGAAGCCCAGCAGTACGAGCTGGCAGCTAAGTATCGCGACTTGATCAGCACCGTGGAACAGTTGCAGGAGAAGCAGCGCATTGCTGCTGCTGAAGGAGATGACGCCGATCTGTTCGGCTATCACTTCGAGAATGGCATGCTGGCCGTCAATCTCTTTCACATGCGCGGCGGAAAAATCGTCGACCGACGCGAGTTCTTCTGGGAAAAACTTCCTTCGCTCGTGGACGGCCGCTTCGATACCGGCGAATTCTTCTCTACGCTGCTCACGCAAGTCTATGTAGGCCAGAAGTACGTTCCGCGAAACATTTACTTGCCCGTCGACTTTGAGGATCGCGACGTCCTCGAAGAATTGCTGAGCGAGGTTCGCGGCCATAAAGTCGAAATCCTCATTCCGCAGCGGGGAGAAAAGCGTTCTCTCATTGATCTGGCTGGAAATAATGCCAAGCAGTCTTACGATCAGCGCTTCCGAGTCCTAAAGCCCAATGCACACGTCATCGCCGAGACTCTGCAAGACGCCCTTACATTGCCAGAGTTGCCCAAGCGCATCGAATGCTTCGACATCTCCCACATCCAGGGCTCTGAAACGGTCGCTTCTATGGTCGTTTGGGAAGACGGCCAGATGAAGAAGAGCGATTACCGCAAGTTCATCATCAGGAGCGTAGACGGCGTCGACGACTTCGCCTCCATGCGAGAGGTTGTCACCCGCCGTTACAGGCGCATCGCCGAAGAGAAAGGTAAGATGCCCAGCCTTATTTTGATCGACGGCGGCGTCGGCCAGTTACATGCAGCGGCCCGCGCGCTCGAATCGTTACAGATCACCAGCCAACCCTTGGCTTCGATCGCGAAACGCGAAGAGATCATTTATGTATACGGACAAGAGAATGATCCTGTCGTTCTCGATCACCATAACCCGGTGTTGCATCTTGTGCAGATCATCCGGGACGAAGCGCACCGCTTCGCGATCACTTTCCATCGCAAACGCCGCGAGATCCGCGATCGCACGAATGAGCTAGACGATATCCCCGGAATCGGCCTCATTACGCGCCGCCGTCTGCTGGAACATTTCGGCAGCGTGAAGGCTGTAAGAGACGCCGACCAAGCCGCGCTCTCTGCCGTCGTCAACAAATCCCAGGCGGAGGCCATCCACGCGCACTTTCGTAAAATCCAGGACTGATTAGAACGAATGGGACAACATAGGTCGTGCGCTCGAGCGATAGGATTTCGGCGGAATACCGAACTCTAGGAGAAACAATGATTGAAGTTCGAGATGTCCTGAAAACCAGATTCAAGGGCAATATCGATGATCCTCGCACTACCCAGCAATAATCGTCGGGCGGCATGGCGAAGCCGCATGCGAAGCACATACTGGTGCGGCGTTGCGGAGGTTCTGCGACATGTTGTTTTTTGGAATCAATACGTGACAAACCGCGCGCTGGGCAAGAAAGCCGATGATAGCGCAAACGAAATTCCGAAAGACAAATTCTCTGCAAAGGCACAGATTGTCGGCGCGCTGAAGCGCAGTGCCCACGAGGCCAGCAGCGCGCTGAAGTCATCAGAAGCAAGCGCGGAGGTCGCTGAAATGGTGCTGAGCTTCATTGAGCACAATTGTGAGCACTACGGACAACTGGCCGTGTATGCGCGAATGAACAATATTGTTCCACCTGCATCACGCGGATAAGTCGTACCAAGGTGGGGGGCGGCGAACGGTAGGGCCGCGCTTAGCGGCCCTTTGTCCGCTCGATAATTTCTTCCAGCAACTTCGCTTTGAGCGCCGCACTCATCTGCGAACCAGCAAGCGCATTTTTTGCTTGCACCGGCGACATTGTCTTGACGATCTCCGCCGCGATGTGTGGAGGAACCTTGGCCGCACGCAACATTGCCTGCCGCACTTCAACCCGCGACGACCACTTCGGATGCCGCCAGGTAAATTCGAACAACAGCGGTATGGAATCATGCGAAACCAGCGCTTTCCCAATACATGCTTCCGTCATGTAGGGATTATTCAGTGCGGATTCCAGAATTCTCGGATCCGTAGCTGTCAGCAGCGCTGCCGCAATTCGAGTCGAACCCCGCTTCGCAATAGCGATGCGCTCACCCGCGGAAATCGTACTGATGCGGTTGATGAGCGAATCCTCGATTTTCATTTTTAGATCTGCAGGAACGCCGGGCTGCATCGCAACCTGCATCAGCTCAAACGTGAATAAATGTCTCGTGAGTGGAATCGAGATATGGTGAGGCGTCTTCGGATGCGATACCAATCCGATGATGACCGCGCGAAGTTTGAGTGCAGTGTGATTCTCGGCGATCTTCGTTAGAACGGCCGCACTCAAGTCACGTCGCTGGAATAACGCGCGTGCAAGCTCTTCGGTGAGACCAGTACTCGACGCAACCTCAAGCAGTTCTTCCTCGGAAACGCTGTGTATGCGATTCGCCAAATCGTCTGAGCGCAATACTGCCGGTGCTTGATTCTCGCTTTGCCCGCTCACATTTGCCTCGCAATGGACAGCGCGCCCAGCACGGGATCGGCAATCTGAAAAGAGACCGCTGTTGTCGGCCAGCACTCGCGCAAGGTCAGCAAGAATGCCAACCTGACTTCCGGCGAGTTCGCAAACACTCCTCCAACCAGTCCCACTCGTACCGGATCGCCCTCGCGCCAAAGTTGTCTCAGAACGTTGTCGGTCAGAGTGGCCAATTCGCAACCTGCCGCCTGAAGCACCGATTTGGCCATGGCTTCGCCAGTTCTCGCTGCGCTCAGAAGCAGCGGAAACAGGGACGAGAAATCCGGCGCAGGCGATCGGTTTACAAACTGAATCAACGCTTCCTGTGACGAAAGTTGCCAATGGCGCATCGCCGCTGTGAGAAGGCTCGTATTGCCCGCTCGTAGTGCTTTCGCAATCGCCTCCCGGCCAATCCACTGGCCCGAGCCTTCGTCGGAAACCGCTAATCCGTAGCCACCCGCGCGTGCTGTCTCGCCACGCTGGTTTCGGCCGTACGCAACAGAGCCAGTGCCAGCAATCACGACCACACCCGGGCGTCCCAGCAATGCCGCTTCATGCGCGATCTCGTTATCGCCAATTACGCGCACCGATGATCGCGGCAATATGGAGCCCAGCAGCGCTCGGATCTGCTCCTGTACTTCAGGCCTCCCCGCGCCAGATGCTCCCACGCACGCTGCTTGGACCTTCAGCGGGCTCACCTGCGCCGTGCAGCAGGCTTGCGAAATCGCGCTCTGCAGCGATGCAGCGGCATATTTTTCACCCAGGCGAATGACGTTGCTGCCCGCACTACGACTGCTAGCCAGGACCGAGTTCTCGTCGCCGAGCACACAGGCAGTCTTCGAGCCGCCGCCGTCGATCCCGATGTAGAGTGGCATGTGGACTCTGTTCTACCACAGGCAGAACCGCCGTTCGCCGGCTTGCGGTGTTACTTCTTTCGTCACCGGACGTAGACACCTTAGGAGCCCATCCGATACTCTGCCGCTGAAAGCGAAATAGTAGCGGAGCCGAATGGGCCTGAATACGCTCGACCTGCTGATCATTGCTGTTTATCTCGCGGGAATCACCCTGTTCGGACTGCGGTTTCGCAAGCGCCAGCGTTCCTTGCGCGACTACTTCCTCGCCGACCGCAACATCCCCTGGTGGGCAATTTCGCTCTCCATCGTGGCGGCCGAAACCAGCACGTTGACCATCATCAGCGTTCCGGGCCTCGCATACGCAACCAATTTCACGTTTCTTCAACTTGTATTCGGTTACATCGTTGGCCGTGTCCTGATTGCCATTGTCCTCCTTCCTCACTACTTCCGGGGCGATCTGTTCACCGCCTACGAACTGATCCAGCGCCGCTTCGGACCAAAGTTGCACTCCATGACTGCCGGACTTTTTCTGATCACTCGCGCGGCGGCCGAAGGCGTACGTGTTTTTGCCGTTGCAATCGTGGTGGGCATTGCATTGTCCGCTGTCCTCGGTGGGTTTAACGATTTCGGCCGCGATCTTGCCGCTATTACGATCGTGACTGCCCTCACCCTGATCTACACCTTCGAGGGCGGCTTGTCAGCGGTCATCTGGACCGATGTCGTCCAGACGGCAACTTACGTTGGCGGTACGCTCGTTGGCTTCTTCACCATTCTCCACTCAGTTCCGGGGGGATGGAGTACGGTCTCGTCGCTGGCGGAAAACTCCGGCAAGTTCCGTGTCTTCGATTTTTCCTGGTCATTCTTCACCACATATACATTCTGGTCCGGCGTGGTTGGCGGATCTTTTCTTACGCTGGCCACGCATGGCACCGACCAGTTGATCGTGCAACGACTCCTGGCAGCGCGGGGTCTGCGACAATCACAGGCTGCACTCATTGCCAGCGGAGTCTTTGTGGCGGTTCTGTTCACTCTGTTTCTGATGGTCGGTGCGATGCTGTTCGCCTTCTATCACGTCTTCCCACCGACAATATCGTTCGGGAAAACTGACCGCATCTTCCCAACCTTCATCGTCACCCAGATGCCACACGGAATCTCTGGAGTTCTGATCGCTGCTATTCTTGCGGCCGCCATGTCGAACCTGAGCGCCGCTCTGAATTCGCTCTCCTCGAGTTCCATCGTCGACTTTTACACCCGCTTCCGCCCGCAGACCAGCGAGTACAGCCGTGTGCGGCTGTCGCGCATTGCGACGGTGTTTTGGGGACTCATTCTCTTCGCGTTTGCGATCATCTCTCGGCACGGCGGACGCGTCGTTGAAGTCGGCTTGTCTATTGCCGGCGTGGCTTTCGGTGCGCTGCTTGGCGTCTTCCTTTTGGGCGTGCTTACGAAGCGAGCCAATGAGCGCGGCACGATGGTGGGAATGCTCGTGGGTTTCCTCACCTCGCTTTACATCTGGGAAGGGCGCGGCGTGCTGCAGTGGCTGCAGTCCGCAACCTCTCTGCACTGGACGGTGTTGGCGCTTCCGCGTGCCATTCCCTTCACTTGGTGGTTCATGATCGGCAGCTGCATAACTTTTGCAGTCGGTTATCTAGCCAGCATCCTCATCGGTGTCGCCGCAGGCGAGCGAAGCAATGCAGCAGTGTCCGAACAGGCTCATACATGATGATTCCGCGGTCGACTCAGCCGGAGCTTGCGCGGGACCTGAGGGTCAGCCATGCGGCTGCGGTGGTTGTCGGAACCGTGATCGGCAGCGGCATCTTCCTGGTTCCCTCGGAGATGATGCAGGCCGTCGGGTCCGCACGCTTGGTGTATCTGGCGTGGGTTGTTGGTGGGCTGCTCTCCTGGTTCGGCGCCATCAGTTATGCGGAACTTGGTGCCATGAAACCCCAGGCCGGCGGTGAGTACGTCTACATCCGCGATGCCTACGGCCCGCTCGGCGGATTTCTTTACGGCTGGACTTACTTCCTGATTGCCAAGCCCGGATCGATCGCCACGATCGTCACCGGATTTGTGCGGATCCTCGGCACGTTTGCTCCGCTTGCCGTTCTCCAGCAGACATGGATGGCGAAGCCGGTACCGCTTACCTGCGGCCAGATTGTCGCTGTTGCGGCAATCATGCTCATCACCCTGCTGAACTACATCGGCGTGAAGCGTGCTGGCGAGTTCCAGCTTTTTTTCACGCTGCTGAAAGTGGCAACCATTCTTGGCATTGTTGTGATCGGGTTCAGCTATGCCGGTGGAAGCTGCCATCACTTCACTGAATCGCACGCCGGAGCAACTGGTGGGTTCGGTGGATTCATGGCTGCCCTGATCGCAGCGCTGTGGGCCTATGACGGATGGAACCTCGTCACCACCGTGTCGGCCGAAATTCGCAACCCGCAACGCAGCTTGCCGATTGCGCTCATCGCAGGGGTGGCAATCGTTGCCGCGCTTTACATCCTGATGAACGCTGCAGTGCAATACGTGATGCCTCCTGCTGCGATTGCCGCGTCCCCACGGCCTGCAAGCGAGGCCATGCTGATCGCAATGGGATCTCTCGGTGCGGCCATTGTCTCCGCGGGCATGGCGCTTTCCATGCTCGTGACTCTCAACGGCAGCACCATGACCGGGGCGCGCATTCCGTTTGCCTTGGCACGTGATGGGTATTTTTTTGAGGCTCTCGCCAGGGTGCACCCGCGCTTTCACACGCCGTCCGCAGCACTGGTCGTACAAGGCGTGCTCGCCATTGTGCTGGTTCTGTTCGCGGGAACTTTTCAGCAGCTTTTCTCGCTCACCCTGTTTGCGGAATGGCTCTTCTACATGTTGGGTACAGCTTCTGTTTTCATCTTTCGCTATCGCGAACCGGACACTCCGCGGCCTTATAAAACCTGGGGATATCCGGTCGTGCCAGTTTGTTTCATTCTGGCCTCTGCTGTCCTTGTTTATTTCTCGTTCATGGCGAACTGGCGTAATTCGGCCATCGGCTTAGCTGTAATATTGGCCGGCATCCCGGTGTTCTACCATTTCCGGGCACGCTCCAATGCGCCCAAGGGTTAATAAAACTGGCATCTCAGGATTGCAGAATTGCGGAGTCTCGCATACATTGGCAGGACAACAACTTAGGCGAGCAGGGGACCCATGACGATGAAGACAAAGCAGGAGCAGCGGCGCGAGCGACGCGTAATCGCGACCGTTCCGGTTCGCGCCAGATCGCACTCAGCAGGGGAGATGACCGGCCACACCCGGGATGTCGGCTCAACCATGCGCAGCGTGTTCGTCTACCTTAGCAATCGCGTCGCAGTCGGATCCGAAGTCGAGCTTGTATTTCCAATCCCCATCGGCGTGACTCCCGCCGAAGATACCTGGGTTCGTTGTCGTGCGCGCGTCATGCGCTGCGAAGATACCGACGACCACAATCGCTTTGGCGTGGCCGCGGTCATTGAAAGTTTCGAGCACCTGGATCACGAGAACAGCAAGTACACGACCTAGCACCTCCAGCACGCCGATTGTGCGCCTTCGCACCGGCGCTTGTGATCTCCATTACCGCCAAAACCTCTGCCGACCCTCGAAACTCACGGAACCATGTCACACCCATACGTGCGAAATTATGTCCATCTGATTTTTGGCACGCGAGAATCACGCAAGCTGATCAAACCTCCGATCGAGCCAGAGCTGCGCAAAGCCCTGAAGACGGTTGCCGTGCAATATGGGATTGAATTGATTGAAGTGGGCGCGGCCGAAGATCACGTTCATCTGCTCGTGTGTATGCCGCCCAAGATTGGCGTTGCGGTCGCAGTACGCGCGTTCAAAGCGGATTCAGCCAAACAGGTCAATGAAGCCGGCCACTTCTTTGCTTGGCAACAAGGCTACGCGGCGTTCAGCGTCAGTGCTTCGAATCTGGATGCGTTGACGGCGTACCTTCGCGAGCAATTGGAATGTCACCGCAGTCGAACGTTTGATGAGGAGTTTCGGAGCTTTTTGATCAAGCACGGAATTCGGGCGAGTTCGGCGACCGTAACAGACTAAGCTGCTGCGGCCCTGATCTGGCGCACGCGCTCATATACCCGCACGTATTCTTTCGCCGACGCCATCCAAGAAAAATCTTTGCTCATGCCGTTTCGCATCAGAGTTTTCCAATTCGCCTCATCTTTGAATGCCTGCAGCGCCAGCCTGACGCTCGCCAACAATGCTTCCCCCGTGTATTCCTGGAACTTGAATCCGGTGCCTCGCTTCGTAGCCGGGTCCCATTGCTCGATCGTGTCGTCGAGACCACCCGTGGCGCGCACGATCGGCACCGTTCCATATCTCAGGCTGTAGATCTGATTCATGCCGCACGGTTCGTAGCGCGAGGGCATCAGGAACATATCTGCGCCGGCTTCGATCTTGTGAGCGATGGCATTGTCGTAGGCGATCTTGACGGAGATTTTCTGCGGATACTGTCGCGCCAGTCGTCGGAAAAGGTCTTCGTAATCGCGATCGCCGGTGCCAAGCACCGTAATAGCCAGTTCCTCGCGCGCCAGCCGGTCGGCAGCCTGCGCGATCAAGTCAAACCCCTTTTGTGCTGCAAACCTTCCGACAATTCCGATCACCGGAATACTCGGATTCGCATCGCGTATTCCATAGAGAGCCAGCAAATCCTTTTTGCATTCGGCTTTGCAACTCAGGTCATCCCGCGAATATTTTTGCCTTATAAATGCGTCTTGTTCCGGGCTCCACTCGCCGTAATCCACGCCGTTCAAGATTCCCGCGACAGTTGACGAGCGCGCTTTCAGCACGCCCTCCAAGCCAAAACCGAACTCTGCTGTTTGGATCTCCTGGGCGTACTTCTTGCTGACAGTGGTGACGAAATCGGAGATCACCAGCGCGCCCTTCAGCAGGTTTACCTTTCCGTAAAACTCCAGCTTACCGATAGTGAACAGATCCCATGGCAACATGATCAGCGGCAAGATATCCGGAGGAAACAGTCCCTGGTATCCCATGTTGTGGATAGTGAACACACACGGAACGCGCCGGAAAACGGGATCGTCTTCATAGACCTCGTGCAGCAGTATCGGCACAAGAGCCGATTGCCAATCGTGGCAATGAAAAAGGTCGGGTACGCCGAGGATCTTCGACGCTTCGATCACGGCGCGGCAATACAATGCAAAACGCTCGGCATTATCGCGGTAATCGCCCAATGACGTGCCGTACAAGGCATCGCGCTCAAAGTAAGGCGGATAATCGATAAAATAGTATTGAACGCCGTTGTGGGTGCCGCCATCGACGACCGAGCAGAATCGGTACTTGTCGTCGAATGGAACAGTCAGGCTGGAAATGACTGTCTTCGCGGTGGGCGGAAGTTTTACCTGCTTGTATCGCGGCAAATAGACTGTAAGTTTGTGTCCCAGTTGCGCCAGGGCCGGAGGTAGTGAGCCGACTACATCGGCGAGACCTCCCGTCTTGGCGAACGGAACAGCCTCGGATGCCGCAAAAACAATATGCATGAAAACGGGGTCCCTTTCGTACTGCGAATCTGGGAGCCCGGAACAGACTGCCACGCACGACTCGCAATCGGCGTTGCAAGCCTGATCGGCGCGAAAGGTGAGTCTAATGGCGAATGGAAAACGGGTCAACGCTGCGGCTGAACCGTCCGCTGCAGCTTCGGTCGAACCACAGAGTATGAAGAAGCCAACTCCGCGCACGCGGTCGCGCGGTGGCAAGCGGCCAAAGCTCGGTCAAAACTTTCTGGTCGACCCTACAGCTGTTCAGCGCATCGTGGATGCACTGGGCGATATTTCGCAGAAAATTGTCATCGAGATTGGACCTGGAAAAGGTGTTCTCACCGATAAGCTCGCGGTTCGTGCCGGACACTTGATCGCCATCGAACTCGATCGCGTTCTTGCAGCCCAGTTGCGCATGCGCTACAACCGTATGCCGAGTGTCGAGATTATCGAGGGCGATATCCTCACCATGGACTTTTCCAGTATGCTGGGCCCCCGGCCTGGCATGCTCGTCGACCGTTCTCCACACGCGCTGCCCACAACCGCACGGTTGATCGGTAACATCCCGTACTACATCACATCCGACATCCTGCTACGCCTGTTTAGCTTCGCGAACTCCTTCGATGAAGTGATCCTGATGCTGCAAAAAGAAGTTGCCGACCGTTTGCTTGCGGAACCGGGAAACAGCGAGTACGGGCTGCTCTCGGCCACGGCACAACTTTATTCCAACATTGAAAAACTGTTCGTCGTTCCCCCTGCGGCATTCGCCCCACCGCCAAAAGTCTATTCCGAAGTGCTCCGGCTCACGATGAAACCGAAACTCGCCGAACTCGATGTGCCTGAACGGGAATTCATCAATTTCCTCAAGCTTTCGTTTGCTCAAAAGCGCAAGACATTGGTTAACAATCTAAAGGGAAGTTATTCGGGCGAAGCACTCCGGTCGGCTCTGAAAAGCTTGGGTCTTCCTGGCGATATCCGCGCCGAGGCTGTTTCGTTGGACAAAGCTGCAGCGCTGTTCCGCGGACTGGAACCCGCTGCAAATTCGCTGGCGTCTTAACGTGCGTAGTTCTCCACATCCGCAGTCTTTGCGTGGAGTGGAAACGGAAAGGATGAACACTTATGGCAACTTTCGTTCGTCCTCCGGCCGTTGCCGGTCATTTCTATACCGCCAATCCCAACCGGCTCCGCCACGAAATCCAGCAATACACTTCGTATTCTGGTGAAAAAGTCGCCGCGAGTGGCTGCATCGCACCTCATGCGGGATACATGTATTCCGGCCATGTTGCAGGAGCTGTTTACGGAAGACTGCAGATGCCTTCTCGCTTCGTCATCCTTTGCCCAAATCACACCGGAGAAGGCGAGCCTCTGGCGATCATGACGGAGGGCCGTTGGCAAACGCCTTTAGGCGATGTCGCTATCGACCGCGATCTCGCGCTGGACCTCACCCGGCGTTTCCCTGCGCTTGCGGAAGACCATCGCTCACAGAAGTACGAACATGCTTTGGAAGTCCAGTTACCGTTTCTCCAGGTTCTGGCACCGGAATTCAAATTTGTTCCAATTACCGTCGGGGTCGGGCGCTACGAATATCTGTATATGCTGGGAGATGCCATCGGAAGGGCCCTCCTCGACACTTCAGATCGCATCGTGGTGATTGCTTCCAGCGACATGAACCATTACGAGCCCGACTCGATCACGCGCGAGAAAGATCGCAAAGCAATTGACAGAATTCTTGCGCTCGATCCTGCGGGTTTGCACGAAGTCCTGGCACACGAACACAGCACCATGTGCGGATACGGCCCCACAATCGCCATGCTGGTTGCGGTGAAGATGCTCGGAGCTTCTTCCGCCGAGCTGGTGAAATATGCGACGTCGGGTGATATTTCCGGAGATCTCGCCTCAGTCGTCGGTTATGCCGGAATCCTGGTCAAATAAAAAGGGCAGCCTTAGCCTCTTAGGCTGCCCTTCTAGAGTTCGAATCGAGAGCTTACCGCGGGTTGCCGCCCCGGGCACCACCGCCACCCCCGCCCATTCCGGCCGCTGCTCCATGGCTGAAACCGCCTCCGCCGCCCATGGCCCTGCCGCCATAGCCGCCGCCACCAGCCGCGGCCATGCCAGCGCGGCCCATGCCCGCCCCCATCGCGCCATAGCTACGGCCGTATGCTGGTCCGGCGTACCCAACACCTCTGCTCTGCATGTACATCATGCTTCGGGAACCAAATGCCGCTGCAGGCAAGCCTACGGCGGTGGCAGTGTGGCCGACGATGACCGTGGGCCGGGCTGCAACTGAAAGTCTGGTTTGCGGTTGCTGCCCAACCCCTGCGCCGGTTCTCACCGGCTGGATAACGGCAGCTGGGCCTTGCGACTGTCCCGTAAATGCGGCCCTCGCCACGACAGGCGGCGTGGGCACCTGGAAGCCAGCGGGCTGATGAATAATTCTTGGTGTCGGAGCCCACGTGTGTGGCCCCGTAGGCGCCCATCCCCATCCGTAGCCATTGACATATGTCCAAGCGCCATAGTGATATGGGATCCATCCCCATGGGTCCATCGAAGCATAGGTGTAACCGAGGTTGGCATCCCAAACCCATGCACCATTCATGTAGGGATTCCAGCCGGCAAACATCCCAAACGGCTGCCAAAGCATTCCATATCCCGGCACAAAGCTGTAGGACCCGTAGTAGGCGAGATCGGGTGCATTCCAATACGGGGTGCTCGCATAGGGTGAGCCGCCATATAGCTTATCGAATTGCGCCCGCTCCGCATCCCAGTTATCGCTTGGCAAAGTTGCAATCCCCTTCGCCTGTGCCACCTGGGTCTGATCGAGCAGATCAAACGTCATCGTCTCGTCTTTTTTCAGCACCGCAGTCTGAGTTGTCGTCGCCACCTTCAACTCACCGTTGAAGACTGACACCGTCGCCTTCGCAAGATCCGCGACAACACGAAAGCGAACATTGCGGTCGACCTGGAAGGCCTCTTTCGCAAACGCCACTCGGAACTCTTCCTTGCCTTTGTGGCGCACGTTGAAATACGCGGTCCCCAACGTCAGCTGTGCCGTGCTTGCGCGGGCACCGGAATCGCGAAGCACCAAAACCGGGAAAGCCATCCTCGTATCCGATGCCAGACGCACAGTCGTGCCGCTTTCGAGTTCAACCTCGGCGCGCCCGTCCGCTCCCGTCTGAATGCGAACACCCTGGGTAATCGGCATGTTCGGCAATGCCTTCTCGAATCCGTTTCCCATATTGCGATCGATTTGAACTGTCCCTTGTACCTGGCTCAACCGGACCATGCGGACCTGAGAATCGGCCATGCTTGATGTCGGAAAAGCGAAGGAGAGGATCGTTGCAGATGCCAGCGCGAATACTACTCGTAGCCTGGTCATGGGTGGCACTCCCTTTCCGCAAAGCCTACCACTTTAGAAGCGGGCTGGGGTAGTTAAAGCTGCTCAAACGGGCAGACTTCGCCCTCCCCCGTCTGCCTGCTAAAACCCTGGTTGCCGCGAAAGTTGCTACGTAGCTTGCACCGGCCAGATGCGCACGCCCATAATCAACCACGGAGACCCTATGCAACGAATTTCGCGTCTGGACCGAAACGAAGTCGATGCCGAAACCGGCAAGATTTACGACGTCTATTTGCATGAAAGAGGCAATGTTCCCAACATGTTCCGTACGGTCGCACATCGGCCGGAAATCTTTCGAACCATGATCGCCCACTTCCGCGCCATCATGAACACAGGAACGGTTCCGGCTAAGTTCAAGGAACTTGTCATCGTGCGCACATCCCAGATCAACCGTTGCGAGTATTGACTGGCCTCTCATACCGTCTTGTTAAGACGGCACGGCTATTCGGAGACCAGATCAACAACCTGTCCCAATTCGAGAAACGAACCGACTTCACGGATCGAGAAAAGACTGCGCTGCGTTTTGCCGAACGGATGACGCTTGAACCTCACAATGTCGATGACGCACTTTGGCAGCATCTGAGGAATCACTTTGATGAAGGCGAGATCGTCGAACTCGCAGCCGCCATTGGGCTCTTCAACTACTTCAACCGCTTCAACGACGCATTGAAGATGGAGCCTACTAGGTAAGGAAAGCAAATGAACACTGATGCCTGTTCCGTATTGGTTGGTGTCATCGCCGGCATGCGCAGCAGCTCCGCCCCAATGATCGTGAGCCGGATCCGCGCTCGCGAATCGGGAAACCACTCCACGCCCAAGGACGCTTTGACGGCAGCGTTCTTGGGAGAATTGATCGCTGACAAGTTGCCCTTCCTTCCGGCGCGCACTAAGCCCATTTCGCTATTGGCCCGCTTGATCTCCGGTGCGACTTCGGCGGCGAAGCTGGACCGCGATCCCGACGACAAGTTCCGCGCTGCTTTGCTCGGAGCAGCGGGTGCACTAGGGGCTACGTTCTTGTTCTACCAGCTCCGGAAAGAGCTGAGCCGTAGATGCGATATTCCCGATTACCTGCTCGCCTTGGGAGAAGACGCCTTGTTGACCGGACTCGCATTATGGATTCTCAAGCAATCGGAACAGTCTAAGTTAGATCTGCACGATTCAACCATCAGCATGTGACCCGCGTCGCAGCGGATAATTACTGCAGATCACTAGAATCGTGCTCCGATGCTTCGTCTGATTGCGCTTCTGGTACTTTCTTGCTCGCTGCTCTCCGCCAAGTGTCTGCCGATTACCGAAGCAGCTGCCAAAATTGGTAGAGAAGGCTGCGTTGAGGGAAAGGTACTCACAGTTCAGCCACTAAACGGCGGTCATTTCCTGCTCAACTTCTGCGAAGATGCGACAAACTGCCCCTTCAGCGTAGTCACTTTTCGGAACGACCTGCGCGATGTCGGCGATGTGCGTCAACTCGAAGGCAAGAACATCGAAATTCACGGACAAATCAAGGAATATCGCGGGCACGCCGAAATTATCCTGAAGGATGTCCGCCAATTGCGCGGCGAATCAGCCCACATCCCACCAATTCCCAAAACCTACGATGTGAGCCGCCACGGCAACTACACCGCTGGCTCGTTCTATGGCACTAAGCAAGCAAAGATAACGAAGCGAGCAAAGTCCAGGAAGCAAACCGATCCAATTACTGAAATAGACCCTGCGATGCCCGAGTAGCACTCACAACCGCTGTCGTCAGCCTTTAACCAGGCCGCTCCTCAAGTCGCGTAGAGAATAATGAGTCCCACGCCATACGATGCCGTCATTAAGCAGAGCATGCGACATCGATTTCAGCAGCGTATATGCCAGCAGCAGGGTCGCTACTGGATGCAGTAGCACGAAAAGTGGCGAGATCGGCGAATACCACGACATCCCCACATACATGCACAACACGCTCAGCAGAGCGAGCATATACGGAACTTTTGCCCATCCGTGTGCAAGGACCGCGCCAACAAATGGCAACAGATTGATACCAAGTAGCAACAGCAGGGCCCCGATCGTTCTCGGAACAGAGAAGTGCAATAACGAGAAGAAATTCTTGGTCAGGTTGTGAATGATATCGAGTGCATGATCGCCCCAGTCGAGCAGCAGTAAATCGGGCCCCAGCACGTTGTGCTGTTTATAGCCCGCATCTTTCACCAGTTTGCCGAGACGCATGTCCTCGATGATTTCCATCCGTAGCGCCTGAAATGTGCCGATCTTTTCGTAGACCTCGCGCCGGATCATATTGAAGGCCCCAACTCCAATGTGATCGCGCGAATTCGGATCGGCGGTCTTCCACGGGCGGTGGCCGAACATGAAAAGGATATTAAAGCCCGACAGCATCACCTTCTTACTGAATGTCCAATCCGTATGTGTGGGAAAAAGCACCAGATGATCCACTGCGCGGCTCTCGGCGTAATTGCACGCGCGCCGTAGAACGTCAGCACGGAAGTGAATGTCGGCATCTGTGAAGAGAAGCCACTCCCCAGAAGCTTTTGCCGCAGCACTCCACATTGCGTGAGGCTTACCCAGCCAGCCATTGGGCAATTCAGAGATGTGAATTATCCGTAGCCGATCGCGGTTCTTGTGCTCTGTGGCGAGCCGATCCATGATCGCACCGGTCGCATCCGACGACCGGTCGTCGACGGCGATCACTTCATAATTCGGATAATCGAGTTCGAGCAGCGCGGTCAACGCGCGCTCCAGATGTTCCTGCTCATTTCGCGCAGGAACCACTATGCTGATTCGCTTCGCCACCACCGGCGTAACCTCCCACTCCGGGTCAGTGATGTCGGTCAGCGTCCGCATGCCGAGCGCCGCATCAATCACGCTGCGCAGCCAGAAGAGCGCCAACGGCACTCCGAACAACCACCAGAGCCAGCTCATCCCGCAGCCACCTCAGCCGGTATCTTATTTGGAATCTCCGGTGCAAAACGCATGCCGTAGAAGAGGATGAGCGCACCAATCGCAATCGCGACGATAGCGGCCAGAAATCCGGTTTCAAGATTCGTCCTGTCAGAAATACGTCCGATCAATGGAGCTGAAAAAGTATCCCCCAGCAGATGGATGGCGAGCAGGTTCACCGCAATTGCTGTCGCACGTATCGCGGCGCCAACCGAGTTCACCACGGCCGCATTCAGCGGAGCGGTATTCAGGAAGAGAAAGAACTCGGCAACGAAGATCGCCGGAAACATCATCGGTCCGGTCTTATAAATCGCGAGCAGCATGGCAGGAACTGAAATCGCCAGCGTGGCTGCCGATACCAGGTAGTAAGCCGACTTCGTTCTTGCCAGCAAACGATCTCCAACCCACCCGCCCAGCAGCGTTGCCGCAATCGCGTTGAATGCGGTGATCCCCCCGAATACCTCATTCGCGTAACCGAGCGGCACACCGCGCGAGCGCGACAGGAATGTCGGTATCCAGACTTGCAGCCCTCCCAATGCGAAGCTGGTCATCGCCATGCCCAGTGTCGCCATCCAGAAGGCTCCATTTCGAAACAGACCTAACACGGTTGTGCGCTCTCCCGTGGGCTTCAGCAGATCGTGACTGCCGCGCACGGGCTCCGGCAAGAATGCCAGAGCCACGGCCAGCAGGAATCCGGGAATCGCGGCGACCAGGAACGGCGCCCGCCATCCGTAGAGTTCGCCCAGCTTTCCTCCCACGATGTAGCCGACCGCCGTGCCCAGGCCGATGTTGAGATAGAAAACTCCGAAAATCCGTCCACGATGCTCTTCCGAAAACAGATCAGACAGAAACGACGGCGATACGGCGACAAAAGTCGCTTCTCCGATTCCAACCAGCGCGTGACGGAATAGCAATGTCTCGAAGTTGTGGGTGACAGCCGTCAGCAAAGTCGCAGCACACCATAACAACGCGCCGCCGACCATAATCCACTTGCGCGAATAGCGATCGGCGAAATAGCCGACGATCGGCGCTGCAACCATGTAGCAAATAAAGAATGCGGTAGTGAGAAATCCGTACTCAGCATCTGATCGCGGAAACTCCTTCTGCACCAGGGGCTGAACCGCAAACAATACGGAGCGGTCCATATAGTTGAAGAAATTCAGGCCGGTCAGAATCGCTAGCGCAGTTCGTGGATAGTAAGAGCGTGCCATCCGATGTGGGTCAGTGTACCAGCACGTCCGCGATGTTCGGGGTGCTCAGCTCGGCGCTAACCTCGAAAGATACGTTTGATTTCTAGCTGGCTTGTTTCGCAGGGTGGAACGAAGAAGGTACCTCCAGCGCTTTGCGGTCCCACTTGGCAAGATTCGCACCAGCTTCGTATGTCGACTGGCAGAAATCGAGCACGGCCTGCTCCGGTGACGGTGCGTTGCGTACGTCGTCGTACATCAGCAGGAATTCACCTAACTCTTTGCTCCAGAATGCTTCCTTGGGCTGCACGCGAGCGCTCGAAAATCCCTCCGGCGATGGCGCCGTATATGAATAAAACGCCGCGCCCTTGACCGCTCCTCCACCGGGCCAGAAGCCGACGCTGCTGACCTCATGCGAATAGGCGTCGCGCGTAATGCTATCCGCTCCGGGCCTTTTCGGAGCGCGGCGGCCTGAAAATCGCGTCACCGCCAGATCGAAACTTCCCCAGAAAAAGTGCACCGGGCTCACTTTGCCCAGGAAACTTGATCGGAATCGCTTGAATAGGGTGTCGCAATTCGTCAAGATTCGCCAGAACCGCTGCGCAAATTCAGGATTGTACGAAGTATGCTTCGTATCTACATCAAACGGGATCGGATCCGGCACTTCCACCGGCATGTGCCATATCTTCGCCTCGATTCCCATCGCATGCAGTGTCTCCATCACCTCGGAATAAAACTGCGCGACTGATTTTGGCGCGAGCGCGATTTCCTTCCGCTGTCCGTCACTCGCCCGAAACACCAACCGGTGCGCAATGAAATCAAACTCTGCGTCGAAGATGCCGTCGCCGTACGGGACCGCGGACGTAGTGAGGCCAACGGCATTGACGTACAGCGGCACTTCCCACCAGTGATTGAAGTGCGTACAGAATTCCAGTCGGAGCTTTCCAATGATCTGCGTCCACATGTGCAGCGTATCGTAGGTATCCTGCCAGGCAGCAAGAGGCAGTTCAGGCCAAACAAGCGAAGCAGCAGAGTTCATGACGATCTCCTCGCCGGAGAATTTTGGGCCCACGTCCGCCTACCTCTTACTGATTGCCGTTCGCGTTCCCACTCTGACGCGGCCAACGTGCTTCCACCACGGTGCCCATCCCTCCGCGCGGGCGAAAATCGCCTCTTACCACCGCCCACTTCGGCTTCGCGGCGCGCACCACATCCTCCAGAATCCGATTCACGGCATTCTCCTGGAAAATCCCGACGCTGCGGTACTCGATCATATATTCCTTGAGCGATTTCAGCTCCAGGCAGAGCTTGTCGGGCATGTAGCGGATCACAATCGTTCCAAAGTCCGGCAATCCCGTCTTCGGACACACCGAGGTGAACTCGGGATTGTCGATCACAACTTCGTATGCCGGGAACTGGTTCGGAAAGCATTCGATCTCCGGCAGTGGAGTGTCGAGCCCAGACTTCGCATGTTCAGGCGTGTAGCGCTGTGCTTTAGCTGGCATAGAAACATTGTAAACGTCGACGGGTTGTCCCGCGGGGTGCTCTCGCCCGCGTCTTTTCCTGCAGACAAACTTGGCACCGAATCTGACACACTCCCTGCCCAGTTGTTCTGCCTTACGCGGCAATTCCTTCATCCCACGCTGGGGCAGACTTCACCACCTTTGGTGGAGGCTGCTTGAGTTCAAGTTTCCCGTCTCCTTTTGCCTTCAGCAGTTCCGCATTGATCTCTGCTCCGATCAGGATCACGAACCAACTCCAGTAGAGCCACACCATGAGCGCGATTGCAGCAGCCAGCGTGCCGTACGTGTGATTGAAACTGCCGAACCGTCGGAAGTAGAAGCCCAGCAGAAACGAAGCACCTAGCCAAAATCCGACGCCGATTACTGCGCCGGGCAGCGTCGCCAGGAATTTCTGCTTTACGTTTGGCGCCCAGTAGAAGATCAGTTCCACTGCCAGCACGATGAATGACACCGATACCGCCCAACGTATAGGCGGCCATGCGATCGCAAACTCATGACTCAAGCCAGCTTTTCCGGCTAGCCAGCCGCCAAACTGCGGCCCCACCAGCATTAATGAGGTCCCGACCAGAAGTAGGAATCCGGTGATCGCCATCAATTGCAAAGCCACCAGTCTTGTCTTCCAGATGGGGCGAGTTTCCGGAACTCCGTGAGCTACGTTCAATGCTTCGATCAGCCCAGCAAACCCGCTGGATGCTGTCCACAAGGTTCCAAGGATTCCGAAAGTCAGGAAGCTACCTTTATGTGGACTGACAACGTCGTGCAACACACTTCGCACCAGCCCCATGCTGTCGGCGGGTACCACAGCCGACATCGCCCGGATAATCTGGTTGAACAGATGTGGAATCGGTAAAAAGGCGACGATGGATGCAGCCAAAATAAGGATCGGGAACAAAGACATCACAAAGTAGTACGAGAGCCCCGCAGCCAGGGCCATCGTGTGATTCGTCATCACGTCGGAATAGACTTTTACGAGGAGTGCCCGGAGTACCCGCATGTTCGCGCTGAACTATCTCTTTAGTTCGATGACAGTTTCGACATTCGCGCTTTCACAAACCTGAACAATCAGAACTCACCAGCAGTTCACAGCATCAAACAAGGGTCTTTACGGAGCAACCGCAGCCCGCATCTGGATTGCAGAGCATCCGTCACATACGGACAAGCACCGATCATTTATACTTTGTTGTTCGAAGAATGCAGCCGGAACATCAAGAACACGAAGCATTTAGCTCGCGGCGGCGAACCTGGGTCATTCTCCTTTTAATCGCCATCGCGGTGATTGCGCTCTCTGCCTTTCTGTCCAGTAGACGCACCGTCGTACCGGTTCGTACCTTTCAGACAGAGCGCGCCACCATCACCAGTGCGATATCCACCAACGGAAAAATCGAACCTGCAAATAATTTCGAAGCGCATGCTCCTGCCCCCACTACGGTGAAGCGTCTCCTCGTAAAGGAAGGAGACCAGGTTAAGAGGGGACAGCTTCTACTGCAACTCGATGATTCCGATGCTCGCGCGCAAGCCGCCCGCGCCCTCGCGCAAGTCAGATCGGCAGAGGCAGATCTGCACGCGATTGAAACCGGCGGAACCAAAGAAGAAGTCTTAACCAATCGTTCGGAATTGGCTCGCGCCCGCTCCGACGTTCAGGCAGCCCAACGGAATCTAGACGCCTTGCGAAATTTGGAGCAGACCGGCGCTGCCTCTCCGGCGGAGGTTCGAGATGCCGAGCAGCGCCTGCAGACCGCGCAGAGCCAGGTCAATCTTCTGCGTCAGAAGACTACGGATCGCTATTCCAGTGCCGATATGCAACGCGCAGAAGCGGAGCTCCAGCAGGCCACCGCTGCCTACTCGGCCGCCCAGGACACGCTTCGCAAGTCAAACGTGGTTTCTCCTATTGACGGTACGATCTATTCCCTTCCTGTGAAACAAGGAAATTTCGTAAACACTGGCGACCTTCTACTTCAGGTTGCGGACCTGAAAAAAGTGGTTCTCCACGCTTTCGTAGACGAGCCTGATCTCGGGCGCCTTGCGCTTGGCGAACATGTAGCCGTTACGTGGGACGCGCTACCCGGACGAACATGGCAAGGCACGGTCGCTCAGATCCCAACCACCGTCACAGTTCGCGGCTCGCGGACAGTCGGCGATGTCACTTGTGATGTACAGAATCCAGATCAAAGACTGCTTCCGAATATCAACGTTAACGTAAATATCACGACCGCCAAGGCCGATAACGCAATCGTGGTTCCTCGCGAAGCCGTCCATCAGGAAGATGGAAAGCGTTATGTCTACGAAGTGCTCGACGACAAGCTGCGCATTCGCTACGTTGACACCGGCATCTCCAATCTGACAGGAATCGAAATCACGCGCGGATTGGCGCCGAACGCGCAGATAGCGCTCGGGTCTACCAACGGGCGCCCACTTCGCGACGGGCTGCCCATCCGCATTGTGCAATAAATATCTCCGCCTCGCTGCGAGCGCCACAGATCAGCGCCAGCAAGCTTGTTATACTCGCGATTCCCGCGTCTGCTCGTTCTGAGCACGCGGGCCGATAACCATCGTTCGGGTGATTTCATGTTTTCTCGCGTCCGACTTTCCTTCTTGCTGTTCGTCTTTTTTGCAATCCCAGTTCTGAGCATTGCCGAACCGCTCACGTTTCAACGCGCTGTCGAATTGGCTCTGACCCACAGCCCCACTTTGGCGATTGCGACTGACGATCAGGTCAAAGCGCATTCGGCATATCTTGAAATGCGCAACGGATATTTGCCGACGCTTTACCTCGGCTCGGGCCTGGCCCAAACCTGGGGATTTCCTCTTAGTCTTGAAGGTTCCGCTCCCAGCATCTTCAATGTGAATTACCAGTCTTATCTACTCAACTTCGCGGCACGCGATTACATGCGTTCAGCAAAAACCGAATGGAAGGCTACGAGCAAGAATCGGGAAGACCTGCGTAGAGATGTCATCCTCGACGTAGCTTCGACCTACCTGGAACTGCAAAAAGTCACGAACCAGCTCGCCTCTATGACAACGCAACGAACCGAAGCGGCCAAACTGGTGACTATCACGAACCAGCGCCTCCAGGCCGGCTTGGCAACGCAACTCGAATTTACCCGCGCACGCCTTGTTGCAGCGCGATTGTCAATGAAAATGGCCGAACTGAATGGCACCGCAGACTCTCTGCGGGACAAGCTCTCGCAAGCAACTGGTCTTCCGGCAAGGTCGATCGAGGTTGTCGCGGATTCGATGCCGAAGCTCCCCGAGCCTGCACCCGAAGATGACCTTTCGAAGGAATCTGTCAACAATAGCCTCGCACTGTCCGTAGCACAGGATCGCGCTACCGCAGCCGCATTTCGCGCCCGCGGCGCACATCGCGCTTTTCTCCCAGAGGTGGACGTGGTCGGCACCTATGGCCTGTTTTCCAGATACAACAACTACGATCAATACTTTAATCACTTCCAGCGCAATAATGCCGCCGTCGGCGTCAACATTAAGTTTCCCTTCTTGAACTATGTTGCCAAAGCGCAGGCCGCAGAGTTGGATGCGGATGCCCTGAAAGCAAAGAAGCAGGTTGAAATCGTACGAAATCAGGTCTCTTCAGCAACTCAGAAACTGCAGAACCAGGTGGCACAATTGGCTGCAGCGCAGCAGGTGGCGGAACTGGAGTATGAACTTGCCGAAGGACAGGCGCATGCCATCGAAGTGAGAACGGAAACTGCAGGAGGTACCACACCGGGAACAGCGGCAGGGCCCCAAGGCGTGTCGCTTACCGCCTCGCCCGGTGACTATGTCAATGCTGAATTGCAGGCCCAGGACAAATACAGCACGTACCTGGACACCTCGTTCGAGTACGACAAAGCCCGTCTCCAGTTGTTGAAGCAAACTGGGCGGTTGGAATCCTGGGCTTTGCCAGGTAAATAGCTCCACTGCACGACTGGAATCCCAGTTCAGTGCCACTACAACACCATTGCATTGTGCAGCCTTCTAATTTGAATCTCTAGGCTGGTATCCTGATTCGTAAGAGCCTGTACTGCAGTTTCCTTTTTGAGCACCCGGCTCGTCGGCCAAGAGGTACTCTGAAATGTTAGGATATTGAAATCAACAAAATGCCTTTGAAAACGTTGTTTCTGAATCCCCCTTCATTCGAGAACTTTGACGGGGGCGCAAGCTCACGCTGGCCTGCCACGCGCGAAATCGAGTCTTACTGGTATCCAGTGTGGTTAGCCTACCCAGCGGGCATGCTGGAAGGTTCTCGCCTGCTGGATGCTGCTCCCCACCACGTCTCGGGTGAGGAGACCATTGAAATCTGCAAAGACTACGAGTTCCTGGTGCTATTCACCAGCACGCCCGGCTTCCCCGGCGACATCCGACTTGCCGAGGCCATCAAGCGGAAGAACCCCAACATCAAGATCGCCTTCGTCGGACCCCACGTTACGACGCTGCCGGAAGAGTCTCTGAAGATGTGCTCGGCCATCGATTTCGTGGCCCGCAAAGAATTCGACTACTCCGTCACGGACTTCGCCAAAGGTAAGCCGCTGGAAGAAATCGCCGGAATCAGTTATCGGAAGAATGGCCGCGTTGTTCACAATCCAGAAGGTCCGCAGATCACTGATCTAGACGCGCTGCCCGATGTCACCGACGTTTACAAGCGCGATCTCGACATCCGCCGCTACAACGTGCCATTTCTGTTGAACCCCTTTGTCGCGCTATATACCACGCGTGGCTGCCCTGCCCAGTGCACATTCTGCCTGTGGCCGCAGACGCTCAGCGGACATCCGTGGCGGAAGCGCTCCACCGACGCAGTCGCCCGCGAAATGGCAAAGGCCAAGGAATACTGGCCGTGGGTGAAGGAATACTTTTTCGACGACGATACCTTCAATATTCAGAAAGCGCGGACCATCGAGCTTTGTGAGAAGCTGAAGCCGCTGAAACTCACTTGGTCTTGTACCTCGCGCGTGACCACCGACTACGACACACTAAAGGCGATGCGCGACGCCGGATGCCGACTTCTGATTGTCGGCTACGAATCTGGCGATCCGCAGATCCTGAAGAACATCAAGAAGGGCGCCACCGTCGAGCGGGCGCGCCAGTTCACCAAGGACTGCCACAAGCTTGGCCTTACCATTCACGGCGATTTCATCCTCGGACTTCCGGGCGAGAGCCGTGAAAGCATCCGCCGTACCATTGACTTCGCCAAAGAACTGGACGTGGAAACCATCCAGGTCTCGATTGCGCACGCCTATCCTGGCACCGAGTTATACGATTTCGCCAAGCAAAACAACTTCATCACCAATAACAAAATGGTGGATGAGGGCGGGCACCAACTGGCGCACATCGAATACCCCGGCCTGCCGGCGGAAGAAGTGGTCGACATGGTGCACCGCTTCTACGACGAGTATTACTTCCGTCCGAAGGCCGTCTTCCGCATCCTTCGCAAAGCGGCGTTCAACTCCGACGATCGCAAGCGCCTCTACAAGGAGGCTAAAGCCTTCCTGAAGCTCCGCGCGGCTCGCAATCGCTACGTCAAAGAAAAACGCAGCGAGCATGGTCAGTCGCAGTCCGGCAAGGGCGCCAACGGCAGCAAGGACCGCGAAGCCGAGGTCGTAAACGCGTAACAAACGCAGAGGAAGTTGCTGCGGAGAGCGCCGCTTTAGCCACCCGCAAGACGTCTATGCGACGTTGCTTTGAAGGGGCGCTGCTTTAGCTGCGCCGAACGAAGCTCTTTGGTTTTTGTCACTCCGAGCCGCGGGAGCGGCAAAAGATCTTAGCCCAGCGCGTAAGCGCTGGGTAAAAAAGGGACAAGTCACCGAGCCCCATTAAGGCGGCACGTAACGCACGGTGAGCCGAAACACGCTATTCCGCCGCTACCGCGTCCTCGCCTGCGCTCGAACCGCCCAGCAGTAAGGGTTCAACACCGTTTCTCTCAATTTCTGATAGCTTCTCCGACGCACACTGCTCTGCGGCTTTCCAGCTAGTCATCCGTACTCTCGTACGCTCCCGCCACAAAGTGACGTCATAAAAAAGAACCCCGCCTTTTTAGGGCGGGGTCCGAAGTGAAGCAGGGGGAATAATCCCCATCTCAAGAATTAGAAGATTACCTTCAAAGCTAACTGCGTGTTGCGGTGATCGTCATAGGGATTTCCGTAACCGCCTTTCTTAGCCTGGACGGTATACGAGGAAGCGCTCGGTGAGAGGCTAGCGTCAGCACCACCCAAGTAAAATCCGAGCAGGTAGAAGTTCTTGCTGTTGGTGACGTCGTAGAACTCGGCACGGAATTGCAGTCCTACACGCTCCGTGACCTTGAAGTTCTTGTAAATGCCGAGATCCCAATTCCAGTTCCCAGGCCCGACCATCGAGTTCCGGTGCAACATGTTAGCTGGGAACTTGCAACCCTGGCCGTACAAACCCGTGCACGTCGGCAGCGTCGAGGACATGAACGGTTCACCCGTCGAGGGGTCGATGGGGAAGGGTGTATTCGTGCCTGGTATTACGGTGGGACCGGTGTACTCACCTTGGGCAATTGGAAAAGTCTGATAGTTGAAAAGATTGCCACCAACGTCGCCGCCAGCCGTCGACCCGCCTTTCGGGTTATAGGAACCGGTCACGTCCGCACGTGGGCAGTTGTAGAAAGCGTTGCTATTTGTGCAATCAAAGACGGTATAGGGATAGCCGGTGTGCCAGGTATAAATGGGAGCAACCTGCCAGCCACCAATCGCCTGCTTGAGAATTGCATTAGACGAGTTCTTGCCGAACGGTAGGTCATATACCATGCTGATCGAGATCCGATGGCGCGCATCATAATCAGAACTACCCTTGTCCAGAGCCACATTGTAGGGGTCAAGATAACCCAAACCATTGTTCTGGACTTCATCGCCGAAGGTGGAGCTCAGCGTATCGATGGAATGGGACCATGTGTAGGTTGCGTTCATCTGCACACCTTTAACACGGCCGCGCAACCCGGCAATCATTCCGTTGTACCAGGAGTCACCAATCGAGCCACGGTTGTTGATGGCTCCGTATTGCTGATTCAAGTAAAGGTTGGTCGTGTCACCCAGATACAGCGGTGCATATCCGGGATCGTTATAGTTAGAAATACCGTACTGGTGAATGCCGCGTGCGCCAGTGTAGCCGAGTGTTGCGACCGCATTTCCAAGAAACTGCCGCTCCAAACCGAGATTCCACTGCTCTACATACGCGGTCTTGATGTCATCGCTAACGTTACGCAAGCTGACCGGGCCAAGATACTTGCTTCCCGACGATCCGCCCAGTGGACCTGCATTATCGGCAGTAATTGGAATCGTGGCGCCGCCGAGGTTCGCGGGTGTCAGTGACAGCACGCCATAATTCGGCGGGTTCTGTATCACGTTATACGTCACATTGTTGAAGTCGCGCTCGTAGCTAATGCCGTATCCGCCACGCAGCGCCATCTTTCCGTCGCCAAACACATCATAGGCGAAGCCGAAGCGAGGACCGAGGTTACCGTACCGCTTCTTCCATAGTCCTCCCACGTGAGAGTTTGGAGCGACCGCCACGTAACCACTACGCAGCTGATCAAAAATATTGTTGCCGGTTCCGTAGTAGAAGTTGGAATCAAGCTGGGGATTCCGATTGTGCTGCACGCCGTAGTACTCCCAGCGCAACCCGAGATCCAAGGTTAGCCGCGATGTTACCTTCCAGGTATCCTGGCCATAGAACGCGAAATCGTTGTACAGATTGCTTCGTGCGAACGACGGCGGACCAACCGGTAGGCTCAACTGGCAGTTCGGAGCGTGAATCGCAGCACCCGCGCTGTAGTCGTAAGCGCAAGGATATTTCCCTTGCGGATAGACCGCAGCCGAGAACTGCGCAATATTGCCGGCCAGAAGGTTCTCAAAAGCTCCGGCGTTGCTGGTTGTGCTTAACGTCTCAACTGCTTCCTCGTAGGCGCCGAAAACACGATTGTCCTGCGTGTAAATGTACTGGCCACCAAAACGGAAGGTGTGACTTCCACGAGCTACGCTGACGTCTTCGTAGAACTGCGCAAGGTTCTGCGGGCCTCCGAAAGGAATTGCACTCCCAGGATTGTACGGAAGATAGCCAGGGGCGGCCACCGGGGTGCCTGCGATACGAGTAGCAGTACTTCTCAGGTACAGGGTCGGTCCTACGGGGGCTGCTCCCAGCGGTTGTTTCTGGTTCAATCGACTCCACACCAGCCGCGTGTTGCTCACGACGGTATTGCTGAAAGTGTGCGTTAACGAGTACATCACATTCTGGTTGTAGTTCGTGATGCCGGTGTCGTATCCAGCATACGGACTCGTGGCGTTGTAGCCGGCGAAGTCCTTTTCATCGTATAGGGAATAGCGACCGAACATTTGTGTCTTGTCACTCAGGTTGAAGTCCACGCGTGCGACGGTCATCAGCGTGTTTTGCGGCGCACCGCCGCCCGAATCGCTGGGGACGTTGTAGCTGACTTTGTCGAGCAATGGCATGTTCGGGTTCGTTGCCATCAAATTTGCAAGGAGAGGCTGCGAAGTACCGGCAGTCAAACCCGAGTCCGCTAGCGTCACCACACCAAGCGGTTTCAGATCCGGACGCAATTTTCCGAGCGCCGAGTAGAAGTTCTGCGTATTCGTATTGCTGGCTGCGATAAATGCTGGATCCACAACTGACGTGATTTGTGCTCCCGCGCTGCGCACCCGGATCCACTCAGTATTGTTGAAGAAGAACAACTTGTTTTTCTTAATTGGTCCGCCAATGGAAAAACCAAATTGATTACGGGTAAAAACCGGCTTCGTAACATTGTTTACGGCATTTTCGTACGTGTTCGAAGCAAGTGCCGAAATGCGGTTGAACTCGTATGCGGTTCCGTGGAAGTCGTTTGTACCCGATTTCGTCGCCACGTTGACGACTCCGCCTGCGGCACGACCGTATTCGGCAGTCATACCATTCGTGATGACACGGAACTCCTGTACCGAATCCAGGGGAATCTGCTGTCCAACTGTCGCGGAATACTGGTCGACATTCTCGGCGCCGTCCAAAAGAATGGAGGTGCTCGCCGAACGTTGGCCATTGATGGAAAATCCTGCACCGCGACCGTCTCCCTGTCCCGCTTGCGAATCCTGCTGCACGTTAGCGGACGTTGCAACCAGGTCATAGGGATTGCGCGTCAACGTGGGCAGGTCTACCACTTCTTTCGAGTTGACGACTGAGGACACTTCCTGGTCAACCGTATTGACCTGCGCGGCTCCTGCGCCGATCACCTCGACGACCGAGCCGGTTCCAGACACTCCCAGCACAATATTCAGCTCGTTCTTCGAGCCAACCGTGACAACGATCTGCTGCTCACTCTTCGCAAAGCCAGATGCGGAGACCGTCAAAACGTAACTGGCAGGACGAAGACCACCGAATTCATAAGTACCGTTAGTAGAAGTAGTGGCGGATCGTGATAATTGCGTGTCCTTGTCCACGAGCGTGACCGTTGCGCCCGTAACAACCGCCCCAGTTTGATCTTTCACCTCGCCATTGATCGATCCTGCTCCAGCCTGGCCAAATGCCAACGCGGAGAGGACTCCGACCACAGCGAGTAGCACTGCGCTTCTAAATAGCAATTTCATGCTGACTCTCCTGAAACTTTCATCCAAGTTCGCTTTAACTCAGTTTTTTCAATGGAACTTGCTAGCGAGAGGTCTGGCTCTTCACTTCTCTTTTTCTTTTGCCACCTCTATAAAGCGGGTCCTGCACTCGAAAACAACGCACGTGACATGCGACAGCCTGAGAGAAGCCCCATGCGCAAGGTGCAATCCGAGTGCCAGCAGGGACTATACGCAAGTATTTCGATTCTAAATGCTTATAAAATGTGACGGAAGTCACAATATGGAATTCGGTAGATATTCACTGGTTTCAATTCCGATTTGTATAGCTGAAATGCGTATTTCCTGTTTTGGGAATACAAAATGTTCATTCCTGATAACATGCGGCGACGACTTCCCATGCGCCTCGCCCTGCCCTGCATTTTCAATTCCCGCCACAGTGTGCCTTGCATCTCTCGCCATTAACTCCGGGCCTGCGGTTGAGTCTTGGGCTGTGTCATTCACGAATTTTCTGAGCACCGGCATATCTCGCTGCAACTCCGGACAGGTACTAACGGAACGCGATTGAGTTTCACATCATTTTTGCAACAACCGTTCGCGCAATTTTCAGAAGACTCTTTCGGAATCGAAATGAGAAAATGGGAATCTTG
The DNA here is from genome assembly GCA_021324365.1 of Terriglobia bacterium. Lineage (GTDB taxonomy): Bacteria > Acidobacteriota > Terriglobia > Terriglobales > Acidobacteriaceae > JAJPJE01. Next base: position 26,233 of record JAJPJE010000053.1, on the reverse strand, counting down.
ATTTGAAGTGGTTGCGACAACCTGTCGCGGTCTGCACACTGAAGTCCCCATACATCCGACGAGGTCAATGATGGTCACAACAGCAGCAAGCGTAAATCTGGTTAAGCTCCTGCAAGACAAAGCCACCCGTTTACGAATCGACTCAATCCGCGCTACTACAGCCGCAGGCAGCGGACATCCTACAAGCTGTGCTTCGGCAGCCGAAATTGTCGCCGTCCTCTTCTTTTCCGTCATGCGGTACGACCCCAGGCAGCCCCACAATCCGACTAACGACGTTTTTGTCCTCTCTAAGGGACATGCTGCCCCTGTGCTTTATTCGGCATGGGCCGAAGCAGGGCTCTTTCCGCGCGAGCATCTGTTGACCCTGCGCCAGACCAATTCGGACATGGAAGGTCACCCGACCCCGCGCCTCCCCTTTGTAGATGTTGCCACCGGATCCCTCGGCCAGGGCCTGCCGGTTGGCGTTGGCATCGCGCTGAATGCCAGGCTCGATAACACCGGGCAGCGCGTTTACGTGCTCATGGGCGACGGCGAATCGGCGGAAGGCTCCGTCTGGGAAGCCGCCGAAATCGGTTTCAACGACAAACTGGACAACCTCTGCGGCATCATCGATGTAAACCGGCTCGGCCAGAGTGGCCCCACCATGCTGCAGCACCACATGGAAATCTACAAAGCTCGTTGGGAAGCATTCGGCTGGCACACCATCGTTGTCGACGGCCAGAACGTCGAAGCCCTGCTCAAGGCATTCGACGAAGCGGAGAGTGTGAAGGGTCGTCCCACGATGATTTTGGCATGGACCCTCAAGGGCGCTGGTATGGATGGCTACGCCGATAAAGATGGCTGGCACGGCAAGCCTCTTCCCAAGGACGAAGCCGATCGTGTTGTCGGAATTCTCGAAAAGTCGCTGACCGGCGAAAACGACGGCTGGACACCAAAGCTTCCGGAGAAGCGTTCCACCCCGGCGCCTGGGCCGGCGGGTCCCGCACCGAAATCCCCGTATTCAGTGGGTGGAAAGGAAGTCGCAACCCGCAAGGCTTTTGGCGATGCGCTGCAGGCACTCGCGAAAGTGAATCCTCGCGTCGTAGCGCTCGATGGCGACGTCAAAAATTCCACTCACTCCGACGAATTCATGCAAGCCGCTCCGCAGCGCTTCTTCGAAGGCTACATCGCCGAGCAGAACATGGTCGGCATGGCTATGGGTCTCGCCGCCCGTGGCAAGATTCCATTTGCCAGCACCTTTGCCTGTTTCCTCTCCCGCGCTTACGATTTCGTTCGCATGGCGGCGATCAGCCAGTTGAATGTGAAGTTCGGAGGAACGCACGTTGGTGTCTCCATCGGCGAAGACGGCCCGTCGCAGATGGGATTGGAAGACATCGCAATGTTCGTGGCGGAACCGAACTACACTGTTCTGTATCCCACGGACGCAACCAGCGCCTGGGCAGCGACCATGCTCGCCGCCGATCATGTCGGGCCAACCTACATTCGCTTAGGCCGCCCGAACAACGCCATCATCTATGGTCCCGATGAGAAATTTGAAATCGGCAAATCGAAAATTGTTAGACAGGGCAAGAATGATCGCGTGCTCGTTGTCGCTGCCGGCATCACCCTGTTCGAGGCACTTAAGGCTTACGATGAACTGAAGAGCAACGGGATCGAGATCCGCGTCGTCGATCTTTTCAGCATTCAACCAATCGACCGCGAAACTCTGATTTCTTCCGCGAAGGCCGCAGGAAACCTGGTCATCACCGTAGAAGATCACTACTCTCACGGTGGACTTGGGGATGCAGTTTTATCGGTTCTCGGCCCTGAGCGAATTCCGGTCTACAAGATCGCTGTCACCGAAATTCCGCACAGCGGCAAGCCACAAGAGTTAGTTGAGAAGTTCGGAATCTCTTCGAAATCGATCGTGGCCAAAGTTAAGCAATTGGTGAAGTAGGCGATTTCGAGGAAGCTTTCATCCCAGGTTGGCATCCCTGCCAACCTGGTTCTGCCTTCCAAAGCTAGAGGTCTGCGTTTACGGCACCTTTGTTCTCGCTCATCATAGGTGTGGATGCGAACAGGAGCTCGATCATCTCCATCACGCCTCTGCCATTCGCGGCCGTGGTGACCATATCGGCAGCCTCCTGCAATTCAGGCACGGCATTGGCAACTGCAACGCGGTACCCTGCGATACGAAACAGATCGACATCGTTTTCGCCATCGCCAACCGCAACAACTTCTCTGCAACTGATACCGAACTTCTGCAGAACTGCCTTCACACCCGTACCTTTGTCAATCCCGGCTGGCAGGACCATGGCCGAGTTTTTGTTCAGGATCACCTGATACGGTAAATACAAAGACTGGACCGTCCTTTTCAATGCCGCAGCATGCTTGGAGTCAATCGCGGCGACCACCTCTCCGCGTGCTACTGGCCCGATGTTCTCCTTGCGCAACTCGTCGAAGAACGTCTCTGGAGGAGCACTCCCCAGGACTTCTTTTAGCGCGCGGGAAGGCTGGTAGAGAATCGCGCCATTCTCGGCTACCACCCATTGGAAGATCCCCAAATCCGGGAATACCTGTTGAATCTCGGGCAGTTCGCGGCCAGTGGCCAGAATCAGCTTCGTTCCTGATTCCGCTACACACCTCAATGCGTCTACTACTTCGGCTGCAGCAAAGTCTCCGAGTGCCAAAGTGCCGTCGTAATCACAAACCAGAACAGAGTACCGGGTCATCATCATGAAAACAGTTCAATGTAGAGCAATTTGGATTCCGTTCAGTGGTATTCGTCGCGATTTTCTTCTCTGAAGTCTTGTACCCCAGCTCGGAACCCAAGTTGCTCGTGATGAATTAATTTCCTGCTATCCACATCAGTGTGCATTAATTACCAGCTGTCCTCGATATCCAATGAGGAACGTCCCAACAATCATTGTAAGTGGAAGGCTTATTCAACTAGTACTCTTTGGCTTTGTTCTTGCATCCTAAAATAGTGCAATACTTTGCGCAGACGTATGCGTCTGCGTTCCGTTCGATCAGCAGAGATTTGAGGAAGAATGCGTTTAGCTGTTCGGCTGGTTTGGATTCTCGCAGCTGGTTTGGCGCTCATTTCCGTTATCTTCACGTGGCAACAGGTGCGACGCGAACGCCGCAACATGCAACGTGATGTCGAGCGCCGCGCCCAACTGTTGAGCGAAAGCCTCTCCGTCCGTCTCGAACCCCTGATCGAACGTTCTGCCAGGCCTTCCCAGTTCCAGAAAGTCTTCGAACGCTACGGTACCAGCTTGAACCTTGCTGGCCTGGCAGTCTATTCCATGGAAGGTACGCTGATCGCTGAATCGCCCGGCACGGAGAGTCGGATTGCGAGCGAGCCCGGCGAACTCATCCACGCGATCGCCACCGACAAAGCGCAAAGCCAATTCATCGAGAAGAATGGCCAATCGATGAATATGCTCGTGGTCCCTCTCCGTGACCATGAAACGCAAAACAAGATCGGCGGCCTCGTTATTTTGCACGACACCAACTACATCGACATTCGCATCTTCCGCTTGTACCGCGAAGCGGCACTGCGCATGTTGCTGCAGCTCATCGTAGTCGCCGTCATCACCATCGTAATTTTGCGGCGGAACCTCCTGCATCCCATGACGCACACACTGCAATGGATCCGTGCGGTGCGTGCCGGTCGACTCTCGCCACCTGCCGTGGCGGCCGCAGCGCCAGCGGACGATCTACTCAAGTCCTTTACCCAGGAAGTTACCACCCTGGCTCAAAGTCTTTCCGATGCGCGCGCCTCCGCCCAGCAGGAAGCCCGCCTTCGCGACTCCGCCGATGCGCTCTGGACGAAGGAACGCCTGGCAGTTCACATTCGCAGTAAGCTCAAGGGCAGCCAGTTGGTAGTGGTCTCCAACCGCGAACCCTACATGCACCGGCAACACGGCAAAGATATCGAGACAATCGTTCCTGCCAGCGGTCTGGTCACCGCGCTCGAGCCCATTCTCAATGCTTGCGATGGAACCTGGGTGGCACACGGCAGCGGCGAAGCCGATCGCAAGATGGTCGACAAGAATGACCGCCTGCGCGTTCCCCCCTCTGAGCCGAGTTACACGCTGCGTCGCGTCTGGCTTTCGAAGCAGGAAGAGGAAGGCTACTACTACGGATTTGCCAACGAAGGACTCTGGCCGCTCTGCCACATCGCCCACACTCGTCCGACATTCCGCGTGAGCGACTGGGATCAGTATCAAAGTGCCAATCAGAAGTTCGCCGATGCCGTACTGGAGGAGATTGACGGCCTCGTTGAACCCATGGTTCTCGTCCAGGATTACCATTTCGCGCTGCTGCCTCGCCTCATTAAGCAGCAGCGCCCCGACGCGCGCGTTGCAATCTTCTGGCACATTCCGTGGCCCAATCCGGAAGCGTTCGGAATTTGTCCGTGGCAAACGGAAGTGCTGGAAGGCCTTCTCGGCGCGGACCTCATCGGCTTTCACATTCAATCGCATTGTCATAATTTCCTCGAGACCGTGGATCGTGCTCTGGAATGTCGCATCGACTGGCCATCTTCTACGGCCATGCGAGCCGGTCATCGGACGGAAGTAAAGCCGTTCCCTATCAGCGTGGAATTCAAGGCTCCAGGACCCGCATCGCGGTCAGAGAAGAACTACTTGGTCGGTCAGCCGCAGTTATTGAAGGAATTGGGCATCGAGGCCTTCTATCTCGGAGTTGGCGTCGATCGTGTCGATTACACCAAGGGAATTCCCGAGCGCTTTGCCGGCATAGAACGTTTTCTCGAAAAGTATCCGTCGTTCATCGGCAAGTTTACCTTCGTCCAGATCGGCGCGCCCAGCCGCACGCATATCAAGCGCTACCACGACCTCATGACAGAGGTGGAAGCCGAGGCTGAGCGCATCAATTGGAAATTCAAATCGGGCAACTGGAAACCGATCGTGTTCCTCAACCGGCACCATACCCATGAGGAGATCGATCGTTTTTACAAGCTGGCTGATTTTTGCCTGGTTACCTCACTGCACGATGGAATGAATCTGGTCGCCAAGGAATTCCTGGCCTCGCGCGAAGACGAGGAAGGCATGTTGATCCTCAGCCGCTTTACGGGAGCCTCCAACGAGTTGCGCGATGCTATTCTCATCAACCCTTATGATGCGGACGAAATGGCGGAGGCAATCCGCATGACCCTCGACATGCGCTCGGAAGAGCGCCGCCGCCGCATGCATCGCATGCGCGAACTCGTCAAAGACCAGAACATCTATCGATGGGCTGGCATGCTGATCAACGAACTCAGCAACGTGCAGATCGAAGTCCCCAGGATTTCCACTCATGTCCGCGTAAAGACCGCCGCCGGAGATGCCCATATCGCGTAGCGATTTAGGATTACCGCGAACCTTCCAGTGAGGGAAAGGTTGGCTTGAATGACCTCCCTCAGCCGCTAAAGCAGCGCTGAAACCATCGGCTCTTCGGCGCACCTGAAAGGTGCGCCCCTTCAAAGCACGGCTTTGTCAGCAATCTACGGCGAGGGGAGCTACATAGACCGCGGGCTTTAGCCCCTGCGGGAACTCGCAGCTTCGCAACCTAGTTCACAGATTGCTGCTAACACCGACAGATTTCACCCGTCCAAGCCTTGGACGTGGAACTCCGTCCTGTTACATTTCGTATATCTCACAGGGGGCGTATGCGCAAAGTACTCGCCATTTCTCTGCTGCTCTTGGGTCTCGTCACGATCGCCGCTGCCGATGACTGGAACAAGACCTTCCAGGTCACGGGCAAGCCCAGCTTCCACGTTCTAACCGACGATGCCAACGTCAACATCAATAGCTCGGACGCCAAGGAAATACGCGTGAACGTGGCGGCCAACGGCTGGAAGATTCCAGATGACGTACGCGTAACCGAACGCCAGGACGGCAATCAGGTCAGCGTGGAAGTGCGTATGACCCACCGAGGGCACTTCTCGTTCGGCAACCGTTCCATCCGCGTTTCCGTTAGCGTGCCGCGCCAAACCGATCTTGACCTCAAGACAGGCGACGGCAGTGTCACCGTCGATTCAGTACAGGGCTCGGCACATGTTTCAACCGGCGACGGCAACGTCAATCTGACGGCTCTTGATGGTGCCCTGAATGCGAGCACCGGAGATGGGAATCTGAAGGTCCGAGGCCGCTTCGATGACGTGAACTTGCACACCGGCGACGGCAACATGAGCGTTTACGTGAGCGCCGGCTCGAAGGCGACAGGGTCCTGGATCTTCCGCACGGGAGACGGCAATCTCGACCTCTATCTGCCCGACGGCTTTGCCGCTGATATTGACGCACACACCGGGGATGGAAAAGTCGTCTCCGATCTGCCGGTCACCACCACTGGCCAGATTCGCGAAAATGAATTGCGGGGCAAGCTGAACGGCGGCGGTAATACCCTCGAATTGCGCACCGGAGACGGAACCATTCATCTGAATCGCATGATGTAGCTGCAGCCGGGTTTTTGTTATTCCGATGGGACTTCAGTCCTCGAGGAACGCGATTTTGCCTTGGCCTGCGAGGAATAATCCCTATAGCGAGCCACATTCATTGCTGGGGGACCATTTGCCCAATCCCATGCCGCGCGTGCAATCTGCGCAATCACCTTCTCGCGCACATCCTGCTCCGCGGCCGAATCGGAAACGAACACCGCAACGGCGAGATGCTTACCATCCGGCAGATCGATCAACCCGATATCGTTCGTCGCCGGAGTAATTCCGTTATACGTGCCCGATGCCCCGGTCTTGTCGGCGACCACGGCACCAGCAGGCAACAATGCCCGGATTCTTCGCGTACCGGTTCGGCTTTCCTTCATCCACTTCAGTACCAGCTTGCGGCTTGCTACCGAGAGTCCTTGCCCATCCTGCAATTTCTGCAGCAATGCAACGGCACCTAGGGGAGTACTCCAGTTCTCGTATTGCAGCCTGTCGACGACCGCCATTTCCTGCTCTGTATTTTCGACCCGGATTCCGTTCACGCCCAGGCTGTGCAAAAAACGCCGCACCTGACGTGGTTTCACCAGTCGCAGCAGGACATCGCTGGCCGTCCCGTCGCTTTCAACGATCGCCGCTCGCGCCAACTCTTCGAGCGTCATCTCGAAATTTCCATTCGGATTGCGGTCGCGAATCGGACTATGAAGATTGGGCGGGACCAGATCTGCTTCTCTTACCTGAACTTTCTGATCGGGTTTCAGCCGCCCAGCATCCACCTGCTGCAAAACGGCCATTACGATTGGCAGCTTGTAAACGCTTTGCATCGGAAAGTGCTTCCCGCCCTGTAGGCTCACCGCCTCGCCTGTTTCCAGCACCATTGCCGCCGCGCCCACCTTCCCTCTTGCAGCTTGAGCAAGTTGCTGCATTTGAAGTTCAAGGTCGCTGTTCTGCGGCACCTTCGGATTTTGCTGCGGAAACTTCGCCGCCCTCCGAGAGTCATCCTGTTTGGACCGCAGGTCGCTCCTCGGAGCTGCCGGTTGCTTGTACCCCGGCCCTCGCAGCACTTTGCCCGGCAATGCATTCGTCATCTTGCCTTCCTCAATGACAGGAACGCCATTCACCAGCACGTACTCCATGCCCTGCGACAACTGGTTTGGATTTTCAAATGTCGCAACATCGCGAATGGTGTTCGGATCAAACACTACCACGTCTGCCCACAACCCCTGCTTCAGTACGCCGCGATCCGCAAGCTTCATCTTCTGCGCAGGCAATGCCGAGAACTTCCGGATGGCGTCGGGCAAAGTCAGCTTGTGTTCCTCTCGCACATACTTCCGCAGGATTCGCGGGAACGTTCCATACGCTCGCGGATGTGGGTGCTCCTTTCCCAGCAACCCGTCCGGCGAAGTTCCCTGCGAATCGTTATCAACCGACACCCACGGTTGCTCCAGCGCCAGGTCAACATCGGATTGCGACATACCGAATACAGCAACCGATGTAAACGCCTGGTCCTCGACCAGGATGTCGAATAACGCCTCGATCGGCTCTTTGTGCCATTCCTGTGCAACTTCAGCAAGGGTTTCGCCTTGGATGGGCAGCAGCTTCGGATTCTGTACTACGCAGATGAGGATCGCCTCGGGACCGGGAATCTCCTGCCATTCGTTATCCCACTTGCCGTTCGGATCCTCCATATCTTTGCGAATCTTTGCTCTGGTAGCCGGATCCTTCAGACGCTCCACAAGCTTAGTGTCGCCGCCATTGTGCGCCCATGGCGGCACAAACGCCGAGAACGTGTTGAACCACGCGGTGTACGCGTAAGTGTTTGCGGAAATATCCACTCCCGAATCACGTGCCGCATTGATCTTCGCGACGACATCCGGCATCCGTCCCCAGTTCTTCTTGCCGGCTGCCTTGATGTGCCAGATCTCTACCGGAATCTTTGCTTCGCGTCCGATACGGATCGCCTCGTCCAGCGCTGTCAGAACGCCATCGCCCTCGCTGCGCATGTGAGTAGCGTAGATACCTCCATATCTAGCAGCCTCGCTCGCCAGGGCAATCAACTCTTCTGTCGAAGCGTATGGCGCCGGCGCATACTGCAGCGATGTCGATACGCCCATCGCTCCCTGCTCCATCGCCCCGCGCACAAGCTTCTTCATTTGCTCGAGTTCCGCGGGGTTCGGCGCTCGGTCTACATCCCCCAGCACCATTCTGCGAACCTGCGTTGCTCCCACGTAGCTCGCCAGGTTGATCCCCATTCCCTGCTTTTCCAGCCGCGCAAAGTACTGATCGAATGTTCTCCAGTCCGGTGTGATGCCGTAATGCTGATAGGTCACCCGGTCCGCCTGCAGAATCGCATCATTCTGAGGCGCGATCGACGATCCTTCACCCGTTATTTCCGTCGTAATCCCCTGGAAGATTTTTGATGGCACGTGCGGATCTACCAATATCGTCAATTCCGACTGCCCGAGCATATCGATGAACCCCGGCGCGACCACCATCCCATGTGCATCGATCGTCTCCTTCGCCGACGCCTGCTGTAGATCGCCAATAGCCGCGATTCGCCCATTGCGGATTCCCACATCTGCCGCGTACCAGGGCGATCCCGTGCCGTCGATGATGTGTCCGTTCTTGATTACGACGTCGTAGTCCTGTGCCGCAACCGCCGTTGCGAGCAGAAGCGTCAGCCACAACCATAGTAGTTTTTTCATTCGTCCCCGCAGGTGGTGAAACATGGTAAATCGCTGCCGCATATTCTCGAAACAAAACGTCTCCTGGTCACAATCTTCGTTACAACATATGAAACAATTTTTTCGCTGAAGACGTACACCCCTCGGAGACCGACTCAATGACCGATCAGCCTCTCGATAGCCGCTCAGCCTGGCAATTTGGGCTTGCCACCGTCGTTGTAACCGCAGCCATGTCGTACTTTGCCGGCGGACTCCATCCTGTGTGGTGGTTGGGTTGGATCGCGCCACTACCCGCGCTTGTGTTAGCTCCCCGCATCGGCAAGCTTGCCGCGTTTCTCGTTTCTTTCGCAGGATGGGTGCTCGGTGGATTCTCATGGTGGAATTACCTGCACGTGGTTATACGTCTGCCTCTTTCGGTCTTTGTTCTTGCCGTCGTCTCCGCGGCAGTGGTATTCGGGCTCGGCGTTCTCCTCAGCCGCGCATTTCTTCTTCGCGGCTCATTGTGGCGAGCAGCCCTCGCGCTGCCGTCAGTCTGGGTAACCTTTGAATATTTGAATGCCGTCACTTCCCCACACAGCACCTTCTCCAATCTCGCTTACACACAAATGGATTTTTTGCCGCTTTTGCAAGTAGCCTCAGTCGCCGGTGTTTGGGGCATCGACTTTCTACTGTTCTTTTTTCCCGCAACCATTGCCGCCATACTCGTAAGCCAATCATCCGCCAGTCACAAGAGGCGTTTTGCCGGAATCGTCGGGATCTTGTATATCGCCGTTCTTTCCGTCGGAACACTGCGCCTGCTTTCGCCGCCGAATCCCGCCGAGAAGGTGACGGTCGGACTCATTGCTTCTGACGTTCGCGAAAACGCGGGGACCAGGCCAGGAGAAGCAGGGATGGCCATTCTCGCGCGCTATCTCGATCAGGTGCCGTCACTCGCTGCGCAGGGCGCGAAGACAATCATCATCCCTGAGAAAGTCGCTGACGTCGCCGACGCCGAGATCCCGCGCATGGACCAGATGTTCCAGTCCGCCGCTGTGCAAAATCATGTTGATATCCTCGTGGGCATCGATCATCACGTTGCAAACGGCTACCTGAATGAGGCGCGGTTCTATCGCGCCGACGGTCAGCCCGTCACAACGTATGTAAAGCACCACTTGATCCCCGCCTTTGAGCGCCGTGATCGCCCCGGAACCAGCTACTCAGTTTTCAGCGATGGTGCCACTCTTCACGGCATTGCGATCTGCAAGGACATGGATTTTCCCGCTCTCAGCCGCCATTATGGGAAAGCCGGCATCGCTCTGCTGTTAGTTCCCGCATGGGATTTCGGTACGGATGGTTGGTATCACGATCGTATGGCAGTGATGCGGGGAGTGGAAAATGGATTCACCGTAGCTCGTTCGGCGAAAGAAGGACTGCTTACCATCAGTGACCCGCGCGCTCGTGTAATTGCCCAACAGCATAGCGACGCCGCGCCTTTCGCATCGCTGGTTGCGACTATTCCGATAACGCATGTGACGACGTTCTATTCCATTGCCGGAGACTGGTTCGCGTGGATCAATATCGCCGCGCTTACATGTATGCTCTTCGTGGCGTTCCGCCGGAAGCAGGAGTTTGCACGGGCTAGTTCGGCATCTTGAACTGCACCGTAACGGTCGTGTCCATCTCTACCGGGACACCGTTCAGTTTCATGGGCGAATAGCGCCACTGCCGCACCGCGTCTTCAGCGGCCCCAGCCAGAAATTCATTGCCTTTTAATGCGCGCACGCTGCTCACCGATCCATCTTTCGCGACGTGCGCTTTAACCACCACTTGCCCTTGCAGGCGCAACAGCTTGGCTGTCTCCGGATAAATTGGGTTCACTCGCTTGATCAAGGCGCCGCCCGTCGTTCCGCTTGAGAGCCTCACAGCAAGCGATGGCTTCGCCGCTTCGTCCGGCAGCCGTAGTGACGCCAGGTTCTCCTGCTCGGGTGCTGGCGCCGGTGCCGGCAAATCCGTGTCGGCTGTCGCCGATGCCTGCTGGGTTTTCTGCGAGTCGCTGTTTGATGTGGCAGAACTTGTCGCACCGCTTCCGTCCAACCGGTTCACGATCACGTCATCGGAGCCATCGTCAGCGGCAGCCGCATCGTCGGCTCTTGTCTTACGCTTCGGTTGCGGATTGATCGTCTCGGTCACCGTGACCGTAGGCACTGCGACGGATGGTTCAAAGAACACGGGCTTGGGCGGCGGGATCACGATCGCTGCCTGTGCATGTTTCTCTGCTGCGTTGCGCTTGCGGTCCCACCGGCTATATAGAAACAGCGCCGCTGCAATTTCCATTGCAATAACAACTACGCCGATCGCTCGCAATACGCGCCGAAGCGAACTTCCTTCGAGATTCGCAGCTGCAATCCAATCCTGAATCCGTTTTGCGCTTGATGGCGGCTCAATCAGGAACGACGGCGCTGGCAGCGCCTCGGCTTCGCCGGCAACACTCGCTTCCGCAGCTTTCGAACTACGGTCCAGCCATTCATTGAAGTCCTGAGCGGAATGCGCACTCGCCTCCGCGCCCTGGTTTGTGAGTTCAGCCAACTTAACCGCAGCTTGTTTCGCGGCGATCTGTGTAGTCACGACCGGCGCCACTAACGCGGCAGGTTTTACTTCAGCGACACCAGAATGCAACTCCACGTTTGCGGGCTGAACCACGTCCGGCAAGATCACCTTTGCAACCTCAGGTGCTCGCGCGGTGGCTGTAGCCGCTGCTTGCGATATGAAGTTCGTTTCCGATCTTTCCCCAATTCGTCTCGGCGAGTGTGCCTTCCCCGGCTTTGGCTCAGAAACAATGCTCTGTGGAGCGGTCTTCTCGGTATCCTGGACGTCGAATTTCGTCACGAGGTCGGAGGCAACCACTCCCAGGATTTTTGCAAGCTTCTCCAACTTCGCAATGTGATCGCCGGTGAACGCTCGTGGTCGCGAAGAGAATACTTCAAGAATTCCACTCAGTTCGTCCGCGTTCTTCCCCGAAAATACCGGAATCACCAAGGCCGATCGCAGTTCCATTTCGCGGCATGCTTCGGCATTCACCCGCTCGTCGGCATCGGTGTCTTCGCAATGCACGACAGCGCGGTTCCGAATGCAATGCCCGGTCAATCCCGAGTCGGGCTGAATGGGAACGCCAACGTCCGGCGCGTTGCCCTGGCTCGCACGGCAGACCATCTTCTCTGATGTACCGATTGCGACAGCAGCGCCAGTCGCCTTGGTGATGGTGATGGCACGTGCGAGGACTTGCGACAGCGCATGCTCCAGCGTTACCGGTTCCTCGCCGCCAACATCGACCGCACTCTCATCCAAGCTTCCGAGGCGCGATTCCGCCGACTTCGGGCCACTCGTCTGTGGTCCACGGCTGACCCATTGCTTTAGGCGCTGGGTCGCGGACTCAGGAACCTTCTCGAAACGAATTCCAGCCCTGCGGCCCGGGTTGGACCAGATCACCCGGCCATCTACACGAACGTGTCCCCCGCTCTCCGGCAAATCCAGATCAACCGGCACGGAACTGCCGGGTTGAAGCGGCATCTGCAACTGCACTCCGATTCCGTTCTCGCTCACATCGAGAACAACTGCTTCACCGGCGGCACCAAGACGAGCTTTCACTTGCCGCGCGTTGGCAAGTCCTCTCCGCAGATAACTCCGTTTTACCGGATAGCTCACCCCTTCAAACGGTAGGTTCAGACGAACTTCAGCCATAGGAAATTCCTGGATGTCGAACGCGCAGCTTCGCAGCTTCAGGGAAACTGGGTCGGTGCTTGTTCCGGCCTGCCCGTGTCCTCGCCGTCAGAGCGACTGTTCTCCAGCATGCGGGCCGCCTCGCGCAGAGCAGCGATCTCACGTGTCAGCCGCTCCACTTGTTGCTCCTTCTGCTGAATGATTTCGTAAACAGTCATGCTCCGCCTCGGCCAGAGATGGTTGCGAACACGCGATACTGATTCTCTCGACTACAGTGGCGCTTGGGATTGGCTCTCTCGAGCCACTGACAGGAAGGGGTGTTGGAGTTCGAACTCTCCCGATCCTCCCCTTCAGAGTGGGACGATTCTAAACCAGCATTTCACGAAAATATCTAGGTTTATAACCCTACAGGTCGGGATTTTGGTGCCCAACCCCTGGCTCCGATTCGAGCCTGCTTGGTTCGATTGGGTGAAGTAGAATTCATGACATGCTTACGAACGGCGCGATCCTGGGTAAGCACCTAGTGTTCTGCCGTTCTCGAGAAGTATCCCGTCTTGCAGCGGACGAGAAGTCCGGAGTTCACCGGGCGTATCGAAATCTTTCGAAAGGTGCCGTCCTTCACCCGGTTTGTCGGGTAATAGGCCAGTTCGTAAGAGTGCCGCAGTTCCTCGCTGATCTGCCGGAAGTAAGTGCGCGGATCGGTTTGCTCCGCGTCGAACTGATCGCCGCCTGTTTCTTTGGCAACCCGCTCCATCACACTGATTCCATTTTTGTTTCGAGCAGTCAGCTTCCCATGTTCTCGTTCCGTATAGCGGATACTGAACAGCGTCACATTTTCCGCCTGGGCAGTTTCGATCGCAGTCATCATGTCGTGAGAACTGGAGTTGTCCTCGCCATCACTGAAGATAAGCAGCGCTTTGCGACCGCTCTCTTCCGCCAATTTTTCAATAACGGAGTAGTAGATGGAATCGTAAAAAGCTGTCCCCAGATCGCGGCTCTCTTTAGGTCCGATTTCAGGAAAATCGCGGCCGCCCTTCTTGAACGAGCTCAGTCTCTCGATGAGTTGTTTACTCGACGAAGAAAAATCGCTGACCAGCCGCAGGTGATTTCCAAAACAAACGACAAAAGCTCGATCGTGCGGTCCCAAAACTTCCTTGAGAAAGACCTGCAGATCGTGCTGATGCTGTTTGGTGAAATGATCCTGACTGCCGCTGACGTCGACGATTAAATCTAACGTGAGGGGGACGTCGGAGCTTCGCGCAAAAAACGCGATCTTCTGTGGAACAGCATCTTCGAAGACCTCGATCTTCTCCTTGGTGAGATCGTCGACTAAACCGCCATGCTCATCGCGAACCGAAAAAGCGACGTTAACCAGATTGACGTCGACGCGCACCGATTCCTGTGTTACCGACGGCGCGGTCAAGCCAAAGAGCACCAGCACGATCGCCGATGCACATCGCAGTCCCTGCCAGATACGCATTCAATAAATAAGCGCAAAGGAAGCTATTCGCGAACGCAAAAATTTTATCCAGATTGGATGGTTGGCCATTACGACACTACATGCCGTTCGATGTACCCATGCGGCATGACCCGCTCCTGTCGCTGCTTAAAAATGCCGAAAATCCAGACGGCTTGCGCGAGCAGAAAAGCGAGGCTTGGGACAAAACGCATTGCCGTTCCACCGAGTAACACGGCCTGCCATTCCCCAACCGCCGGCAATAGCGTCGCAATCGCCAAGCCAGCCGCCACGAAGTTCCTGCGGTCCAGGATCAAGACGTAGCAAGACGCCACGAACATGGCTATTTGGACGTTCCGTTCGAGGGCAACGCTCGGATGGAGCAGTTGCATAAAGGACAAAGCTACGGCCGCGATACTAATTGGTACGGTCAACTTCGGGAAAAAGTCGCATAATATCCAGACACAGGCGAAGATCAGGATGCCGCTGGTGAGCCAGTATACCTTTGTGTAGGTGTCCATCCCGCCGGCCAGCAGGGCAGGAAACCGTACCATGGTGGCAATGAGTCGAAAGGCCGTATATGCCAGGAAGTAGTGCTTTCGGTCTGCTCTCCAAAGTAACCCCAGCAACCAGATATTCAGGACAAAATTGAGCTGATATAGGCCTAATCCAGCATCAAACAATTCCATGGAGGCTCCCAAATATGCGTAAGATCTCTGCTGCGCTGATTGCCTTGGTTCTCGGAGGGCTACTGTACTTTTCGAATGTAGCTCTTAGTCAAAATCAAGATCCCTATCCGTGCCCACCATCCGGATGTGGAAACCCTAAGTAGCGAAGAAGCAAGAGCTGTTGCTATTGCCGTTGCAGATGTTTAGCGCCTTCATGCGTTAGAACGCTCCTCTGCCAATGTGCATCAGGGTAGCACGGCGGAACTCTGCTTTCCCTGTGATTTTTTCAATAAAATCGCAGTTCGTTCTGCCTGGGAGCGGATAGTCGCCTATATTTGGTAGTCGATTTCGATCACTGACTGCAGCGAACTTGCACCGTGATGATCATCCGCGACGCCGCCCTCCAGCTTGCGCACTTTCTCTTTCAGTTCGCGGACTTGCGTAGCCACCACGGCCAGCGCTTCCGAGAGCGGGTCGTTGATCTGCTTGGGATCGGTGATTACTACTCGCTTACCGTCGCGGAAGACAATGTGTGCGGGAACACCAACCACCGTTGAGTTATCCGGCACGTTACGAAGGACGACCGAACCTGCGCCCACACGCGAATTGTCTCCCACCAGAATGTTTCCCAATACTTTGGCGCCAGCGCCAATGACTACGCCATTGCCAATCGTCGGGTGACGTTTGCCATGCTCCTTTCCCGTCCCGCCAAGCGTTACTCCCTGGTAAAGTGTTACGTCGTCGCCAATGACCGTCGTCTCGCCAATCACGACCCCCATTCCGTGATCGATAAACAGTCGCCGTCCAACCTGCGCTGCCGGGTGAATTTCAATTCCAGTAAACCAGCGCGCCACTTGTGACAGCCAGCGCGCCAGTAGCCGGAAATCATGGTTCCAGAACCAGTGGTTCAGCCGGTAAGCCCAAAGCGCATGCAATCCGGAATAGCAAACCACCACCTGAAATGTCGACGTTGCCGCCGGGTCGTTCTCCAGGACCGACGCAATGTCTTCCCGCACCCAATCTAGAGCCGTTCCCATAGGTCAAACCGCAACTGCGGTCAGCTGCTGCGCCTCATTTCTTAGATTCTCAAATAGTACGCTCGTCAGGTAACGCTCGCCGAACGATGGCAACACCACAACGATCACTTTGCCCGCGTTCTCCGGGCGGTTCGCAACCTTTACCGCCGCCACCACCGCCGCGCCCGACGAAATACCCATTAGCAAGCCCTCTTCGACCGCCAGGCGCCGCGCCATTTCGATCGCTTCCTGGCTCGAAACCTGGATCACTTCGTCGATGTAGTCGGTCCGCAGAATCTTCGGAATGAAACCCGCCCCAAGCCCCTGGATCTTGTGTGGCGAAGGCTGGCCGCCGGACAAAACCGCGCTCTCAGTCGGCTCCACGGCAATCGCTTTGAACGAAGGCTTCTTGGGCTTGATGTACTCAGACACGCCAGTCAGAGTCCCTCCCGTGCCGACGCCTGAAATCAGAAAATCCACCTTGCCGTCTGTGTCGTTCCAGATTTCCGGCCCGGTGGTTTCAAAGTGAATCTTCGGATTGGCGGGATTGTCGAACTGTCCAAGTATGTAGCCATTCGGAGTCTTGGCGAGTATCTCCTCGGCCTTGGCGATGGCTGCCTTCATTCCTTTTGGACCCGGCGTCAGGACGAGTTCAGCACCAAAGGCTCGGAGCAGAACGCGGCGTTCCAGGCTCATGGTGTCAGGCATCGTAAGGACGAGTCTGTAGCCCTTGACGGCGGCGACGAAGGCCAACGCTATGCCAGTATTTCCGCTCGTCGGTTCGATCAGGACCGTCTTCCCCGGTTGAATTTTCCCTGCTCTTTCCGCATCTTCGATCATGCTGACGCCGATGCGGTCTTTAACGCTCGCCATCGGATTAAAGCTCTCGAGTTTCGCCAGTACAGTCGCCTTGCTGCCCTTGGTCACTTTATTCAGTTGTACCAGCGGAGTGTTGCCGATCAACTGTGTCACATCTTTCGCGACTTTCATCTCATCTCCTTTTCACAGCGCGCGTTCCACTTGCATGCAAACAAAACGGCCCACGATATCTGGTCGTGGGCCGTTGAGGAATCCTGTTTTACGCTTTATCGATTGCTGAGCTCCTCAATCCGCCCGCGGCACACAAGTACAGATGCACAGACAACAACAGCAGGGCATGATTGAGGACGTAAGAATCATTGTCTACCGCATTAGATTAGCAGGTACCTGCGCGTGATTGAAATAAATAGTTCGAAATGCCGACTCTTTGGTTCACAACCTCGCCCGAGTCACAAACCTCCCGAGTCACAAACCTAAAGATATGTTAAGCATACTCTGACTCCCCAAGTCAGCGGGTATGATGTAGCGAACTATAAGTTGCCGAGGATACTCAACTAAACCATGCATAAGCCCGATCGTCTGCTTCTCGCAGTATTTGCGTCTGTCTTGATGCTGTTCTCCATTCCCGCTGCTGTTGGCCAGCACCGGTTGCACAATGCCGAGGAAGAAAAGATCAAGAGCTACCCGTGGATGAACCAGAGCCTGTCATCGGACCAGCGCGCCGACCTCGTGCTGAAAGAGCTCACGCTGGACGAGAAGATCGACCTTGTACATGGCAACGGCATGCCTGGGTGGGGTAAGCCCCGTCCCAACGCGTACCTTGGCAATGGCGGCGCAGGTTTCGTAGTGGGCATTCCGCGGCTGGGTATTCCTATCATCCAGATGAGCGACGCCGCATACGGTGTGCGCAGCAGCGCCGAAAATGGCCGCTACTCGACTGCTCTGCCCTCGAATGTCGGATCGGCAGCCAGTTGGGACCCGCAGGCAGCCTGCGAATACGGCGCGCTGATTGGGCGGGAACTGCGCGCGCAGGGCTACAACATGACCCTTGGCGGCGGCGTGAACATTACGCGCGAACCGCGCAATGGCCGCACCTTCGAATACATGGGCGAAGATCCCATTCTTGCCGGCACACTGGTTGGCAATCGCATCAAGTGCGAGCAGGCACAGCACGTGATCGGCGATATCAAGCACTACGCCGCCAATGACCAGGAGAGCGGGCGCAATTCCGTGAATGTCATCATCAGCAAACGCGCGCTCCGCGAAACAGACCTGCTGGCGTTTGAGATCGGCATCTCGATCGGTCAACCCGGCGCGGTGATGTGCTCCTATAACGCCGTAAACGGTGATTTCGCCTGCGAGAATAAATATCTGCTTACCGACGTCCTAAAGGACGACTGGAAGTTTCCTGGATTTGTCGTCTCTGATTGGGGCGGGACCCACAGCACGGTGAAAGCTTCTGCTGCTGGTTTGGATAACGAAGAGCCCATGGATGAGTTCTACGGTGACAAATTGAAGCAGGCGGTACAGTCGGGGCAGGTTCCGATGGCGCAGCTCGATGATCACGCGCGACGGGTTCTGAGATCGGAATTCGCCAGCGGAATCGTGGATTATCCAACTCAGAAATCCGTAGTGGATGTCGAAGGCGGATTCGAAATCGCGCGCAAGCTGGAAGAGCAGAGCATCGTCCTGCTGAAGAATGCCAACAACATACTGCCCCTGAATCGCGAGAGCGTGCGGTCCATCGCGATAATTGGATCGCATGCCGATAGTGGTGTGCTTTCCGGCGGAGGCTCTGCCCAGGTTGATCCTCCGGGACCACCCCGCCGCTGGCAAGAACATGTGTGGTTCCCCAATGCTCCGTTGAAAGCAGTCGCTGCGAAAGTCCCGGGAGCGAAGGTGCAGTTCGATTCCGGTGAAAATCCGGAATCCGCCGCAGCGCTAGCAAAGAACTCCGATGTCGCCATCGTCTTTGCCCACCAGTGGGAGAGCGAGGGCATGGACCTGCCGAATCTTTCGCTGCCAGAGAATCAGGATGCGCTGATCGAGCAAGTCGCCGCCGCCAATCCGCATACCATCGTTGTCATCGAGAGCGGCACGGCAGTTACGATGCCGTGGGTGGATAAAATATCCGGCATACTCGAAGCGTGGTATCCGGGAAGCAAGGGTGCGGATGCCATTGCGAACGTTCTCTTCGGAGATGTGAATCCTTCGGCCAAGTTGCCGATGACATTCCCACGTAGCGTCGAAGATTTGCCACATCCGAAACTGGTTACGCCTCCTCCGGGAGCACAAGGGCGTGCAGCGGTGATGCGCACCGGTGAAGCGAAACCTACGTTCAGCGTCAACTACGACGAGGGGCTGAAGGTCGGCTATAAGTGGTACGACGCCGAGAAGCAGCCGGTGCTCTTCCCGTTCGGCTACGGACTCTCGTACACCACCTATGGCTACTCGGGGCTCAAGGTCACGCCCGGCAATTCGCCCTCCGTCAGTTTCGAGGTGAAGAATACTGGCGCGCGTGCGGGCGCTGAGGTCGCCGAGATCTACGTAGCCCTTCCGGCAAGCGCGAACGAACCTCCGAAACGATTGGTGGGCTGGAGCAAAGTTCAACTGAATCCAGGCGAAAGCAAGAATGTCGAAGTGTCGATCGATCCGAAATATCTGTCGATCTTCGACGAAGGCGCGAATTCCTGGAAGCTGGTGCCGGGATCGTACACGTTCATGGTTGGCGGATCGTCACAGGATCTTCCGCTGAAGCAGAACGTCGATCTGAAGTAATCAAGTATCTGGTGTCCCACGTCTGCAATTTTTAGCAGACGTGGGATCCGATCCGCTTCCATTTAGTCAAACAAAGTCCGCAGCAACAGCACAGAACCCCACCCAAGATTGAAGAAGTCTTTGCGCCCAATCCTGCTCTGCGCTCAACTTTTGCCACTCAGCACTCAGCTTTTGCCACTCTGAGGTATACAATTCCTGCGAATTTGCAGTGTCAATAGGAGCAATAATGAAGCGGTTGCACGCTTGTCTGCTCGGATCTCTTTTGCTCTTTTCCGCCTCTGCCTTTACGCAGGATTCTTGCGAGCTTCTCGCCAACTTAAAGATCTCAGACGCCACCATCACGCTTGCGAAAGTGGTACCTGCGGGGACCTTCAACGGCCCTCCTGCGCCGTTCAGCGGAGTGAATATCTCAGCTTTTTATAAGAGCCTTCCACAATTCTGTCGCGTTGTTGCCGAAGCGAAGCCCACACCAGACTCGGATATAAAACTGGAGGTCTGGCTCCCCGTCACCGACTGGAATGGAAAACTACAGGGCATTGGAAATGGCGGATTCGCGGGATTGATCGATTATCAGCAGATTGGCTACGCGATGAGCAAAGGTTACGCTGCAACGGCAACCGACACCGGCCACACCGGCAGTCCCATCGATGCCGAGTGGGCGCTCGGACATCCCGAAAAGATTGCAGATTTCGGCTACCGCGGAATTCACGAGATGACTCGCGTTGCGAAAGCTGTCGTCCAGGCATATTACGCAAAACCGGCACGGCGCTCTTACTTCGCGGGATGTTCCGACGGAGGCCGCGAGGCCCTGATGGAGGCACAGCGCTATCCAGAGGATTACGATGGAATTCTTGCCGGTGCCCCAGCGAACTACTGGACGCGCCTGCTGACCCTCGCCGCCGTCGACACACAGGCATTGTCGGCAGATCCTGAGAGTTTTATCCCTCCTGCAAAGATTGCGGTAATCGCCTCCGCAGTGAATGCGGCCTGCGATACCAAAGATGGCGTCAAAGACGGAATTCTGAACGATCCCAGGCAATGCCACTTCGATCCTTCAGGAATTGCCTGCAAGACGGGTGAAAACGCCGACCGTTGTCTGACAGAAAAGCAGATCGCGACGCTCAGGACGATCTATCGCGGTATCGTCGACGCAAAAGGCCGGCAACTCTTTCCCGGTTATCTACCCGGCGCGGAGGAAGGCCCGGGCGGTTGGGGAATTTGGATTACAGGTCCGTCTCCACAGAAAGCTCTGATAGCGTTTTTCGCCAAAGGGTACTTCTCCGACATGGTGTTCGATAAACCGGACTGGGACGTGAAGACGTTTTCTCTTCATCCGGCGCTGGCCAAGGCCACCGAACAGACTGCTGGCGCCTTGGATGCCACCAATCCGGATTTGAAGTCATTCAAAGCCAGAGGCGGGAAACTGATTCTTTACCACGGGTGGAACGATCCGGCTATTCCGGCGCTGAACACCATCGACTATTTCGAAAGCGTGATTGCGACGATGGGCAAGCGCGACGTGCCATCATTCGTGCGGCTCTATATGGTACCGGGAATGCAACATTGTTCCGGCGGTCCCGGAGCCGATTCATTCGGAGCGGTAGGTGAGTTGAACTTCGACGATCCGGAACGCGGTGTCGCAGCCGCACTCGAACACTGGGTTGAGACGGGAACCGCACCGGGCACAATCATTGCCTCGAAACACTCGCCTGACAAACCGGAGCGCATAACGATGACGCGTCCACTTTGTGTCTATCCGCTAGTGTCGAAATACAAAGGCAGCGGCGATCCAAACGATGCCGCAAACTTCAGCTGTCAGCCCGAGAGATAAACGCAATTCATTTTCGCGCTGCAGGAAGCGTGAAGGATACGTAAATACCTCCGGATCCGAATTTTGGATCTTTGCCTCCGCCGGCGGCGATCACGATGTACTGCCGCCCGTTGATCTCGTAGGTCGCAGGGGTCGCGTTTGCTGAGAACGGCAGCGTTGTTTCCCAGAGCAACTTTCCAGTGGATTTGTCGAAGGCACGGAATTTGCGATCGAAGTTCGTCGCGCCGATAAACAACAGTCCACCTGCGGTCACAATGGGTCCGCCGTAATTTTCTGTTCCAGTGTTCTTGATGCCCTTCGCAACAAGGTCAGGATATTCGCCAAGAGGTATCTTCCACACGTACTCGCCAGTGTTCATATCGATCGCGTTGAGGGTACCCCACGGGGGAGCGACCGCCGGGTAACCGTCGGGATCGTAGAAGCGGTGGTATCCAGTGAAACGGTACTTCATCTCGACGGCTCCGTCTTTGCCCGCCAGGTCTTTGTTTTCACCGCTCGTGAGATATGCAATCAGCGCCGACAACTGATCTCCCTGGATCTGGTTGAAGGCCGGCATGCGACCCTTACCGGTGTTGATGACGTGCGCGATATCGGCCGCACTCATCCGGCGGCCGATGTCGATCAGGGACGGAAGATCCGGAGGCGAGCCGGCGCGGCTATCGCGATGGCAGACGCTGCACTGGTTCTGATAAATGGTCTTTCCCGTTATATCGTGTTCCGTGTTTTCGGCGAGGCTGGCCGTCCAGGCAATGTCGTTGGCGTTCACGTAGAGAATGCCAGTCGAGGGATCGACCGCGGATCCACCCCACTCGGCTCCGCCGTCGAAACCGGGAAAAAACACGGTGTCTTTCCCCACTGACAACGGCACAAACTGACCATCACTGCGAAAGTTACGGAACTGCTGCAGCGCCCACTTATGCGCTTCCGGCGTACGGTTGGTCAGCAAGTCTTCTGTCAAACGTTGCCGCGCAAACGGCACCGGTTTCAGTGGCAGCGGCTGTGTTTTCGCAGCTACTTCTCCCGGAACATTGCTGGCGGGATAGTCGTGATATTCGATCGGGAAGAGCGGCTTTCCATTGGTCCGGTCGAAGAGATACACGAAACCCTGTTTGGTGGGCTGAGCAACGGCATCAATGGTCTTGCCGTCGCGGTGGACGGTCATGAGTACCGGCGGCGAAGGAAAGTCACGATCCCAGATATCGTGCTTGACTCCCTGAAAATGCCAAACGCGTTCACCAGTCTCGGCATTCAGAGCAATCAGGCAATTGGCGAATAGGTCATCGCCAACGCGATCGGCGCCGTAGAAGTCGAAAGCCGCCGATCCGGTGGGCACATAGACGATGCCGCGGTAAGGATCGATCGACATGCCTGCCCAGTTGTTTGCCGCGCCGCTGGTCTTCCATGCGTCCTTGGGCCAGGTGTCGTGACCAAGTTCGCCGGGATGCGGAATGGTATGAAAGATCCAACGCATCTTCCCCGTGCGCACGTCGTATGCGCGAATGTCTCCGGGAGGAGCTGGCAGGGTCTCCGGCTCGCGTCCGCCCACAATGAACAGGTCCTTATATACGATCGGCGGACTGGTAAGCGCGATGGATTGCTTCTCCGGTGCCCGTCCCAAGCCCTCGCGCAGGTCGATGCGGCCATTGTGGCCGAAGCTTGCAACCGGATGCCCTGTCGCCGCGTCGAGCGCATAAACGTAATTCATTATGCCGGCGATGATTCGGCGGTCCTTGCCGTCCGTCCAGTATGCAAGGCCACGAGCCGGTTGCGTGCCATTGATTCCAGAGTCGAATTTCCAGCACAACTTGCCCGTGTCCGCATCGAGCGCAATAACTTTCTGGGTGGGCGTGTACGCGTAAAGAATGCCGTCGACTATGATTGGGCTCGTCTGCAATCCACCGCTTTCGCCTGAGTCGTACGTCCAAGCAACAGTGAGCTGGCTGACGTTGCTGCGGTTGATTTGGGAGAGCGTCGAATAGTGCGTCGACTCGAGATTGCCGCCGTAGACGGACCAGTCCGCATTCGAAGAAGCCGCAGAAGGACTATGATCGGACTGTGCCAGAGCAAAGGTGCAGGCGATGATTACACCGATAACCAACTTAACGAAGCTAATCCGCATGAATTAAGTGATCCCTTCTGTGCGGGATATTCTGTCTTTTCATGGCCGAATGGTCCAGAAAAGATGCATTCGTGATTCCCGGTCCCAATTCTGCAGCGTGCCCGTCCTGTATTAAGTTATGTTAAGCGCAGTCTAATCACGGCATTCGTTCATCCATTAGTTGCACTCTTGGTAAGGAGCCTTGATAAATGCAAACTCGGACACTCGGTAACAGCGATCTTCGAATCACGCGAATCGGAATTGGCGCATGGGCCATGGGTGGAGGCGGCTGGAAGTTCGCCTGGGGTCCGCAAGATGACAATGACTCGATTGCCGCGATTCACGAAGGACTCGACCGCGGGATCAACTGGATCGATACTGCCGCCGTGTACGGCCTCGGCCATTCAGAAGAGGTAGTCGCGCGTGCGCTGAAGGGCCGCAGCAAGCGCCCGTACATTTTTACGAAATGCGAGCGCGTATGGGATGAGAGCCGCACGGTGGGAGCATCGCTCAAAGCAGACTCGATCCGGCGCGAAGTAGAGGCAAGCCTGCGGCGCTTGCAGCTGGACGTCATCGATCTGTACCAGATTCACTGGCCCGAACCGGATGAGGAAATCGAAGAAGGCTGGACCGAGATGGCGCGACTGAAAGAGCAAGGGAAAGTTCGGTACATCGGCGTGTCCAATTTCAATGTGGCGCAAATGAAGCGCGCACAACGGATCGCGCCGATTACTTCGTTACAACCTCGCTATTCTCTGCTGTCGCGCGAGATCGAAGAGTCTGTTTTACCTTTCGCAGCGCAGAACCATATTGGCGTGATCGTCTATTCGCCCATGTATTCGGGCTTGCTCAGTGGCGCCATGACTCGTGAGCGCATTGCTCAATTCCCTGTCGATGACTGGCGTCGAAACAATCCTAACTTTCAGGAACCGCTGCTTTCCCGCAACCTGCAACTCGCCTCGGTGCTGGCGGAAATTGGAAAACGTCACGGGCGAACGGCCGGCGAGGTCGCCATCGCGTGGACGCTGAAGAATCCGGCAGTGACCGCGGCAATTGTTGGCGTGCGAAGCAGACAGCAGGTGTCCGGCATCATTGAGGCCGGCGATTTGCAATTAAGCAGCAACGAGGTACAGGAGATCGAGCACGCGCTGCAACAGGAAATGGCGGAAACGTCGGAGAGGGCAAGTTAGGAGGGCGGTCATCCTAAACGCCTTGTCACTCTCCGAGACATTTCACAAGAAAGTTGAGACTCTCACAACGACTGGCTACGCTAGTTGGGTCGGGGTCATTACGAATCATGGTTTCCAGTTAACGTTTGCGCGGATGATTCTGGCTGGCACCCCGCCGATCAACATTCGCGGCTCAAACGAGCGAGTAACGACTGAACCGGCGGCAACTACGCAGCCGTCGCCGATCGAGACCCCTTTGAGGATGGTGCTATTCACGCCAATCAAAACGTCGTCGCCGATCGCAATCGGAGCCGAAACTACCTCTGAACCACCTGTCACAGCATGATTATCGCTGTCGCGGATTGTCACATTCTCTGAAATCAAAGCTCGATTCCCGATACTCACGCGATTGAATACGGCGATTCGCGCATTCATGTTAATTGCGCATCCGGAACCGAGCGACAGAGTTGCGCCCGGATCGACAATAATAGAGCAACCCGTAAAGATCTCGCTCTCGCCACCCACCTCAAGAGTTCCCCCATCGGCAATTATCAACTCAGAGTGTCGAAACCGCGCAACACTCCAGCGGCGGCCGATCCGCAGGTGTCCACTTTTATGAATCACTTTGGCATTTGGTCCAACATGGAAATGGGTCTTTGGATAAAGCATGATGGAAAATGGACGGAGATTGCTGCGCCAGTTACAGACGACCGTTCTCACCAGGCTTAAATCTCTCAGGAAATCGCTGATCTTGTGCAGGCTGGCGTACAACCTCTTAACGATGCTGGAAGCTTTTGGGTGATGCGTTGCTACTGCGCACACGTCTACGTGTGCCTCATCAGTCGTGAGAGTCATGTTCCCGGTTATTTTGTCATCTGGGAATATGTCGGACTGTGAGGTACGTCACTTGCGGTTACTCAAGTCATGGTTCATTTACCGTTGCGGGCCAGCTCTCTGCGTTCAATTCTCGACTGGGTCGCTGATAGACTGAGAGACCACGATGCGCTTCCTGACTGAGCACCTTACCTTCAACACGAAGAAACACCGCGAATACGTTCACATCACGCCGCAGGTGGAAGCCGCCGTGAAAAAGAGCGGCATCAAGGAAGGCATGGTACTGGTGTCCGCCATGCACATCACGGCAGGTGTTTACGTAAACGACAATGAGTCCGGACTGATCCAGGACATCGACAAATGGCTGGAAGAGCTCGCGCCTTTTCGCGAAGATTACCACCATCACAATACCGGAGAGACGAACGGCGACTCGCACTTGAAAGCGCTTCTCGTGCATCACCAGGTGATTCTGCCGATCACGGAGGGCAAACTCGATCTCGGAC
This sequence comes from Terriglobia bacterium, assembly GCA_021324365.1. Taxonomy (GTDB): domain Bacteria; phylum Acidobacteriota; class Terriglobia; order Terriglobales; family Acidobacteriaceae; genus JAJPJE01. The sequence continues at coordinate 260 of JAJPJE010000053.1, read as the reverse complement.
CGTGGCAGCGCGTGTTCTACGCCGAGTTTGACGGACAGCGGCCGAAACGGCTGGTGATCAAAGTCATGGGCGAGTGAAGCACTGTATCAGGTCCCTCGTTGCGGGAGAGGGGGAGGGGCCGGGGTGTGTCCCGCAAAATAAACGACTTAGCTCGGCAATAATATACTTGCGTAATCAATGCGATTGCGACAGTATGTAATTGCCCTTAGCCACCACGGAAAGGCCGTGGGGAAAGTTCTTTGGTTCAAGGTGCATACAAG
>JAJPJE010000050.1 GCA_021324365.1 Terriglobia bacterium | reverse complement strand
GTGGATTCGACTTCCACACGCCTCCGCCGTTAAATCATTGAATCCATTCGCCGACCGGCTTCTGTTTGGGACAAGTTGGGACAAGAATCGCCGCTACTTTTTCCACGGCTTGCCGCTGCTCGTCGCCAATGACATGCCCATAAATGCCAAGGGTTACGCGCGGATCGGCATGACGCAGTTGTGCCTGGGCCACGGATGCGGGTGCTCCCGCCGCCAGCAGCATGCTGGTATGCAGATGCCTGAAGGCGTGGAAGCTAGTTTGGCGTGGGATTATCGGGATGCCGAGCGCACGCAGGATTGGCACGAGTTGCTGGCGCACGACATTTTCGGCAATGAAGAGACTGCCGCGATTGTTGAGGAAAAGGAACCCTGGCCGTATCGTGGCGATGTACTCGTGCACGATCGCTGCCAAGGCGTCAGGGAGGGGAAGGGAAGATTCGCTGCTGGTGCTCTTAGGGGTTTGTAGCTTGCCGCGCCAGACCGAACGGCGCACATGAAAAATCCGGCGCTCGAAGTCGAAATCCGAGGTTTGTAGGCCTAGTATTTCTCCTACGCGCAGGCCAGTCATTGCCGCAAGAGCAAACATCACCCGGTATTGCCCCTGGGCCGTCGCGATGATCTGGGCCGCCTGGCTAGGAGAAAAACCCGTTCGTCGCTGCCGCACCCCTCGCTCTGGAAAGACAAGCCGGTTGAGATGAACGGTTTCGCAGGCATATCCCCAATTCTTGGCTGTGCCAAGCATGGATGACAGCGTGGCAAGGATGTTCTTTGTGGTCGTCCGCGAGACCTTGCCGGCAATCTGCGTGACAAAGACTTGCTGGTTTTCCACTCCCAATTGGTCAAGCCGCAACTTGCCGAGAAGCGGAACGATCTGGTTTTTCAAATGCGCTGCGTAGCCGTGCGCGGTGGAGGACTTCAGCTTGGAAACGACTTGCGCCATCCACCTTTCGGCGAACTGCTCGACCGTGGCTACCCTTCCGGGACGATAGGAGTAATCGTTGATCCTGGCGAGAATAACTTCCATCCGGCGCTGTGCCAGGCGCTTGGTTGGATACTCTCTTTTGGTGCCCAGAACCACCGACTTTCGCACGCGGACAGGGTTGGGAGAACCCGGCAGAATTACATCCTCCAGGTATCGGCCAACCCATACTGGATTCTTTCCTCGCAGAAAAACTGTGCCTCTTTGAAAACGCCTTTGAGCCATCGAACCCCCCTTTTGGGCTGATGACTCGATTGCCTCGGCGGCAATTGTAGCAGATGAGCCGGAAGAGTCCTCATCGGGCAGAGGCAAGAGGGGATGGGACGCCATGACGCATGTTATATCTCCGCGACATGGCGAATGTCAATCACCACGTAGAAAATTTGTCAGTACCAGCGTAGAACTTTCGGTCGTAGAATGGTATCCATTCGCAAACGAACCGGCTGATCTCACCTGAATCCGACTGGTGAAAGCGTACAATCGCTCCGCCGACATGGGCCTGTATTTTGCGACGCCGCATAAATGAGCTCTGATCCTGTACGCAGCCGCTCTGCACGACGTGCACCTCGCGCGGGTATCCGTGTTCATACTTGTGGTAGTGTCCTACGAAGAGCATGTGCGGTTTTTCTCCGCCTTGGAAGCTTTCTACGAGCTTCTGCGTGGTATAGCTTATGGCGTATGCCGTTCCTCCGCCAGGGTGCATGATGCGGGCCCAGGCAGAGCCATTTTTGGCCTTGAAGTAAATATCTCGCTCCGTGTGCCCAATCCAGCGCAGATCGTTGCGCCCGGCTTTTTGCGCTGTTTGCTGCAAACGCTCGCCTACGTTAATACCCTCGCGCTGTACCCACCAGCCCTCATGGTCTTCCCCTGTAATGAACCACGTTTCGATCCCCTTCCGCTGGGGATATTCGGCTGCAAGGTATTCTGCTTGCGGCTCGAAGCCGCTCTTAACAACCAACTCGTGCCGGTTAAACCGGCATTCTCCATCTACAATGTTTCCGGCGTGGAGGACCGTGGTTACACCCTCGCGTTCGTAGATATCGTAGAGTGCGCGAAGCACGTCAAGACGTGCCCATTTCGAGCAAAGGTGGGTATCTCCAAGCAGGCCAAACTTGTGCCACTTTCCGTCAAAAAAGCGCTTGGAGCTTATTACCAACGGCGGGCTGCAAGGTATCTCCGAAGCAACCGAAGCCTCGCCGTTTCGCAGGCTGAGGTTATATCCCTTGTTTCTAAGGTTTAGAATAATCTGGTTGGCTTCCCTTGGCGCACAATCAAGACGGTCGGCCAAATCCACGAGCGTAAGATTTTCACGAAGAAGAATTTTGTGCGCTTTTTTCTCGAGGTTCGCCGCACGTTCGTGCTTGGCTTTTTTGGTTGCTTCAAGCAGTTGGTCAACGTTCATGCGATTATGATTTCCTTGTGTTTTCGCAATTCTGCAATCGTCTTGCGGCTTCCCCATACCGTGCGTGGTGATGGGTAACGCACCTTCACGAAATAACCATCGAGGAAATCTTTGTAGGTATGACACGTTGAGAGGAATCCGCGCTGTCCAAAGCCAAGCGCCTTTGCCAGCTCCGCGCCGGACAGCAGAAGGCCATCTTTTTGACGGTCAAGGAACTGCTTGGCCTTGACGATCTGCGGCGGACCGCCGCGAACGCTGGAGAATGGCTTGCCGTCGAGAATGAACGAACTCTTCATATTGCTCCTCTTCGCATGAGCTCGGCCCGCAGATAAATCACGAGATCGAGGGCCTCTTGATAGGCTTCTAGCAACCAGTCTCTTTTGTCTATCACCTCCAGCGGGCCTCCGTAGAGCGAAGTCCCCAATTCATTTCGTGCATCTAGGTCGCGCTTGACTTCTGCGAACACATCTGCCATTGCATCCTTCCCCTTACTGTTGGTATCTCGCTTCTCTTGCCATTACTTCTGCCGCGTAATTTGGGTTTGCTCCTCCGTTCCATGCTTGTAGCCCGGCCACTTTGTCGCCGTTGCTCAGGGTGATTTTGCGCAGCAATATCTTGCAGCCGATGCGAATGCCAAACTCGGCGTCACAAAGGCTGGCCATCGGCAGAAGAAATCCATTCTCTCGCGCAGTCTGTCCAAGAACCTGCATCAGCCCCCAGGACATGGCTCGGTTCACGATTTCTGTTGATAGGGAAATTTCAAAAGTGGCTCGCTTCACGAAGTCTTGTGATTGGATGAGTATGGTGGGTTTGTAACGGGGGTTGGCGCTGAAATCCGGTTCGTAGCGATTGAGCCATTGATTCCATCCGCTCTCCTGCTCGATCACCGCGCACACAAGTGCCGGGTCCAGCGGCGGTGCAAGGCTCTTGGCAAGCGCGATCAGGTCATCCGGTGCCATAGGGAAGAGAATTTCTTGTGATGGCCATTGCCGTTGTCGAAATCGATCCACTGAACCGGAGGAGGGTCTTCCAGCTCTATGCCACTGGCTCTTGCGATCTGCTTCATCGCCTGGTACAGATGGGGCAGGTGGTTTGTGGCAACGTCTTTGACGAAGCGCCGGTTGATCTCGGCATTTCTGTAGCTGCGATACATCCAGCGGAGACAGAGAAAGAACTGCGTCGCCAGGAGCACAAGCGCTCCCAGCGTTATAGGCGGGAAATTGAACATGGGGCACTCTCAGGAACTGCTCATAAGTCTGGAAATTATCGGGATCACCCCTGGATTCACGCCCCAAAGCGGACCGCCAGCAAGGGGGTTGTTCTGGATCGGCAGCGGTGAAATTGGTGGCAGCGTTGGCTGTGGCGCTGTGGCTGGCAGCCCTCCACTCACGTTAGAGACTTGCTGCGGAGAACTCGCATAAGCCACCGGCGCTCCTGCGGCTCCGGCAGAGCCGAGTTGAGCGGGAGGCAAAAAAAACTTTGGTCCAGTGGCATTGCACATGAATGTTCCTTTTTCAAACGGGAAGAAAAATGCGAAAACGGCGCAGGGAAGATAACTGTGAGGAATCGGTAACGGTGAATCCAAAGCTAAAAGAGCCAGCACCAGAAGGCGTACCAGTGACAATGCCGTTGGACGATAAAGCGAGCCCCGTTGGAAGAGAGCCACCCGTAAGGCTGAACTTGTATGGCGGGATTCCTCCGGTCAATTTCGCAAGGGATGCCAGGTCGGCAGAGTAGCTCTGCCCCGCTATGGCGTTTGGGAGTGTCACCGGCGTATTCATGGTCAGTGCCGGAAGCGGGCAGGAAATCACCATCGTGTGGGCTGCCGCGGAAAGACTCGCGGGAATGGTGTAGTCAATCTCCGTGCTGGACTTGTATGTGAAAGAGCTTGCTGGCTGCGTTGTGCCATCAACCTGGGCGGCACATGAGCTCGTGAAATTGCTGCCGATGATTTGCATGACAGAGCCAGCGTAAATCTTTCCAGTGGGAGAGAGGCCGCCGAGCGAAGTAATGGTTGGTCCGGGCGGCAAGGCTACCACGGTGAATGACATCGAGTTGGAGTTCTGCGGACTTTGTGCGAAAGCCGCAGTTCCCGCCAGGCAAAAAAGCAGGGAAAGAATGTGTTTCCTCATGCGTGTTCCTCCTCTTAGATTTGTGCCGTTCCTCCGCACGTCGTTCCGCCATTGAAGCAGATGGCGACGGTGTATGCGGAATTTCCATTCGCGTTTTTCGCGCGAACGCGATACGTGTAGGTGTGCCCCGCGCTCACTGTGTTGTCAACAAAACTGGAAGCGTGTGCGGCGGTCGTGCCAATCTGCGTGAAGCC
>JAJPJE010000086.1 GCA_021324365.1 Terriglobia bacterium | reverse complement strand
TGCGGCACACCTCGAACCCGGAGAGGACGTTGTCCTCTATGGCGACGGCGACAAACAAACAGTCCATCTAACGAAGCACGCATGCAAGCAGATTCTCGGATGGGCCGGTATTACCGTCCAGCTTGACAGCACCATTCAGGAGAAAAAGTACGAGGGCGTGGACGGCCCTTACATCGATTTCGAGGCGTGGGCTACCTGGCTCACGCCGGATGGCCGTTACTACCGCGCAATGGGCAATCGCTCGAGTTATGACGATTTCTTCGCCAAGCGAACGCGTTATGTATGCCCGCACGAAGACTGCCGGGCGCTCACAGAGTTTGGCAAGGGATGCCCGAAGCATGGCCGCGTTACACCTGTCAAGGAGGCGTACTACCTGCCGATTTCCGAGGTGGACCTTCCGTCGATCAAGCAAGCGGCCATTACGAACCTGTGGAATCACATCGTCGAAGACGCCGGGCTGAAACCATCCAAGCGCGAGCTCGAAGCGATTGGTTTTCGCTTTGATGCGGTGAAAGAGCGCGTCTCGTTTTCGAGTGCACAAGCTCCGCTGAGCGCCTCCTCAGCGGCCTCCAAGGGTGCGGCAAAAACGCCAGCGGCGAAGCCTGCCGATGCCGCACCCTCCCCCCGTCCGAAACCAACAGAAAAAACGGAACTGCCGATCGGCAAGGGCATTGTCAGTGAGGCCTACAAGAACACCACAAGGCCCAAGAACGGCAAGGGAGGGGGCAAGCCGTACGTGAAGGTCGTACAGAACGGGCATTTCCTCTTCTGCTACCACGACAAGGAGGTCGAGACCAGGGACGGCGCGAAAAACATACTGGATTTGATCGCCAATTCCGTCGGCCAATTCTGCGACTTCATTGTCGATTCAAAACAAAGAGGCGACGAGCAAATCAACTACATAAACGGAGCCAGGAGAATCGGGGTTCACTCCTGGAATGACGATGGCACTCCGATTATCCCGCAGCGCCAGCCAGGCGACGATGGCTACCAGGCCGACGATGAGGATATTCCCTTCTAGGGGGAGGCGAGTATGGCAACCACGCAAGTACTCGAACAGGAGCAGGAACTCACCCCCGAACGCTTGATCGAGGACTACAAGACACTCAAGCGGGCCCGGCAACATTCGTCTATGGCGTCGGCGAACTGGGTGACGGTGCTGGCGCACGAGTGTGAGGCCTACGCCGTATTCAACCGGACCGTGCCACCGAATGAACGCCGTCCGCTGAAAGAGTCCCTCGGCATGCTCTTTGCCGAGGGAAACGACCAAGCCCGCGCAATTAAGAGAGACCTTCTGGACGCGGGCTATGAAGTTGAAGGCGCGGAAGATCAGATGGCTTGGCCGCGCTATCAGATCACTGGCCGGCAAGACCTCAAGATACGCAGGCCTGGCACGAAACGCGGCGTGAACGCGGAAATCAAGTCGTGTTCGCCGTTCACTTTTGACTCGATCAACAGCGTGGCGGACCTGCGCCATCACAAATGGTCATTCGTGCGCAAGTGGGACCGCCAAGTCTGCCTGTACATGGTTCTCCAGAGCGTCTCGCGTTATTGGCTCATTCTCAAAAACAAGTCCACTGGAGCGATAAAGATCATCGAGTACACGCTCGGCGATGAAGAATTGCAAGTGGCAGAGGCGCTCATTGGCAAAGCCGAGAGGGTAAACAGGCTGGTGCAAATAGCGCAGATGCCGGGAGCGGAGCAAAAATTATCTGACCCGGATGTGTGTGGAGAGTGCGAATTTCTTCACGTGTGCCTGCCGGAAATGGAGTTTGGCCCAGGAGCCAAAGTGCTTACAGAGGAAAGCGCTTCTGAGCTTGCGCAAAAAACGGAAAGGCTGCTCGAACTGCGCCCTCTAGCCAAAGAATACGAAGCGCTTGATGACGAACTCAAGGAAGAAGTCAAGGCGCTTTGTGCTGACGGGAGCGAGCAAGTGGTGTACGGCGACTATGTCGCCACTGTCAAACGCATACAGGTGAATGGCAGCCCGGAAAAGGTCGTTCCAGCGAAACCGGGATATGTCCAGCAAAGAGTGACATTCATCAGGGCGGCGGCGCCGTGAAGCTAGAAGTCACAGCGCGGTGCCCGGTCCACGCGGACTGCCGCATCCATATCGATAAATTGCCAAACGGAGAGGGGGTTTCCAACCACGTAAGAACTCTGGAGGGCATCGATGCAGGAAATAATTTACAACCGCCTGCGGACACAATTCGAGGCGATATTCAAGGTCCTGGCCGGAACGGAAGCGGAATCCGAGCTTGACGGACTGCTGTGGGCTCTTGCGAAGGAATTAGCCGACTGAAAGCAAATTCTGAACCAAAAACCAGTTCTGTGCAGAGAGGGTTATGGCGGGTAAGCGCATGATCCACGATAGGGTTTGTGAATCGAGGAAGGTCAATTCCGTTGACTTTTACGCCGAAGTTTTGTGGGTGAGACTCCTCACGAAGGCCGATGACAACGGAAATTACTATCGAAGCGTGAAGAAAATCCATGCAAATTGCATGGAAGATAAGGCTGGCGCGTCGGAAGAGAGAACAGAAAAGGCGATCAGATCGCTTATTGAGGTTGGCCTTCTCGGGGAATACGAGGCAGATGATCGCAAGTTCGTGCACGTCACAGACTTTCACGAATGGCAGGAATTGCGCGGCGACAAAGGCGCCAGAATAGACCATCCCTTGCATCCCGTTGAAATGGGAGGGGCTTACGTCGGCGAGGGATTGCGGCGAGATACCTGGGTTTCGCAGTCAGACCGCGGGATTGTTACCCCTGGGGAACCCGCAGGTAACAGATCTGTTCCCCGCAGGGAACCCGCAGGTAACAGATCTGTTCCCCGCAGGGAACAGGAAGGTAGCCTTGAAGTAGAAGTAGAAGTAGAAGCTAAGCTAGCTAAGCTAACTAGCGGCGATCTGAAAACCCTGAAAACCATCTTCCGAGAGCAAACAGGCGCGAAGGCGAAGGTCAGTAGAACTGGGAAAACCGCCGAAAGGCTCTCCGAGCTCCTGGAGAGATACGGCCTCAGCCCGGTCCTGGAAGCCATCCCGCAGTGGGTGGCGGATGAGGGTGGCAAGGAGGCGGTCCAAAACGATAGGCGCAAGAGGGAGTGGGCGTTTGCTAATTTCATCCGGGACGCCCAGGAAATCATCGAGGCACAAAAATGCGGGGTATTCGCCGATGGAGACAGCGATGAAATCCTGCGTGTTTCCTCGAAGAGTTCGGCTGATGTAATCAGCGAGCTAAAGAGCCGGGGTCTGATGCGATGAGGAGCGAAAGCCAAACAGACAGGCCCCTCCCGCAGAACCTCGACGCGGAAAGAGCGATCCTCGGAGCGATGCTAGTGGACAACGAGAGCATCCCGGCAATGTCGGAGTTCCTGGACGGCGGCGATTTCTTCCTGCCACAGCATCGCGCGATATATAACGCATGCCAGGCTCTTTACGCATCTGGTTCGGCGGTTGACCTGGTGCTGCTCTGCGAGGCCTTGCGGACCAGCGGAGAGCTCGAAAAGGCTGGAGGCGTTCCCTACGTAAGTGCTCTTGGGGATGGCATCCCGCGCATTTCCGATGTGAAGCATCACGCCAAAGTGGTGCGCGAGGCTGCGCGGAGGCGGAGAGTGATTTATCTCTGCCATGCGGTCCAGGAAGCCGCGTTTGCCGGTGAAGAGAGCGCACAGAAGATTCTGGAGAACGGAGCAAGCGAATTTCTTTCGCTGATGAGCCAGCACGGAAGCGCGTCGATGCCGAGCACGTGGGAAAGCGCGGTTATGGGCGCGATGGACGAAATCACGGAGGCCATCAAGAATCCCGGAAGCACTATGCGCCTGAAATGCGGCGTCGCGGCGCTTGATGATCATCTGGGCGGCTTGCGCCGCGAGCTCGTTTTGGGTGTTGGCATGACCTCGCATGGGAAATCCCTGCTAGCCATGCAGTTTGCGATCAACGGCGACAATCAGGGATTCAAGGGGTTGATTTTTAGCGCGGAGATGACGAAAGAGGCCCTCGCTGAACGTGAGCTATCACACGCTTCTGGCGTGCCGCTGTACCTGCTGCGACGCCCGGAGATGATCGAGAGTCCGCGAAGCATTATTGAGAGTCTAGTGGCCGCTGCCGCTAAGGAGACGGGCCGCCGTTTGCTTGTTGTGGACCGCGATATCACGCCCAAGCGGCTTTGGGCGCTATGCGAGCTCGTGCATAAGCGCAACGGCCTGGATTTTGTAATTGTCGATTACGACCAGCTTGTGGTTCGCGCGGGGCTAAAGACGCGAGACGATGAGTTTCGGGCGCAAGCTGAATTTATGGCCGATGCCCTGGCGCTCCAGAAACGGCTGAATATCTGTTTCATGCTGCTCTGCCAGCCGCGCAAGGTCGATGAAGACGTGGCGCGGGGGCGAAAGCCGCCGCGAATCGAGCAGATCTTCGGTTCGAGTGCGGCTGGAAATACGGCCCATGTCGTCTGGTGGATCATGCGGGAGTTCTTCTTGCATGGCATGGACCCGGAGTACGAGAACAGAGCAACTGCATACATCCTGAAAGCCCGCAATGACCGAACAGGTGTTGTGCGTTTCGGTTTTGACGACAAGACTGTGCTGTTTACAAACGATTCATGGCATCCGAAGCCGAAAACCGGGAAAAACGGACGGATGAGGGGTACGGACGACGATGATGCTCAATAAAACCATCGCTGCTGCTAATAGGGGGCCGCTGGACGCGACGTACGCGGCGGATAGGGGTAAGGGTGCTGCCACACCAGAAGAAGCCCGCAAATTGACAGCAAACGTCAAAGAGCGATTCCAAGAGATAGGCATTCAGTGGCTGGAGCTTGGCGGCATGGTTAGGGCTTGCCTAGATCGCCGAGTACCAGAGGTACTGGGTATTACCACCCTCGATTGGATGAAGCTGTGCTTCGATAAGAGCGTTCCCAAGATATACAGATCGCTGCGAATTGTTAGTGCGCTTGATGGTGTTCCGCTCGAAACGCTGAAAGAAATTTCCGAGGGCAACGCGTACGAGCTATCGCGCCTGCCAGCGGAAAAGCGCAAGTCCGGCACATGGCTCGGCTTGGCCGAGAACACGCCCAATGAGGCCTTCAAGGCAATGGTGGACGAGGCCCTAGGACAGAAGAGCTCTCTAACCAAGCCGGAAGGATGGACGGAATTTCGGCTTCGCGGTCCCGACTCGATGATCCAGTCCATGCAGCGGGCAGAACAGAAAGTATGCGCGATGTTGCACATTGACGATGACGCGAGATGGAAGGCATGGGAGGCCATCGCGGCGCTGATTGAAACGACGCCGGAAGAGCATTTGGTTGTCGAGATGGAGGGCGAAGACAGTGGCGGACAGGCGTGACTACGATACATTCTGCCGCGAGCTGGCTGCTGCGCTTGATCGCGACGTGTCAGAGACGCGTATCGCCATCAGGCGTGCCATGCAAGCCGTGCGGGAGACTACACAAATGGGGAGGAAACATGGCCCGCGAAAATCAACTCGATATCAAGGAATTGGGGGGCGACAAATTCCAGATCGAGTTTCCTTTCAACCAAGACTACATAGACTTCATCAAGTGGAGAGTTCCGGCGGCGGACCGGAGATACGACGAGGCAACGAAGACTTGGCTGATCCGGGGAGAGCGCTATATTGGGCCGCTGGAGAGCGTGGGAATGCAGAGGTTCCGCCACGTGACGAGGATATTTTGGCGGGGAAGCTCACTGGTAATTCGCAATGCGAGAACGGGAACGGAGAGCATTCAGGGAGCGCTGTTCTAAACCTTAGAATCCGCGATGAGCGTCTCCCGGCGCCGTATCCCGGCTGCTGGATAAAGCGAGAGTGGGTAAGGGAGTACAAGAGGGTGTATATGCGGATCCAAAGGGAAAGGGAAGCTTGTGCATACGAGACCACACAGGCGTGACGCTAGCGCAACCCGCATGGCGAATTTCTTGAGCCGCCATAGCTATGTGAGCACTCGCATACATCCGGGCACGGAAGCTCAGCAATGCGAGTATTTGGCTGGGAAAGACTGCGAAGCGCGAAGGAAGCAGGTTTTCAGGCGAGACCTGATGCGCTGCGTTGTTTGCGGGCAGCCCGTGAATCCCAGACTGCCTGAATGGCACAACGAAGCTGCCCATCTAGCGCATGGTGGCCACACAAAGGCGCAGCGCTGCTGGTGCCCGCAGAATCTATCCCTGAAGCATAAGCGCTGCCATTCCGAAAGTGACCATCACGGGAGGCTTGGATGAGCCCCGTAGAGCGAAGCATGAAGCATCTGCGCGGCGCGGGCTGGACGGTTTGCGTAGTAGAAAGATTCAATCGTTTCGCGTGCGTGCGCCAAGATGCTTTCGGCTTTGGCGATCTATTAGCCGTGCGTGCTGGCCAGATCGCGCTGATCCAGACGACCACGGCAAGCAATATGGCGGCTCGGAGAAAAAAGATTCTCAGCCTTGACGGCTACGGCGCGTGGAAGGCGGGAAACGGACTCTGCATACTTCACGGCTGGCTAGCTGCGAAGCGTGGCCGCCGTAAGGTGTGGGAGGTTAGAGAAGAATTGCTGTAACGAGAGGAGAGTGGGCATGAAGTGGGCACTGTGGGCACTGATGATATGGACAGCAGGGACAATAGCCACCTCAAGCATGATCAATGGCATATCCGTAGAGAAGACCATTGCCAGAGACAGCGGCAACACGGTGGCTCTTCTGATCAAAAACGACACAAAAGAACACGTGAAGGTGATCGAAGCACGGGCGTGTGACGACTGGAAGTCATGCGAGACAGTCTACGTGAAGGGTGATTTCCGGCCAGGCACGCGGAGTTGGTCGGAGGATTTTGACCTGAAGGAATCCACGCGCCTTCTGGTGTTAGTGCGCGCGACGCCGCACAACGCGTTCGTCCGCAACCGCTACATCATCGCCGATTTCGTGAAAGCACATCTCGAACGCGACAAGAGCGACAAGCCGTTTATCTCTTTCGAGTT
>JAJPJE010000114.1 GCA_021324365.1 Terriglobia bacterium | reverse complement strand
GAATGTTCGGTGCGGTCCTTCTCCTATTCTTCGCGGTTATGTCATTGGCAGGCTGCAATTCAATCCCGGACATCTCCGGCGTGTGGAAGGGCACGATCCAAGCGACCGCGCCAGGCGGAAAGGGCAACTGGCAGGGACCGGCTGAACTGACGCTGAACCAGAACGGCAACGCGCTCACCGGCACTCTCGTCTTCACGCATCCTCAGGCAGGCCGCGTCCAGGTTCCGATCAGCTCAGGCATTGTTTCGAAGGACGCCGTAACGTTCTCAGGTCAAAATCAGTTTCCGCTCGGCGGATCGATACAGCTCACCTTTCATGGCAACGTGAGCGGAACTTCTCTGACAGGGACGACGGACATGACTTCGCGCGGGCTCTTCGGAACCGTCACAAACACCGGCCCGCTCAGCCTAACGAAGCAATGAAGTTGCTTAGCTGGGGCCTTTTACACTCGTTCGGCGTGTTTGCAACCAGATCACGCGGAGCATCCCTGCGCTTTGTAGCGGCCCCAACAGCTATCATGCAAGAGACAAGGCGCTAATCGGCCCGTGAAGATTTCTAAATCCAAGTTCATCGCTGGCGTGCAATGCCTGAAGCGGCTCTACCTGCTCGTCCATGCACGCGAACTGACAGGGCAGTCGGAAGGTTCAGACCAAGCCATTATCGAGCAGGGACGTGAAGTCGGGCTGCTTGCCCGTCAACTGTTTCCCGGTGGCGTGGAAGTAGACGGTTCAGGCGGACTCGAAGCAGCTATTCGCACTACCCGAGAGCTCGTTGAGAATCCTGATGTTCCTGCGATTTTCGAGGCTGCCTTTGAGCAAAACGATGTAGTCGTCAAGACTGACATACTCCAACGCCGGAAAGAAAATCTTTGGCGTCTTGTCGAAGTAAAATCCACGGCCGATTTGAAAGACCACCACTCGGAAGATGTGGCAATCCAAAGCTATGTCCTCTCCCATTCCGGGTTGAAATTGGCCTCGGTCTGGTTGGCTCACATCAACCGCTCATACGTGCTGTCAGGGACTACAGTTGACCCGCGCCAGTTTTTCTTATTTCGGAATCTCACAACCAGAGCACAGAATTTTCAACCCGAACTTAAGCTTCGCCTGCGTGAACAATTCCACATCCTTGCCGCACCCAAGCCACCCGATGTTCCCACGGGGCCGCATTGCATCGACCCGGTTGTCTGCGAGTTCTTTTATCACTGCAATCGTCCCAGGCCCGATGACTACATCGGCTACCTTCCTCGCCTTGACGCCAGCGCAATGGAAAAGCTTGAAAAAATGGGCATCGAGTCCGTCCACGACATACCGGCTGATTTTGAGTTAAGCGACTTTCAGCGTCGCGCCTGCACGGCAATCCAAACGGGCCAGCCGTTGTTTAGTGAAGACCTGAAGGCCGAGTTTGGATCTCTCAGGTACCCGCTCTATTTCATGGATTTTGAAACTGTCAATCCGGCGATCCCGCGATTCTCCGGTATGCATCCTTACGACCACCTGCCCTTTCAATGGTCGGTTCACGTCCAGCGGGAGCCAGGTGCGTCGGTCGAACATTGCGAGTTCTTAGCAATGGACCGTAGCGATCCGCGCCCTGCGTTCCTGTCGTCGCTTTCCAAGGCACTTGGTGAGACCGGAAGCATTATTGTGTACAACCAGCAATTCGAATCCGAGCGCCTCTGGGACCTGGCGGGCTGGCTGCCCGAATACACTCAACGTATCAGAGATATTCAGGGCCGTCTGTGGGACTTGCTTCCAGTAGTACGCAACCATGTCTACCATCAGGCATTCGGAGGCTCGTTCTCTTTGAAAGCCGTGCTGCCGGCTCTCGTGCCGGAAATGACCTACGAGGGCATGGAAGTACCGAACGGGCAGGCTGCTGGTCTGGCTTGGGAGAGATTGATCGAGGAAAAATTATCTGACGCCGAGCGCCAAGCGAAACGGCAGGCACTGCTGGACTACTGCGGTCAGGATACGCTGGCACTTGTCAGACTACTCGAAGCACTTCAGCATCGCTGCGCCACCTAAACCCTAAACCTTAACGGCAGGTCTCTCCGGCTTCAGCGTAAAGGCCGCCGCAAGCCCTTGAATCGTCTTCGCTTCGTTTACGGCATCGTGCGGGATGAGCAGGTACGTCCACGGCTTACCGCCAACCTGTTTCTCGTGGATGGTTGCGTATTCGCACCACTTCACCGCTGCTTTTGCTTTATCCTGAACGTCCGGCGTGTTGATCTCCTTCGCCATCTTGGGCTCGCAGATCAGCTTTGCCGTCTTGGTTTCGACCACGAAATCTGGCTCGTACGGTACATCGCCTCTGTAGTAGATATGGAAGGCGTCCTTGCCAGGCTTGAACCACTTCACAACATCGGTGTCGTTTTCCAGCAGAACCGCAAAACGTCGCTCGGTGTCGGATTGGAACCGTTGAGCCGGATACAGGCATTTCTTGAATCCCCCAAACAGCATGCCCCGGATCATCAACTTTTCCTCAACCGGAATTCTGAAATCCCGTGGCTCTTCGCCGACGGGAATCGAGTAGCTACTCGGCCGCAGGGTTGTGAAACCCTTGGTCACATGAGCTTCGTAGTCAGCCGCTTTCTCATCGTAATGATCCTGCATCTGCGAATGGATGATGTTCACAAGCTGCGCTTGGTGATACTGGAGAACGTTGCGAACGTCGTCCTCGTTGGTCAAGTACGACTGCAGGTGCTGGACCATCTGCCCTGCCAGTTTGTAAAGCAGCTCCGCGTGATCGTCGTAGCTAACATCATCAAAATCGATCAAGCCCCGGACTAAGTAGTCCTCCAATCGCTGCTCGGGGACAATCCCGTCTCCGCTGATGAGCCGATAGCGCTCGTGATCGTTTAGATGGGCGATCAAGATGTCCTTCGCCACTGGTTGGAGATGCACGCCCTTGAGGTCGAGGTCGAAATCTCGGAATCCAGCCGTCACTTCGCCCTTCGGAAGGACCACGATCTTCGGAATGTCGATTGTGCTCTCGATGTAAAGGTCTACCGTCTTGGCTACGACCTCCGCCACGTTGACCTGTTCCGTAACGCCCGCGAGTTCGCCTTGCACTGGCGCGACCGTGAGTTGAACCCTCTCTACGAGCTTCTGAAGGGTTGCCGGGGATCTCAGATCCCCTGAACGCGGGAGCCTTTCAAATTGCTTGATCGCAGCTAGAGTTGCCTTGGCGACGGTCTGCTCGCGCTCCGTGCTGAACAGCGGCTTCTGCTCGGGCCGGAGGCTATCGCCTGAGACTTTGCTCTCGACCAGCGGTGTGACCTCCACCACTTTCAGCTCGCGGTCAGGGATGTCACGTCCGATCACCACACCCGTGCGGATGATCGAATCCGGCTTGTTAGCCTCGTCGATAATTTCCTGAAAACGGTCATGGGAGACAATTGTCAGACGATCCACTGCAGCAACCCCGACCCTCTTGCCATAGGGCAGCCGCAGACCGCGCCCAATCGACTGCTCAACGAGCGTCTTGGAATTCGCGGCCCGCAGCGGAACAATGGTGTAGAGGTTGGTCACGTCCCAGCCCTCTTTCAGCATGTTCACGTGAATCACGATCTCGGTTGGGTTGTCGCGACTCTCGACCGAAAGAAGTTGCTGAACTGTTTCGTCCCGCTCCTCGCCCCGCAGGTTCGAATGCACGGTGATCACCTTGTCCTTGTACCGCCCTCCGAAGAACGAGTCGTCCTCGATTACTTTGGCCAGTGCGTTTGCGTGTTCCGTGTCCTTGGCAACGATGAGCATGAACGGTTTTACGATGGGCTTGCCGTTGTCCCGGGCGAAGACCTCCAATTCGACTTTCGAATTCTCGTGCACCCGGACGCCATCTTCCAGTTTCAGTCTTTCGAGGCCAGCTTCGTCATAGTTCCTGATGTCGAAATTCTCCCGCGTTGCTACCGCTGGCTCTTTCACGAAGCCATCCTTCAATGCCGCAGACAGCGGATAGCTGTAGATCACGTTTTTGAACGGCTCGGCCCGTCCGCCCGTCTCGACCTGCGGTGTCGCCGTAAGTTCCAAGCCCAGAATGGGCTTCAGTTCGTTGATGGCCCTCACGCCAGCCGTCGCTCGGTAGCGGTGGGACTCATCCATCAGCAGCACCAGGTCGCGCAAACCCGCAAGATAATCGAAGTAGCTTTGCCCGATGTATTCGCTGAGCCGCTTGATTCGAGGGGCTTTGTCGCCGCGAACTTCGCTGTTGATCTTCGAAATGTTGAAGATGTTGATGTGAATCGGGCTAGTGTCGAACATTCGCCCTTGCCTGGCTTCTTCCGCGCGGACGCCGCGGCCGCTCTCATAATTATCGCCCGTAATGATTTCCGGCGGATTGGTTGCAAACTCTGCGATCCCCTCGAACACGTACTTCGGGGTGTTGGGAGTGAAATCGGCGATCAACTTGTTGTAGATCGTCAGGTTTGGCGCCAGGACGAAAAAATGGCGGCTTATTCTCTGGCGGAAGAGATACGTAATGAACGCTCCCATCAGGCGCGTCTTTCCGACGCCCGTCGCCAAGGCAAAACACAACGAAGGGAATTCCCGCTCGAAGTCTGTTACGGACCGGAACTCCGCCTGTATCGTCTTTAGAGTGGTAGCGATGTCAGGTTCTTCTGCACCCGAGACAAGCCGATCCAGCGCCAGCAGTTCATTCACCCTGTCCAGAATCTCCAGCGATTCTCGCTGCGGCTGGCGCAGGCTGAGCCGGTTGGCGATGGCGTTCACCACGGGGTTCATTTGCTCTTCACCCCCGCGTCCGCAACAGCGGCGAACAGATCCATCGAACCGTTCTTACTTTTCTTATGGCCGTTTTTGAGCGACGCTGGCGCCGGTTCGGGTTCAGGTGTTGCCAAGGGCAGATTCTTGATCTCAAGGCTGTAATCGTCCCTGCCCCACTCGCAGCGATTCAGAACCATCTTGGGAATTTTCTTGATGGTGAGGTTTGGGAATTGCGAAGTGTCCCGCACCCGGAATGCGGAACAGCAGACCAGCAACGAGCGATTCTCTCCAACCTCGTCGCTCAGCTTTTGCAGTTGTTCTCGGGTAAGCGTCTGAGTCGTAACGTAGATGAAATCCCGCTCAGTCGAGTGGCCGTGAATCCAGTACTCCGTGTCGCTGGGAGCATACGTAAAGCCCTCGAACTTGCACATGGCCTCGGCAAGCATCGCCGCGTTGTACTGCTTGCTGATTACCCAATTCCCGAATTTGTCTTTCTCCAGCAGAGATGGTGCTAAGCGGTAATAACGGAAACCGCCGCCGCCTTTCCACCCGACTGCTTCCGAGATCCCACCATGGTCTGTTCCATCAATGACCTTGCGAAGTCTAGGAATGATGTGGGTGTGACAATGCTCGCCCAATTCGACCATGATCCATCGGCGGCGCATCTTGTGGGCAACTGCACCCGTAGTCCCTGAACCCGCAAACGAGTCCAAAACCCAATCACCCGCGCCTGTCGCGATATGAATCATCCTCTTCATCAAGCGCTCTGGTTTCGGTGTCGCGAAGACATCATCGCGATTGAACGCCATTACTTCGCGTTTTGCCTCTTGATTGTCGCCGACTTCGTCTCGCAACCAAATCGTCATCGGGACAATGCCTCCCTGGACTTCCGACAAAAAACGCTTCAGGCGAGGCACATTGTTGCCGGAAGTCCCAAACCAAATGCGATTGTCGGCAACAAACTCCCTAAACCGCGTTTCACTCACGCGCCAGCAAGTGCCCGGAGGCGGCGACACAGTCCGACCTGACGGTGTTTTGATTTCATAGATGTTTTCAGAATGCCCGGTCCGTGCGAACTGAGCGCCGCGTTGCCCACCGGTCAGACTGACGGTTAGGTCACCTGATGTCCAGACACCGCGCGGGTCGTTATCCGGATTCTCATACCGCGCATCCGACTCCGAAGTTCGCTCCAAAAGGTTCGGCCGCCAAATCTGTTTGTCTTTGGCATAAACGAGGATGTGATCGTGGCTGTCTGAGAGCCATACCGCATTTGGTTGAGGGGAAAACTTCTTTTGCCAAACACAGTTGGCAACGAAGTTCGAGCGACCGAAAACCTCATCACAAACGACTTTGAGGTAATGACATTCATTATCATCGATAGTGACCCAAAGCGATCCATGGTCGCTCAACAGCCGCCGCAGCAGCTCCATCCGGTCGCGCATTAAGGACAGCCAGACCGAGTGCTCTAATCCATCCTCATATTGCGTGAAAGCTGAACCGGTGTTATACGGCGGATCAATAAATACGCACTTGATTTTCCCTGCAAACTCCTGCTCGAGTGCCTTTAGTGCCAGTAGATTGTCACCGCAAATTAGGCGGTTGTCGAAGATGTCGTTCTCAGAGAACCGTGTCTTTGCATGGTAGGACTTGCTTGCATCCTCCAGCAGAATACGAGGTTCCAGTCGTGGCCGATTCTCCTTGCCGATCCAAGTCAGTTCCAATTTCGTTTTACTCATGTCGTGTGCTCAGCCTCAAACAAGCAACCAACGGAGGGTTAACACCGGGATCACTTTGCTATCCCGCTGAAGCTTTTTCTCAATCGTCTCGATCAATTCTTCGCGTTGCTTATCAATCCTGTCTTGCGCGTCGAACAGTTCCCGGCGTTTGCGGTTCCGCTGCGCTTCGAGCTCGCGAACCTGTTTTTGGATCTCCAGCTTCTCCGCCAGGGCCACAGCAATTTGAGCAGACCGCCGCGCTTCCCGGATTTGCCGGTCAAGTTCCTTCAATTCTTGCTCTAGTCCGACCTTGAGATCATCCGACCAGCGGTCAAGTTTTTCCAGTTCAATCTCGAAGAACTTCGCGTTTCGCTCACTCAGCTTTGCCAGAACCTCGTTCTGTTTGCATTGCAGACCCTCGGCAAGCTGAGACTCGACATGATCCGGCACCGAGCAGCAATTCGATGGCAGTTCCGATGCGCTCAGCGAAAAAAATCGGCGGCACTGTTCGGCATCGAGGGGAGTGCCGTCGTCACAGACGCCGCTCAGGAGAACAAAGTCCTCGGTTTCGAGTGCCGTCACGGTCTGGCAGATCACGCGCATGAAGCCGCTCTTGCCGATGAGCGGCTCCAGAATGGAGATTTTCTTGCCGGAATGAGAATAGTCGAAGCATAAGGTCTTTGGATCGGGCGTGAGAGCCTTGCATTGCTCGATGATCTTTTGCGCCAGCGGATGACCGGGGCGATACAGGTTAGCATCGTCCGCGGCCTTGCCACTGCGGTACGGGCCGGGATGAATCTGCTCCTCGGGAAAGGGATTCTTGATAAGCGTGAATGTGTTCTGGCCATCCTCGAACTTCGCATAGGGCTGCAAATAAAAACGCGTCAATTGCCACAACCAGTTGTCGTACTTGCTTAGCACCTCGCTGCTCTCACGCTGATTCATTCGAAGCTTCTCTTGAACCTCTTCATCGAAGTTTTCCAGAAGCTTCTGCCGAGTTTGCTTGATGCGCTCGTCAATCTGTATTTCCATTTCTTGCTGTAGCTGGTCGAAATTGAACTGAATCTGTTCCTCAGTCCGGCATTTCTGGTAAATATCAGCAATGCGCTTTTCGAAGTCAATTCCAGAGCCGATATTGCCTAGAACCTCGTCGCTTGCCCCAAAGACGCCGCTGAACAGCTTGAACTTCTCGTCAAGGAGCTGATAGACCCTCTGATCGGCAGCGTTCTTTTTGTTTAGGAAATTCACCACGACAACATCGTGCTTTTGGCCGTACCGATGACAGCGCCCGATCCGCTGCTCGATTCTCTGTGGATTCCACGGCAAATCGTAGTTGATGACCAAGGAACAAAACTGGAGGTTGATGCCTTCCGCCGCAGCTTCAGTGGCGACCATGATGATCGCCTCATCCCGGAAGTAGTCAACGAGGGCCGCTCGCAT
>JAJPJE010000069.1 GCA_021324365.1 Terriglobia bacterium | reverse complement strand
GAAACCGGAGTCCAAGTTTCTTCGCAGCAGCTCTCTTCCCTTCGACAATGGGATGTGGAGATGTGGAGCAATCTCAACCCCGCAATGATTTCCTGGATCCAGGCGCTAAAGTCAGCGGGCATTCGGACAGCTCTCCTGTCGAACATGCAGCTGGACATGGCGAAAAAAGTACGCGCTGAGTTTTCCTGGATCAAGGAACTCCATACTGCCGTGCTTTCTTACGAACTTCGGCTTGCTAAGCCTGAGGCTGGAATATACGAGCACTGCCTGCGGGGACTGGGTACCTCCCCGGAAGAAACACTGTTTATCGATGATCGTGAAGTAAACGTCGAAGGGGCACGAAAAGTGGGACTTCAAGCGATTCGCTTCGAATCGCCTGACCAACTGAGGAAGGAACTTGCAGTCCTGAACTTTGCGCCGCTGCCGTCGTAGCGGGATTATCGTGCTGCTCCAGGTTCGCCCTTCCGTTGGGCTAACCTGGGTTTACGATTTCTTTCTGGCAAGTGCGCGTTGCAGCGTCTGATCGAGGGCTGCTTTCGCTTTCTCGTATTCTGGCTGGCTGATGCTACCCTGCTGTCGCTCGAGCTCCAACTGAAACATCTCTTCCTTCAGACCTTCCAGCAGCATCTGCGAGCGATCGACAATGGGCGCAGCGCTGGCGGCAACTGTGGAGACGGGGGCGGCCGCAGCAGAAGCTCTGGCTGGCACCGCAATTCTCGGTTTCGCGAATTCTATCTCGTCCACGTCTTCGATCGGTGGCGCTGCCCCATTGCTGCGCGAGCGCGACACTGCCAGGTATCCGCCGCCAGCCAGCACAACGCCCAACGCACCCAGGATCACCCAGCGATAACTTGCGAGCGGGTCTGGCGTATCAATGGGGCGACCGAGCCCGCCGCCGGGGCGATTGTCGACAGCGCCGCCACCCTGCATGCCCACTGCATTATTACCGGCCTGTGCGGGTTGGTCATTCAAGACACCCGTGCCCTTGACGTGAAAGGTGAGATCCGTTCCGGTTTTTGCCTGAGTGGATACTTCGACGAGCGCGTCTCCGCCCTGAGGATCTTTCATCGGCGAAAACAAGCCCGGATTCTTTGGCTCGAAACTCATCGACTTTGGCATCATCACAACAAAGTGCTGCATATCGGTCAGCAGTTTCGGACTGATCGTCGCATCTCCGCTGTATGGCATGTGATACGCAAGCTGGAATCGGGTTTCGCCGGGGCGAAGAGGAAACGCAAAGTAATAGGTGCCCTTCTGCTTGTCGTCGGGAATTGGCATAGCTGCCACTGGCATGCCATTTGGGGCCTGCGTCGAGGCCTCATCGATCTGCGCTCCATCGGGCACACTGAAGGCATAACCTTTGTCCGAGTTCAGAGTGCGCGGCGGCGCGGAGGTGTTGTTCACGGCGATCAGTTGCATGACCTGTAACGACCCGCCATCGCTCTGCAGACGCAAAACGTTGACGGTGGTGCTCACCGCGTCAAGATTCTTTACCGAGTCATAGACAGTGAGATCGACCGTGCTGACGTTCGGTCCGATAGGCCCGCCCTGCGGGAAGTAGTTCACTCCCTGGTGTGTCACACGCACCAGGTGTGGCATGCCGTTATCTTCAAAACTGAAGGAAAACTTTCCCTGCGCATCCGTTTTCGCGCTGGCCGCCACCTGCATACCTTGAGAAAGGGCGATGAGGGCAACGTCGTCACTGGCAGCAGGCTTATTGGTGGTTCCGTTCGTAACAGTGCCGCTGATAGCGGCAGCCGACGCCGCCAAGCTCACTGCGAGCAAGCCGGCAATCGAAAATGCATATCGTGCTTTCAATAGAAACTCCAATTCGCTGTAACCCGGAGCAGGCCTAAACAGGGTTCCCGGTTGCTCCCTTTTTTGCGAGAATGCCGGAATTAAGATTCTCCAGCCGCTCGATCTCGGACAGAACGGCCGCCGCTTCTTCTTCCAGCGACGCACGCATCGTCTGATAGTCTTCTTCTGGAAACTTGCCTGCCTTGTATTCGAAATTCAGGTCACGCAAGTTCTCGTATACCGTCTCTTTACGCTCGCGCAAGAAGACCAGCCTGGTCTTCTCCGGTGAACTTTCCAACCGCTGTACGGGAGCAAACACAAACACCAGGACTCCGGCGGTCAATAGCAAGCAAGCCAGTCCAAGCATCATCGTCTAAAGCTCCGTTTCCTGTCGCGCACGTGCGCGGAAGGCGTCCAGTTGAGCTGCGGTCGCGCTGGTTTGCACTGCCGGAGCGACCCGGTATTTCCATTTGCGGATCAGAATGACGGCGAGCCATGCACCCGAAACCAGCACCACGCCGGGCATGATCCACGCCACAATATCAAAACCATGTTTTGTGGGGGCAGCCAGGACGGTCGTGCCATACTTTTCGGCAAACTGCTGCAGGATGGCGTCATCACTTGCGCCTGTCTGAACCGCGGCAGCCAGTTCTTTGCGCATTCCGTCCGAATAAGCGCAGCCAACGTGATTGCACTCCAGCAACTGTTCAGCGCAGCCACACGGACACATCAGTTTGTGACCCAGTCGGTTGAACCGCGCATCATCGCCCGCGCCCAGCAGCGCTACGGTCACCCCAACAACAAGCACTATCTGCAGCCAACGTCGTATGGTGATTCGCGGCATCAGCTGCCCACCCCTACCGGCTGGCCCGGTTTGTCGGCGATCAGCTCGGTGGCGCGCAAGGGAGCGCGCACCGGAACTCGCTGTGCCGCCATATTCGGAATAAGAGCGATGACGGTTCCGATTACCATGATATGCACGCCGATCCAGATCCACAGCACCAGCGGATTCACGTGCGCTTTGATAATGGGATTTCCGGTGTCCTGATTGATTCCGCTGTACACGAGGTAAAGATCTTCTTTGAGTGTCGAATGCAACGCGACCATGCTCTGGGGCTGCTGCATTGCTTTGTAGAAGCGACGCTCCGGATACATCGTCGTCAGCGGCTTTCCATCTTTGCTGACGTCGATAATCGCCCACTCGCTGGCGTAGTTCGGATTGTCATCCTGCGTGTTCGACCGCATCGTCAGGGTGTACGGGCCTATCGACATACTCTGGCCGTTGCTCAATTCGCGCTCGATGTCGCGGTTGAACGCGCTGCCAGCAAATCCGATCATGATCACAATAACGCCGAAATGCACAATGTAGCCGCCGTATCGGCGAGTGTTGCGTCTGGTCAGGTGCACGATCGACGCAAAAAGATTCTGCCCGGTGTGGCGCGCGATCACCCTGGCGCCGCGCAAGAACTCCGACGCAATCGTCACAGCGACCATCACCGCGAGCACGATAGTGATAAACGAGTAGAGGGCCGACTGCTCCGTCCAAGGCTTGATGTACCCAACAGCAATAATTAGCGCGCCGACTGCAAGCCCGGAAATCACCGGTATGCGGAAATTGCGCTTCAGGCTTTCAATAGAAGTTTTGCGCCACGCTAACAGCGGGCCCACCGCCGTCAGGACCAGCAGCAGAAGTGCGACAGGAATGTTGACGCGATTGAAGAATGGCGGCCCAACCGTAACCTTGGTGCCCTGCACCCATTCCGAGAGGACCGGGAAGAGTGTTCCCCATAAAACCGTGAAGCATGCAACCAGCAGAATCAGGTTGTTGAACAAGAAGCTCGACTCGCGCGAGACCAGTGATTCCAGCCGGTGTTCGCTGCGCAGATGATCGCGATTTCGCAGAAACCAGTACAGGCAAGTAGCGAAGATTAAGGCCAGGAAGGTAACGAACCAGGGTCCAATCGATGATTCTGCGAAGGCATGTACAGAACTGACCACGCCGGAGCGGGTCAGGAAGGTCCCGAAAATCGACAACATGAAGGTGGAGAAGATCAGCCAAACATTCCATACCTTCAGCATGCCCCGTTTTTCCTGCATCATGACCGAATGCAGGAATGCGGTGCCGGTCAGCCACGGCATCAGTGAGGCATTCTCAACCGGATCCCATCCCCAGTAACCGCCCCAGCCGAGCACCGAATACGCCCAGTGCTGGCCCAGGAAGATACCGATGGTGAGAAATCCCCAGGTCACCATGGTCCAGCGGCGCGTAATGTGAATCCATTTTTCGCCGGGATACTTCATGATCAGCGCCGCCAACGCGAACGCAAATGGGACGGTGAAGCCTACGTACCCCAGGTACAGCATCGGAGGATGGATCACCATCTCGGGGTACTGCAGCAGCGGATTGAGGCCGAATCCATCTGGCGGCAGGGTGCCGATCGTCATTGCGAAAGGGTTCGCGGCGAAATTTACGAGCAATAAAAAGAAGACTTGTACGGCGGAAATCACCACCGATGCGTACGCCACCAGGCGGGTATCGACCTTGTGCCTCAGGCGCAGGATTAGGCCATAGGCGGAGAGAAGCAGTGCCCAGAACAGCAGCGAGCCTTCCTGCCCCGACCACAACACCGCGAACTTGTAGGGGATCGGCAGATCACGGTTGCTATGGTGAAGGATGTAAGAAATGGAGAAATCGTTCTGGAAGGTGGCAGTGACCAGAACCACGGCAGCCAGCGCGACCGCGCCGAATACGGCAATTCCCGCCCGCCGGGCAGTCTCGCCCAGGCGATCACTTCCTTCACTTTTCTTGGTTAACGCAATAATACCGGCAACTAGCGCATACGCGGCAAGCGCAAGCGCGAGGAGGAGCGAAAAACTTCCTAGTTCTGCCATGAAAAGAGCGGCTCACCACCACTGCCTAGTATTTTTTCAGAATCGACTCCGCCCCGCAACTTCGTCCCATTTTGGAAGCAGGGCCAAAACTGAATCGACGTAAGTTGGCGTTGACCGATTTTCCTCTAAACCCTGACCCAAAGCACGTTACGTTTCGTTCATGCGTTCATACGTTATCCCACGAAAGGTGCGGGATGGAGGCCAGCGTTGAAAACAATACTTGTGATCGAAGGTGATGCGATGGTACGTCGATTTCTCCGGAGCGCGCTCGAAGCCGCCGGTTACTGGGTTTCGGACGTCAGCAACGACGCCGAAGGGCTTGCCATAGCGGCACGCGGCGGAGTTGCTCTGATCGTGATCGACTGCATGGGTACGCACGCAGGCGGTCTGCGCACCCTCCAGACACTTCGCAATAACACGACGACCGCCCTCATTCCAGTGATCGCAATGAGTGGCCTCGGCCAGTACGGATACGACCTGCCGTTTTGGGCGAACGCCTGCTTGGTCAAGCCGTTCCGTCCGGCTCAACTGATCCGCAAGATTGAAGCACTGCTACCCGAGGATTCGCGCGTCCCGGTTCGTCAGGATGAACTGCTTCCAGCTTTAGGAGTTGCGGCGCTCTGACCTTTGCACCAACTCACGCACCAGAGCGATCAACTGCGGCGGCGGAAGCGGTTTTGAGCGAAAGACAATATCCATTTCGCCGTATTCATCCTCCGCTTCCGGCATACCGCTGATCACCATGACCGGAATCTGCGGCTTGACGTCGCGCAGCGCCCGAACAAATACCGCACCGCTGCACCCCGGCATGATGTGATCGGTGACTACCGCACCGATGCTGTCGCCGACCTGGCTCTTGAGGAGCGCCAAGGCGCTTTCGGCAGTTGTAGCCACGTACACTTCCAGCCCAGCGTCGCGCAATACGGCTTCGCGGACGCGCAACTGCAAGGGATCATCGTCAATGAGCAGAACGCGCGACAAAATCCGAAAAACGGCTCCAGTTTAAGTGCGCCGGGCAAAATTCCGGCGCGAGGATATCAAATCAAGCAGTGCGAGCACCGTTGAACACAACGATCTCTGTCTCGGCCTTTAGCCAGTCATCCATCGCTGACCCATAGGGATGACCGCGCCGTTCCCACAACTGATACGCGCGAACGCGGATCGCTTCTTCGATGTCCGTGACTTCCGGCGTCTGCACCGCGGTTTCTGTCTTCGGCTCAGCCGTCTTCTTGCGGCGGGTGGTCTCCGACGAAGTTGCCCGTGCACGCTTTGGTGTCGCCATTACTGATTTACTCCTCTGGATAAATTCCCGGACAACAAAAAGCACCCTTTCTATTGTCCAGCTAATAACTATAGCGCGTTTGGGTGTGAATTTTGACGCGATATCACATGAAAAAATCGTCTGCTCGCGATTACCTTTTCAGTATGGAGCAGCATTCCCAGAGAGGGCATCGCGGTTCTCACTCCGTATCAATAAAAAAGGCGCCCTCCGGAGGAGATGGCGCCTTGCTGAGCGAAGAAGCTGGGTGCCAGCTAGGGAAGGTAGTAGCGGAAGGAAGTCCAGAACATGTTGTCGTCCGTATTCGGCGAACCACCGACTCCATACCAAGTATTACGGCGGAAGTAGGAGTACTGCGGACCGAATTGGATACGGCCTTTGTCTCCGTTGTACAGCTTGTACCAGAAGCCCGCCACGCCTTCGAACATGCTGCGCGTGGCCGATGCGCAGTTTGCGGCTGAGTTCGGAGCAAAGCCGCCAGCACCCGGTACCACTTCGAGGAAGCAACCGCTGTTGTTCAGGCTCTGGACCCCGTAGCCGACCAGGGTTCCCTTCGCATTCAAGTTCGAAACGCGGCTTACGTATTCCTCACCACCGTTGAAGTAGATATCCCATTTCTTGGTATGAAACTCCAGTGTTCCAAGGCCCTGATAGCTATGCAGCAAGGCGAGCGCCCCGTCGGGGTGAACCGTTGCATCCGGCAGGCTGGAGCTGCCATACCGGCCTACGCCGTCGCCGCCGAGGAAATGAAGGCCAACATCCATAACCTTGTGAACCGTTACGCGAGCGTTGGCACCAATTCCGCCGCCCGCGTTGCTGGAGTTATAAGCGCCCAGCGCACTGGGTGTCGCCAGTGTTGCATTCGGATACACGCGATCGCGGAAGTTGCTGATCACACCGAAAATCTCGTAATGACCGAAGCCAGGTTCGAATGCTGCTTTCACGATGAAGTCAGGCGTGTAGTTCAAGGAATAGTTGGCCGTCGCGTTATACAAACCACCACCGGTACCAGGTCCGCCGATATTGAAATTGGCTGCAGCATTCGAAGCCGCAAAAGTCGTTTGGGGATTTTCCAGCGAAGCGCCGAGCCAGACTTTGTTGTTGAAGTTCTTGGTCACGCGAAAACCGTATTGACGAGCCCAGCTGAACCCTACCTCGTATTGTGGATCGATGGTCATCGGTAAAGCTTCTGTGCGATTATCGAGGCCCTTTTTGGTTTCTGTCACCAAGCTCCACATCTGTCCGCCCGTTATTGTCCAGCCGCTGCTGGTCGCAACTTGTCCCCACAACTGGCGTTGCCGGTTTACGTAGCTGTTGCTCTGATTATTGTTTGAAGTAACCCCAGCACCCAACCAGTCCATTTCGTAGTAACCGGTCAGCTTCATGTTCCTTAATTTGCCTTCCGCGAGGAACGTCAAACGTGACTGACGGCCGGAACCGAAAAACTCCGACTGGTTGTATGTATTACTGCCCGGAAACGGAATGGACGTGAACGGCGTGTTGATGTCGCTCAGTGTTCCGTGCTGGCGGTACACGGTTTCTGCTGCCAGGAAGCCACCCGGAGTTAGCGTGATGCCCTTGTAGTGCAACGATAACGGACTCTCCACACCGGTAACGCGTTTTTGCGTCTCCTGCAACTCCAGCGCGGTGTTCGTGTTGTTCTGTTTCAGATCTGCTACGTCTTTCTGCAGGGCCGTTGCATTTTCGGTCGCCTGCGAGGATGCGGCGGCGGCCTGATCAGCCTTCGTCTGTGCAGCCGAAGCGGCGCTCTCCAGCTGATTCAATTGCTGCTGCGTCTGCTGAATCGCCTGATCGCGCTGTGACACCTGTTGTTTCAGTTCTTCGATCTGGCGCTGCTGAGCGGCCAAGGCTTCCTTCATTTCCTGAATCTCAGCGCTGACAGAACTGGTGGCCCTGGTTCTTGTTGTCTTCTTTGTAGTTGCTTGCGGACTTGCTGGGTCTGCCGCGAATGCGCTCATCGACATCATGATTGAGAGCATTAGAGCTGTTGTTCGCTTCATTGCCTCTCCTGAAACAAAGTGAAATCGGTGGGCTTCTGGTGTCCCGGTTTGCTAGAACGATGTAAGTTGCTTCGTGGGCATCGTAGAAAAGCATTGTTAACAAGCGATGAATGATGAGTGAATATGCCGTGAACGTGCACGTGATCTGCGGAAAACGCGAATTGCTGTGTGAGTACGCAGTTGCGACCCTTTTGTTAACATTCGATGAAAATTGAGCGCGCGCCTTGACTGCAACGAGCCGCGTTCTCTATTCGTATCGTGTTAGGAGGATTCTTATGTTGCGTTTTCACGGCTACGTCCTGGCGGTGCTCGCCGCCACTTCATTACTGGTCGGCTGCAATTCGAAAAAGAGCGGGAATGAATCATCCACCGGTAGCGGCACAATCGTGGCTGCGGGAAGCACCTTCGTGTATCCGGTCATGAGCCGCTGGATCAGCGACTTTCATGCTCAGGACGCCGGCGTTGAAGTGAACTATCAATCCATCGGCAGCGGCGGAGGTATTCAGCAGCTGAAGAAGGGTTTGGTTGGTTTTGCTGCCAGCGACATGGCGCTTGACGATCAGCAGATCAAAGAGATGCCTCAGCCAGTTATCCAGATCGCAGAGAGCGCCGGACCTGTTTGCATCACCTACAACCTGCCCGAACTCAAAGAACCTTTGAAGCTCAGCGATTCCACACTGTCGGGAATCTTTCTAGGAACGATCAAGACTTGGCAGGATCCGAAAATTAAGAAGGACAATCCAGGAGTCACACTTCCGAAAACTGAAATCGTTGTCGCTCACCGGTCTGAAGGCAGTGGTACGACAAATATCTTCACGACGTATCTGTCCGCGGTGAGCCCGGAGTGGAAGAGCAAGGTTGGACAAGGCCTGGCCGTGAACTGGCCAGTGGGGATCGGCGGTAAAGGGAGCGAAGGTGTAACGGGAGTTGTGAAGCAGACTCCCGGAAGCATTGGCTATGTCGAACTCACTTACGCCACCACGAATAATCTTCCAGTTGCCCTCATCAAGAATAAGGCCGACCAGTGGGTGAAGCCTTCAGCCGAGGGAACAACAGCCGCGATCGATGCTTTCAAAGATCAACTCGCTCAAGACATCCGCAATCCGATTGTCGATCCGCCGGCGGCAGCTAAGGAAGCCTATCCGATCAGCGGTCTCACCTTCCTGATCATCCCGGCGGACGGTTCTGACAAGCAGCAGCGCAGCGACATCAAGAATTTCATCACTTACGTCGTGAACAACGGGCAAGCAACCGCACAGTCGCTCAACTATGCACCGATTCCGGACTCGCTCAAGCAAACTGATTTGAAGCTGCTGGGCCAAATGAAAGCCGACGGCCAACCACTCTCTTAACTCGCCTTGCTAGGTGGCGCGGGCACTCGTGCCCCAGCGGGGATTCAATTCAAAGTGGCGCGGGCGCCCTCGCCCGCGTCTTCTCTGCATTTCAAGCGCTCACTTCCCGACCTTTTCCAACTCTTCCGCTGCGCTATCAATTATCGTCGCTTCGTTGTTCAGCGTATTTGCAACCACACCGATCTCGCGATCAGCTTCCTGCCATTTCTTCTGCTCGATTGCCTCGCGAATCCCCGGCAGCGTTTTCACTCCGTATCCGGTATAGAAGCCGGGAGCATAGATCTGATGCTCGAACCAGGGACGGTTCGGCAATCCCTGTACGGCAGTCAGCGCGCGTTCTGACTCAATCAGCTTCGCATTCACCGCGGCCAGCGATCCTTTCGCCAGTGCAGCTCCTCCATTCTGCGCTACCTGATTGAAAGCATGCTGATACCGCTCCGCACTGTGGCTAAGCGCATCAAGCGCATTCTTCAGGGGAGCGAAATTCAGATATGGCGGCACAGCTTCCCTTGCCGGAGGCACGTACTTCTTGGTCGGATCGGAAGCGGCAATCTGATCCCCTTCGTCAAGTTCTTTGTTCTCCTCGACAATGTGATTGCGCTCATCGGTTGCGAGTTTTTCGACATCATCGGCATAACCTTTCACGGTATCCGAGAACGCCATGAAATCCAGTGGGATCAAGTCGGCATCCGCCAGTCGCATTACGCTATTGCCGGCGACCTGCGCCAGCGCGCGGCCATAGATGAATTGCGGATCGTCGAAATGGGTGTACCAGTAGAAGTCGTCGTAGATCGAGTGATAGATACCGCCTCCATCCTCGCCGCCAAATCCAAGGTTTGCGGACGCTACTCCAAGATGGTCAAGAAACACCGTGTAATCCGAACCCGAACCGAGCGCCTGTACCGGCACGTATTTACGATCGCGAACTTTCTCCTTCTCGTCGTCGGTCGCCGCTTGGGTAATGTCGCGAGCGCGCCGCCGCTGCCAGATCGACATTTGCCTTTCGGGATCCGGCACATCGCGCGCGACATCATTCAGCATGGTTTGCAATGAGTGGGACCCTCCTGCAAAGAGGAAGCCGCGGCTGTTGGCGTCAGAATTGATATACGCGACCGCATGTTGCCGGAGCTCATCGGCGTGAGTCTCCGCCCACTCTGTCGAACCAAGCAGACCAGGCTCTTCGCCGTCCCAGGCAGCATAAATAATGGTGCGCTTTGGTTTCCATCCCTGTTTCAACAACTCGCCCAGAGCGCGTGCTTCTTCCATTAGCGGCGAAGTACCGGACACGGGATCTTGCGATCCATTGACCCAGGCGTCGTGATGATTACCGCGAATGACCCACTCGTCGGGATATTGAGAGCCGGGAATGCGAGCGATCACGTCATAGATGGGCTTCTGATCCCAGTTGGAAGCGACCACCATGTGCACTTTCACGGGACCCGGACCAACGTGATAGGTGAAAGGCAGTGCGCCACGCCAGCCTTCCGGCGCAACCGGTCCGGTCAGCTGTTCAAGAAAGGGCTGGGCATCTCCATAAGAGATCGGCATAACCGGGATCTTCGTAAACACCTTGACGTCTTTCAGCGCGAGGCGCTTGGCGCCGGGCGTCGAGCCGATACCTGGCGTCAATGGATCACCGGCATACACCGGCATATCCAGCACGCTGCCCCGTTGTACGCCATTGGAGTTGCGATATGCTCCCTGCGGAAAAACGTCGCCTTCAAAGTAGCCGTCATCGCGCGGGTCGGAATAGATAATGCAACCGACGGCGCCGTGTTCGGCCGCGACCTTGGGCTTAATACCGCGCCATGATTGCCCATAACGCGCAATGACGATCGCGCCCCTTACGGAAATCCCCATCCGGTCGAGTTGCTCGTAATCTTTGGGAATGCCGTAGTTCACGTAGACAAGTGGCGCAGTCACGTCACCGTCGACGGAATAGGCATTGTAGGTTGGCAACTGCTCCGATTGCTGGCTCGAAGTCGGATCACCCGGCACGGGCGGTTCGACCAACTTTGCGGTGTACGGCTTAGGACCAAGAAGTTCCAGCTTACGGGTCTTCGGGGTGGGAAACAGGACGTCGAAGGTTTCGATCTGTGCGTCGAGACCCCAGCTCTTGAATTGCGAAAGGATCCACTCGGCATTGTCTTTATCGTAGGGCGATCCAACGTTGTGCGGACGCGCGGAAAGCCGCTGGTTATACTGGCGGATATTTTCCGTGGTGGGAATTTCACGGAATTTCTGTTCCCAATCGCGTTCAGCCGTAGAGGACTGTTGCGAATATCCGGCCAGATTTGGGGCTTGCGCTGAAACCGTTTGAAGCGGAAGTTGCGAGATCAACAGAGACACGAGCAGTCCGAACATGATTGATGGCTTGAATTGCATCGACTCTCCCCAGAAAAGCAGCGGGGCATTATAGCGTGCAATGATGAATGGAAGTCCAATCTGGCAATTAGAATGAATGAGGATGGCGCGCGTCTTATTGCTC
Source organism: Terriglobia bacterium (assembly GCA_021324365.1). Classification (GTDB taxonomy): domain Bacteria; phylum Acidobacteriota; class Terriglobia; order Terriglobales; family Acidobacteriaceae; genus JAJPJE01. The sequence goes on along the minus strand of JAJPJE010000069.1, from coordinate 27,867 downwards.
TCGAACACCACCGGATACCAGGCGAATGCCTTCAAGGCAGCTGCCGAGCGCATTGGCGTTGAGATTGTTCTTGCCAGCGATCGCTGCCATGTTCTTGAAGATCCGTGGGGTGACGGCGCAATTCCAGTGCGATTCCAGGAGCCGCAGCAATCGGCGGAGAAAATCGCCGACTTCGCGAGACGTTATTCGATCGATGCTGTCGTTGCCATCGGTGATGCGCCCACGATGACCGCCGCCTTCGCCGCCGAGCGCCTCGGGCTTTCGTTCCATCCTCCTCATGCGGTCGACGCTTGTCGGAATAAGTGGATCGCACGCGAACGCTTTAAAGCCACAGGGCTGCGGATGCCATGGTACAAACGCTTCCCCGCTGACGAAGATCCGGCGATCGCTTCAGCAGAGGTTCCGTTCCCCTGTGTGCTCAAGCCGCTGGGACTCTCGGCGAGCCGTGGCGTCATACGCGCCAATGACAAACACGAGTTCAACGCCGCATTCAAACGCATCGAGTTGCTTCTCGCAGCAGCCGATGTTCGCAGCAGCAAGCAAGATTCGACTCAGTGGATTCAAGTGGAAAGCTACATTCCGGGTTCAGAATTTGCGCTGGAGGGATTGGTAACGGAGGGTCGCCTGAAAGTACTCGCCCTCTTCGATAAGCCCGACCCGCTGGAAGGGCCATATTTCGAAGAAACAATCTACGTGACCCCGTCGCGCCTACTCTCGCGCGACCAGCATGCTATTTTTGGTTGCGCGCAGTCGGCCATATCCGCCCTGGGCCTGCAACATGGTCCGGTTCACGCCGAATTTCGTTTCAATGAAAAGGGTGCCTGGGTGCTCGAAGTCGCTGCGCGTCCGATTGGCGGATTATGCGCGAAGTCGCTTCGGTTCGAAACAGAGATGGCTCTGGAGGAACTGATCATCCGTCATGCATTGGGCGAAGACATGTCGGAGATCAGGAGAGAAAACGCTGCGTCCGGTGTGATGATGATTCCGATTCCGGCCGCCGGTGTTTATGAAGGCGTTGAGAACGTCGCACAAGCAGAGAAAGTGAAAGGTATCGAATCGGTCGAAATCACCGCTAAGCTGCAACAGAAGCTGGTGCCTCTACCGGAAGGAGCCAGTTATCTGGGATTCATTTTTGCCCGGGGCACTACGCCTGAATTCGTGGAAGAAGCGCTGCGTGAGGCTCATTCCAAACTGCAGTTCCAGATCTCAGCGGAATTGAAGGTGGTTTAACGAAGGTTTATTCGGTTTTTTATTACAGTTCTCCAGCAAACACTTCTTGGTCGAAACGAAAAACCGAATAACCAAACAACCGGATCATTGCTTCGTCTTCTGCGGCACGAATCCGGGCGGCAATGCAGCGTTCTGGCCGAAAAAGTATTCTTCCATCTGTTTTACCAGGATCTCCTGGTCGGCCTTGTTGGCCGGGTTCAGACGATATTCATTGAGGATCATCTTGCAGTGTTCGGCCCACATCTTCCAGGCTTCGCGCGAAACGTTGTTGAAGATGCGCTGACCTAGTTCACCGTCAAATGGCGGTTCATCCAGCCCCGGCATCTCACGCTGAAACTTCACACAGAACACCGTGCGCGTCACCGGCTCATTATCAGGTTGGGGCGTAATTGGATTGCCGCAGCTCATTCCTGTCTCCTTGTTATCTGATCACTTGGATGATTTTAGCGCACCAAGGGTTCGGGGTCGTGAAGGTCCGCAACTTGAGCGTTGATTGGGCGGCTAGTCAGGTAAACGGAGGCGCACCCTCTAACAGCCGTTGGTCTGAAGCTCAGGCGACTTACTTCAGCAATCCCTGCTGTGCGATCCCAATATTGTCCCGCGTGGAGTTCTTCACGACGTACATCATCTCATCGGCCTGGCGGATAATTTCGTGGGCGCTCTTTGCGTCTTCAGGGTAGGAGGCCAGACCAAAACTGGCACGAACGTTCAGATTGAGGCCATCTCCCTTGAGCCACATGGTCCGGCGGAAGTATTCGAGCAAACGTCGCGCTACAACGGTTGCCGATTCCTTGCTCGTCTGCGGTAGAAGGATGACGAACTCGTCTCCGCCATAACGAAAGGCGTAGTCAATCAAGCGCAGGTGGGATTTCACGGCATAGCCGATCTCAGCCAGCAGTTTGCTTCCGACGAGGTGGCCGTAGGTGTCGTTCACCATCTTGAAGCGATCCAGATCGATAAATAGCACCGTGAACTCGTATCCGAAACGCGCGGAGCGGTAAACCTCAGCTTCCAGTGTCTTGTAAAGATGGCGCGCATTATAGAGACCGGTACAATCGTCAGTAATCGTGAGTTCTTGGATCTTTTCGACGGAACGCGCGTTCTCGATGGCAATAGCTGCGTAATCACACAGCGCCTGGAGGAAGAACATTTCGTTCTCCTCGAACTGGCTCATTCCCACATTGATCAATTGGATGACGCCCAGTACGCGCTGGCGCGACTTCAGCGGCATGCAGATGATCGAGCGCGTCTTCCACTTCGTCATCTCGTCAATGCGCTTCGCGAAGCGGGGATCGTTGTAGACATCCGGTACTATCAGCGGCTCGCCGTGTCGCGCCACCCAACCCGCGATTCCCTCACCCATCTTCAGCCTGACTGATTTCAGCGTGTCGGCTGCATCGCCAACTGCAATCGCAAAGTACAGTTCGTCTTTTGTGTCATCGGCCATCAAAAGGGACCAGGTGTCCGGCTTAAAGTACTCGGCCACTTTTTCCATGATGGTTTGCAGGATGGAGTCGAGATTCAGGGATGACGTCAGCGCTTTGGCGACATCGTGAAATATGTTCAGCTCGTGAAGATGCCGCTTTCTCTGAACTTCAGCGCTTTGAATCATCAAAGGGGATCCGAGCCCGCCGCTCTGGGCTAATTGGCGAATTATATTTTCGGTCTTAGTCCTACAGCAATACAGGTAAGTTACCGATGTCACTCCTTAGGCCAACGTCCAACGGCTTACATTTCAGCAATATGCAGCGATTTGGAGGTTTGACACCTGAAAATGCAGTACCTATCATCGAAGGGCAAATTTCATTGCAAATCGAGGGTCAGTCTTGGGCGCTTTCGGCGACAGGATGCGGCGTGAGCGCGAGATGCGCAAAATCTCGCTGGACGAGATCGCTACCGCCACCAAAATCAGCACCCGGATGTTGAAAGCCATTGAGGATGAGCAGTTCGATCTTCTCCCCGGCGGTATATTCAACAAAGGCTTTATCCGAGCCTACGCCAAGTTCCTCGGGATCGATCAGGAGCAAGCCGTCGCGGATTACAACGCCGCTGTCGGTCCTGAGGTGGTCGTCGATCACCTCCCACAACTCGCGGAGCGCGCTGCAGAGAGAACACGTCCTCACGAGCCGGCGACAATTTCGTGGACTCTCATTGTCGTTCTAGTGCTGATCCTGGCTTTTGGATATACCGGCTGGACGCTTTACTCCCGCCGCAAAGCCGAACGCGAAAGTCGAGCTATCGCCGCGAAAAACGAAACTGCGCCATTGAGCACTCCTGCAGCCGTTGCTGCTCCTGTTAATGCGCCTTCTGCAGGGCCCACTGACAGCAGCAAAAAAAACGTTGCTCCTCCTCTGAGCACACCTTCATCATCGAAAGCTCTCATACCGGCAACTGTCAGCGACGCCGCCTTGAAGTCCAGCACTGCACAGGTGCCGGCAACGAACCAGGTGGATGTGGTAATTCGTACGACAGCAGAATCCTGGATCTCCGCTGTGGCCGACGGCAAAACCGTTTTCTCCGAGACCCTCCCTGTTTCGACCGAAAAACACGTCGTAGCCTCACGGCGTGTAACACTAACAATTGGAAATGCGGCCGGGGTGCAGATTACCTACAACGGGGCGGAACTACCCTCCCTCGGAGAAGATGGGAAAGTGAGAACGATGGTCTTTACGCCTGACAGTTTTCACTTTGCGAACCCCGACGAACAATAGGCCATCACGCTCCACTCAGGCCTTGCTGCATGCGTTTGCGTGCTGGAAATACTCATTTCGATGCCGCCGTCTGCAACAGCCGTTCACCTGTAAGCTGTTGCAGCGGTTACAAATGATTGAGTTCGCACCCGTTCTCTGGTAAGTTGGAAGACGATAATTCGATTTTTGGCCTACGCGATTTGTTCCTCTCTTGTTGTAGCGTCCAAAGTCATCCAGGAGGAAGCAAGCCTTGCCTTCCAAGAAGCGTTACCTGTTTACGTCCGAATCCGTGACGGAAGGTCACCCGGATAAGATCGCCGATCAAATTTCCGACGCAATTCTCGATGCATGTATTGAGCAGGATCCCTACAGCCGTGTGGCATGCGAAACGCTGACCGCCACCGGCCTCGTCGTTATAGCGGGCGAAATCACCACTCGCGCCTATGTCGATTTCCAGACCCTGGTACGTGGCGTAGTAGCTGCGATTGGTTATGACAACGCGCTCTACGGCTTCGACTCCAATACCTGCGCTGTGATTTCCAGCATCAACAAGCAGTCTGGTGACATCGCCATGGGCGTCGACACTGGCGGCGCCGGCGACCAGGGCATGATGTTCGGCTATGCCACCAACGAAACAGCCGAACTGATGCCGGCGCCAATCTCGCTAGCTCATAAGCTGACCCTGAGACTCACCGAAGTTCGCAAGAACGGAACACTTTCCTACCTCCGGCCTGATGGCAAATCCCAGGTGACAGTGGAATATGACGAGCACGGCAAGCCCTATCGCGTGGACGCGGTTGTAATCTCGACGCAGCACGCAGAGACGGTGACCACGGAAGAGCTTCGCGCCGACATTCTGAAGCATGTCATCCAGGCTACGGTTCCCGCCGAACTGCTTGACGCTGATACGAAGTACCACATCAATCCGACCGGCAGGTTCGTCATCGGTGGTCCGATGGGCGACACTGGCCTCACCGGACGCAAAATCATTGTCGACACCTACGGTGGCATGGGACGCCATGGCGGTGGTGCTTTCAGCGGCAAGGATCCGACCAAGGTCGACCGTTCGGCAGCTTATATGGCTCGCTACATAGCCAAGAACGTCGTGGCTGCGGGACTCGCGGATCGCTGCGAAGTGCAGCTCGCTTATGCCATCGGTGTAGCCGAACCGGTCAGCGTGCTGGTCGAGACATTCGGCACCGGCAAGGTTCCCGAAGACAAAATTGTCTCGGCAATTCGCGCAAACTTCCAGCTCACTCCGAAAGGCATTATCGAGTCGCTGAAACTGCGCCGGCCGATCTTCCGCAAAACTGCCGCTTACGGTCACTTTGGCCGTAACGATAAGGATTTCACCTGGGAAGCCACGGACAAAACAGCTGCCCTGCGTACCGCAGCCGGCTTGGAAGCCGCTGCGCACGCACAGAAGTAGTCAAGCTTGCCGCGCTCTCCCGGTCCGTTTGGACCTGAGGAGAGATGGTGTAAGAAGGGCGCACTTGCGTGCGCCCAACCCCCAGGTAAATTCTCGGGTGGCCCATCCTGGCCTTCTTCTGGCTAGGGTGGGGTTAGCAGGCATCCGATGCGAGTCACTGCAATTATTCCCAGGGCCTTCGAGCTGTTGTTAAATAGGAGATTATGGCAAGTACAACCACCAACATTCCCTGCGACGTAAAGAATTTCGAAGTAGCCGATTTGGGCAAGAAGCGTATCGAGTGGGCGAACCAGTCGATGAAGGTTTTGCAGATCATCCGCAAAGACTTCATCAAGAATCAGCCGCTGAAGGACATTCGCATTTCCGCCTGCCTGCACGTAACGGCGGAAACCGCCAACCTGATGATCACACTCCGGGATGGCGGAGCCGACGTCGCGCTATGCGCCTCGAACCCGCTCTCCACGCAGGATGACGTGGCCGCTTGCCTGGTGCGCGACTACAACATTCCCGTGTTTGCCATCAAGGGCGAGGACAACAATACGTACTATTCGCACATTATGTCGGCGCTCGACCACAGGCCGCACATCACCATGGATGACGGCGCTGATCTCGTCAGCATCGCGCTCACCAAGCGCACCGACGTAGTCGACGAGATCATTGGTGGAACGGAAGAGACCACTACGGGTGTGATCCGGCTACGCGCGATGGCCAAGGAAGGCGTGCTGAAGTATCCCATCATCGCTGTGAACGATGCTGATACCAAGCACCTCTTCGACAACCGTTACGGTACTGGTCAGTCGACTATCGACGGCATCATTCGGGCAACCAACTTCCTGCTCGCAGGCAGCAAGTTCGTGGTCGCCGGCTACGGCTGGTGCGGTCGTGGACTCGCAAGCCGAGCGCGAGGCCAGGGTGCGGAGGTTATCGTAACCGAAGTGGATCCGACGAAGGCACTTGAGGCCGTGATGGATGGTTTCCGCGTGATGTCGATGCACGAAGCAGCCAAGCTCGGAGACGTCTTCTGCACCGTTACCGGAAACAAGAACGTTCTCGCCAAAGAGCACTTTGAATTAATGAAAGATGGCGCGATCATTTCAAATTCCGGCCACTTCAACGTAGAGATTGATATTCCCGCGCTTGAAAAACTGTCCTCATCGAAACGTACCACGCGCAACTTCGTCGAGGAGTACTCGTTGAAAGATGGGCGCAAGATCAACCTGCTGGGCGAGGGTCGCCTGATCAATTTGGCCGCTGCCGAGGGGCATCCGCCGTCAGTAATGGACATGAGCTTCGCCGACCAGGCTCTCTCGGTCGAATACATGGTGAAGAATCACGAGAAGCTCGAAAAGAAGGTCTACCGCGTACCCGAAGACCTTGATAAGCGCGTGGCCAAACTGAAGCTGGAATCAATGGGTATCAAGATCGACCGCCTCACGCCCGAACAGGAAGAATACCTGGCAGGCTGGTCGGAAGGAACATAAAGCGTTTCACGTTTCGAGTTTCACGTTTCCGAGGGCGGCCGCAAGGTCGCCCTTTTTGTTTGTTGTGGCGCGGACATTCTTGTCCGCACGAGCCACGCCGCGACGGTAGAGCATAGCTTTGCCAAAACCCGGGGAAGGGCTGACCAGCATCTTGCTTGAGGCGAATGGAATCGAACTTACGACCCTTCGTGAGAGCCTGCGATTGCAAACAGCGAGGCCGTTGCCGAAAGGGACCTAGCTCAAAAGGCACAATTGTGGTGTGATTTCGGAGTCAGTGACCCTTGCTCACGATCTCATAAATTTGTTTCCGCATCTTGCCATGCCGGTCCCGATACCGAATCGTCAAGCCACGTTTTGTCTTCATGGCCTGAAATGTCTGATTGAGCGGTAAATCTCTGCAGCGGGACCACTCGTTATATACCGTGCAGGCAATCTGGAGCCTGCTGCCGTCGGATTTCTCGACGATCATGGTGTGCTCGACGTAGTCGACCGGACTGGAACTGAAGCAGTATGCGGAGAAATCTCGCCAACCGCAATCGGGCGGACTCAGAGGAGGTGCTTGAAAAATCCGGCTATCGGCGCTCAAGATCCTGACGGTAAAAGAAGCATTCCCTGGCAGGGCGCTGGCAGCCAGAGTCAGCACTAAAATTGAAATAGGAATAGCTGCTCGACGCGTATTCGTCTCCCCTCTCTATGATGAGCCTGGATAGCCTCCGGTTAACTCTGCATATATCCCCGAGCCTGAACTGTGGTTCGCTCCGGATCTAAGATAGAACAAGAACCGTAATGCCACGATTACCCCGTCCGAGGTCGGAATCTCTTTTCAGTGCCGGATGTTTGCGGATCAACTCCCAGGTAAGCGGATCGGAGATACGCCAATCCTCGCCAAATATCACCGCTCCACAATCGGCGGCATCACAGATCTCGCGAAGCCTCTTCTGAACTGCAATGCGGATGTCTCCACCTACCCCGTGGGAGCCATAGCCGTGAATAATTTTCAAGAGAACATATCCCTGCTGCCGTGCCATGCTGATTTCCCGCTCAAGTTGGGCCAGTGCCTCGCGGACCAGAGGCATATCCTTCTTTAGATTGACCGTTTTCAGCAGCAACGTCCCTCGAATCGCGCCGGAAAGGAATTGGTCTGGCAACTGACAACCAGCAACCGACAACTTATTATGTTCTGCGATGAGTATGAAGCAAATTGCTGGATGGGCTCTGGACGTCTGCCACGCGAATGGCGTCCAGTACGCCGAAATCCGAATAGTCGACGATCGCCAGCGTGCACTTTCGACGAAGAACGGCAAGGTGGGATACGTTTCCGATTCAGAGTCGCTGGGTGCAGGCATTCGCGTGCTCGCAAATGGAGCGTGGGGATTCGCGGCAACCGAAGATTTGACGCGCGAGGGCGTCGAGATCACTGCGGGCCGGGCGTTGGAAATTGCCCGCTCCTCGGCGCGCGTCAAGCAGGAAGATGTCCGACTGGCTCCGGAGAAGGCCTATGTCGACGAATGGGCCAGCCCTTGCCGCATTGATCCATTCAGCACATCCGTCGAAGAAAACATCCATCTCCTGTTAAAGATTGACGCCGAATTGCGCATAGTTCAGGGGATTACGCTGGCTGAGACGAATCTGAATTTTCGCCGTTACGAGCAATGGTTTTACAACACAGATGGCTCAGATATTCACCAGACCAAGACCACGGTGGGCGCGGGCTATGCCGCTTACGCCTTTTCGGGCAGCGAGATCATGAAACGATCCTACCCCAATTCGTTTGGCGGCCAGTGGCAGGACAAAGGCTACGAGCTCATCGAAGAGTTGAAGTTGGTCGAGAACGCCCGGCGTATCGCCGAAGAAGCAGTCGCGCTGCACAAAGCCGATCAGTGCCCCGCGGGCAACTTCGACATCATTCTCGATTCTTCGCAGCTCGGCCTGCAGATTCACGAATCCATCGGCCATCCCATCGAGCTTGATCGCGTGCTCGGCATGGAAGCAAATTTCGCCGGGATGTCGTTCCTTACCATCGACAAGCTTCGCAAATTAAAATACGGCAGCGAAATCGTGAATGTCGTTGCCGATGCAACCGAAGCGCATGGTCCGGGCCTGGGTACATTTAAGTACGACGATGAAGGGGTTCCTGCGCAATGTACGCCGGTGATCAACAACGGACTTTTTACCGGGTACCTCTCCTCGCGTGAGACCGCACACACGATCGGCCTGGACCGGTCCGGTGGAACGATGCGTGCTGACGGCTGGAATCGTATTCCGATGATTCGAATGACCAACATCAGCATCCTTCCCGGTGCGAAGCCATTGACACTGGATCAGTTGATCGCCTCCACTGATTACGGCATCTTCTTCCAGACAAATCGCTCCTGGTCGATTGACGACAAACGTTACAACTTCCAGTTCGGTACGGAAATTGGCTGGGAAATCAAAGCGGGCAAACTGGGACGAATGCTGAAGAATCCTTCGTACTCGGGAATCACGACCGAGTTCTGGAATTCGATGGACGCAATCTGTTCGCGCGATGAGTGGACGCTTTGGGGAACACCGAACTGCGGCAAAGGCCAGCCACAGCAAGTTATGGGAACCGGACACGGCGCGAGTCCGGCAAGATTCAAACGGGTGAAGGTGGGAACAGCGTACAAAGCATAGTTGTCAGTTTTTAGCACTCAGCATTCAGTCCTGGAATATACACTGCTGACTGCCATCACTTACTCGCGGGAAAGAACATGTAAGTATCGAATTCATTCTGTCATGAAGGAGCCGTGATGAAGAATTTTCGAAACTTGCAGGTATGGCAAAAAGCGCACGCTTTGACTTTCAATTCGTGCAAAATGACCGCACGTTTTCCACGCGAAGAGTTATACGGCTTGACAACTCAGATCCGCCGGTGCAGCGCATCTATTGCCGCAAACATTGCCGAAGGATGTGGACGACGCGGCAATAGTGAGTTTCACCGCTTCCTGCAGATCGCGAGCGGCTCCGCGAGCGAACTCGAGTACCACTTTCTTCTCGCACATGATTTAGGCTTATCGATGGCCGTAGATTATTCAGGGTTGAACAAGGCCGTCACCGGGTTGAAGCGAATGCTGTCATCCCTTTCGCGAAAAGTCGATCAGGCACGGGCAGAGAACCAGAGAACTCCGTTTCACGGCTGAATGTTGAATACTGAGTGCCGAATGCTGACCAAAGATAAAGCCCAAAGCATCTTTGCCCGAGTGCTCAAGTTCTCGAGCGCTGATGAAACGGAACTGCTTATCAGCGGCGGCCGTAGTGCGCTCACTCGCTTCGCGAATAATGCGATTACGCAGAACGTTGCGGAAGAGAACTACACGCTTTCGGTGCGCGTGAATGTCAATGGCCGCACGGCGCGCGCGACCACCAACAAATTTGATGACGAGAGTATCCGGCGCGTGGTGGAAGCCGCGACGAACCTCGCCAAAGTGCAGGCGCCCGATCCCGATCTGCTGCCCATGGCTGATGCCTCGGCATTCGACGGCAAGGGTCCAGCTCCGGCGCGCAACTTCTTTGAAACGTCCACCATGGGACCACAGGAACGCGCGGACGCCGTGGAAAAAATAGTGCAGGTCGCGCACAAGCAAAAGCTCACGACAGCTGGAATTTACTCCACGTCGGAATCGGTCGATGCCATCCTTAACTCGAGCGGACTGGTGGCGTATTACACGCAAACTTCCGCTGAATGCTCGATCACCATGCTGGCGCCTGATTCTTCCGGATGGCAAAAAGCCAATTCGCCTGATGCCCGCAATTTCGATCCCGTCCAACTGGCCGAGATTGCCGCTCAAAAAGCGAAAGCATCAGCCGGACCACAAGATCTCGCGCCCGGCAAATACACTGTCATTCTTGAACCGGCAGCGGTGCTCGACTTGCTGGGCTTCATCTTCTGGGACTGGGGCGGTCAGGCCATCCTCGACGAGCGCTCGTTTCTCAACAATCGGGTCGGCACGAAGCTGTTCGGTGAGAACATTTCCATCAGCGACGACGTCTACCACCCCCTGCAGTCGGGCGCGCCCTTCGATGGTGAAGGCGTACGCAGGCAACGCGTGCTCCTCGTCGAAAAGGGCGTCGTCAGTAACCTGGTCTACGCGCGCGGGACAGCGGAGAAGGTCCGCAAGTCGGAGTTTGCCGATAAAGTTGGGCCGGTGCGGGCGACTGGCCATGGATTTCCCATTCCAAACGAGATCGGCGAGATGCCTATGAACATCGTGCTCTACAGCGGAGTCGCCGGCAAGTCTCGCACTGTCGACGAAATGATCGGGGGCACGGATGAGGGCATCCTGGTTACGCGTTTGTGGTACATCCGCGAAGTCGATCCCTACGAAAAGATACTGACTGGCATGACACGCGACGGCACATTCCTGGTAAAAGATGGCCAAATCCGTGGCGGCATCCGCAACTTCCGTTTCAACCAGAGCATGGTCGCGCTGCTAAATAACGTACTGGAAATGGGCGAACCCGTACGAGCCAGCGGCGAAGAGTCGTTCGATATGGTTGTTCCTGCCATGAAAATCCGCGATTTCAATTTCACTGAAGTCACCAAGTTCTAAGCGCACCGCACGATTCAGCGGAATCGTCAGCACGATATCCGGACTGGTGCAAGAACAGAAGGTAATCATATACCTGATTACCGTATTGCACCGGTCAGGCACTGGACCTGTGGACATCGACCCCGGGCACCTACGTCTAAGGACCAGCGGCCTGTACAGTACCCCGAAACATTTTGAGGGAAACGTAATGACCGCGAGATTTCCCGCCAGAGCATTCGTCCACTTCATTCCTGGCGCGTTAGTACTAGCTGGCCTGACTTGGACGGTCACTCATGCGCAAGCGCTGCCGCCTCCGTCCAGTGATTTCGTCCGATATTCACCGTACGTTGTTTTTGCCGCCGGCCTGTTGTTGAGCGCAGCTTTCCACCGCAGTCGTATCTTCCATACGCTGCTGCTGTTATTTACGTGCGATCTCTCTCTGCTGCTGACGGCCGGGCATTTGAGCACGGCGAGCACCGATCTGCTGGTCAGGCTCCTGGCGTTGGCGTTGCCGCTGAACCTCGTCCTTATTTCCTTTCTCCCCGAAAGTGGGATCGTTTCGCGCCAAGGATTGTTTCGGCTCGCAGTCCTTGCCTTGGAAGGTGCGGCGACTGCGATCGCAATTCGCTTCTACGCTGCGAAACTCGTGTACATCATTAGCGTCCCATTCGTGCAGTGGCTGCCGTTTGCGAGCGTACGCGGGTTGCCACACTCGGCAGTGGTGGCCTTTACCTTAGGATTTTTGCTGCTCCTGCTTCCATTGGTGCGCCGACGGTTCCGTCCCACCGACATAGGACTGTTTTGGGCGCTCGTGTCGGGCTTTTCCGCTCTGTGCGTGGCGCAATCGGCACGTCTGTCGTCGGTGGCGTTTGCCGCGGGTGCCGTTGTTCTTGTGATTGCCCTGCTCGAAGCTTTTTACGCGATGGCCTACTTCGACGAACTGACGGATCTCCCCAGCCGTCGATCGTTCAACGATGCCAAGCTCAGGCTGGGTAATACCTATACGGTCGCGATGGTGGATGTGGATCATTTCAAGCGCTTTAATGACACCTTCGGACACGATGCCGGCGACCAGGTTCTCCGCATGGTCGCGTCCCGGATCGCTCAAGTGAGCGGCGGTGGCAAGGGCTATCGCTATGGAGGCGAAGAATTCGCCGTTCTCTTCCCTGGCAAATGTGTGGACGAGACGTTTCCTCATCTTGAACGTTTGCGCCGCAGCATCGAAGAATTGCCGTTCAAGTTGAGAAGCAAAGATCGCCGCAAGGCAAAAGGCAAGAAGCCGCGGATACCTGGCAGCGGGCGCGGGTCGAAGCGGGAGACACACGTGACCGTGAGTATTGGAGCGGCGGGAGTAGTGGGTCAAAAACGCAAGCCAGACGATATGGTGAAGTCGGCGGATAAGGCGCTGTACAAGGCGAAATCGTATGGACGAAATTGCACTGTGGTGAACCAGGAATGGAGCTGAACTGGCTCCACAACTCTCCCCGCACCTGTGCAGAAGAATCCGACGGCAGGCACCAGCTATCCCTTCTGTGTGATCGCTTCCCGAATCCGAGCGAGCGGCGCATTGTCGTCGAAAGTCACGCCGTTGGCGCTGCTTTGAACTCCCAAATCCTTCCATAGCGCAGGGAGATCAACTTCTTTTGGGGCATCGCTCCATTTCTTATAGAGATCGCTCAGCACCGTTGTACCGGTGGCGCGATCTCCGATTTCCAAAGCTCGCGTAAGCGACCAATCGTGATCGATTGTGCCGCCGGTGTCGACGATTGCCCGCAAGGCGTCTTGCAACCCTTTGCGATTATCGGTTTGCCGACGGATCATCACATCGGCGACCAGGCAGAACATGGCGCCGCCCCAGTATGTGCGTCCCCAGGTATGAGTTCGATCGAGTCCCTGGTCCCCGGATTGCGGCTCGCCGTTGGGCATGCCGCTCACCATGCCTTCCCAAACCTGCCGCGCACTGAGATCGCCGATCTGCGCGCGCGCAATCGGCTCCACATAGGTGGCCAGACCCTCTTCCATCCAGTGGTGATCATCAGGGAGACTGGGAAACGCCAGGTGCGTGAGTTCATGAGTCATGGTCCAGTCGGAAGAGAGATCGGCTTGGGATACACGAGTTCCGACCCGCATGCGCGTGAACCCCGCTACTCCACCTACGCCGCCCCATGTCGTGCCATGAATCGCATCGCCGCTGGTTGGAACGATCAAAACCCGAGCCCGAGATACTGGAAAGTGACCGTAATAAGCGGTAACGGCGCGGGCTGCTTTATCGACCCAAGCTGTGAGAGCGGAGTTGGGAAGATCGAGCTTGCCGTTCGCGAAATCGACCTGGATTGCGCCTCCCCCGATTTTTAGTTCCTGGGAGGAAGCGATCGGGGCACGCCAGGGGGGACCGCCTGATTGTGCAAAGCAGGAGGCGGCTGTCCACATAACGATCACTATCAGTTCTGGGATTCTGGTTCGCACGATCGAGACACCAGGCGACATCGTTTACCCCGCACGATCAGATTAACTTGGATTGCGCGGGGCAAAGACGCGGTGCTCCATTTCTGCTTGCTTTGTCGGCCCCTGGGAATCGGTGTCCAGTCGTCTGTCCTGCTTTCGTTTACGCCACCAAATGGGCCCATTCTCAATGCGAATTCACCGGAAAGCCCACTTGGAGCGATGTCCTAGTGGTTCCGTTTCAGCACTTTCGTAACTTTCCCGGGGATGGCACCGGCGGTACTCTCAGCGTTGGAGTTGAAAGCGACTAACACCTTGAATATGAGAGGCGCGGTCCGATTCCCCCTGAAACTCCCGGTAACCCTGAAGTCGGGTGCGCAGGAAATCCATGCGGAGACGCATGATATCTCTGCCGCCGGTGTGATGTTCAATCTCGATAACGAAGTCGCAATCGGCTCCGATATCGAGTTTACGATTTCCATCCCTGCCGACGTCATCGGCGCACCAAATGATGTGCTGGTGAGCGGCGCTGGGCGGATCGTTCGTTGCGATCCCGAGGAAGGCAAGCAGTCGGTTGCTGCCATCATCGACGAATATCGCTTCGAGCGTTCGTAATTGAAGGAAGAAACATGGCCGCTGACTCTGCAAACGGCACAAATGGCCACGCGAATGGCAACGGACAGTCGTCCCCTGCTCCAGAGGGAACGATCCGCCTGATCGTGGCTGACTCCCAGGCGATCTTCCGCGTCGGTGTGCGGAAGGTATTCGCTATGGAAGATGACGTTCGCATGGTCGCGCAGGCCGAAACGCTCGACGAAGCCTTGATGACCGTCGTGAAATATCCGGCAGACGTGCTGCTGGTCGAGTCGCGGCTCGTTCCAAATCCAGCCGAAGGCGTTTCGATGCTTTTAAAGGCGGCGCCTGACATGAAGGTCATCGTCATCACGGAGTCGCTGGAAGAATCGCAGACTGTCGATTATCTGCGACGCGGCGTGAAAGGAATTATCACGCCTTCCATCGCGCCGGAGTTGTTGGTGCGCTGCGTGAAAAAGGTCGCCCAGGGCGAAACCTGGCTCGATAATCAGGGCGTAAATTGGGTGATCGAAGCGTATCGTACGCAGACCGCCGCGCTGTTCTCTCCGAAGCCGAAGAATCGACTCACCGAAAAAGAGCTTCTGATCGTGTCCTGTGTCGCACAGGGTATGAAGAACAAAGATATTGCGCGCGAGATTGGCACCACCGAGCAGGTGATCAAGAATTACTTGCGCCGCGTTTACGATAAGCTTGGCGTATCAGATCGTCTGGAACTTGCCCTCTATTGCGTGCATCATCGTTTGCTGGAAACCGCTCCCAAGATGCCTGCCGGTAGCGAAGGCCCGGAACAGAAAGCCGACGACATCCCCGACATTAGCACCGTTACGCACTGATTCCCCACCCGATCCTACCTGATTCGTAACAACGCTTTGACCAATTTCCCGGTGAGGCCTCGTAGATCGCATACGTTACAATGGAGTTGCGCCTGCCTGGCACTTCCTAAGCGGAGAGATGGCCGAGTGGCTGAAGGCGCACGCTTGGAAAGCGTGTATAGGGGAAACTCTATCCAGGGTTCGAATCCCTGTCTCTCCGCCAGCCTTTATTATCAGTGACTTAGAGTCAAATCTAGTCTCAATCACACGGATCGAAAATTGGATTCCCATACCAGCGATTTTGATCCGACCGTGAACGTCTGCTACGCCCATTCGATACTTTCTGTCGCTTGCTCACCGGGATAAAGCATTGGCGCTGCTTGGTACTGATGTTTGCACTTCCGTCGCCATGCACCAGAGAGCGCTGGACGTGCTTCTTCGCGCCTTCACTTTCGGGAAGCTTAAAGCTGTCCAGCAAGCCGAACGCGACATATCGCTGTACAACAAAGTGATTGCTTCGCCTGAGGCCGAACTCGAATTATGCCTACAGTATGAGTTATTGGGGAACAACTTGGAGACCCTTATTTCGCGAATGTCGGGGACACATCGAGTGCTCTCTCGTACCTCACGCATGCCGCTAGGCTTGCAGAAGAGGTCTATCGCGATTGGCCGAGCCGGATAGCTGCAAGCCATCTTTATTACAGCTATATTCAGATCGCCGGCGTTTTGTGGGTGCGAGGAGATCTGAGACGGGCGCTCGACTATCAGCAGCGCGGAGAAGTGAGCCATTGACGATGATCTGGTTCAGATTGGCAGCGTAAGGAAAAGCAAACACTTCAGGCGTACAGTACTTCTTGCCGCTATTTCTACCAGTGCATCAACAACAAATCCCTCAAAGAAATCACCCGAGCAGACCTAAGAAGAGCTACTCAGCCCGATTTTGTGGAGTTCGTGCGATGGGAAGCTGCCAGCCTCGTCGCATGGCGATGAACCGCAACCCAAAGCAAAGGACTGCGCCGGTAGTCGCCGCGACGGAAGTGGGGAGATGCATCATTTTTCCCAGTACCATCACTGCAGCGCCAATCAGAGCCGCGACCGCGTAAAGCTCGGTTCGCAGCACGGTGGGAATCTCTCTCACGAGGATGTCGCGCACCATGCCGCCTCCAATGCCTGTCAGCATTCCTAAAAGTGTCGCCGCAACCGGGCCGGTGTGAAACGTCAGCGCCTTACCGGCACCAGCCACTGCAAAAAGCGCCAGTCCGGCGGCGTCGAAGACCAGCACCGGGCTACTCAGCCTGTTGATAATGGGAAACCAGTAGAACGTGATCAGCCCGGCAAGCATTGAGACAGCTATGTATCGCCAGTCGCTGATAGCTGCAGGCGGATGTGCTCCGATCATCACATCGCGAGCAATTCCGCCCGAGTTGCCGGCGGCGAAAGCCAGGACCAGGACTCCAAATAAATCGAGCTTATGCTTAACTCCAGCGGTTGCGCCGCTCAATGCGAACACGAAGGTGCCGCCTAGGTCAAACGCGACCAGCAGCGTATTCACAACGATTTGTTCGTTGACGATCAATTAGCTTATGCGGAAAGCCACGCTTGAGATGCTACTACCATTGCTTCTACTCCGGCTTCCAAAGTTGGATGAATCACTGGCGCGAAGCGCGGATTGTGATTGGTCGGGAGGTCGGCAATTGTGCCCGATCGTTTCGCCTTAGCATATGCCTCCGGATCAGTACCGCCTACAAACCAGAACACGGAGGGCACCTGCCACTCAGTTCCAAAAGAGCCAAAGTCCTCGCTCGCGGTTGTTGGTTGCGTGTCTTTCACGCGGTCGGCCCGAAAGTAGTTTCGAAATGCATCTACAGCGCACGCTGATGCCCGTTTTTCAACCTGCGGAGGAAACCGGTGCCGGCGCGCAGGCGATGATTGATGATGGCTTGTTCAAGAGGTTTCCAAAGCCGAGCGCCATACTCGGACAACACGTGATGGTCGGATCTTCTGGCGACATCAGCACCCGTTCCGGTGCGATCACCTCTGCCGGAGACAGCCTGCAAATCCGAATGTTTGGCCGCGGCGCTCACGGATCGATGCCTCAAGCGAGCATTGACCCCGTCGTGATGGCTGCTGCCACTGTCCTGCGTCTGCAAACGATTGTGTCCCGCGAAATCTCGCCAACTGATGCAGCGGTGGTAACCGTAGGCTCGCTGCAGGCCGGTACTAAAGAGAATGTGATTCCGGATGAGGCAATCATCAAGCTCAACGTACGTACATTTGATGAAGATGTCCGAAAACGCGTCCTGGCCTACCTCGCCAGGCGTTTCGATTTTGGGCCAGCAGTGTTGCCGCACCAATGAGCCAAGTTATATGCATGTCATGGCCGCAGGCATGCATCACGGGAACGATTTTTCCGGTGCTGTCGGTCGCACTTAGCTTGCTGGCGTACGGCAGGCCCGTGGCTTCCTGAACTGGAAGCGCGTCCATATCCGCGCGCAACATGACGGTTGGACCATTGCCGTTTCGCAGTAAACCAACTACTCCGGTTTTCCCCACTTGCGTCGTCACCTCGTAACCCGCTGTCCTGAGGCGGTCCGCTGCAATGCCGGCTGTACGGTTCTCTTGCATCGAGAGTTCAGGGTGAGAATGAATATCTTTATAAACGGATTCGAGATCGGGAATCAGGGCGCCGAGCTTGGCCAGTACGCTACTCACTTGTTGTGCTTTGTCGCTCATTGTTCCACCTCTCGCTGGCTTCGCGTCTCATCACTCTCGCTGGCTTCGCGTCTCATCAAAAGACGTGTGGCCTGAACTGGTGTACGTTTTCACGCTGACACTCCGAGAGTATATTCGGGTTCGTACCGCGCAAACAGGTTTTCCCGTTTGTGTTCTTTGCCGCTCATTCCTTCCAGCAAACAGCCTAAGAGATTTTGAGGTGACGTTATGGATGCAAGCAAGACCTGGAGAACATGAAGAGCCTGGATGATTCGTGGAACGAACAAGATCTTGCAACGTTCCGCCGCCATCACTCCACGGACTGTATTATGCGCCGGCCAAATCAGCCCCCAACGCAAGGCGTTAACGCTCACGCGCAGGAGGCAATTGCGTTTTTCGAGATGTTTCCCGATCAGCACCTCATCAACAACCCGTACAAAATCATGCTGGCGCAGGGTGAACGGACATGCACGGTCGCGGATTTTACCGGCACCATGAAAGCTCCCATGACGATGCCTGACGGAACGGTGGTTCAGCCCACTGGCAAGAGCTTTCACATTGATTTCTGTACCGTCGCGCGCTGGAACGAACAGAGACAGATCGTAGAGGAGAATCTTGTTTACGATCTGATGGGCATGCTGAAACAGATCGGCGTGATACCCAGCCAAGCGCAAAAGGTGGCGTAACGAATAGTGGCTGAGCGGATCCCAGCGGCCGCAAGCTGGCTAACTTCACCACACGCCCCTGGCGTTCCCGTCCGGCATTGACCGCACCGATTTTGCAATCTATTCGCCGACTGCAGCTTGCAACGGAGTCTGGTGCTCGTCCTGCGATTTCGGCAACTTCCAATAAAGGGGATACCCAAGCAGGACTACGCCGATGCCGAGCACGGCTTCCAGCGGATTGCGCATAATGATCATCAGTGCGACTGCGGTGCAGCACAAGATATAGAGCACCGGTGCCACCGGGTACCAGAACTGTCGGCGCGCTTCGGGTAAACGGAAGACTGTCGCGCCGGTGAGAGCCAGGAAGATCACGGCGCTGAAGATGATGTACGAGATGATCTTGTCGAATGCTCCCAGTGCTAGGACTGCCAGGGAGCAAAACAACTGCAAAAGAATCGCATTGCCGGGTGAGTTGAATCGCGGATGAAGCCGACCGAACAGAGCGAAGAATTCGCCCTTCTGCGCCATCGCGAAGTACACGCGTGGGGCCGCCATTGTGAGTGCCGCCAATCCACCGAGCACCGAAATCAGGACACAAACAGACAGCACCGCGGCGCCTGTTCGCCCGAAGAGCGCTTCTCCGAATTGCGCCACAAATGCCTGGTTTGATGTCACGTTCTGCAAAGGCACGACATGCAGGAACGCGGCGCTCAAGCCGATATAGACGAGCGTGACAGCGACTACTCCAAAAATAAGAGCTCGCGGTAAATTCTTCCGTGGATCGCGGACTTCACCCGCAAGCTTCGTTACATCCCACCACCCGCCGTAACTAAAGAATGCGTTGATGAATGCTCCAGCAATGCCGATGAGAAGCAGGTCTGATCCATGGCGCCGAGTACTAAGCGGCACCAGGTTTGAATGCGAAATGCCATGACTGGCAAATGCCCACGCAATCAGCACAGCGATAATAAGCAGCTTCAGCCAATTTACCGTTGCCATGAACGCGCCGCTGAGGCGTGTCCCGCAATAATTAATCGCTGCAATCATTATTAGAAGAATCGCCGCAGTTTCTCCTGGAAAGTGACCCACGACTGGAGAGAGTACTGATAGGTAGGCCGTTGCGCCGACTGCCAATGCGGCTGCAAGTCCGGAGTCCATTACGGCCATCGACATCCACCCATAGAGGAATGCCACTCGCTTTCCGTAAAAATGCCGGAGGTACACGTATCCGCCTCCAGCTTCCGGAAAGGTGACAGCGAGTTCTGCGTAGCAAACCGCTCCGGCGCATGCCATGAGCGCCATCGCGCACCAGACTCCGAACAGCAGCATTGGGGAACCAAGTGACTTCGCCATCGCTGCCGGAGTGAGAAAGATTCCTAGTGCGATCGATTCTCCGCAGACTGCTGCGATCGCCGCCCAAAGGCCGAGTTCCCGTTTCAGTGGCAAGTTTCAGCAGTCCTAATACATGAACTTCAAGGCAAACTGCACCTGCCGGGGTGCTTGCGCCGCCAGGATGTGGTTAAAGGTCGGAGAACTAATGTCGCTGTCCGGCAGCCGGAAGTTCGGGTGATTCAGAATGTTGAACAGTTCCGCGCGGAACTGGA
Organism: Terriglobia bacterium; assembly: GCA_021324365.1. GTDB lineage: Bacteria > Acidobacteriota > Terriglobia > Terriglobales > Acidobacteriaceae > JAJPJE01. The sequence goes on along the minus strand of JAJPJE010000069.1, from coordinate 7,658 downwards.
ATTGTTTCGATTCCGTTAACTTGAAATTCTTCAGCGCCGCAAAATCCCAATTAGCGTAGCCAGGACCGATATTCACGTTGCGGCCCTCAGTACCGAACTGCCCTGCATTGGCAACTGGATCGAGCCGCTGATAGGCGCTCGCATTCAGCCAGCCATTGACCGACTGTGGCCCACTATTGGGATTGCCGACGATGTTTGGACGCTGTGCGGAGAATCCGGTGATCTCGGGCGCACTCCCCTGTGCCGCAACGTCGTTTGAATCAAAGACTGTAAACGGCGTCCCGCTCATCAGAGTCGCGATGCCGGATACTTGCCATGCGCCAAACGCCTGTTGATACCAACCATGCGGATGGGTCCAGAACGGCAGTGCCCATTCGTAACTGACGACGAATCGGTTCCTCGCATCGAACAACGACAACCCGCGCTCCGCAGCCAGGTTGAAAGGATTTTGCGCCAGGTCATTCTCGCCCGCAACCGGTTTCGCGGCCGACCCCGTCATGTTGAAAGACGACACATCATCGATGGACTTCGACCATGTGTAAGAGGCGAGGAATGACAGGCCATGACGGAAGCGCTTGCGCATACTCATTTCCATCGCGTTGTAGGAAGAGTTCGCGATGCTGGCAATCTCTCCTGTCGATGAATACACGCAACTGCTCGGAGAGTTCGCTAAAGTGCAGCCCGAGTATAGCCGGCGCTGATCGGCGTTGCTGGAATTGGAAATCGGCTGACCGTTGGCGAAGCCGGGCACAAAAACGGCCGGGTTCGCTTCAATGAAGCGTGGTAGATGTGTGCCTTTTGTTCCAACATATCCGATTTCAAACAGCCAATCTTCACCGAACGCACGTTGCACGTTCAAATCCCAGTCCTGCGTGTAGGGAAGGGTCATCGTCGGAGATAGTGTCAGATTCGTGAGTGGTGTTGAGAACGTCCCAGGCGCTGGGGGATTTCCGCCAAACGGATTTCCAAAATTCGGCAAACTCACTTGCGGAGTTCCCAGGTATGGCGGCGCGCTGATCGGCGCCTGTAACGGACCACCTTGCCCCGTGTAATAAGGCTCGTAAAAAATGCCATAGGCCGAAGTAATCAACCACTTGCCGTCGCCTGTTGGATCCCACGCTACACCTATACGCGGCGCGAAAGCCGTCTTGTCAGTCGAGATGAGCCCAGCCGGTACTCCCGGGTCGCCTGGATAGAGGAGTCCTGCAGGCGCATTCGGCATCACTTGTGACTGCCTGCCGGGAATCCAAAGCGACTGTCGGTTATGAATTTCCGTGTCGGGCATTGGCAGGTCATATCGTAGTCCGAGGTTCAACGTAAGGCGGGATGTCACCTTGTAGGTGTCCTGGATATAGCCGTTGAGACCATTTCCGCGGATGCCCCGCGAGAAATCTCCTATGCCCTGAAGAAACACTACGGGCTGTCCATAAAGGAAACTGGCGAACGCGTCGGTCACCGGGAATGGAGCAAAGACAAAGAAGCCGTTTGTGGCGATGCCCTGCAATACATTTATCTGTTGACGCTGGTACCCGCCGCCGAACTTCAGTTCGTGTTTCCCGAGTACCCAACTGAACGACCCTGAGTAGTCGAACACATTTTCGTAGGTATTCCGCGGACCAGTGATCGGATCTCCCACCGTCGAATAGCCATTTACCTGAATGAATGGCGGTCCAGCAGCGAGCCCGAGGCTCGGCTGATATTGGAACCCGAGACTTTCCGGCGATTGATTGTTCATGTGTTCGCCGAACAGGAACTTGTTACGCAGAAATGAGAAACGCCCAACAAATATCATGGCCGACGAAAAGGTATGCGTTTCCTGGGCAACGAAGTTCTGCGCACGCTGATCTTCACCCACCGGGAATCCCGGCACGCTTGCTCCGCTCGGAGACAATGGATCCAGCTGCGACAACTGGTCGAACATGTACCGGAAGTTCAACGTATCTCGCGCCGTGAGATAGTGGTCAATCTTAATCCCAAATTGATCGCTATCGTTGTGCAGTATCTGGGTGGTCGAAAAGAGGTTCGTGCCCACGTTGGGCAGCGGGAAGAAACTCAGCAGTCCCTGCGAAATCGGATTGACCGACGGCAACTGATTGTTCGGATACGGTGCATTGGCAAACACGTTAAACAACTGGTGAGCCGGATTGTTACACATCCCGCCTGTAAATCCTTCGGGACATAATTCTGAAAAATCCCCATTCCGTTGCTTCAGGGATGGAACTGTCGTCAATGCCGTCTCGCCCTGCCGATTCCGAAATCCCTCGTAGAAGCCGAAGAAGAAAGTCTTGTCTTTTTTGATCGGTCCGCCGAAAGTGGCGCCGAACTGATTCTGCTTTAGAGGTTCCGTTTGCTGAGCGAAGTAGTTCCGTGCATCGAAGGCATCGTTTCGGATGAACTCCCAGAGCGTGCCATGGATATTGTTTGAGCCCGAACGGGTAACGATGTTTGTGGTCGATCCCAGGCTATCACCGAACTCAGCAGTAGCATTGTGCGTGAGAATGCGGAATTCGCTGATCGCGTCTACTGGCGGCTTGAGCACGAATCCTGCATCAACACCATTGAAATTATTTGCGCCGTCGATGAGGAAGTTATTCGACTCAGGGCGCTGCCCGTTTACGGCATACGCCTGCCCGGCGCGAAGTGAACCGCCCGCCTCCGCTAGGCCCGGAGTCAGAGGCACCACGCCGGGCTGAAGGAGACCAAGTTGAGAAAAGTTACGCCCGTTCAGCGGCAACTCTTCCAGTTCTTGTTGCAATACTGCCTTGCCCATACTGGTGACGGTGGGTTCGATTAGATCAGCATCCGCCCGCACTTGGACCTGCTCTCTCTCAGACCCGACCACGAGGTGCGCGGGAACCGACGCTGTCTCGTTGACATTCAGCGAGATTCCGTCCTGGATATATTCCTGAAATCCTTTCGCCGTGACTTGCAGACGGTAATGCCCGACTGGCAACTCGAGCAAAATGTAGTTTCCATTTCGATCTGTAGTTGTCGTACGCGACAAACCAGTTTCGGTCTGCCGAGCAGTGACTGTCGCACCCTGGATTAGCGCGCCTGTCGAATCGACGATCGTGCCACGGATGTTCCCGGTGATCTGCTGAGCGCACAGACTGGCGCAAACAACAATAATTAAGACCGGCAACCGATGAACAAATCTCATATTGTTTCGAATCCCCCAGCACAGATTGATAAGAACACGCACACTTGCGCTCACACGCGTGATTGGCGCACGACTGCCCAGCTCAAATTAGCGGGCTGAAATCCCCCACAGCAGAGTGTCGCGATTATTCGTAAGAAGAGAGCAGCAAACAATAGTAGAAAAGCAGTAGTAGGTCGCTCTTTGCGAGTACGAAAATGTCAACCGTCGCGGCGCGAAATTGTGGAGCCAGTCGCACCCACAATCTGCAGGCCCCACTCGCCTCAGTAGAAATGGTGAAGGAAACGACTGCGCCACTCCGCTTTGGACCAAGGTCAAGGTCGCCACGTGATTATGAACGTGCAATGCAGCACAACACGAACAGCAGAAAGTGGCCGAATCTTATGATGGCGCTTTTACGTCCGGCCAGCAGCGGAAATTGCGCAAGGTAGCTTTCCCCGACCCGCACGCAAATACCGCCGGACGAACATCGAGGAAACCTCCCAGCACATTGTGCTGCATTCCCGAGATCTCCGCAGACTCCAGCGTACGCTGCCATGCTTTCCCAGGTACGCGGAAATAGAAGTCCACTTCCTGTCGGTCGTTGACGACACGCAGCGTGGCGCGGGTAGCGCCCTTTTCATAACGGCTCGGGATGAAACCGGTACCGAGACGCGCACCGATTCCATCAGAGTCGATGAGAATGCCGGTTGTGTGCTCGGGGTCATAGAAAAGTAGCAGCCCCGATTGGCAGCCGGGCTCGATTTCCACGTCGATCTCAATAGTGTAGGAATGGCCGCCAACCGCGGTCGTAAGCACCGGCGTGTCGCCGAGTGATTTGCCGCGTGCTTCCAGCGTAAGCGCGCCGTTGCCGATGCTGAACCGGGACGTGTCATATTCGTGCCAGAATCCCCATTGGAAGCCCAACTCGGGAGAGGTGAAATCGTCGGAAGGATCCAGGGATGGGTGTTGTGTGGTACCCGGAATCGGAACCGGCATCGCTGAATCGGCAGTGATACCTTGCGGCACACGATACCAGCCGTCGGCAGTCCACTCTATCGGAAGCAGCAACAATTGCCGGCCAAGAGTGCGATACCCGTTCTCGTACGAGTGGACCGTCATATACCACTTCCCCGCAGGTGTATCGACCAGACGCCCATGACCCACGCTTAGCCAGCGTTCGTTGCGCGAATGCGTACGCACGATCGGATTGTAAGGCGAGAACTCCCACGGTCCTTCCGCGTGTCGACTGCGCGCGCTAACAACCGAATGACTGGTTGCCGGACCTGCGGTGCCTCCTTCAGCTACGTTCAAGTAGTAATAGCCGTCCCGCTGCAGCAGTTTTGGCGCTTCCAGGCAAATGCACTCCATCCGAGTGGAGGTAGGCAGCGGCCACGGCTCAAGCACAACGCGCGGAGGAACTTTCACGGCAAGTCCATCAGACGTTAGCTCCGCCATCCGTCCTCCCGCCATGTAAAGAAAGCGCCGGCCGTTTTCCACCACGTGTGCGGGATCGATCGCATTGATCCCTAGATCAATCGGTTCGCTCCACGGTCCGGCGACATGTTCGGCATGTACAACCCAGAGCCGTTGATTAGACGGAAAATAAATGTAATAGCGCTGCTCATATTCACAGAGATACGGCGCCCATACGTTGCCGTAATACTTACGCAACGCTGCCGCAACAGGGCGCCAATTGAGCAAGTCTCGCGAGTGCCAGATTATCAAGCCGGGCGCGTAGTCGAAGCTGGAGTGCGTCAGATAAAAGTCATCGCCTACCCGGATCGGGCTGGCGTCGGGATGATCTCCAGCAAGAATCGGATTGCGGTAAGTGCCACCCTCAGGTTGCGCAAAAAGCAACTGGCTGTGCGGAGCTAACGCCAATGAAACAGAAACCGCAGCACTACCGTACACAAATTCACGACGAGTAATCATTGCGAATCCCTGGTGTTCCGCGAAATGAGTGCGGGGGCGGAGTTTTATTCCGCCTGACATTGTAGTCTGTTAATCGATCTTTCCCGCACGCAAAGGAACCGCTCGCTCACGTCCTAATGGAAGGCGAAACCTTTCGGTCGATTTCTTTCGTATGCTGGTGCTCGCCTTGGGAAAATATTAGAAAGGGCACAAGGAGTGCCCTTTCCGAATTGTTGGGTCGTTCGTGGTGATCCGCTTGTTTCAGTCCTCGAAACTGCGAGCTCCTGCTCCGAATCCGTTCTTCGCCTGCTTCCACAACCACTTGATCACGCGCGCGTCGTTATAGCAGTACGCTAGGTTATGGTTCAGCGTCGAGAAGCAATGCTTCTGGCAGGTCTTCTTCATTTCGCCCATCTGCTTCGCGTCGAACTTCGGCTGATCGATGTTTCCCCAATCATAGTTCGACGAATACATCGGGAAGCACGGTCCCACGGTACCGTCGGTACGGATGATGACGTTGTTCTGGCCCGCGCGACAGGACCATTCCGCAAAGCTCAACTCGCCACTTTCGTCGCGTTCGATTCCGGGCATAGCGTCAATCAGAGCGGTCACTTCCCCGTTGCCGCTGGTGCCGTCGCCATACCAGCCAACTTTTCGCAGATCCAGGCCCGATGACATCCGAATGAACGCTTTCATCTCCTTCAGCCGCGGAATCGAGTTCACCATCTGGTATCCGGATCGGTTCTTCTCGATGATCCAGTCGATGGTCTCGTCGACCGCACGCCAGTCTTCCGGACGAATGTACGTTGGATTGTCATACAGATGCTTGAAGTGATCATCCTGCTCGATCATTGGCGTTTCATTAATGTGATAATCGGTCGCTACACGATGTTCCCTCGCATATTCGGTCAACCGGCGCACATCTTCCAGGTTGTTGCGGCAGATGTTGATGTTGAAGAACACCATGTTTCCATACACGTACTGCTTCTTCAGCACGTACTCCAGGTTCTTCTCGGCCGGAACCAGTGCTTTTGGAAGGCTGGGCTTCAGATCCCACGAGTCCAACGCGAAGTTAATACAGGCGACGCCCGCATCGCCAAGGCGATCCATGACCTCAGGACGCAGCAACCGTCCGTTCGTCGCGATGTAGACCCAAAATCCTTTCTTGGCTGCGTAGTCCACCACCTTGTGGGCAAACTGCGGGCGCAACAACGGCTCGCCACCCATCAGGGCGAGAACTCGGCACCCATGATCGTGCAGCCAGTCAATGGATCGCTTTGCAACATCTTCCGTCATTCCCTTTACCTGGTTATTGAACGACCAGCAGTACCAGCAATCCAGGTTGCACTTGTATTCGAGAAATAGATACGCCGTAATCGGGTGGAACTCTCCCGGGTACACCCGCGATCGAATGTAGGGAAACAGCCAGCCCCGCATCTTGCGGTAGATCTCCCGGGTGCTCCATTCGCGCCTTTCAGGCGGGACGGTTGGACCGGGATCGCTCAGCAATTCCGGATGCTGCGGAAACTTTGGCTGCGGTAAAGTCAGGCCCATGGCCTTGGCGGGCTCAGGCCCTTTCTGATTACTGCCGGTGAGGATGTTGTGGATGTCGACGTCGATGCGGAACTTCGCAGGGGAGGCCATACCGCTTATTCTCCTGAGGAAGAACCGGCTCCGGGGCCGGACAGATTGACGTTGCGGGACGAGCTTTGCTCACTCAAACCCAGTTCGCTAACACCTTTTTTAGATAATTTCACCAGTAATTGTATGCAAAAGTTTTTGTGGATGTCGTGCTTCCAGCGCGGCATTTCGAAACCTTAGTTGCGATTTGGGAATTGACTTTGCGAGTCTCCGGCAAAAAAGGAGAACTAAATCTTTAGTGATTGTGGTAGCAGGCCGATATATTTCCCATCGTATTCCCCAGGATGAGAATTGGTTTTAGGACTGCGTGATGGCTCGGGACAAGAGCTTTTCGTTCACGAGTTTCTCGATTGTGCTCAACACCTCGTCGAGACTCATATGGCTGGAATCCAGGATCACGGCATCCGCAGCGGCTAGAAGCGGAGAAGTAGCGCGGGTGGTGTCGCGCCGGTCGCGCTGGCGCATCTCTTCGGCAATCTTTTTTGCGTAATCAGCGCTGCTCTCTACCGAGTGTTGCCGGATGCGCCGTTCCGCACGAACGCTCTCGTCGGCATCAAGGAAGATCTTTATATCAGCGTCGGGAAAGACTTTTGTGCCGATGTCGCGGCCTTCCATCACTACGCCTCCCTGCTTTCCCATATCGCGCTGGCACACGACCATCCACTCCCGCACCGCGGGATGAACGGAAACTTGCGACGCGGCAGCGGTCACGTCACTTTCGCGAATCCGCTCGGAAACGTCGCGGCCGTCCAACAGCACGCGGTTGCCGTCGCCTGTAGGGATCAGAGAGATTGCTGAATGCCGGGCCAGTTCCGCGAGTTGTTGCTCGTCATCGAGCGGGATCTTCGCTTCCAGTGCGCGCAGGCCGAGAGCACGATACATCGCTCCCGTTTCCAGATTAATGTAGCCGAGCTTGCGCGCGAGATGCGAAGCGACAGTGCTCTTTCCGGCGCCGGCAGGACCGTCG
>JAJPJE010000089.1 GCA_021324365.1 Terriglobia bacterium | reverse complement strand
TGGCTCCTTCCACGAGTCCCCATGGTCTTCTTCGCCGAAACCAGAGTACTCGCTTGGCTGGAGCCAACGTCGTTATGTAATCGCGCGAGGCGAGGCGCCTTACGGTGCGCTTTTTAGTTAAGCGATTGGGGCTTATCGCCTGCGGCTTGCATCGAGTCCCGCCTGCCAGCTACCCCATTCCACCGCTGTTTGCGCTACCATGGTCCCGTGCCCGCAGAACTTGTCACCATCGCGAACTTTCGTGATCTGCCGGAAGCGATGCTTGCGAAGGGCAAACTCGAGTCCGCCGGAATCGAGTGTTTCCTCGGCGACGAAAACATGGTGCGGCTCGACTGGTTCTGGTCCAACCTGATTGGTGGCGTGAAATTGCGCGTCATGGAAACCGACGCGGAAGAAGCAATCCATCTGCTGGAGGACGAGATTCCGCCGGAACTCGTCGACAGCGACACCGGAGAAGTTTTCGAGCAGCCAGCCTGCCCTCTCTGTAGTTCTCTGAACATCAGTTTCGGACCGCCGGATAAGGGAGTCCAGTTGGCTGCTCTGGCAATCGCCGGCATTCCCCTTCCCGGGGGCCGCGATCGCTGGAAATGTGGTCAGTGCGGTGCCGAATGGGAAGTTGTTGCTGATGTCACGGAGATGCCTCCCAGTCCCCCGAATCCCTAGCATCCATCTCCAATCTCAAGCCTGACGTCTCACCCTTATAGCACCTGTGCACTACGGGAGAATGACATGCCTTGGAAGACCACACTTGAGCGCGCCGAAGAAGATAAGCGCGAAGGTAAAGCGCCCGCTACTCAGGCTGGCGAGTTCGTGAAGGAGGAAATGGAACACATCCGTCGCGGGAAGCATGGAGCGGCCAATACCAAGCAGGCAATTGCGATCGGGTTATCAAAAGCACGGCGTGCCGGAGTCGATCTTCCGCCGCCGAAGAAGGGCCGTACTTCTCAAAAGACGCGCAAGTCAGCAGAAAGCGCGTATCGCAAGGGACACAGCAGCGCGCAAAAGAAAAAGCCGTCACGGAAGCGGTCACGCGCGATTGAAGGGGCGCTCAAGCGCATGCCGCGGAAAGCTGCGTCGAAAAAAGCGCTGTCGAAACACGCCCACGATGCGGCGAAGCGCCGAGGAAGTACCTCCAGGAAGAAAGCTGCACAAAAAGCGGTGCGAACCAGGGGAGCTGCGGCGCGCAAGCGCGCCGCGCAGAAAGCGGCTGCAACAAGGGAGAAACGGGCCGCGTGAAGGGCACCTTGTGTGAACCTCTGCGGAATCCTACCCTCGCCAACAGAGGGCTAGGATGGGGCACCCGAAGTCGTGACGGTCCTCGTGTCTGTGCCTGTGGTCTCTTTTGGTAAAGCCGTTCGCCACAAAGCAAAACGGCTCGCTGGTTGGCGAGCCGTTTCAGGGTCCCGGCAATCGAATGATGACGTCAGGACTACTGCTTGCTATCTGATCTGATGCTGAATTTTGCATCAAGGTTTCGCAACCAAGGCGTGCTCTGTCATGAGACAATAAGCTGTAGCGTCGATCCCTTAACACTTCACTTTTCCCAGCGCAAGGGATACGACTTTCTACACCCAAGTAGATCATGGCAAACACCGAGCTCGCACCCGCCGCCATTAGTCCCCAAGTGCTGAAAAATCATGGCATCACAGCCGACGAATACCAGAAAATTCTGAAACTCCTGGGACGCGAACCCAGCATGACGGAACTGGGTATTTTCAGCGTTATGTGGAGCGAACATTGTTCCTACAAATCGTCGCGTGTGCATCTGAAACGGCTGCCGACCCGTAGCCGCCGCGTTGTGCAGGGGCCAGGCGAAAATGCTGGCATCATCGATATTGGCGATGGCTGGGCGTGCGCGTTCAAAATCGAGTCGCACAATCACCCGTCCTTCATTGAGCCGCTACAGGGCGCGGCCACTGGAGTTGGCGGGATTCTTCGCGACATCTTCACCATGGGCGCCCGGCCGGTCGCTGTAATGGACTCGCTCCGCTTCGGCCCGATCACCAGGGACACACACCAGGACGAAGCGACGATCCACAAGAATCACTCGATTCTCGAGGGCGTGGTTAGCGGCATCGCCCATTACGGTAACTGCTTCGGAGTGCCAAATCTTGGCGGCGAAACCAAGTTCGAAGACTGCTACTCGCAAAATCCGCTGGTAAATGCTTTTGCGCTGGGCCTGATGCGGCGCGACAAGATCTTCTATGCCAAGGCCTCGGGTGAGGGCAATCCTGTCATCTACGTCGGCTCAAAGACCGGCCGCGATGGTATTCACGGCGCAACCATGGCGAGCGAGGAGTTCAGCGAGGAATCCGAGCAGAAGCGCCCCAACGTACAGGTAGGCGACCCCTTCATGGAAAAACTCCTCCTCGAAGCCTGCCTGGAAGCGATGGAGACGGGTGCAGTCGTTGGCATACAGGACATGGGTGCTGCCGGCCTGACCTGCTCCACCTGCGAAATGGGTGGCCGCGGCGGCGTCGGCCTGGAAATCGAACTCGATCTGGTTCCGCAGCGCGAGACGGGTATGTCCCCTTATGAGATCATGCTCAGCGAATCCCAGGAGCGGATGCTCCTGGTGGCTGAGAAGGGCCATGAGGAAGAAGTATTAAAGGTGTTCCAGAAATGGGGGCTGGATGCGGTAACCATCGGTCGCGTAATCAACGAGAACACCATGCGCGTGCTTGAGCATGGCAAAGTTGTCGCCGAAATTCCCAACAATGCGCTCACCGATGAAGCTCCCCTTTACAAGCGTCCTCTGGAGCGCTGGGAACCGAACGTCGACCGCGAAAAGCCCGAACATATTCAACTTGGCAATAAGGCCGATCTCACTTCGGAACTCGAACAACTCCTTGCCAGCCCGAACATTTGCTCCAAGCAGTGGATTACCGAACAATACGAATCCTACGTACAGCTCACGGGAGTGCAGCGCCCCGGCGGCGATGGCGGCGTAATTCGCGTGAAGGGCACCGATCGCGGCCTCGCGATGGCACTCGATGGCAATGGCCGCTGGTGCTATCTGGATCCGAAGCTCGGGGCCATGCATGCGGTGGCCGAAGCCTGCCGCAACGTCGCGGTCACCGGCGCGACCCCGGTCGCCGCTACCAACTGCCTGAACTTCGGCAATCCTGAGAAGCCGCACATCATGTGGCAGTTCTCGCAGACCATCGACGGTATCACCGCTGCATGCGAAGAGCTCGAAGTACCGATCACGGGCGGAAACGTCAGCTTCTACAACGAAACGCTTGGCGAAGGAATTTATCCGACACCTGTGCTCGGAATTGTAGGTGTCCTGGAACACATCGATCGTATGCGAACTCCGCACTTCCAGCGTACGAATCGCGTGCTGGTGTTGCTAAGTGGTTCCGAAGGCGGTGACCTTGTCGATGCCGAGACCGAGTTCGGCTCGTCCGAGTATGCGAAGGAAATTCTGGGAGCACTCTGGGGCTTCCCGCCGGCGCTGGAACTTGAGCACGAAGCGAATTTGCAGCGCTGCATCATCGATGCCATCAATCAGGGCTTTATCGAGTCTGCACACGATTTGTCGGACGGCGGACTGGCTGTCGCCCTGGCCGAGGCCAGCTTTCAGAACGGCATCGGTGCCCACGTGGAAGTCAAGTCCGACGACCTGCCCTCTGAGTATATCCTCTTCGGAGAAGATGCCAGCCGGGTGCTGGTTTCCTGCGACCGGCAGCTGCTCTCGCGAATCAAAGAGGTAGCGGAAAAGCACGGGGTCGGGGCCGAGGTCATCGGCGAAACAGCAGAGGACAACCTGGAAATTCTGGTGAACGGGCGTAAGGTCGTCTCCGCACCGGTGTCGCAGTTGAAACAAGCCTGGGAGAGCGCGTTACCTAAGGCTCTGCACACCGACACGGAAGAGCATCTGGTGCCGGAAGTTCTGCAGAAGAGTTAATTGGTTGTCGATCGTCGTCGCAGTTTGGTTCGTCAGGATACTGACTCCTGACTAACTGGCTACTGAGGAGAAAATGCCGAAGCTGGACAAATTTCGCGAAGAATGTGGCGTAGTTGCCGTATACGCTCACCCGGAAGCCTCGAAGGTCGTCTACCTCGGCCTCCACGCCCTCCAGCATCGCGGACAGGAATCCGCCGGCATCGCCGCGTCTGATGGCGACCAGTTGCGCCTCTATCGGCAAATGGGCCTGGTTGTCGACATCTTCACCGAAGACATTCTCGCCAAGTTGCCCGGAACGCAGGCCATCGGCCACACGCGCTACTCCACCACCGGCGATTCTGCGATCCTCAATGCCCAGCCCATCCGCGTCGACTGCAACAAGGGCCAGATGGCTCTCGCGCACAATGGCAATCTGGTAAATGCCGCGGAACTACGTGCCAAGCTCGAACACGACGGCTCCATTTTTCAGACGACCAGCGATACCGAAGTCATCGTCCACCTGATTGCCCATTCGAAAGAGCAGACGTTGCCCGACGCGATTGCCGATGCATTGCGCCGCATCGAAGGAGCGTTCTCGCTGGTAATCACGACTCGCGACCGGATCTTCGCCGTACGCGATCCTCGAGGCTTCCGGCCGCTTTCGATGGGCAAAATTGTCGCCGGTGACAAGCTGAAGAAAGATGCGATTGTCTTCGCGTCGGAAACGACTGCTTTCGATCTGATTGGTGCTGAGTTCATTCGTGACGTGAAGCCCGGCGAGTTGATCGTCGTCGGACCGGAAGGCACCTACTCGCGCTTCTACTCGTCGTCGCAGCCGATCTCGAGCTGCATCTTCGAGCATGTGTATTTCGCGCGGCCTGACAGCGTTGTCTTCGGACGCTCGGTCGCCACCAGTCGCGAAACACTGGGACGACAGCTCGCGCGCGAAGCTCCAGTTGACGCCGATCTGGTCGTTCCAGTGCCCGACTCCGGACTTCCGGCGGCCATCGGCTACGCCGCAGAAAGCGGTATTCCCTTCCGCGTTGGCCTGATTCGAAGCCACTACGTTGGCCGCACCTTCATCGAGCCCGAACAACGCGTTCGCGATTTTGGCGTGAAACTCAAGCTCAACCCGGTGCGCAGCATCCTGGAAGGCAAGCGCATCATCCTGATCGACGATTCCATCGTACGCGGCACTACTAGCCGCAAAATCGTCCGCATGGTGCGCGAAGCGGGCGCAAAAGAAGTTCACATGCGTATCAGTTGTCCACCAACCATCTCGCCGTGCTATTACGGTGTGGACACTCCGCGCAAAAAAGAACTGATCGCCGCCAATAAGACGGTCGAAGCGATTCGCGAATATATCGGCGCTGATTCGCTTTCGTACCTGTCAGTCGATGGCCTCAAGAGAGCCTGCGCGGAAGGCGAGCACACCACTTACTGCACGGCTTGCTTCACGGGCGAGTACCCGACGAACTTCGTGGACGTGCAGGATATCCAGCCGGCAGCTGTAGTGGTGAAGGGCTGACCTGGTAGCGTCGGCGTCTCTCCGGCTGTTCCGTGGGCCTCCGGTCCGGTAAAGAGGAGCACGGGCGCTACGAAAACCCATCGGCTTTCCGCAATCCTTCTATGCTGAAATCGGGCTTTTCACGACGTATGGTCGTGCACGATCCTCCAGCCTTCGGGAAACTTCTTCAGCACCAGCGTGAACAACCCACCATCCTCTTTTCCTGACTCCTTCACCAAATGCCAATGCCCTCTGACGAGTGCCACATTTGGCGCTAACAGATCGACACGCAAGTCGTAGAAGTCGAGCTTGCCCATGTCTTTATCTGTGCCTTCGGGCTGGTATTTCTGGCGATAGTGTTTGAGCGTGGTCTTCCAGCCCTCGGTGACGGTCTTGCCAGAAAAGAACGTCAGATCCGGCGAGTGCCAGTATCCATTCATGAATCCGGTGAGATCATGGCGGTTCCAGGCATCCACCTGGTCCTGCAGCAGGTGCCGGATCGCCAACTGCTGCTGATCCGTGGGACTGATCTGCTGTGCGCTCGCCAAACACGCGCAGCCAAGCACGAAAACCATCACAATCCGACGCATAGGACGTTCACCGTGGTAACAGAGTTTATCAAGGTACTTTAGTCACCTGCCCGCAGAAATCCGAAGGAAACGCGGCTATTCTTGCAGTGTTTCTGAATAGCAACAGGTCAAGTGACATTTTTTGTCCGGCGAGGACTGGATGACCCCCGAAAAGATCGGCCGCTATGTCATTACAGGCGAATTGGGCAAGGGTGCTATGGGAGTCGTGTATCGCGCCACCGATCCCAATATTGGCCGAACCGTCGCGCTCAAGACCATGCGTGTCGATATTCACGGTGCCAGCAGCGCCGACATGCTCAAGCGCTTTCAGAACGAGGCACGCGCTGCCGGAGTTTTGAACCACAGGAACATCATCACCATTTACGACGCGGGCGAAGCCGATGGAATGTTCTACATCGCGATGGAATACATTCCGGGCACCACGCTCGCCGGGCTGCTCCGTGAACGCAAAACGCTCTCTCCGGAAGAGGCCGCAAAGATCGGCGCGCAGGTTTGCGAAGGCCTTGATTATGCCCACTATAAGGGAGTGATTCACCGCGACATCAAGCCTGCCAACATCATGATCGCCGCTGACGGCGTAGTGAAGATCATGGATTTTGGCATCGCGAAAGCGGGTGCCGGTCTTACCCACACTGGCGAAGTGCTGGGAACGCCGAACTATATGTCGCCGGAGCAGGTGCGCGGACGCGCGATCGACGGGCGCACGGATTTATTCGCCACGGGCGTGATTCTCTACGAGATGCTGACAGGTGAGAAGCCGTTCAACGCGAACAGCGTTACGACGATAATCTACAAGATCATCAACGAGGTGCCGCCACCGCCGCGCGAGCTCGATGCCTCGATTCCAACCGGCTTAAGCGCAGTCATCACTAAGGCAATGTCGAAGCTGCCCGACGATCGTTACCAGAGCGGATCAGCTATGGCCGCTGCGCTGCAGGATCCCTTTACGCTTTGCAGCGAATTGACAGCCGGAACTGCCGATCAGGCGATGGTCACGACTCACTTCTTTGCTGCCACCACACTCGATCCGAGTTCCGGAATTCAGAAGGCAGTTAGTGGTACGGCGGGGCTGGCGCCGGCCATCGTGGCCGAGCCGGCGTTCACACCAGCGGTGGTACTTGATGCTACTTCACGAAAGAAGACGGAATCGGAACCGCTCGTCGAGAAGACCATCGCAGTCGCTCCTCCGAAGGCGATGGCTTCTAAACCTGCTGCAATCGTGAAACGTGTTGCGCTGCGTCCCGCAAAGCGCAAGCGGGGACCTGGTCTGCTCTTCGCCGCGGTGCTTGTCGCTCTCTTCTGTTTGTTGGTGATGGCTAACGCCTCGCGCAAACACAAGGCTCTGCTCGCGGCGCAGGCTGCCGCGCAACAGCCTGTCGCGACGGCTGCAGCTGCCACGGCCCGAACTGCGCCGAAGATTGCACCTGTGCAGCCGATCGAGGCGGCCGTGCCGGCACCTGCTCCGCCCGCTACTGTACCGACCGTACAAACGGTAGCGGACGTGAAAACCGCGCCGGAGGGGAAGCCTCTTGTTGAGACCGGCGAACTGAAAATTACGTCAGATCCTGCTGGTGCGCAGGTTGAAATTGATGGCCGAATGCTCGACAAGTGGATCACACCTTTTACGACTCCTGCCCTCCACGCGGGCTTGCATACTGTTAAAGTCTCGCTGGAGGGATACAAACCTGCTGCGCAGAAAGTGGAAGTGGTCGCTAACAAGAGAACACCGCTCGCCTTGTCACTACAGCAGCTGCAAGCGACGCTTTCGGTGAACAGCAATCCGGCAGGCGCGAACATCGTTGTGGACGGTATCCCGACTGGGCAGGTAACCCCGGCAGAGATCACCGTTGACCCCGGCCAGCATAAAGTGGTAGTCCGCAAGCAGGGCTTCCGCTGGGCAGAAACGCTCGCTGATGCCGGCCCCGGACAGACGTTGAACTTCTCTCCTGAACTTCAGCCACAGGGATTCGGCGTGAACGGCAATAACAATGGAAGACTTGCGGCGTGGCGGAAATTCGAACAGAGTGGTCAATTGCCTCCAGGCAAAGGTGGCCTGCAAGTCCGAACTATCCCCTCTGGCGCACAGATCGCGGTAAACGACATTCCGGTGCCACGAAGTACGCCATTCCGATTCCCTGTTCCGCCAGGCACCTATCGCGTGCGGCTGAGCATGGATGGCTATTATCCAATCACCAAGATCGTGCAGGTCGACGAAGGCAACATGACCACCATTGTGGAATCGTTGCAGGCGAAATAGTCACCTTCAGGTAATTGAGGCCTTGGATCCGAGAGAGTAGCTTGCGAACTACCCACGAAACCTCTTGTGCTGATCCAGGATGAAGTGATCGGTCATACCCGCGATGTAATCGCAAATGACGCGCGCCAGCGGCTCTTGTTCTGCCTTTTCCTGATACGTGCGGGGCAAATCTTCCGGATGTGCCAGCCAGTGTGCGAACAAGCCGAGCACGACTTCTTCACCATGCTCCTTGCGAGCAACGAGCTCTTCGCTGTAGTACAGGTTGCGATAAAGAAACTGCTTGGCCTGGCGCCTCTCTTCATCCACTTCGGGGCTGAATGCGGCAAGCCGCTCCGGATAACTGCGGACGTCTTCCAGCGACTGCACCCCACTTTCTGCGATCCGCCGCCCGGTATTCGTGATGAGATCAGTCACGAAGCGGTTCAGGACGCGCCTCAACGCTTCACTGAACTGCAGTTTCTCGATTGCATCTGGATATAGTTGCTGCACCTCGCGGAAGTAGCGATCGAATACCGGCACACTTTCTCGGATCTGCTCGACAGTAAGGATATGCGCTTCGTGGCCGTCATCGAGATCGGCGGTGTTGTACGCGACTTCATCGGTAAGGTCGATCAGTTGTGCCTCAATTGGCGGGAGCTTCCCGAGGAGATACTCCGCCAGCTCGGGATGCGTACTCCCATCGTAGTCGCGGGAATGCTTGATGATTCCCTCGCGTACCTCAAAGGTCAGATTCAGTCCGCGGAAGGCAGCATAGCGCAGCTCGAAGTCCTCCACGATTCGCAGGGCATGCAAATTGTGGTCGAACGAAAGCCCCTGCATTCGCATCGCTTCGTCCAGCGCGTGTTCTCCGGCATGGCCGAACGGCGGATGCCCGATATCGTGCACCAGGGCAAGCACTTCCACCAGATCCGTGTTCAGATGCAGTTGCCCTGCAATGGTGCGAGAAATTTGGCTGACTTCCAGCGTGTGCGTCAGCCGGTTTCGGAAGTGATCGGAGAAGCGTCCCGTGAAAACCTGCGTCTTATCTTCGAGCCGGCGGAACGCGCGTGCATGGATTACGCGATCGCGGTCGCGCTGGTAGTCATTGCGATAAGGATGGGGCGGCTCCGGATACCGGCGCCCGCGTGACTGCTCGACTCGCACGGCATGAGGGGCGAGCATGAGGCCAGTTTACCGTTGTCGGTTGCTGATTGTCAGTTTTCCTTCCGTTTGACTTATATCGTTGGTTGTTCCTCATGAGCCAGAGTTGCCATGGTATTTTGCTGAGACAACACGCGAATAGGCTGAACCGTACTTAGATAGGAGCACTTGTATGACAGACAACGCAATTGCAAAGGACAGGAACAAGATTGCGATTATCACCGGCGGAAGCCGTGGACTCGGTCGCAACACGGCTGAAAATCTCGCCCGGCGTGGCGTCAACGTTATCTTCACCTATCGGTCGAATAAAGCAGAAGCTGACAGTCTCATCCGAGAAGCCGAAGCGATGGGGCGGAGGGCCGCCGCATTTCAGCTCGATACCGGCAATGTTCGTTCGTTCGACGCATTCGCCGCCGCAGTCCGCCAGACCTTGCAGAACTGGGGACGAGATCGGTTTGATTACCTGGTGAACAATGCCGGCAATTCCCTTCACGCTGCGTTCGAGCAAACAACGGAACAGCAATTTGACGAAATTGTGAACGTGCACTTCAAAGGTGTTTACTTCCTGACTCAAAAACTACTTCCACTAATGAACGACGGCGGCCGCATCGTAAACATCTCGTCAGGACTGGCACGGTTTGCTCTTCCGGGCAGTTCTGCCTACGGAGCAACGAAGGGAGCAGTCGAAGTGCTTACACGATATCTGGCGAAAGAACTTGGGCCACGCCACATTACGGCGAACGTCATTGCGCCGGGCGCCGTCGAAACAGATTTCAGCGGCGGAATGGTGCGCGACAATCCTGAGATCAACAAACGTGTTGCGGAGATGACCGCAATGGGGCGTGTGGGTGTCCCGAACGATATCGGGCCGATGATTGCTGCGTTTCTATCCGACGAGAATCGGTGGGTGAATGGGCAGAGGATCGAAGTGTCAGGCGGGATGGCACTGTGAGGAAGAATCCGAGGTTAGCACCGAACAGCGCAGTCTGAACCTGGGGCACGACTTACTCTGCCGATCAAAAGATGACGGGTAGCTGGTGGTTAGACTGGCGATAGTAAGCTACTTGCTACCAGCTACCTCAAATTCTGCTACGGTTTCTGCGTCGGTGTAGCGACTCCGCCATTCTCTCGGGCGAGCTTCACGCGGGCAGCATCCAGCTTCTTCTGGACCTTAGCGACGTCATTGCTATCAACATCGGCCGGTACCGCCTTGGTCCACTCATGCAGTGCGCGTTCCCAGACACCGGCCGCCAACTTTAGGCGATCGGTCTTCTGGAAAAGGTCGCCGAGATGATCCAGCACCGTGGGGTCGTTATTCGCGCGATCCACGGCCCGGCGCAGATAATCTTCCGCTAGATCGTAATTCCCCAGCTTGTAATACGCCCAACCGAGAGAATCGAGATAGGCGCCATTCTGCGGGTCAATCTGGACCGCACGCTTGATATAGCCCAGTGCTTCGTCGAGGCGAACTCCGCGATCGGCCAGGATGTATCCCAGATAATTCAGCGACTGCGCGTCGCTGGGATCGCTGTTGATGAGCTGCTTAAAGACATCTTCAGCCTGATCGTATTTCTTCTCGCGCTCGAAAATGGACCCCTGCACGAACTGGGCATAACGCTTGTCATCCGGCTTGGTCGAAAGCTGCAGCGCATGGTTAATGGCGTCCTCTGCTTCAGGATAGCGCTTCAGCCGGGCGTACATCTGCGCCAGGCTGATATAAGTGTCACGGTCGTCGGCATTTCCCTTCAGCATGCCTTTGACCTGTGCAATTGCCTGGTCCGCCTGCCCTGAATCGGCCAGTTGTCCTGCGAGAATCAATTGCAAATTGCGATCTTTGGGAAATTTATTGACTGCTTCCTGCGCAATGGCAGTCGCCGACTTCCAGTCCTTGGCGTTCTGATACGTGTCGATAATCTGCTGATACGCCCGGGAACCGGTATCCGGATCGCCGAGTTCAATCTCTTTGCGGAAAGTGTCGACGGCAAGTTGCGTCTTGTTCTGGTCGCGATAGACACTGCCCAACCGCTCCAGGAACACGGCCCGATTGTTACGCTCACCGGTGGTGTAGCTGTTATCCGGCTTCTCGCTCTTCTTCAGCAGTTGCTGCAGAAGCTGGGCCGCCTGATCGAAATTGCCTTGCGACTGATAAATCACTGCCTCGTTGAATGGAACTTCCAGTGAATCCTGCAGTTCGTTACCGGCCTTCTTCAGCGCGTCCAAGGCGGCATCGAACCGTCCAGTCCGACGGTAAACCTCGGCCATGCGCATGTAGCTCTGGGCATCGTGCGGATCGGCTTCGACGATCTGCTTCAGAGTTTCCAGAGCGGCTTCCGTCTGGTTTTCATTTAGCAGGCTCTGCGCCAGCCCGCGCATCGCCTCGAGGTTATCTTTGTCTTCGTTAATCGCAGCACGATATGCCGTGATCGCGCTCTTATAATCATGTTGCTGCTCGTAGGTATAGCCCAGCGCCGAATAGATCTTTGAAGTACGATCCGCTTCCGGCACAGCGTTCAAAACCTGTGCTGCACGCTTGGAATCGCCCTCCTCGTTGTAGAGAATGGCAAGCATTGTGACGGCTTCTTCGGAATTCGGCTGCAATGCGACCGCGGTCTTGAACTCATTTTCCGCCTTCAAAAACTCGTTGTTCAGCCGATAAAGCCGCCCAAGCAGCATATGGTTCTCGATATTGTTCGGCTCCAGCCGAACGATCTGCTCGTACTGCTCTATGGCCCGCTTCAGAATGTCCTGCGACTGCGCTCCCGTCTGCTGATCGCCGAGCCCCCGCAGATAGATCCGTCCCAGCAGCTTGCGAGCGTCGAGATTATTCGGGTCGCGTTTGATGATGTCTTGCGCTTCCTCGACCGCGTCGCGGATGCGTCCGGTCTTCGCGTACAGTTCCGCTAATCCGGAATTCAAATACTCGGAGTTGGGATCATTCTCCAGCGCGAGCCGGTATTCTTCGATCGCTTTATTGGCGAACTCGCTGCTCTGGTAAATGGACACCAGTTCTTCGTACATGTGCGCCAGAGAGTAGTGGTAGTACGCCTGCGCGCGATCGGGAACTTTCTTCGGTGTGGTCGAAGGCGCTGGCGTCAGACTGCTATCCGGAGTAGCAGGCTCAGTTTGTCCGTTGGGAGTAGATTTCGGGGCGGAGCTATCCGTTTGGCCGAACGCCGGTACTGCGATAGCAAACGCCAGCAAAAGGGCTGGTTTACGAATGTCCATGAGTGCCTTGTGGCAGCGTGCCACGCCACCAAATTGGATGCCCAACCGCGCGCGTGGGTCTCTCCCTATTTTACAAGGGAATAGCGCGCCGGCCACCAACTTACGAGCGTTGCTGCGCAATGGTCACTATTAACCCCGGCAGCAGAAGAAAGTCTTTGCAGCTCAGATGTTTAGGCGACAATTGTCGAATCCGGTCAATCGGAAGCGGGATACCGGGCAAATAGTAATCGAGAATTGAAACCGGCATTTACGATCAAAAGATCACAAATCACCCGATTACCCCGATTCTTAGTGCCTGAAGTGCCGTACACCGGTCAATACCATCGCCAATCCGAGCTCGTCGGCGGCCTGGATAACCGCCTGGTCCCGAACTGACCCTCCGGGCTGGATGACCGCGGTCGCCCCTGCTTTGGCGATTTCCTCTACTCCGTCCGGAAATGGAAAGAACGCGTCGGACGCGGCCACGGTCCCCTTCAGCGGCAGAACCGCTTTCATGGCGCCGATCTTCGCTGAATCCACCCGGCTCATCTGTCCAGCGCCTACTCCGACCGTCTGGCCGTCGCGTGCGTACACGATGGCATTCGATTTCACATGCTTGCACACGATCCAGGCGAATTTCAGGGCACGCATCTCCTCGGCGGTGGGCGGGCGTTTGCTCACTACCTTCAGCTCGCTCTCCTTGAGTTCATACACATCCGGGTCCTGCATCAGAAGTCCGCCGGAGACATTCTTGATCACCGGTCCCGGAGCGGCCGGGACCACTTGCACCAGCCGCAGATTCTTCTTCGCGCTGAATGTCTGCAGCGCTGCATCGTCGAAACCAGGTGAGGCGATTGCTTCGACGAACAGCTTTGCCATTTCATTGGCAGTATCGCCATCAATGGGCCGATTCACGCCGATCACGCCGCCGAAAGCAGACACCGGGTCGGTTTCCAGCGCTTTCTTATAGGCATCAACCAGCGTGTCTGCTGTCGCGCATCCGGCCGGATTGGTGTGCTTGATGATCGCCACTGCCGCACTGTCGAATTCCTGAGCCAGATCCCAACATGCCTGCAGATCAACCAGATTGTTGTAGGACAGCTCTTTGCCCTGAAGTTGCTTCCCGTGCGCGATGCCGGCATTGCTGTTGTCGGCGTAGACCGCCGCCCTCTGGTGCGGATTTTCTCCGTATCGGAGGTCCATCACCTTTTTGTAATTAAGCCGCAGCACGGCCGGAAAGCCGTCGGACTTGCCCTCAGTTGTTCCTTCAGGGGAAAGGCGCTCCAGCGTTGATGCAATGGCAGAGTCGTAAGCAGCCGTAGTCGCGAATGCCTTCTGCGCCAGCTTCCACTTCGTTTCACGAGAGACCGCGCCGCCCTGTGATTTCATCTCTTCCGCGATGGGAGCATAATCGGCAGGCGAAGTCACCACGGCTACATCTTCGAAATTCTTGGCTGCCGAGCGAATCATCGACGGGCCGCCGATGTCGATATTTTCGATGATCTCTTCGAACGCAACGCCCGGCTTGGCCGCCGTCTTCTCGAATGCATACAGATTGACTACGACCATATCGACGGGTGGAATGCCATGCTGCGCTACTGTCGCCCGATGCTCCGCGTTCGCGCGCCTATGCAAGATGCCGCTGTGCACCTTGGGATGCAGCGTCTTCACGCGACCATCCAGCATTTCCGGAAAGCCAGTGAGCTCGGAGATATCTTTCACCGGAATGCCAGCCTCACGCACCAGCTTGGCCGTACCGCCGGTGGAAACCAGCTCCACCCCCATCTTTTGTAGTTCGCGGGCAAACTCCACCAGCCCCGTTTTGTCGGTAACACTTAAGATTGCGCGTTGCACTTTCGACATTCTTGACTCCAGTAGTTCTTCGTCAGTAGCCAGGGCCAGGAATATGGCGTAAGCCGGTCGCCAGGCGACAATTAAGAATCTTCCAATATATCAAGTAGAGAGACGCTAATCAGAGACTAGCTAACTAGCTACTGTGTTGTGCTACCCGCGTCCACACTCCTGGGTAGTCGAAAACGACCGACGCCGCATCCACCCGGATCTCGGTCGTGAAGCCGGTTGCGCTCTCGTACCAGTACCGTGTCTGATCGAGCCGCTTGTAG
>JAJPJE010000028.1 GCA_021324365.1 Terriglobia bacterium | reverse complement strand
ATGGGTGATCGAGAGCCTACGATCACGTATCTAATGGACGCGGATTTTGACGTAGCGATCAAGCGCATCCGCGAGGCGTTAGCTGCGAAGCAGCTTTCCATAGCTGTGGAATTTAACGCCAGCCGGCGATTGAATCGAGCGCTGGGTCTGCGATTGTCTCGCTGCCAGATTCTGTTCATCGAGAGCCCACTTCTTCTTCTCGAGGCGATGGCGATTGACCGCTGCTCTGCGGTCTTTATCCCTCTCCACCTAGTCGTCTCCGATGCAGGCAAACAGACCATCGTGCATCTTCTCAATCCTGAATACTTGCGAACCGATGATGCACCTCTTGGAATTCGCATTCCAGTAAAGCGTTTGCAGGGTCAGCTCATAGACATGCTTGACGAGATCGCCCAGCAGACTCATACCGCCTCACACCTTACGGAGCCAGATGGCGCTGGAGCGAGCCCGTGGTTGGAACAAACGAGGAAGAACCAGCGATGATCCTACTGGGCCAGGCGGTGCTGGGCGCCGTGTTTGCACTCGCGCGTCGGTGTCCGAAATGCATGCGGCAGGCGGTTGTTCGTCCGAGTCAGAAGCGCGAAACGGTGGCCTGCCGATACTGCGGAGCGAAGGTGCCTCCAAAACACTGGAAGGAAGGAAGCGGATGAAATCGGCTTCCGCATACCGCATCCAAAGGTGCCGCCAATGCCGCAATCTCGGCGACGTCGAAGATGTATCGTCAAGACTGCCTGAAAACTGCCACAGATGCCGGTATTAGCACAGCCGCGGATTGTTCGAGTGCGGCATTAGGGCATCTTCCGTTAGAAAGCGTGGCGGCTCCGTAATTGCATTGACCTGAGCGACGAAGGCTTCAAGGCGCGTCGAGGAGTGATGAGTTATGACAGCCAGAATAGTCAGTTCCCGTGACGGACAGATCGGATTGCTGGGTAGTATTGGAGTGCGATTCATGATCGATGGCAAAGAAGTGAGCGATCGTTTTTCGCTAGTCGAACATCCGATTTCGCCGCATGCGTTGGCGGCTCCGTTGCATCGCCACACGCGGGAGGAAGAGTACAGTTTCGTCGTCCGGGGCCGCATGGGCGCCCTGCTCGGTGATGAGGTGGTCTTCGCGAATCCCGGCGATCTGATCGTCAAGCCTCGGAATCAGTGGCACACCTTCTGGAACGCCGGTGATGACTGGGCCAGCATCCTGGAAATAATCTCGCCCGCTGGTTTCGATCGATTCTTTCACGAACTTGGGCGGCATCACTGCTCTCGACAGATCTGCACTGGACGACCTCTGCTATCGCTATGGCCTGGATATTGCTCCCGAAACCATTCCGGACTTGGTCCAGCGTTTCCAACTTATCTTTCCCGGCGACCGGGTCTCTATCGATCGTGACGAAGTAAGATCCGGAGACGGCCTCCAGTCTTCCTGAAGCTGCTTTAGGCATTACCAGTGGAGATCGGAGAGAACTGTGGCCGCGATTGCGAGGGCCGCAATAGGTCGGAGCAGGTGCACTGATCATACACCCTTTCCGATCGCGGTCCGGCAACGGACCATCAGGCAGCATTATTGTTCGATGGCGCAGTAAAGGAGAACGACATGAGACTTCAGTTCAGAGTGCGGACCCTCGGATGGAATGGCGAAATCCGGCGCGAAGTCGAACGGAGCGTTGAGTTCGCGGTGGATCGTCACAACGATAGAATCGAACGGATATCGGTGTACCTGATTGATCTGAAGCGATCCCGCGGTGAAAGAGTCCTATTGTGCCAAATGACCGCTATCCTAAAGGGTGCGAGACCGGCGCTGATCCTGCAGCGAGGCCGCGACATAGTATCTGCGGTGAATCGCGCTGCCCGGCGCCTAAACTATCACATCGGAAGAAACATTAACCGTGCTCGGATGCCTGATGCGAAGGCGTATCGAACAACGGTTCGTGCAGCCTGAGTTGGAAGGTCTCGCTCGACTTTCATTTTGTCCGGGTGTAGGATTGGGCTGTCCTGGAAACCCGGCTTTGAGATCTCGAAAGGAGAAACAATGATTAAGAAGCTGTTTCCCGTTCTGGCGCTTGGGGCGATCGTCCTCGGCGCCCAGTCTGTATCCCCGAAAGGAGAGGAGCGCATCTCCAGGGAAGTACGTCACGAACTAGTGATGTTGCCGTACTACGACGTCTTCGACAATCTAACGTACCGTGTTGACGGATCACGGGTGACGCTGTCCGGCGAGGTTACGCGGCCGACGCTGAAGAGCGACGCGGAAAATGTCGTTAAGAAGATTGAAGGCGTAGAGGCCGTGGACAATCAGATTGAGGTTCTACCGGTTTCCCCGAATGACGACCGCATCCGTCTGGCGACGTATCGGGCAATCTACTCTAAAGCGCCGCTTCAGCGCTACCAACTAGGAGCGGTACCGCCTATCCATATCATCGTCAAGAATGGGAATATAACCCTCGAGGGGGTTGTTGCCAATGAAGGGGACAAAACCTGGCAGGCATCGCCGCCAAAGGTGTGCACGGTGCTTTTGGCGTGACGAATAATCTGCGTGTCGAAAAATAGCGAAGAGTTCTCTTCGGATTGTCACTAGAGCAGCTGTTGTCGCCTTTGTGTCGGCCGCCGTGGGCCTCTGCCAGCCGGGAACGTCGGCGGCCGACAAAACTGCGCTTTTCTTAAGCTTTGACGATCTTGTCACACTCTATCCGACACAGACCCTGTGCCGCCACCGCTCAGAGACAGGTTGGAGGAGCTACTAAAATCGCCGGTTATGAATAACGACGCCGCGCTCTCCGGAGTGCAACCCCATCACCCTACGGTAAGAGATATTGGGCAGGTGTTGCGTGTTGCCTTGTGGAACATCGAGCGCGGCCTCGAATTTGATCTGATATGGCGCTATCAGATCCAGAAGAAGTTGAACGAGCGGTGAACCAAAGAGGAACCGCTGGTTCCAGTAACGCGACAATCGATCGCCAACTGCGAATATTACGGGCCGCCGATATCATCATCCTAAATGAAGTCGACCTCGGGATGAAGCGAACAGAATACCGCGACATTGCCAAAGAGCTCGCAAGCGCACTCGGAATGAACTACACTTTCAGCGTCGAATTCGTCGAAGTCGACAGGCTCGTTGACCTCGGACTGAACGCGGTTAAACTTGAAGACCCCAATCAAGCTGAGCGAATGTAGGAGGAACTGCGGGTGGATCCGAGCCGTTATTCGGGGTTGCATGGGAACGCGATCCTTAGCCGATATCCCATCGAACACGCCCGGATTGTGCGGCTTCCGGTGTGCCATGACTGGTTCGGCACCGAGCGGCCCGAGATCTCCGCGCTCGAAAAAGCCAAGCGTCTCGCTGCCAACAAAGTCTTCCTCGAGCGCATCGAACGAGAAGTTCGCCGAGGCGGTCGGATGGCGCTCATCGCGAATGTTCAGATCCCCGGTTTGCCGGCGGGCTTGCAGCCGGACGCCCACTGGCTGGACCGCCAGAGCCCGGCGATGCGCCAGGTGTGAGTCGGCGACAGCTATGCTGGAAACGCCGCCGAGCTTTGCGATCTCCTCTGTTACTCGTTTCGCCCGATTTTCCGGATTCGGATGTCTGGAGAAACATTCGGCTGGTCTGCCCTTTTTGCCTTCGGCTTGCAGCTTCTCAAAGAGGTGAGACATAGCTCGCGGATCGTACCCGCCATCGTAAAGAATGTGCATCCCAATAATATCTGCCTGGCGTCCGGCGTCCCGCGAGTACTTAAGAAGAACCGAGTTGACTGCGGATCCGGCGCCGACCTGTGCTAGCACTGATCCCACGGACCCGCTGCCCAGTAGTCCGCCCAAGATCGCAAGAGGTGCTTGTGCGATCTGATCCTTCGAGGCCTGATTTGTGCCATGACGCAAGGCGACATGGCCGATCTCATGACCAAGCACGCCCGCCAGTTGAGTTTCGTTATCAGCGGCCTCGATAAGCCCGCGATTTACATAAGGGAACCGCCGGGAAGCGCAAAGGCGTTGATCGCTTTATCGTTCACTGCTTTAAATTGATATGGATATTTCTCGCCGGGTGCTTTCTCGGCTAGAGGCGGCGCCCGAGCCGATTCAGGTAGGCATCAACCCCCTGGGTTATTGAGCATACGCAGTTGGCGCTCTGCATCTGCGGCAGTGGAATGGCCGATCTCCACGTCCTGCTGTGGGCTGAACATGTTCCAGCCTGGCTTCACCACTGTCTTTTGCGCGCTGGCCGATGTGGGCAACAGGCAAACGCAAACGAATCAAAATGCCGTCAGAAGCTTCGCCGACAGCCCGCAACCTCTCTGATACGCCGAAACGTATTTCTCATAGAAAGTCTCATTTCACCTCGCCTATACGTTGTAACCGTCGAATACGCGGCGGCTAAAACGGCAGTCGCTTGGTGGCACTCGACCTCCAGTCGATTCTGCATCCGGCAGTTACATGTCGCCGCTAATCCCAGCCTGAGTTGATGGCATCCGTCGCGCCATCGGTTGGCGGCCGTTCCATATTCCCAGATGGTTTGGTCTTCGTGCCGAAGCGCGGAAAAGAGCATCTTCTCGTGCTAAGAGAAGCGCTCCCCGAAATTCCCGTTCGAAGCTGCCGTGAAGGGAAGCGCTCGCACAACACGCTTCCCTTTTCCGGCAGTGCCTTGGGGCGGTACGCAGCTACGCCGCCTTGCGCAGCGCTTCGCTATTCTTCCCAAGTCCTGGCGCCACCGGTCGAATCGACCAAACCGGCCCAGCCCAGATGGAAAGACGGTCGGGTCCGAAGCCTTCGGCCAAGCGGAACCCGAACATCACCGCCCCAAGGATGGCCCCCATCGCCAGCAGCAGACCTCCAATCTGCAATGTATGGCCGGTAATGGTGAGCCATACCGCACCCGCTGTCGCGACAAGTACAACAGCAGCGTTAAATACTGTGGATGCAATTCCTCTTGACATTGTTTTCAGTTCTGCCTTTCGTTTGTTGTTAAACTTCCAAGAAAACCCGTTTCAGGCCGCTCGAGCCAATTTGGGCCGGTATGCTTTGGCCTCTTCCGCCATCTCTTGACACGATTTGCAGAAGGCTGCCCAGGGAATGGCCTGAAGACGTTTGGGCGGTATTCCCTCTTCGCAACGCAAGCAAATGCCAAAAGTCCCGTCTCGAATGCGATCCCGCGCGGCCTCCACTTGGCGAAGCAAGCGGAAATCCTCGGCCAGAGCCTGAGCCGAAGATTCTCTGTCAGCCGCGTGGAGCCTTCCATCGAACGCATCTGCTGATCTTTCGATCCTGATTTGATTGCGTTCAGCGAGGGAGCCTGCCCGTTCTCGCGCGCGTGCCTGCAGAACCAATTCGAATTTCTTCAGCTCAGGCATTGTCATGATGCTCCTTTCTTTCTCCTTCTACTCGTATAGACGTGACCCGTGCGAAATAGGATCGATAGATAGTATGGAAGCAATAGATCGGTTATTTGGATGTACAATGGCCGTGATGGAATGGTTGAATTATCACCATCTGTTGTACTTCTGGATGGTTGCCAAGAAAGGCAGCATCGCGCGCGCGTGCGAAGAGCTCCGCCTGGCACAGCCCACCATCAGCGGACAGCTCCGGGCACTCGAAGAGAGCCTTGGCGAAAAGCTGTTCGCCCGCCAAGGCCGGAGGCTCGTCTTGACCGACTCGGGCCATGTGGTTTACCGCTATGCCGATGAGATCTTTGCTCTGGGAAGAGAGCTCACGGATGTGCTCAGGGGCCGCCCCCGGAATCGTCCGCTGCGGCTGATCGTGGGAGTATCCGACCTGATTCCTAAGCTCATTGCATATCGCATACTGGAGCCGGCCCTACGCATGAGGGGAGGTGTACAGATGGAGTGCTACGAAGACACGCCCGAGAAACTGCTTCTCAACCTAGCGGGTCACGAATGTGACCTCGTGCTGACTGACGCACCCGCCTATTCCGTCGCTCGTGTGAAGGTGTTCAATCATCTGCTCGGATCATCTGGACTCGCTTTATTCGCGTCACGGCCGCTAGCGAACTTCTATCGCAAGCGATTCCCGGCGAGCCTGACGGGTGCTCCGTTTCTGCTACCAATGAAGAATTCCGCCGTCCGCCAAATTCTCGACCAGTGGTTTGAAGCTCAATCTGTCCAACCTCGGATCTTGGGC
Source organism: Terriglobia bacterium (assembly GCA_021324365.1). Classification (GTDB taxonomy): domain Bacteria; phylum Acidobacteriota; class Terriglobia; order Terriglobales; family Acidobacteriaceae; genus JAJPJE01. The sequence continues at coordinate 4,938 of JAJPJE010000028.1, read as the reverse complement.
GAGTTTCAGGACACTGCCCTGCTGACCGCATTCGGTCAAGCTGGAAATGGTATCTTCGCGGCACCGATGGCGATTGAGCGCGAGGTGCGGAGCCGTTACCGAGTCGTGAAAATCGGTGATCTGGGCAGTCGCCTGACGGAATATTACGCCATCTCTGCAGAGCGGAAAATCAAGCACCCGGCGGCAACCATTATCGCCGAGGTCGCTAAGAACAAGCTGTTCGGGGTTAAGGCCACATGAGGTCTTGAGTCTTATGAAGCGGCCAAAATCGCTGTTGTTTCAGGTAGCCGCGGCAATCGGAGCGGGGCTCGCGGTTTTGCTCATGATCGAGACGCTACTGACCTATCGTTACGTCGGTACTCGTATGGCGCGCGACCAGGCGCTACTGCAAGCTCTCGAGGAAGCGTCTTCGCTCGAACACCAGTTAGAGCGCGAGGAGATCAATACCCAAGATGGTCTGCGCCGCATCCTCGCCGTGATCGTTAAGGATAGGGAGGATGAGATTGCTTGGATGACCGTAATGGATGCGAGTGGGTCGGTCCTCGCCACATCTCTCCGTTCGAATAGCCGGCCATCGTTCGCGACCGATCAAATTCGTCGAGTTGCGGAACGCAATCAGAACGCTTCCGTTGTCCAGGACCTGAGCCAAGGCCAAGCCCTCGTCGCCCTAGTGCCACTCAAACTAGGGGCCGATGGAAACCCGTCGACCAATTGGCGAATGCTGGAGATTGCTATTTATTTGAGGGGCCCACAGGGCGTTCTACACCCCCTGAACCGAGACCTTTTCTTAACTGCGTTGGCGTCGCTGGCACTGCTTGCATCCATGATCGTGTTCGTACTTCGGTTCAAAGCGTACGTGCGTGGGCAAACGCTTGCGGCCCAACTTCAACTCGCCAGAGACGTACAACGGCGGCTGCTCCCGGCCTCGGGGGCCGAAGCCGGGATTGAGTTTGCTGGCGAATGCCGCCCGGCAGATGAAGTGGGAGGCGATTTCTACGATGTCTTCCAAACGCAAGGAGGAGAGACGGCACTGGTGCTTGCCGATGTTTCTGGGAAGGGTATACCTGCTACCCTGAGGATGGGCGTAATCAACGGCGCGATTCGAGCTCTGTCCCGGCGGGGGGACGAAGCAACTGTCGCCCGAATGGCAGCAATCCTCAATGAATTGCTTCGAGACAGTGCTGCGCGTGAATTCGTCACCCTCTTTTGGGGATTCTATAATCCGGTAACTCACGATTTGCGCTATGTGAACGCTGGCCATCTTCCGCCGTTGCTGGTCGCATTGCACTCGGGCGAAGTACGGCGTTTGGAAACGGGTGGTCCAGTCCTCGGCTTGCTTCCCACAGCTGTGTACCAGGACGAGTGCCTCAAGCTTAACGGCGATGAAGCTCTGATCGCTTATTCCGATGGTTTAATGGAGGCCACGAGCCCAACGGATGAGGAATTTGGTGAAGCGCGCGTGCTGTCTGCTGTGCGCAGCTCAACTGGTTCTGCTGAACAGGTCGTTCAGGACATAATGAGCGCGGTTGTCAATTTCATGGATGGCGCGAAATTTCACGACGACCTCACGATCTTTGTGGCAAGACTTGTGTCGCGTTGGCAGAGTAGAGAGCACGCGGGGAATTGACCCGGGGATTGGCGGGCAGGGAGGGCGGACCGTTTGGCAGTCAGATTACTCACGGTCACGCGACGCTTGTTCCGTTTCGACCCCCGGATGCTCTGCCTGTACAATGAGAAACGGGAGGCACCTTCCGGTGCCTCCCGTCCACAGGGCAGCCTAGCTGCCCACTTGCAGGTTATTCGTCACGGAGAACACTCCCGGAACGCTATTCGCCTGCATGTAAGCGATGGTTCGATCCATGTCGTTGCCCACCATCCCTTTCAACGTCACATGGCCATTCTCGACGATGATCCGGATCGGAGGGTGCGGATTTATGCGGTAACGTGCTAGCGTGGGCTGTCCGTATATGGCCCAGTATGTCGCTAGACGTATCCTGTTGTCGTGAAGAGACACCGGCAGCACCTTAATGTCGCTGGTTACGACGGCAACTCCTTCCACATTGCGCACTGCCCGTTCGGCATCGGTTTTCAACACTGGCCAGCTCGCCTCGCCCGTTAACCTCACCTGATCGCCGTTAACCTGGAACGCGAGATGGTCGAAAACCCCATAATAGGGCAGCTTCAACAGGGCACTCCGGACTCGTTGCTCCAGATTCTTGGCACCTTTTGCCGATTTTCCAGCGGCTTCACGCGCCGCCTCCTTCGAAACCGGCTCGACCGGGGAAGCATCCAAACGGTTCAACTTCTCGCGAGCCTGTGCATAGTCCAGATTTACCGAAACCTGCATCCGAGCTTGCTCAGCATATGCATGCAGGTTTCCCACGGCATCTCGATACGCCTGCGATGCGAGCTTTCCGCGCTCCGCATTCAACCTTTCGATTGCATCAGTGGCATGGCTGGCTAACCCGGCCAACACCGGTTCCATTCGGTCAATAACTAATTGTTGCCAGGGCAAGGCGCTCGGCCGGAGCTCCTGAAGCTGTCGGAAATCGGCTCCCATAGCGTTGATTGCAGTTTTCGCGCCGGTCAATTCGGCGGCATGGGTCGTGTACGAGAGCCGCGAGCCGGCGCGCGCAAACGAGTCGAGCGTGTCAGCGTGTTTGGCAGCGATGGCCGCGTTAGCAGAAATCTGCTTCAACAGCCGGTCCACTTCCTTCTGCGCGGGGGTGATCGGCATCGCCTGCTCGAAGGAGCTGCTTGAGCTCTGAGAGTTGGCGCTGTTCGGAACTGCACCAACAAGCTGGGCGGCCAAGAATGCGGCCCCCAGAAAACCAATCGTTTGTCGAAGCGTATTGTTCATGTAATCTGTTCTCCTACCCCGATCATACGGACGAGGTGATACATAGACAATTAGAAAGTTTGGAATTACTACATCGCATAAATCTATCTATACGCGTGCGCGAAACGTTCTCGAGTTGGGGGCGAATGTTTTTCGACTCTACAGCTCTGATTCGCGGCAGTGTACACTTCGGGAAACGGATGTGAGAAGCTTGTGCCGGACACGTCTTGGCTCTTCATCGAACTCGGTTCCGCAATAATCGGGCTCGCGGTTCTGGCCCGAATTGCGAACCGGTGGGGATTCTCGGCCATACCGCTCTATCTTATTGCGGGTCTGGCGTTCGGAACTGGAGGCCTCGCCCCGCTCGAGGTGAGTAGGGAGTTCGTACACACGGGCGCCGAGATCGGAGTTCTCTTGCTCCTTTTCATGCTGGGGCTCGAATACACCGGCGATGACCTGAGGCGAAATCTCCGTAGTGGTTTTCTCGCTGGTGTTCTCGACTTTGTCTTCACTTTTCCACCTGGAGTGGTTGCAGGGTTGCTACTCCAGTGGAGCATCGCCCCGGCGATTCTCCTTGGTGGAGTTACGTACATTTCGTCGTCGGGCATTGTCGCTAGAGTCCTGGCAGAACTCCGGCGCCTTAATCGGCCCGAAACACCATTGGTCCTATCAATACTGGTGCTGGAGGACTTGGTGATGGCAATATACTTGCCCCTTCTTGCCGTCCTGATTGCGGGAGGGCAAACGCGGACACTGATCATGTCCGTCGGCATCGCATTGATCATCGTGCTTACCGTGCTCTTGGTCGCTATGACCTATGGACAGCGTCTTAGCCATTTCGTAGCTCACCAATCGGACGAGGTGATCCTGCTAACGATCCTTGGCACAATTCTTCTCGTGTCCGGAATCTCTCAGCATTTCAAAGTCTCAGCAGCCATCGCGGCTTTCCTCGTGGGTATTGCTGTGTCTGGACCGGTCGCGGAACAATCACATCGGCTATTTGCTCCATTACGCGATCTGTTTGCGGCGACCTTCTTTTTCTTTTTTGGATTGGAGATCGATCCCGCCTCGCTGCCGCCCGCGATTCCCGTGGCGGTTTCTTTAGCGATTGTGAGCGCTCTGACGAAGGGACTCACAGGGTACTGGGCTCCTTTCGGCGCGAACCTCGACCGGAGAGCACGTCTCCGCGCGGGAGCAGCGCTAATCGCTCGTGGCGAGTTCTCGATTGTGATCGCCGGGATGGGTTTGAGCCTGGAGCCCGCCCTTGGCCCTATTTCGGCCGCCTACGTATTAACTCTTGCAATTCTGGGCCCCATACTCACACGTCTTGGCTAGTAAGAGCTCTAGCTGGCGCCCTTTCAGATTCCTTCCTCCTTGAACACGCGCATGAGGAAATCGAGCATGAGTACTCCCACGTTCATGACGATCATCATCGACATAAGCAAGATTTCCTGGGGACGGCGCCGAGCCGCATACCCATCCGCATCGGCACGAGAAAATGCGAACTCCGCACACCCACTACCCGGATATTCATCATCGTCATGGGCACTTGAATGCGTACAACTTACGTCCGATTCCGGCTTCTTAAAGGGGGTTATTTGAGATATGCCCGCAGAGCACTAACAAGATCGTCCGCGGCGCGGGTTTGCTCGTCCGTGGCCGCTCCGTTTCGAGGGAGAATGTGGTACCGGATGTGGCCTTCGATCACCTTCGCCATCAGTGCATCCATAGCGCCCCTGCACGCGGAGATGTTGTGAAGGATCTCCGAACAATCCGCGGTCTCCTGATCCAAGGACCTTTCGATGGCTGCGACCTGGCCCATGATTCGCCTGACCCGGTTCAGCAGCTTCTTTTTTTCCTCGATAGTGTGCGCCATATAAATAAAGATAGGTCCCTCGCGAAAATACGCAGAAAAGACTTTACAAGGATACCCCGGCCGGTATACGCTGTCTATGGGAGACCGGACTGGTCGAACCCGCATTCCAAGAGAAAGGAGGCCCATGTTGTCTGACGGCGGTAATAGTCGCGTGCGCGAACAGCAGACCGATACCGACTCAGCGGAGCCTCCGTCTCTGACGGAATCCCTCCTCTGATCCGAT
>JAJPJE010000018.1 GCA_021324365.1 Terriglobia bacterium | reverse complement strand
GTTGGGCTGGTTTGTCCGGTTGGTAAGAAGCCCGGAGCCCGAGCGAAGTCGGCTGGATCATACTCGCAAGAGGGGTTCAGAGAAGGCTAGCGAGGGTCTAAAGCAACCTACTGGGCGAGACGAACGAGCTTGATCAACAAACCTCGGGACTCTGTGTGTTTGAAGCACTCTGCACTTCACACGGCCTTTTTGTCATTCATCTTTTGCTGCCTCAACCGCAAAACTCTCATCTACATTTACACTTCTATTCGGGGTGGTCCGGCCTGAGTCGGCATGCATGACACCATCCAATTCGTTGCCAGTCACGGTTATACCTTGCTCTTCGTCTGGGTATTGGCCGAACAAATTGGCTTACCGATTCCGGCTTTTCCCATCCTGCTTGCGGCGGGAGCCTTGGCAGGCTCACACAATCTGAATCTTGGTTTGGCATTTGTACTTGCGGCTTGTGCTTCGGTCATCAGCGATACCCTCTGGTACCAACTCGGACGCCGTCGCGGCGCCTCGATTCTGGGTTTCCTGTGCAAGATCTCGCTAGAGCCGGATTCCTGCGTGCGGCGCACCGAGGATACTTTTCAGCGCTACGGAGCGCGGTCGCTTCTTGTGGCGAAATTCTTGCCAGGGCTCAACACGGCTGCTCCGCCAATGGCGGGCATAACCGGCATGCCACGCAAACGATTCCTGGCGTGGTCAAGCCTGGGGGCGTTGCTATGGTCCGGCGCCTTCATTCTGGTTGGATACTTCTTTAGCAATCAACTGGAGCGAATCGGCGACTTTGCCGAGGGACTTGGCAACGGTTTCCTGGTCCTGCTGGTGCTCGCTTTTGGCATTTACCTGTTGCGTCGATATCAGCAACGCCGGAGTTTCCTGCAGCAGTTGGTGCGCGAGCGCATTCAGCCAGAAGAGCTGCGGAGCATGCTCGACCGCCGCGAACCGGTCTACGTCCTTGATCTGCGACATGCCTTGGATTTTCTGGCGTACCCGCAGCTCATCCCCGGCGCCATTCGTGTCGACCCAAAAGAGCTGGATGAACGTGCTGCGGAGATTCCGCGCGACCGCGAAATCATCCTGTATTGCACTTGACCACACGAAGCCACTAGCGCCCGTGTGGCGCAGCAACTGCGAAAAAAGGGAATCACCCGCGTTCATCCGCTGGCCGGCGGGTTCAATGGCTGGAAAGATCGCGGGTTTCCGCTGGAAGAAGCCTTTCCCCACGAAGCAGCCGTCGCCAAAGCTTAGTTCCTCATATCTTCACTCCGCATTAGACTGTTGGCGATGATCGGATGGCTCCGCATCGTTGTTTTGGCACTGGCATTCATCATGACTTCTTTCACTGGCACCGCTTCCGCCCAGGCAGTACCGACTCGGATTATTCCGGTTGACTACCAAGGCTGGACAAATTCTTACCTAATGACCAATGGGAAAGTGGAGGCCATAGTTGTTCCGGCAATTGCCCGCGTCATGCAGTTTCGAATGGTAGGGGACGATACCGGCGTCTTTTGGATTAATGAGGAGTTGCTGGGCAAACATCCGAAGGAGAAGTCGGATACCTGGGACAACTTTGGTGGCGACAAAACCTGGCCCGCTCCGCAGCAAGACTGGCCAAAGATGATCGGCCGCGGTTGGCCGCCTCCCACAGGTTTCGATGCGAAGCCCATGGACGCCAAGGTCGATAGAGACGTGCTGGTACTGACCTCGAAGCCGGACCCTGAATACGGTATCGAGGTGGTACGGCGGGTGGCGCTGACGGCCGAAGCGACCGCGATGACGATCACCACCGAATATCACAAGCTGAGCGGCAGTCCGGTTACGGTGGCGGTCTGGGTGATCACGCAAATGCGCGATCCACAAAACATCTTTGCACTGCTTCCCGCAAAGCCGACGTTTCCTGGTGGCTACAAGCAGTTCATGGGACCGCCTCCGAAGGATATCCGGATTGATGGGCGTCTGTTGTCCATGTCGCGCGATCCCAAAAATGAAATCAATATCGGTACCGATAGCAGCAGCCTGGTGTGGGTCGGAAGCGACTATGTCGTTCGCATCGATTCAGAGCGCGGCGCAGGCGATTATCCGAGCGGCGGGTGCAGCGCGTTTCTCTATACAAATCCCGACCGCGCCCCGTATGTGGAACTGGAAACGGTAGGGCCGCTTTCGACCATGAAAGTCGGCGACACTATCCGACGCACGGACACCTACACCATGGTCCACCGTGGGAACCTCGACTCGACGGCCGAAGCGAAAATGATGCTGGGGCTCAGGTAGTTGTCAGTCGTTGCTGTCGGTTGCCGAAGTATCCTGCGGGATTTTTCTGACCGTCTGTTGGACAGGAGACAACTCCTCCAGCAACTTCTGGGCATTTTTTCGTAACACCGGATGCATTGCCTGCGGTGCGATTTCCGCCAGCGGCTCGAGGACGAAGCGACGGGTTTGCAGTGCGGGATGGGGGATGGTCAGCTCCGGCTCGTCGATTACCTGATTGTCGAGTAGAAGGATGTCAATGTCGATGAGGCGCGGGCCCTTGGGCTGGTGTCTCTCGCGTCCCATTGAACGCTCAATGGCAAGGACGCGTTGGAGAAGTGATCGAGGCGGCAATTGGGTTTCTAGAACAATGACACAGTTCAGAAACCAGGGCTGATTGAGGAAGTCCACCGGCTCGGTTTCGTAAAACGAGGAAACCGCCGCGACCCTCCCGAGCGTACGAATGCGCGCGATCGCGTCACGAAGATTGCCCTCGCGGTTCCCAAGATTCGACCCGAGCGAGAGGTACGCTTTCCTATGCTGCGATTCCGTTTGCATCATTCGCGAACGGATCATGATACGAGTTAGTTCGCGCTGGAGATATGCGATTCATGAATGATGTTTCAAAAGGTGGCGGGGATTTCTCTGGCCGGGATTCGGGCCGGCCGGTGTCGCTCGGCGCGGAGCTGCAGGCGGGAGACTGCAAGGAATACGATTCAAACACAAGGACCAAAAAATTCTCCGAGCAATTTGTCGATTCCGGCCTGGCCGTGCGTCGTTATAGTGAAGCCGGGACAACAAGCCGCTGAAACTCGTTTCAGGAGACAACATTGCCACAATATCTGGTTACTATTTACCTCCCCGACAACTATGATCCGTCCTCGGTGGACGAAGCGATGGTCCGCGATATTCATGCGCTCAACGAGGAAATGATCGCCGCTGGAGTCAGGAAGTTCGCATGCGGCCTGGGCTCGACCCACTCACTACGGCCGCAGCCCAATGGGGACGTGCTCATCACCGACGGGCCGTATCTGGAAACCAAGGAACACATTGGAGGCTTTTCGGTACTTGAAACCGCGGATCTTGATGAGGCGCTAGCATGGGCGCGCAAGGGAGCTAAAGCGTGCCGCGCGCCGGGTGAGGTGCGAGAGATTTTCTTTCAGCCCGCTGCCGCAGAGAACTGAGTCGGCTGATGTCCCAAGCGTGCGTCTGTCACCCCGGTGGGACATCTCCGCTGTTCGTCTCAAGAATTCGATTGAATTCGACGCCGCCAATCGGTGCATAGTTCAGAAAATAGAGTCGCCCGGCTACTGTGTTGACTGCGGATTCGGATTTGCCCGGTAATCGTCTGCCATCTTGCATGACAGCTCAGGAGGGGCAGCAGCACCTTCAACCCTCGCCTGCGGCTCGGGCGCAGCCGAGTCGCGTGCGCCACGTGATCGTACTAGACCGGCTGCACGACCGCGGTGGCTTCGGGCTGATGATGTTCTTCCAGGAGGTCGTCGCTGGTTTCTTCCCAGAGGCTGGAATCGCGCAACAGGCGGGAGACGAGAGCAGTGTGCATGGCGTGTCCGGCTTTGCGTGCGACCACGCGTCCAATGATCTGCCGCCCAAGCAATGCCAGATCACCAATGAGATCGAGCACCTTATGACGGACAAATTCATCACGATAGCGCAGAGGCCCGTTCACCACGCCATCGTGAGTCAGCACAATGCAGTTCTCCAATGAGGCACCGCGGATGAGGCCCATGTTACGCATGGACTGTTCGTCTTCGCGAAAACCAAAGGTTCGCGCTCCGGCAATTTCGCGCTGGAACTCGCCATCGCTCAGATGAACCTCGAAACGCTCGAGCCCGATCTGGGGGTGGGGGAAATTGATCTCGTAGGAAACGGAATAACCGCTGCCCGGATAGACTCCGATGAACTTATCTCCTTCCGATAGTTCAATCGCTTTGCGAATTCGGTAGTACTTACGCGCCCGCCGTTGTTGCCGAACACCTGCTTTCAGGATCATGTCGACAAAAGGCTGCGCGCTGCCATCGAGGATTGGCGTTTCCAGGTTGTTAAGCTCGACGATTGCGTTGTCAATGCCAACGCCGACGAAGGCTGCCAGGACGTGCTCTGTCGTGGAAATCAGCACGCCTTTTTTCATCAAGCTGGTTGCGTAGCTGACCTTTGCGACATTGCGGCTGGTCGCTTCAATTTCGAATCCGTCCAGGTCCGTGCGGCGGAACACGATACCGGCTCCAGCCGGCGCAGGAAGGATATCCATCTTAACCGGGACACCGCTGTGGAGTCCCACTCCGGAACACGAGACAGCGCGCCGAATTGTCTGTTCTAAGGCCAAATGCTGGGCAGGAGCAACTGCTACTCTTTCGTGAACACTAGGTTACAACGGAAGGTGCCGGCTTGGGGTGTGGCAAAAAGTGCACATGTGTGGACACAAAGGCCCGCTCCTATTGAGAGATTTGGGAAGTCGAAGCATTTAATAATTATTATCCTTTGCGAACCTATAGCATCTATTATTATGAACCGTAAATGACAGGCGTTTCCATCTCGCAGTTCCGGGAATTGTGTCAGCGGCACGGTCTGGCGGTGACTCACCAGCGGCAGGTTATTTTTGAAGCGCTGACCTCAATGCCCGGCCATCCCAGCCCGGAGGAAGTTTTCGAGCGTGTGCGTAAGAAGGTTCCCGCCATCTCGCTGGCGACCGTCTACAAGGCTATCCATACCTTTCTCGATTCGGGAATCTTCGGCGAGGTTAGCGTACATCACGGCTCGCTGCGGGTTGATCGTAACATCAGCCCGCATCATCATCTGGTGTGCACGCGTTGCAAGTCGATCACCGACATTGAGGAATCGGACGTCGAGCCGGTGCAACTGCGGAGATCGCTACCGGCGGGATTTCAGGTTCACAGATACGCAGTAGAAATTCTGGGAGTGTGTCCGAGGTGCTCAGAGCAATCCCAAGGCAATCCTGATAAACAACATTACTAATTAAGAGGAGAAGGCAATCACTATGTTAGGAGTTGGAGAAAAGTTCCCCAATTATTCGCTTACCGCAACTGTTTCCACTGATAAGAACCTGGAAAAAGCATTCAAGACGATCACCAGTGAAGACTATCGGGGCAAGTGGAAGGTGTATTTCTTCTGGCCCAAGGATTTCACGTTTGTGTGCCCGACGGAAATCGCCGCGTTCGGCAAGATGAACAAAGAATTTCTGGATCGGGATGCGCAAATTCTTGGTGGTAGCATCGATTCTGAATTCGTTCACCACGCATGGCGCAATAATCATCCCGATCTGAAGGACCTGCCGTTCCCGATGCTCGCGGACATCAAGCGTGAACTGACCGAGCAGCTTGGAATTCTGGACCCCGCGGCCGGCGTCGCGCAGCGCGCTACGTTCATCGTTGATCCCGAAAATATCATTCGCTTCGTCTACGTCACGGATCTTTCCGTCGGCCGCAGTCCTCAGGAAGTTTTACGCGTGCTCGACGCCTTGCAGACGGACGAGCTCTGCCCGTGCAACTGGCAGAAAGGTGAAGCAACCCTGACCGTGTAGTTTCTCGATCCCCCAGGTTAGGCCCGAAGGAGACCGAACCCTGGGGGCATCCGTTTTTCGGCTCTTCTCCGCGCGGCCTCAAGTCGCGCCCATCCAATCGAAAGATAAATTATGAATCTTGACGAACTGATCGATCTACTTCCCGCTTATGCAAAGGATCTCAAGCTGAATTTCTCGTCGCTGGTTCGGCAGCAGACGGAACTCACCCCTCAGCAAGCGTGGGGAACGGTTGCTGCCAGCGCCATTGCTGCCAGCAACGACGAATTAACCAAGGCTGCAATTGGCGAGGCCCAGGCCCATCTTTCGCCAGAAGCATTGGAAGCCGCGAAGGGCGCTGCTGCGGTAATGGGCATGAACAACATCTTCTATCGATTCCAGCACTTGAGCAGCAACGAGAAATACAAGAGCATGCCGGCGCGGCTCCGTATGAACATCATCCGGACGCATGGCGTGGACCAAGTGGACTTCGAATTGTGGTGCACGGCCGTCTCTGCCATCAACGGTTGCGGTGCGTGCGTCGATTCGCACGAGAAAACTCTTCGCGACAAAGGATTGGCTGAAGAAAAAATTCTTGCAGCGGTCCGGATTGCTTCGATCATTCACGCCATCGCTTCCGTACTGCAGGCGGAGTCTGCTTTGGGAAATTTATCCGCGATTCCTGCGCAAACTGCATGAGAATTGTTTTGCAAGCGGCGTGAACACTGGGTTCCGCCGCTTTACTGCTTTGAAAAATCTTCGCGCCGAAAGTTTTTGGACTGCACACATCTCGCGACAGTTAGAAAACAGTCACTTGACAGATCATCTAAATCGTTTTTTAAACGTGCATTCAGCCGCGAGATTCTCGAATTTCAAATTTCCCTCGCGGATTTTTTTCGTGCTAGTATGCGTTGCGGCTACACAAAAACGCTTTGCTCGAAATCCAGTGCATGGATTTCGTGGAAACTCCGGAGACTATCGATAGCGGTGGTATCCGGGCTGGATAAGCAGAGCGCCTTCAGCGTGTCATTCGAGCTTCGAGGCGAGGCAAGCAACAAGTATCAAAAAGTTACAGCCCGTTGTTAGCGGCTGAAGTTGCATTGAGTTTGAGGCAGTGCTTATCTGCTTCGAGCGGGTTCGGCTTTTTTGGCCGGCTAAGGCTTTTTGCCGTGAGATTTTTTCCGCATGCTCTGATACTGTGCGATTACCGATCAGGCGCGGAGCAGGATTTATAGAAAAATGTCAGTCACAAGCGCGACCGCATCCATTGACCCTTGGGCACAAATTCTTGGCGCCCTGGAAAAGAAGATCAACCGTCATTCGTATGACACCTGGCTTAAGCCGACCCGCTTCAGCCACCTGCAGAATGGGATCATCTTCATCCGCGTCCCTACCGCTGAGTTCCGCGACATCGGCGACAAGTATGGCGATCTCATCCAGGAAGCCATCGACAATCTGGGTTTCGATTTCCAGGACGTACAATTCATCACCACCGAAGATGCTCCGCAGAAGACGCCCATACGCCATGACGGCGGCTTCTCCGCAGCCGCGGTTTCAGCGCCTCAGCCAGGGCTCGCGCGCCAGACTCGCTTCGATTGGGACAGCGCCGCGCAACTGAATCCTAAATACACGTTCGACAACTTCATCATCGGCGCCGGCAACCAGTTCGCCGCAGCAGCAGCGAAGGCAGTCGCTGAGAATCCATCGAAAGCGTATAACCCGCTGTTCCTGTACGGCGGCGTCGGAATGGGCAAGACGCACTTGATGCAGGCGATCGGTGCAGCAGTAAAGAAGCGGGATCCGCAGAAATCGATCTGCTACCTGTCGAGCGAGCGCTTCACCAACGAGATGATCAACTCGCTGCGCTACGACAAGATGAGCAGCTTCCGCGACAAGTTCCGCAACGTTGACGTGCTGCTCGTCGATGACATCCAGTTCCTCGCTCAGAAGGAACGCACGCAGGAAGAGTTCTTCCATACCTTCAATGCGCTGCACGAGGGCATGAAGCAGATCGTGATCGCCAGCGACCGTCCGCCGAAAGAACTCGCCGAGATAGAAGACCGTCTGCGCAGCCGCTTCGAGTGGGGCCTGATCGCCGACATCCAACCGCCGGATCTCGAGACTAAGGTCGCCATCCTGATGAAGAAGGGCGAGTCCGAGCGGGTGATCCTGCCCACGGAGGTTGCGCTTTTCATTGCGTCCAATATTCGCTCGAACGTTCGCGAGCTGGAAGGCGCGCTGATCCGGCTGATCGCACACTCATCTTTGATCGGCCAAGAGATCACGCTCCCTTACGCGCAGCAGGTCTTGAAGAACTTCATCGACTCGCAGACGCGCAAAGTCTCGATTGAAGCCATCCAGAAAGCTGTGGCGGAGCAATTCGGGCTGCGCCCGCAGGAGATCAAGCAGAAGAACAACTCGCGCGCGATCGTTTACCCACGCCAGATCGCGATGTACCTGGCTAAGCATCTGACGGATGCGTCCCTGCCGGAAATCGGACGGCAATTTGGCGGCAAACATCACACCACGGTGCTGCACTCGATCGAGAAGATCGAAGAGTCGCGCAAGACCGACAAGGACCTGAACCGGCTGCTCAACAAGATGTTGGAGCAGTTGGGGGGATAGGCAGTAAGGAGTACCAGCAATCATTCAGCCCGGTCAAAGAGACCGGGCTTTTTGTTCCTGGAATACGACCGAAAATCCATGCACCGACTGGCGATACAATCTTGTTTGTGGGCGTGAATGCCGCTAGTGTACTGCATACGCAAGAGTTCAGGTTCATCTCAAAACCGGGGAGGAACGAGCTGCTTTAGGGCAGACGCAGCCAAGCAACTAGCCTAAGACTGAAGCCCGGTGACAACATCGGGCTTTAGCCTCAACAGAGCTGCTATCCCACGCTCCGGCGTCTGATGCGTGTGAAAAACGGCCTTAAGCAGCAGTCCCGAATATTTCGCAGCTATCGCACTTTTCCTATATCGACCTACCGGCTGGCAGATGTGGCCGAACTTCCAAATCCACGGTTTCCACTCCGTTTTCCACTCGCTGCACCAGAATCGCTGGCGCGAATCGTGTGGATACATTGTGGAAACCGTGCATCGTCAGGTCGAAACTCTTCAATGCGACCCTGCCTTACAGACCGGCCAACATGTGAGCGCCCTTTTGAACATGCAGTTCGAAAAGCGTAAGTAGTTGGCTTATCCTTGTTTGGACCAAGTTTCCACTTTTCCGCAGGCATCTACTACGGATTGTGAGTTGTGCGGTTTCTTTGATTTTTATTTTGATATATAAACAAGGCCATACCAGAGCCGCAGTCAGTAGTCTGCCGGGCAGCGCCAAACTCGGGCCAATGCCCAGGTGCCGGGCAGAAATGGGAGATGAGAAGTTATGGAGATCACAGTCAGTAAGTTCGACCTGCTGAAGGAACTCACGGCCACTCAGGGAGTCGTCGAGCGTAAGACCACGATTCCGATCCTTTCTCATTTCCTCTTTGAGGCGGCCGACGACAAGCTCTCCATTACCGCCACAGATCTCGATCTGGGATTGAGGACCTCCTGTCCTGCCAAGGTAAAGAAAGAGGGCGCCTGCACCATCCCGGCACGCAAACTCTATGACTACGTAAAACTGCTTCCCGACGGCGATATCAGCATCAAGGCGCTCGAGAATCATTGGGTCAACATCCGATCCGGGCGCTCGAATACGAAGATGGTGGGCATGGCACGCTCGAATTTCCCGGCGCTCCCCGTGTTTCCGACTGCAGGCGTGATCAAGATTCCAGCGGCAGTTCTGAGGACGATGATTGCCAAGACCATCTTCGCGATCTCGAGCGAAGAGTCTCGTTACACTCTGAACGGCGCGCTCATGGTGCTGAAGCCGGAGTCAATCACGATGGTGGCCACCGACGGCCATCGCCTGGCGCACATCGAAAAGGCACACGAAGCCTTTCCGGATGTTTCCGACATGCGGACGCTGGTTCCGAAGAAGGCGATGGCGGAGCTGAACACGCTTCTGAATTCCACCGAGGCCGATGTCGTGGAATTTGCGAAAGACGAGTCTACGCTGTTCTTCCGCATTGGCGGGCGCGTGTTGACGTCGCGCCAACTGACGGGGCAGTTCCCGAATTTTGAAGCCGTGCTACCGCGCGACAACAACAAGTTCGTCACGGTCCGTTGCGAGGACATTTCTTCGGCCATCCAGCGCGTAGCGCAGTTCGCCGACGAGCGCTCGGGCGCAATCAAACTGAAGCTCGACAAGGGCGGAATTACAGTTTCTTCCTCATCTGCCGAGACCGGCGAGTCGGAAGACCAGATTGAGGCTACCTATGCCGCGGATCCCGTGGTGATCGGTTTCAATTCGCAATATCTACTCGATTTCCTAAAAGCGGCGACAGGCGGGGAAGTGCGCTTTGAGTTCAAGGATGCGCAGTCGGCCGGACAGCTTCGTCCGGAGGGAAACGGCGACGCCGAGTTCAAGTACCGCTACATCGTGATGCCGATGCGGATCTGAAGCTCTTTTCAGAAGCGTGCCGCCCCTGCCGGGGCTTGGTGGCTTTTCTCTTCTCCCTTCCCAACGCTTACGCTCCGGGCTATGCTGTTTCGCCGCTAACGCGGCTCATGCATTGGCAGTAACGTCTCGCCAGTGTTGGAAAACTCCTTTGAAAAACTTCGTAGCGTTATGCGCCATTTTCTGTATTGCCATTACCCTCTCTGCGCAGACTTCAGCACAGAAGCTGAATAATCTTGCCAATCGCTTCGTCCAGCAGTCGCTTGACTACGATCCGACGATTTCCTACATGACGGGGCTTCCTACAAAGGATCACAGCCGCTTTGCGGATCGCACACCGCAGGCGCTGGCTGCTTTCGATGCGGAAGAAGAGGCCGACCTGAAAGAACTGCGGACGATCGATCCAGATAGCTTGCCGGCGTCATCGCGCCCGATCTACGCAAATCTGAAAGAACAGCTTGAGTCCGATCTGCAACTTCGCGTCTGCAAGACCGAGCTGTGGAACGTAAATCACTTCAGCGGATGGCAGTCGCAGTTTGCGGATGTCGCCGAAGAGCAGCCAGTCGCAAGCGCGGACGAGCGAGAGCAGGCGTTGAAGCGCTGGGCTTCTTTGCCGCGCTATATCGACGTGGAGATCGCGAACCTCAAGCAAGGGCTGGCGCAGGGGTACTCGGCTCCCAAGTCGGTGGTGCAGCGCGTGATCGCACAGATGGGCGGCATGAGTTCAGCGCCGCCGGAGCAATCGCCGTTCTACTCGCCAGCGGCGCGCGCGAACGATCCTGGGTTCAAAACCGCTTTCGCGAAAGTGATCGCGGAACAGATCAATCCGGCCCTGAAACGCTATGGCGACTTCCTGCGAACCGAATATCTTCCGAAAGCGCGGGAGGGCGTCGCTGTCAGTGACCTGCCTGAGGGAGCGGCGTGCTACCAGGCCTTCCTGCGCCAAAGCACCACGCTGAATCGCACGCCGCAGGAGATCTTCGAACTCGGCCGGAAAACCGTCGCCGCCAACCAGGCCGATGTGGTCAAACTCGGTAAGCAGATGTTCGGTACGACGAACTTCGCGACCATCATCAAAGATGTGAAGGCGCGGCCGGAGGATCACTTCAAGTCAAAAGAAGAACTGCTCGAGTACTCTCGAGAGATCCTGGCCAGCGCAAAAGCGAAAACGGCAGAGAAGTTAATCGCGCACATGCCGAAGCAGGACGTGGTGATCAAAGCGGAGCGCGATTTCGAAGATGCGGCGGGTGTTTCGTCGCACTATGATCCCGAACCTGATGCTTCCAAACCGGCGACGTATCGCATTGAGTTGGGAAACTGGCAATCGCAAACACGTGGAGAGGCGGAGATCACGGTTGTCCATGAGGCATGGCCCGGCCATCACCTGCAGATAGCGCTGGCGCGAGAGCTGCAGCCGCATAATCCGCTGGCGAAGCTGATCTTCAATTCTGCCTACATGGAAGGTTGGGCGCGTTACGCTGAGGCAATGAGCGAAGAAGCCGGTATTTATCAGAGCAAAGATGCACTCATTCTGCGCCGGGCTTGGCCAGCGCGTGGCATGGTTGTCGATCCGGGACTGCATGCGTTCCAATGGACGCGGCAGCAGGCCATCGATTACCTGATTTCGACCGGACGCTTCGATGCCAAGTCCGCGAACGATGTCGTGGATCGCATCGCGGTGATGCCCGGACAGCTGACCTCCTATGACTCTGGCGGGTTGGAGATCAGGGCCTTGCGGCAGGAAGCGCAGAGCAAGCTCGGCGACAAGTTCGACTTGCGGGAGTTTAACTACGTTGTACTGGAACAAGGTGTAGTTCCATTGACGGAGCTTCGCAGTCACGTTGAGGCTTGGATCACGAAGAAGAGCCCGGCGAAGTAGATGCTGTTTTGCGAGTGGTGCCCAGCACTCACTGGCACCTGTCACCGCCGAGTGCGGTTGACTCAGGGTTGACCTGCGCGTCGGAGATGAGTAACCTGCCCTGCATCTCCTAGGGAGGTCTTCCATGAGCGGCTTCAAGCAATTCCTGTTACGCGGCAATGTTGTCGATCTGGCAGTGGGCGTGGTAGTCGGTGCGGCTTTCGGCACAGTAGTAACGGCTTTTGTGAAGGATCTACTGACGCCGCTGATCGCCGCCGTGGTGAAGAGGCCGGACTTCTCCGCCTTTTCCATTGAGGTCAACGGCAGCAAGTTTCTCTACGGCGACTTCATCAATGCGCTGATTTCCTTCCTCCTGGTTGCAGCCGCCGTGTACTACTTTGTGGTGCTTCCTATCAATGCGCTGGTCAATCGCGTGAAAAAGGCGCCGGTTCCTGCTGATCCGACCACGCGCAAGTGTCCCGAATGCCTGAGCGAAATACCCCTGGCGGCAAAGCGATGCTCGTTCTGCACTTCCACCGTGGTACCGCAAACAACGGGAGCTGCGGTGTAGTGACGAACAGCCAATCCTGGCGGCTTTGCATCTCTACTCTGCGAACGAACAACTGAGGAGCCATGAAAAAGCTTTTAGGGGGATTGGGAGCAGGTCTGCTGGTCGCGTTAGCAATCCGTTTGCTTTGGGAGCGGCGTTCGGGCATAACGCGCGACTTACGAGATAAGCGCCGAAACGAACCTCTGCCTGACGCCGAACAGATCGCGGAAGAGATGCGCGACACCTTTGTGCCGGACAAGATCAACACCGGGCAGCCCTCCGCCGAGTTGCTCGATCTGAATTCGTGCTCGGCGCAGGAATTGCTGTCGCTGGGCGAGATGGATTCTACATGGGCAACACGCATCGTGGAATCACGTCCGTATCGCAATAAGATGGATTTGCTTTCGCGCATGATTATTCCCGCTGATTTATTCGCTGTTATCAGCGAACGCGTCATGGTGGCTAAGCCCGATGAGCAGGTGAAAATCGCCTGACACGACGACCGGGACCAGGCTTTGATTTGCGCGTCGTGACTCGCTAAGCTGCTACTTGGGAGACGCGCGAAGCGGTTTTCTGGGCGGACTTAGAACATGCGCTCGCCGGCCCTTCCAAGCTATTGAAATCAGGGCGGTTACCTTCCAGACACCTTGCCGTTCTTTACCTCTTTCTATGCTAAAATAGAGACTGCTCAGATGGGCGCTAACCGTTTTTGATTTCAATCACTTGAGGTCAGTTTCGGGGTTCCCCGGACGCGCTTTTCCGGTATCTAGTTGCCCGCCCATTCGAGTCCGCAGTGCCCGGCAGTTTGCCGGCTAAGTCTGGCGCGCTCAGGCGCGTTTGCCGTAACGAATGGAGTTCGATGCCCCCCAAAGATACTCGTACCGCAACCGCCGTGGCTGAACCCAAAGAGATCAAGTCCACCAACGGAAAATCCACTAACGGGAATGGCGATCACAACGGCGGCTACAATGCCGACTCGATCAAAGTTCTCGGTGGCATGGAAGCTGTCCGCAAACGTCCCGCTATGTACATTGGATCGACAGGAGAGATGGGACTTCATCATCTCGTGTATGAGGTCGTCGACAATTCCGTCGACGAAGCACTGGCCGGCTATGCGACGCATGTTGATGTCGCAATTCACATCGACAACTCCATCACGGTAGTGGACGACGGGCGCGGAATTCCTGTGGATGACATGGTCATCGATGGCGAACGGGTCTCGGCGGCACAAGTCGTAATGACAAAGCTGCATGCCGGCGGCAAGTTCGATAGTTCGACATACAAAGTTTCCGGCGGTCTGCACGGTGTAGGTGTGAGCTGCGTCAACGCACTCAGCGAAGAGCTGAACCTGGAAATCAAGCGCGACGGGCACACGTGGGAGCAGTCGTATTCGAAGGGCGAGCCGACCAGCAAGCTAAAGAAAGTCGGTCCGGCAAAAAAGACCGGCACGAAGGTTCATTTCGTTCCTGACAAGACGATTTTTACCGTCACCGAGTACAACTTCGACACGCTGGCACAGCGCCTGCGCGAACTGGCGTTCCTGAACGAAGGCCTGATCATCACGCTAACGGATGAGCGCACTACGGATTCGAAGACCGGCGAAGCGAAGAAGCTGGAATTCAAATATAACGGCGGAATTGCTGAGTTTGTGAAGCACCTGAACCGCGGCAAGAACGTTCTCCATGACAAGCCGATTCACATGCGGAAGGATCCGGACGAGAGCGGTGTCGCGATCGATATTGCCGTGCAGTACAACGACGGCTATTCGGAGAACGTTTTCAGCTTCGCCAACAACATCAACACAGTCGATGGCGGCACACACCTGCAAGGCTTCCGCACCTCGTTGACGCGCACCATCAACTACTTCGGAAAGCAACTCGGCCTATTCAAAGGCGACTCGGAAACCCTATCCGGTGACGACGTTCGTGAAGGACTGGTAGCGGTGATCAGCGTGAAGCTGCCGCAGCCGCAGTTCGAAGGACAAACCAAGGGCAAGCTGAATTCCGATATCGCCGGCGTCGTGCAGGCGTTCGTCAATGAAAAACTGGGCGCCTTCTTCGAGCAGAATCCCACGGCGGCCCGCAAGATCATCAACAAGGCGATCGATGCGGCACGCGCGCGTGAAGCCGCTCGCAAGGCTCGCGATCTCACTCGTCGCAAAGGAGCGCTCGATGGGGGCGGCCTGCCCGGAAAGTTGGCTGATTGTTCCGAACGCCAGCCCGAGCGTTGCGAGCTGTACCTGGTTGAGGGTGAATCTGCAGGCGGCACGGCGAAGCAGGGACGCGATCGTCGGTTTCAGGCGATCCTGCCGCTGAAGGGCAAGATCCTCAACGTCGAGAAAGCTCGTTACGACAAGATGCTCAGCCACGAAGAAATTCGTGCCATGATCACGGCGCTGGGTACCGGCATCGGCAAGGACGATTTCGATCCGGCGAAGCTGCGCTACGGCAAGATCATCCTGATGACCGATGCCGATGTGGACGGCTCGCATATTCGCACGCTGCTGCTCACGTTTTTCTTCCGTCAAATGACCGAGCTGGTGCGTTCTGGAAAAATTTACATCGCGCAGCCACCGCTTTACCAAATCAAACGTAAGAAGCGTGAAGAATACGTCGATGACGACGTGCAGCTGAATAAGATTCTGATTTCGTTAGGCGCGGAAGACGTGCGCTTGAAAACTTTGGCGGACGAAAAAGAGATCACCGCTGCGCAATTAAAAGACATTCTCGAGTCGCTCGAGAAACTGGCCAAGTTGAGCGAGGCGGTGCGTCGCCACGGCGGGGATTTCGAGACTTATCTCGGCAAACGCAATTCGAAATCGGGCAAGCTTCCAAGTTACCTGGTCAAAGTGCGCGAAGGTAACGACGAGAGCGTGCATTATTTTCACGACGAGAAAGAGGTCCGCAAATTTCACGAAGCGAATCTCGACCTGAATCTGTTCGATACCCCGATGGAGCAGGAGTTGTTGCCGCTGGAAGCTCAAGCGCCGGTTAAAACGAATGGTGGTCCTCGTCGTCGCGGCAAATTGGTGGAGCTGCATGAATCGGCCGCGATCCAGAAAATCATTGCCGAGCTGG
>JAJPJE010000106.1 GCA_021324365.1 Terriglobia bacterium | reverse complement strand
GCAGGATCTTTGACGTGAACTGTCTTTCGATCAGCGCGTCACGACTTGTTCGGACGGAGCTGGCTTGGAGAATAGGATTTCAGCGACGAGCAGCAGCGCGCCCACCACGATAGCACTGTCGGCGACATTGAACGCCGGCCACTGATATTGCTTCACATAGAAGAGCAGGAAGTCGACGACATGGCCGTCGATTACACGATCCCACAGATTTCCGATCGCGCCGCCGAGGATGAGTGCCAGCCCTACTCCCGTGCTGGTGAGAACATAGCTATTCTTCCAGAGCAACACGGTGACAACAGCTAACGCAACCAGCGAGAACACGACAAGGATGGTCAGTTTCCACTGCGACGGCGAGTCGGCAAACAGCCCGAATGCGGCGCCGCTGTTTTCGAGGTGTGTCAGGCGGAAGAACCCAGGGATGATGTCGATCGTATCGTGCAGACTGATGTGCGTTGCCACCAGCCACTTCGCCAGTCGATCGAATAAAACCACGCCGATTGCGACCACCAGGTAAAAGGTCCGCATTGCCGGGTTTCGAGTCATGGTTCCCGAAACAACCTCTGGCTGTTCCACTGTTGCTTCCTGAGAGCGCAATTCCATTCTCTTAGACAGTTCCGCTTTCTATTTGCTCCAGAACCGCACTGCAACGCTCGCACACCATAGGGTAAGCGAGGTTCTCGCCAACGTGCGTCGAATAATTCCAGCAGCGCTCGCACTTCTGACCTGACGCTCGGCTGACGGTGATCTTCAGCCCGTCGCTGCCATTCGTGCCGGCGCTCCTGAGGAGCTCTACATTAGATACGATGAAAATGTAACGAAGTTCGCTCTTGTATTTCTCCAAAACGGGATAGAGGCTCTCCGGTGCATGCAGGGTTATCTGCGCCTCTAACCCAGAGCCGATCTCCTTCCGTTCTCTTGCGGCCTCGAGCGCCTTCAACACTTCCACCCGCACCTTGAGCAGTGCTTCCCATTCCTGCTTCAACTTATGTTGATGACCGGACTCGGGCGCCAGTTCGCTTTCAGACCAGAACTTCTCAACGTGCACGCTGGCGCTTCGCCCCGGAACCGGCGGCAAATACTGCCAGACCTCGTCGGCGGTGAAACTCATTAACGGGGCGACCAGGCGCACCAGGGCCTCGCCAATGCGCCAAATCGCCGTCTGAGCTGAGCGCCGGCCGGGGGAATTCGGAGCCGAGGTATAGAGACGGTCCTTGAGGACGTCGAAATAGACCGCGCTGAGATCGACGACCGAGAACGCAATCAATTGTTGATAAACCTTGTGGAATTGGAACTCCTCGTACCAGCCGCGCAGTTCTTTCGAGACTTCCGCGGTCCGCAGCAGGATGTACTGGTCGATCGCATGCATTTGCTCGAAAGGAACAACGTGCTTGGTAGGATCGAATCCGTTTAGGTTTCCGAGAATGTAGCGGAACGTGTTGCGCACCTTGCGATAGTTTTCAGCAACTCGCTCCATCAACTCATTCGAGCAGCGCACGTCCTCGCGGAAATCCACGGATGCCGACCAGAGCCGGACAATTTCAGCGCCGAGCTTATCGGTGATTTCGACGGGGTCTACGCCGTTGCCCAGTGACTTCGACATCGCGCGCCCCTGCGGATCGAGTGTCCAGCCGTTGGTCGCAACGCCACGATACGGCGACTGATTCGTCGCACCAACCGAGCAGAGCAGGGAAGAGTGAAACCATCCGCGATACTGATCGCCGCCCTCGAGATACAGGTCAGACGGATAAGGCCATCCAGGCTGGTGCCGCTGCGTGGCGAGGTAGCTCGAGCCGGACTCGAACCAGACGTCGATAATATCCATTTCCTTGTGGAACCTGTCGCCGCCACATTGGCACTTTGTTCCTGCAGGGACGATTTGTTCCGAAGCGGTCGTATACCAAGCGTCCGCTCCTTTGCTGGCGAACAGGTCTACGACAGCTTTATGCACTTCCCGACGATTCAGAATGGTCTTGCACTTCGCACAGGTGAATACTGCGATGGGGACACCCCACACGCGCTGGCGCGAGATACACCAATCCGGCCGCGTTGCGATCATATTCGCAATGCGCTCTTCACCCCAAGCGGGATCCCAGTTTACCTTGCTGATTTCCTCGAGTGCACGCTTGCGCAACGACTCACCAGCATCAATCTTCGCTTCCATGGAGATAAACCATTGCTCGGTGGCACGGAAGATGACGGGATTGTGGCATCGCCAGCAGTGCGGATACGAGTGTTCGATCTTTTCGAAGTGCAGCAACACGCCGCGGGACTTCAGCAGGTCGACGATCTTCGAATTCGCATCGAAGACTGCCAGTCCGTTGTACTCAGGCAAACCATTTAGGAGACGCCCCGCGGCATCGACGTTGCAGGTCTGATCGATCTTGTACTTCACGCCTGTGTAGAAGTCATCGGCGCCATGGGCAGGTGCGGTGTGCACCGCTCCTGTTCCTTGATCCATGGTCACGTAATCCGCCAGGACGCCTAGGATCTTTCGCTCCGGCCAGGGAAGAAAGGGGTGATAGAACCACGTGTGCTCCAGTTTTCTTCCAGGAAAGCGAGCAATGGCGTTGGCTTCTCCGAACCCGCACTTCTCGGCCGTGACAGCAGCGAGCTTGGCTGCAACTATGTAGATGCTGTCTGCGGTTTCCAGGGCGACGTACTCTTCATCTGGATGAAAAGCAATCGCCATCGAAGCCGGTAAGGTCCAGGGCGTAGTCGTCCAGATGATTGCGTATATCTTTTTATCGCTGTGAATGCGCGCTTCGCCCAGCCTGGTGTCAATATCGCGCGGGTCTGACTGCATTGCATAGCGAACCCACACACTAGGACTGGTGTGATTCTCGTACTCAACTTCCGCCTCCGCCAGCGCTGTGCGATCGTGAATGCACCAGTAAACCGGGCGGAGGCCCTTGTAGACAGCGTCCTTTTCAAAAAACTTGAAAAGCGTTTCGACCACGACGGATTCGTACTCGGGAGTCATCGTGGAGTAGGGTCTCTCGAACTCGCCGAAGATTCCAAGGCGCTTGAACTGGGAACGCTGCAGGTCCAGGTACTTTGCCGCGTACTCGCGGCAGACCTGTCGCACCTGCATAGGATCCATTTGCAGCTTCTTCCCGCCCAGGGATTCATCCACCTTGATCTCAATTGGCAGGCCGTGACAATCCCAGCCCGGTACATAGGGCGCGTCGAATCCCGCCATGCTCTTGGACTTGACGATGAAGTCTTTAAGGCACTTATTCAGCGCGTGGCCCAGGTGAATGGGCCCATTCGCATACGGCGGGCCGTCATGGAGCAGGTAAACAGGAGAACCCTTGCGTTCACGGCGGATCTGATCGTAGATCCGCTGTTCTTCCCATCGAGCCAGCAGTTTCGGCTCGTTCTGTGGAAGATTGGCCTTCATAGGAAAGGCGGTTTTCGGCAGATTGATCGTCGCTTTCAGGTCAACTGGCACTAAGTTCTTTTCTCCCGTTCTCCCTGCGCCACGGAGGGAAAAAGCTCAATCTCTCATTATAGGGAGCCGCAAATCGCACTGTCTATTCACGTTGCGGTTCGCAGGGGGTTGTGTCCAGAAGTTCGCATGGCTTTGAGTAAATTTCGCGCGATCACCTGAATTTTTACCTTCCTGCAACCAAGCGGTGACTAAAAGATCTCTCCTGCTGCGCGAGAATTTTGTCTCGCATGGGTATGTGTAAACCAGCATCTAAATGTGGGTATGCCGGGACTCACGTTCAGTATCGATTCACACAAGAATCCTGTCACGACAGCCGCAAACTGAGCAGGAGCCCGGAATTTAAGGGGAAAAGCAACTTGGCACGATAGGTGCTCATCTGCTTATGCAACTCCCAGAGAGAGTTGGAAGAAGCCGTAGGAGCTGAAGTCGGGACATAGTATGGCGAACCAAGTTTTGGCACCTCCACCCAGGCAGAGGACGGAAATCGAACGCAAAGAACCTCAGCTGAATTTACTTCTTCCCGCACAGGTTCTAGACGAATCGCTGTGGCATTCGCTTCGTCGTCAAATTCACGAGTGGCGGCATCCTGAGAAGCTCCCGCCGCTTCAACTTACATCCAAGCCGGTCAGAGTTCGCAATATCTGGGGTGACTACGACTACAAGAAACGCGGAGCTGTGAGTTCCGCTTTTCTTCACCTGGCTGTCATTGGTGGGATCATCGGGTTGACCATTGCCGGACGCCATGTTGTGCAGCAGGTAAAACAGCAGGAGACCGTCCATCTCATTGCTCCGGATCCGTCGACTTACATGCCGCTTTCAACCAAAAAGAACGACACGATCTCGGGAGGTGGTGGCGGTGGCGACCGCGACAAAATCGTCGCACCCAAGGGAAAACTTCCCAAGCTCTCGATGCAACAGATCACGCCGCCAGCGATGGTGATCCGAAACGATCATCCGAAACTTGCGGTTGAACCTACGGTTGTCGTACCGCCGCAAGTGAAGATGAACATGGCGGCAAACATTCCGAACTTTGGTGATCCCAAGACCGCGGTCCCTGCTGGCCCACCGTCGAACGGCACCGGCGCGGGTGGCGGCATTGGCTCCGGCGCGGGCGGGGGTATTGGCTCCGGCACAGGACCCGGTCTTGGGCCGGGCATGGGCGGAGGCACCGGCGGCGGCGTATTCCGTGTCGGTGGAGGCGTTTCCGCTCCGAAGGCGCTGTACACGCCTGATCCCGAGTACTCGGAAGAAGCCCGAAAGGCCAAGTATCAGGGCACCGTGGTGCTTTGGCTGATTGTGGATGCCAATGGGCGGCCTCGTGACGTTAAGGTAGCCCGCACTTTGGGTATGGGATTGGATCAGAAAGCCATCGAAGCTGTCCGCAACTGGAAGTTCGAGCCAGCCATGAAAGATGGTCGCCCAGTCGCAGTGCAGATCAACGTTGAAGTGAATTTCCGACTCTACTAATCGAGCCAGAAGTTCCTAGCAAAAAGGCAAGCAGCGCTGCTTGCCTTTTTATTTTGCGCGCAGAATTTGACCAGTGAACATCTAGTCCAGCTCAGGCCCGCGTCTAACTTACTCGCTGGAGATCACGCTTGCCCCAAACGGTAATCGCACGCAGCGCCAACGAAATTCTGGCTCTCCGGGATCGCTGGGACTGGTTGTACTCGCAGTGTCGGGCCACGATATTTCAGTCATTCAAATGGAATTGGATAGCCTCGAGAGTATTTGCAGAGCGTGAGTTCCCATACGTTATCTACTCGGAAGCGGACCATGGGCAGGCTCTCTTGCCGCTCTGCATCAATCGGCGAAGAAACTCGCTGGCGTGCCTCGGCGACGTGCTGTTTGATTATCGCGATGTACTTGCAATCGGAGAAGACGATGCCACGATGGCAGCCTGGAGTGAGGCCGCGCGACTTGGCCTTCCGTTCTCGTCGGGAGGTCTGTTGGCGAGCGCTTCTCCCCAATGGTCTGCTTTTCAACTCAATCAGTTCTATCGCTCGCCTCACGTTCGAGTCTCTGACGGTTCTGCGGATCTATTTGCCTGCAAACATACCCGCAGCGCCTCCCGGCTTCGAAAACTTCAGCGAATGGGCGTTGAGCTGCGAAAGTATGCACCACCAACGGCTGCGCTGCTGCGATGGATTTATGAGCAGAAAGCCAGCCAACCGCCGGAGGCAGGAGAGAACGTCTTTTCCGATCCGTGCCGGATCGAATTCATGGCGGAGATTACGTCAACCGGCCCATTGCAAGAGGAAGTTTTTACGCTGGAAATCCAACAGCGTTGCATTGCTGCACTGGTCACGCTCCGGGAGTCCGACTGCCGCCGATTCTATACCATCTGGTTTGATCAGAATTGGTCTCGTCATTCACCTGGAATCAGCCTCATTTACGAAGTAACACGGCGTTCTTTAGCAGAGGGCCTGGACTGCGACTACATGACTGGCGAACAGAGCTACAAAATGCGGTTCGCAACCTCAGTTGAGCAACTCTATTGGGTGGATGCTTCTGTCGAGCAAATGAAAGCGGCAGGTCGGAACAGAATGGAACTGGCAGCGTGAAGCTTTCGTTCTGCCGGCTTACAAATTCTTCAAGAATTTCTTCGCGTCTTCAAAATGGGGAAACAGCTTTTCTTCCGCTTGGAATTGCTCGGAATGCACGCACCGCCGGCTCCCACGTAGACGCACGGGGTGTTTCAAGTGCAGCATCTCATGGTAGACGAGGTATTCAACCGCGAAGCGCGGTACCCGCGGATGGTCGAAGATTCGGCTGACGACGATGGCATTATGTGCCGGATCGTAGTGGCCCAGGCTTTGGCGAGAATGCGTGCCGCTCCAGGTCATTTCCGGTCGAGCTAGAAGTCCGTGGAAGTAGCGGGTATTTAGATCATCGAAAAGTTCATTGAGGTCATACACGTTCCCCACCGGACCGTGAATTTTCTTACGTCCTCGCATTTGGCGCAACAGGTGCGCCTTTTCAGCTACCGCTTTGCTGCCAATATGCTTTCGGTACCTTGCCGCAAAACGCGAGCCGATAGGCTTGCGATAGAGCTTAGCAATCAGGATATGTGCGATGCTGTGCAGCACATCGGGAGGTGCGCCTTCCAGCATGTCGGACAGACGAACGTACACCGTATCCTCTCGAAGGCGAATGGTGTTGTTGATGTTTGCGAAGGGATAGAACTTTACCTGAAACACTGGCATGGGAGCCCGTGGTCGAAGCTCCCGGTACGCCCGCTGAAAAATGTCCACAAATACCGCACTCACGCTTTCAGATTACCAGAGAAAAATTCCGCGTTCCTAGCGCCAGATCGGATACCTGACACCACCTGAACACTTTGGAAAATAGGATTCAGTGAGATTGAGACGAATCCGACATGAAAGGCCGGCTTCAGCCGCGCCCTTTTCGAGAGCCGCACACTTCCAAGGCCTGAGCCCTCAAGCTCGCTGCTGCTTCCGGGCAGGCCATTGATGCAAGCAGTTGTAGGTTGTCCTCAGTGTCAGTATTTCTTTTTCTTCTTTTCGAGCTTCTTTTGCTCTTTTAACTCTTCGAATTGCTCGGTTTGCTGCGCCTGCGTTTTTTGTGAGTTGTCGAGGCTGTCCCGCACTGCGTCCAAGGCGTCTTGCAGGGCAAAGCTATAGAGCCTCGCCTCCGCTGCCGCTTTCGGATCATTGATAGCCGTCTGCTGTAGCGTTCTCAACTTCGTCGTATAGTCTGTCTCCGCCTTGACCACTTCCGGCAGCACTTTGCGCATATCCTCGCCACGCCGCGCATATTCGTCGATGTTGTCGTCCATCTCGTCAATTAGTGTCGTAAAGTCCTGCAGCAAGTCATGAATTTTCTGCCCGCGATTCTCCACCTTGCTTTTTCCCTGCAGATCGTCGATTTCGAGCAATCTCGATCCGGTGAAATTGAGATAAAATCGCAAGCGTTTTACCGGCTCAAGCGCTGCTTCGCGGAGTTCGTTGATTTCATCATTGTTCAGCGGTTCACGTTCCTGGCTGAATGTGCGGAGGCATCCAGCAACGGAAAGGGTGAGGGTAACCATGATGAGAACAACTCTCCTGCTTCTCATTTCTTGAACATCCGATCAAGCAGCTTATTGCGGTCCTGCTCGATATTTTGAATCAACTGATCAATCGGCCTGCGGTCTTCAAAGTTGGCATTTTGTCTTATCGTTTGCATCCGATCGGAGAGCTTCCGCAATTCGATTTCAGTGTCTTTCAGACGCTTGCCGCTATCGAGGGCCACCGAAGTCGCTTCGTTGGCGCTCGCAGTGGAACTCTGGAGATTTGCCAGCCCGTTCTCGCTGTCTCCATTTTGATAGAGTTGGTCAGCTGTTTGTGCCTGCAGATGTGCCAGTTGCATAAGGAAATTCGCCTGCTTACCGCCATGGGACGTCTCGATTTTGTGCTGTAACTCTTCAAGTGGCGTCTTCTGGCTAGCGAACAATGCCGACGTGAGAGCCAGTACCAGCACAGAAATCGAATAGCGCATCACTTCTTTCTTCTCTTTGGGTCAATAGCAATCAAGCGGTGTCTGGCCTGCCACTCCTGGTCTGGCAGCTTACCATCGTCGACAGCAAGAAACTTTTCGTAATTGATGATGGCATCCGGCCAGTCGTGGAGATGGTCGAGCGCCGTGGCGCGGAGAAAATATGTGAACGACGTTTCTGGGAGAAATTTCGCACGCGCATCCAGGGCCATCACGCAAAGCTTAAAGTTCTTGTTTTCGGAGGCAGCGAATGCCAGATCGTTATATGCCTGTCCGAAATCAGATTTCAATTTCACTGCTTTGATTAGTTCGTCCTGCGCTTCAGGAAAATTCTTGTTGCGAATATATGTCGTCCCCAAAAGGTAGTGCAGATTTGGATCGCCATCATTCGTCTGTACAGCCACCTTCAAGTATGGCAGAGCTTCTGAGTATTTCTTCTGTGCAAGTAATAGCTGGATCAATTCTTCATTCGCCTTGGCGTCTGCCGGTGCCAGTTCTAAACCTCGCGACAGCTCGCTGATCGCTTCATCATTCTTGTTTTGTGCGGCGAGAACGCGGCCGAGTTGGACATGCAACGTCCCACTGGTCGGTTGTTTTGCAATCAGGGTTCGTAACAGCGATTCCGCCTGGGGCAGTTGTCCCGACCGCGAAGACGCGCTGACGAAACCCGCAACAGCATCGTCGCTCCCGGAATCGAGCTCCATCGCACGTTGAAACTCCGCGGCCGCTTCGGAGAAATTCTGTTGCTGTTGCAACAGGATCGCGGCCTGCAGATGCGGCGCCGGATCTTGCGGCTGCAACTCAGCTGCAAGCCGATACGCCTTCAAGGCCTCCTCGGGTTTGTCCTTCTGGATCACATGCCCCAACGACAGATACGCCTGCGCCAGACTTTGTTCAGGATGCGAAGCAGGCTTTAGCGCAATAGCGGCAGTCAAGTACCTCGCAGCTTCCACATCGTTCATCTGTTCCAGTAGCAGTCCAAGATTGAGGTTGGATTCGAATACCTGGGGGTTCGCAGCTATGGATTTTCGATATGCTTCCACGGCTTCGAGTCGGCGATTGGTTGCCGTGTAGACGTAACCCAGATCGTACCAGGCGCGATAGTTCTTCGGATCTTTGCTGACAGCGCTCTGAAGGAGCTTTTCGGCCCCGACAAAATCGTTCTTTTCCAGGGCGCGTTCCGCTTCATCGAGTTGCACCGCGAGGGGATCTGCAACGGCTTCCTGGTGATGGCGAACGGTACGGCCGGTTTGCTGACTGAGGGCAGGGAAGGATACGAAAAGGAGAACCGCGACAATTGCCTTGGATGGGGCCACTTTCCTCATGAACTGGTAAGGCGCGACCTACAAAGATACCGCACGGTGCACGAAAAATCAGTGGGAACTGTTGTCGCTCCGCAATTCAGCTCCGTTACCTAGGATGCGCGAGAGCCACTGGCCGGTATACGACTTTTCGACGTTAGCTACATCCTCGGGCGTTCCAGCCGCCACTACGTTGCCACCGCGCTCTCCGCCTTCGGGGCCCAAATCAATCACCCAATCCGCAGTTTTGATCACGTCCAAGTTGTGTTCGATCACGATAATCGAGCCGCCTGCATCAATTAATCGCCGAAAAGCGGCCAGTAGCTTGCTCACATCGTCAAAGTGGAGCCCCGTGGTGGGCTCGTCGAAAATATATAGAATTCGCGGCTGCTTGCGCTCCTGCTCGGCCTTCTCTTCCTCAGAGTTCGCCATGATGCGTTTCTTGCCTTGCAGATGGGCTGCGAGCTTCATGCGCTGCGCTTCACCGCCGCTCAAAGTCGTTGCTGACTGGCCCAGGCGCAGATAACCTAAGCCCACTTCCTCCAGGACTCTCAACTTATCCGTGATTTTCGGAATTCCGGAAAAGAACTGCAGCGCTTCGCGCACCGTTAAATTCAGCACTTCATGAATGTTCTTGCCCTTATAACGGACGCCGAGCACTTGTGGCTTGTAGCGGGTCCCCTTGCAGTCTTCGCAGACCAACTCCACGTCAGCCAGAAATTGCATTTCAACCGTAACCGTGCCGTCGCCCTGGCAGGTTTCACAGCGTCCACCTGGTATGTTGAAAGAGAAGTGCCCGGCGTTGAAACCGCGCTTCTGCGCCTCCGGCAACGAAGCAAACAGGTCGCGGATGGAGTCAAACGCTTTGATATACGTGACGGGGTTGGATCGTGGTGTCCGCCCGATGGGCGACTGATCCACCAGCACCACTTCATCCACCCACTGCGTGCCGTCCAGATTGGCTAGAACGTGTGAAGTCGGCACTGACCCATTGGTTTGCTTTGTAGCAGCCGCCAGTGCGTGGTAAAGAACGTCGTGCACCAGCGTCGATTTCCCCGATCCGGAAACGCCAGTCACCGCCACCAGCATACGTAACGGAATAGTCAGGCTGATATTCTTCAGATTGTGCTCTTTTGCTCCAGTCAGCTTAAGGACCTGTTTCCCAGGCTTGCGACGCTGTCCGGGGATTTGAATATGAAGTTCATTCGCCAGATAGCGTCCGGTTAGTGATCCGGACGCGTGCTTGATTGCGTCGTAGGTTCCCGTAGCGATGACTTTGCCGCCGTTTTCTCCAGCGCCAGGACCCAGGTCAAGAATCCGATCGCTCGACTTCATGATTTCAGGATCGTGCTCGACGACCAGAATTGTGTTTCCCAAATTGCGCAGCTCTTGCAGGATCTTGATGAGCCTCTCGGTGTCGCGGCTATGAAGCCCGATTGACGGTTCATCGAGCACGTAAAGTGTTCCTACTAGTCGCGAGCCCAAGGAAGTCGCAAGTTGAATGCGCTGCGCCTCGCCTCCGCTGAGGGTTGAGGACAAGCGATCCAGCGTCAGGTACTCCAACCCGACTTCCTGCAAGAATTTCAGACGATCACGAACTTCGTCCAGAATCTTTTCGGCAATATCCGCTTCTTCTCGCGTCAGGTCCACCTTTTGGAAGAATTCGCCAGCTTCTTCTACGGTCATTGCACAAATTTGGCAGATGTCTCTTCCGCCAAGTTTCACCAGCCGCGCCTCCGGGCGCAGTCGCGCTCCGGCGCAGGTGCTGCATGTGGAATAGCCGCGATACCGACTCAGGAACACGCGCACGTGCAGCTTGTACTTCTTGCGCTCCAGGTGCTCGAAGAATCCGCGAATACCCCAAAAGCGAGCATCGCCATTGATGATCACGCTCCGCTGCTCTGCATCGAGGTCAGCCCACGGCACATCAAGAGGAATGCCGGCCTGCTTCGCATAGCGTTTCATCTCATTACCGAGCGACCGGTACTTCGGCTTCGTCCACGGTTCAATCGCCCCTTGCTGAAGGGTAAGCGACTTATCCGGAATCACGAGATCCAAATCGAAATCGATTGTGTTACCGAATCCCTGGCAGCGCGGGCAGGCGCCGTACGGGTTGTTGAACGAAAACAGTCGCGGCTCAGGCTCTTCGTACTTGAGATGGCAGTGCTTGCATTCGAATCTCTGTGAAAAGCGAAGGCGCTGCGGGTCGCCCTCGCTGGGCGCTGTCTCAAAGATGACCGCGCCTGCCTCTCGATAGCAAATCTCGATAGAATCCACGATGCGTGAGCGTATGTCGGAGGAGATCACGAGGCGGTCAACAAGAATCCATACCGGCTCATTGAAGTTCACGTCCAACAGCGATTCAGGGGTTGAGAATTCGAAAACCTGACCGCCTTGGTAAAGGCGCGTAAAGCCTTTTTTCCGAAGCTCAAAGAGCTTTGATTTCAGCAGTTCCGAGTTCGGCGAAGTCACCGCGGCTTTCTTCTTACGCCCCTTCGGTTTCTTCTCTATTTCCGGAGCTTGCTGCGCGACCTGCAAGGGAAACAACACTTGGACCCGCATTCCTTCCCCAAGCGCAAGTACGGCTTCAGCAGTCTGATCGATAGTGTCTCGCTGTACCAGGCGTCCACATTGCTTGCAGTGGGTTCGCCCTACACGCGCAAACAGCAAACGCAGGTAGTCGTAGATTTCCGTCGCCGTGGCTACCGTAGATCGGGGATTTCGCGTTGTATTCTTCTGGCGGATCGCAACTGCCGGAGCGATTCCGTCGATATGGTCGACATCTGGTTTTTCGATTCGCTCCAGGAACTGCCGAGCATAGGCCGAAAGTGACTCCACGTAGCGGCGCTGACCTTCCGCATAGATCGTGTCGAAGGCGAGGGAAGATTTGCCCGAACCCGACACGCCGGTTACCACCGTTAGGGTGTTGTGGGGTATTTCGAAATCAATGTTTTTCAGATTGTGGACGCGTGCGCCACGAACGACAATGTTTTCCGTCGACATCAGGACCAGAACTGCAGCCGTGGCTAGCCGGCTCACCCCATTGTGGCCGGTAATTCATAAGGGCTGCCCACAGCAGGCCCAAGTTGGCATGCAGAATCTCTCATTATACGAGCAGGACAGGGAAGCGCTCAATCGCCGTAGGGGCGACGGGTGCGCTCGAATTGTGAACTACGTCGCAAGCGTCAACAGGCCGAAGATGAAAACCCAAAGCACGGTCATGAAGTGCCAGTACCACGCGGTCACGTCGACTGCCACGCGCCTGCGTTCCAAGGCTTGGCTGCGCCATCGGATCACCGTTGCCGCATAGAGCAGCGCCAGGATCCCGCCGGCAAGGTGAAGGGCGTGCATTCCGGTAATGATGTAAGCGAAAGAACTTCCGGGACTCCCGGACAAATAGAAACCATGCTCAGCTAGATTTCGCCAGGCAGATACCTGTCCCACAAGAAATCCGATTCCCAGAAGCAGCGTGATCTCGAGCCATGGAAATCCGTGTTCTTTATGCACTGCTACACCGGGAATTGCTGTAGCAGGAGCCAAGGCAGCTTCGCGGAATGTGCGCCTCCGGGCGAGTTCTAAGGTGACGCTGCTCAAAATCAGGAGCAGGGTGTTGAATCCGAAGAGCGCCAAGGGAAGGGAAACATGAGTCCAGTCAGAAATATAACTTTGTGTGCGGACATCCCAACGACCCAGCGACTGCCGCACAATGAAGGCGCTCGAGAACGAAATAAACAGCATAAACACGGCCGTAAGCCCGATTGCCATAGCGAATCGGCCTTTACGCAGCTGCTCGCCGAAGTCGGGCTGGTTATCACCCCGGCCGCCGCCGCCACCGCCGCCGCCTCCACGATTTCGATTGACGGGTCCACCCCCACCATCGGCTGGACGCAACTTGGGAACCTTCGGTGCGAAAGTCGGATTTAAGGTCGCCATGAGATTGCTTAGATGACTCTCCCCCACATGCGTTGAAGCAATTTTAGCTCAATTAGCGAACGTTGTTGGAACGACATCGAGCCTGATTGCAGATGGCTCATGAGGCAATTACGATGGTGAACAGGGCCGAAAGGAGCTCAGAAAATGCCGAGCGAGACCAGCAGCGAGAACCGGCTTTGGGAATTTGACGCAGATGAACGGGGCGCATGGAATCGACGTTATTCGGAGCAAGAAAATCTTTCTTTTGAACCAGACCCATTTCTCCTGGAAGCCTACGAGCATTTCGTTGCGCCGTTATTCCCTAAGGCTGGAGCGGCCCTCGACATTGCCGGCGGATTGGGCCGCCACGCCATTTGGCTCGCGGAATTGCGCTGGAAGGTATCGGTCGTCGATATTTCCGAGGTCGCATTCGAAAAAGCGGAGAAGAAAGCCGAACAGCGCGGCGTGAATATCGACTTTCTGGTTCGTGATCTCAATTCCTGGAGCCCCGACCGCAAAAAGTATGATCTCGTGCTGGTTTTCTACTATCTGCAGCGCGATCTGTTTAGCGCTCTGGAATCTGCCCTCAAGCCGGGCGGCATCCTGATCTACAAAACCTACACCGGCGAACAGCTTCAGTATGAGACTGGACCAAAGAACCCGGCTCATTTACTGCGGCAGAATGAGCTCCTGCATGCATTTCCGAATCTGCGAACGCTTTATTACCGTGAAACAATCAAAGATCGCGCCGTCGCCGAGCTGGTTGCAATGAAAGCGAAGTAGATTTTGTGGAGCCCGCAGCCCTCGAGCGGGTGATCTCTCATCCCGCAGGTTGCTGCTGCGTCATGCAGTGAATTGCGCCCAAGCCCCAAATAAAGTCGCGACAGCCAATACCTACCACTTCACGATCGCGAAACTGGTCCGCCAAGATGTTTAAAGCAATCCGATCATTCGGATCGTTAAACACCGGCACCAGCACCACGCCATTCGCGATATAAAAATTTGCGTAACTGGCAGGCAAGCGCTGGCCGCGGAAGTAGACCGGCGCCGGCATAGGCATCTCGACTATCTTTAGCGGCTTGCCATCCTGATCCACTGCTCGCCGCAGCGTCTGCAGGTTCTGCTTCAGCGGTTTGTGGTTGGGGTCTTTCGGATTCGGTTCCACCACAGCCACAACGGTATCGGGCGCAACAAAGCGCGCAATGTCATCCACGTGGCCATGCGTGTCGTCACCGACAATGCCTCGCCCGAGCCAAATAACGTTCTTGATACCCAGATAATCCGCGAAAACCTTTTCGACGTCTTCACGCGACAAGCCGGGGTTGCGTTGCTGTACGTCGCTCAGCAGGCATTCCTCCGTTGTGATTAATGTTCCAAGGCCATTAACGTCGATGCTGCCGCCCTCGAGCACTACTCTCTTTCCATCCGACAAAGGCTGCCATTCAGGCAGTTTGAGCAAGCGCGCAATGCGGCCCGCGATCTTGTCGTCGTTCTTAGAGTTGGGATACTTTGCCCATGCGTTGAATTTCCAGTTCGTCGTTCCCAATGAAAACTGCGACTGGGCGTGCCGCATGGACCCATTTGCTCGGCGAACGAAGATTGCTCCATAGTCACGTGTCCAGATTCGATCGGTGGCCCATCGATGAAAACAGACGCCGTTCATCCTCGGGCTATGGCGCTCCTCGTCCAGGGCAATACCAGTAAAACGGAGTACTTTGCGTGCGAAGGCTTCTTCCTCTTCATCCCGGACCAGCAACTCTACCCGCTCACAGCGCGAGAGATATCGCACGATTTCCGCAAACACCCACGGGATCGGCTGAAATTTGCCCGGCCAGTCAGCCTTATGATGTGGCCAAGCCAGCCACGTGGCGGAGTGAGGCTCCCATTCGGCAGGCATTCGGTAACCAAGTTCCGCCGGGGTGCGGGAAGCTGCAATTTGAGTTGTGCGCGTGCTGGCCAATTTCAGTCGATAAAACGTTGCGTGATGGGTGTGTAGCTGTCGATACGACGATCGCGAAGGAACGGCCAATTCCGGCGTATTTCTTCCATCTTTTTCAAATCGACTTTGCCGATCAGGATTTCTTCTTTATCGTGCGAGGCTTCCGCAATGACGCGCCCAAAAGCATCGGCGATGAACGATCCTCCCCAGAAATCGAGGCCTGCTCCCTTTGCTTCATTACCTCGGATATTTCCCGTTTCATGTCCCACACGATTCACCACCGCCACGTAAACTCCATTCGCAATCGCATGAGCCCGTTGGATTGTCCGCCATGCATCGTGTTGTGCTTCGCCCCACTCTTGTCTCTCGGAGGGATGCCATCCAATGGCTGTCGGATAGAACAGTACGTTCGCACCCTGCAGCGCTGTCAACCGTGCGCCTTCCGGATACCACTGATCCCAGCAAACCAATGTGCCAACTTTACCTACATTTGTGTCGATCGCCTTGAAACCCAGGTCGCCGGGGGTGAAATAGAACTTCTCGTAGTAAAGCGGATCGTCAGGTATGTGCATCTTGCGGTAGATGCCCTTTAACGATCCGTCTTCGTCAAACACGGCAGCCGTGTTGTGATAAATACCGGGTGCGCGTTTTTCGAAGAGAGAAGCAATCAGCACTACGCCCTGTTGACGCGCGAGCTGCGAAAGCCTTGTAGTTGTAGGGCCGGGAACTGGCTCAGCCAAATCGAAGAAGCCGTGTTCTTCACGCTGGCAGAAATACTGAGTCATGAACAGTTCGGGCAAGCACACCACGTTCGCACCCTTGCCTGCGGCTTCGCGCACCATCTCCATTGCGTGTTCCAGATTCTCTTCAGGCTCTGGACCACATCGCATCTGCACCAGGCCGACCTTGTAGGACTCGGCTGCCAAGTATTCGATCTCCGTAAATTCGATTCATAGAATAGCATTCGAGCAAGAACAAAAGGCCGGCGCAATATTGAACGAATGTGAACATCAGCACATGCGGTGTTATGTCATTGACTGCGGTGTTCACGTTTCTGTAGCTTGGAAAGTTTGCTGGAGCGAAGCGGCGCAGATGTCGCAACCATGAGGAGTCATAGTGTCGCACGATAAACATAGCCATCATCAGCATCAAGAAGGAACTGGTATCGACCGCGAGTTACACGATCCATTCAAAGACAAACTGGTTCCGCTGGAACCACTCGATCTCTCCAAAATTCACGGCGTCGACGATCTGGTGCGGGCTATGGGCAAGACGGCCTTCACCGCGCGTGAGATAGGTATCGGGGCCGACGTGCTGGAAGCCATGGCACGCGACCGGGACTGCTTCGTCGTCATGACGCTTGCCGGGGCCATGACAGTAGCGAAGCAGGGCGTGGTCATCTGCGATCTGATCGACAACGGAATCATTAAGGCCGTTGTCTCAACTGGTGCGCTTATGGCGCATGGACTTGTCGAGGCGGCCGGTCGTTCGCATTTCGTCTACGATGCCAAGCTCAACGATGTGGAGCTCTATGAGGCTGGATACAACCGCGTTTACGACACCCTGGAGCCGGAGACGAACCTGGATTTCGTGGAGGGGATCGTCGCTCCCCTCCTCGATAAATGGGATCACAACGAGACAGTCTGTTCCTACAAGCTGAACCGCAACATCGGGGAATATCTGCACAAGCACGCAGACGGGCGAGGCATTTTGCGCTCCGCCTATGAAAAGAACGTTCCCGTGTTTGTTCCGGCATTTACCGATTCGGAGATGGGGCTTGATTTCGCCCTGCACAATCGCAAGCGTAAAAAAGAGAGCCGTCCACTGCTACGCTATGATCCTTTTGAAGATTTGAACTTCTTTGCAGACACGTTGCTTCGGCAAAAGCGCCTGGGCATTTTCACAATCGGCGGTGGCGTACCTCGTAACTGGTCCCAACAATTCGGGCCATATTGCGAATTGCGTGTTCGCCGGGGCGGGGAAGATATTCCGCTGAAACGCTACCACTACGGCCTGCGGATTTGTCCGGAACCGGTGCAGTGGGGAGGCCTCTCGGGAAGCCCTTACACGGAAGCGGTCTCGTGGGGAAAATTCGTGCCGCCTGAGGAAGGGGGAAAGTTCGGCGAGGTGCTGTTGGATGCCACGGTAGGTCTACCGCTGATTGTGGGAGCTGTGCTGGAGCGCTTGCATAAGAAATCGTGACAACAGAGCCGCTGATTTACGCGGATAATGCCGGCTTTCTGAATGGCGATTCAGGAAATCAATCGTTATCAGTCTGCGTCGATCAGCGGCTGAGCTTTGCGCAGGCTACTCGAAAATCAGGATTGCCGCAGCGATTACCGTTGTCCAGCGGCCTTTTTTGTCTCCTACCGCCGACTGCGTCATATTCATCGTGCGCACAATCTTATTCGACAGGCGGTAAATCTGCTTCTTCTCGTCCCAGGACTTGTCGGGATCGAATTCCACGTCCAACGTCGTCGCCAGCATTTCCGCTGCGAGTTCTTCGGCATAGTCTCCTGCGGCATCTTCGGTTTCTCCGAAAGAGTGGTGCTCGCTGAGATAGCCGTAGACATTTCTGTCCGCTGGAATCGCCACGCCAATACTCGAAGCCAGCAGGCGGTGGGGTTCCCGCGTGGAATTTTCCGCCACCACGGCAAACGTGACCTGACCAGGATCAAGATATTGCAAACCTTCTTTGCGGCTGATCATTTTGCAATTAGGAGGGAAGATCGAGGAAACTCGAACTAGATTCTGTGCGGCGATCCCTGCATCGCGCAGAGCCAGCTCAAATGACGTCAGCCGCTCTCTATGCTTTCCCACTCCCTTGGTGAGAAAGATGCGCTTGGGGACCATGTCTTTTGCCAATTCCTGTTCCTCCGCCGATATAAATGGGAAACTCCAAAAGTTAACACGTGCGAGCGCTGCGAAGGCATAGAAAAAAACACCAGCTGGAAAATTTCACATTTGTTAACAGAGCGTAAATGGGGGTGAGGGGGGCGTGCTACTTCGTTACCTGCGCCAGCGCGTGCTCTACCTTCTTTTGCCGGACGGCGATATCCATAAACGCCATTGCGGCGCGGCTCAGGGCTTTATCTTTACGGAAAACAAGTGCAAGATCGCGGCGCAACTGCACGTCCGAAAGCGTCAGAGCCACCAGGATTTTCGCCTTCACATCTTCCTGAACGTTGGAACGAGGGATCAGCCCAATACCTACGTCCGCGGCGGCGAATCGCTTTAGCAATTCGCTGGAATCGAGATCCATTGAAACATTCGGCTTCAGGCGCCGTTCGTGGAAAAGGTCATCGATTGCTTCCCGCGTTCGTCCATATTTAGGGAGCAATAAGGGATATTCGGCTAAAGTGGCCACATCTACCGTCTTCGATTTCGCCAACGGGTGCTGGGGGGAGCAGGCCACCACGAGTTCATCGCGGTGGATCGGTACCACAGTCAGTCGATTGTCGGGAACGGGCAATGACACCACCCCAAAATCGATCACGTGCTCGATGACCGACTCCAGTACTTTTGACGATTCGAAGCGGCGGATGTTTACCGCGACATTGGGGTATTGCTTTTTAAAGCTGGCGAAAACTTCCGGTAGTATGTAGAGACACGTCCCTTCGTTTGCGCCAACGATTATTTCGCCTCGCGGGACGCGCTCCATTTCGGCAATCGCTGTCAGCATCGACCGGCGAGCCTGGATCGTGTCCTCTGCGTATTTCTGGAATATCTTTCCGGGACTGGTGAGCGCAACTTTCCCACCGGAGCGATCCAGCAGCTTCGCCCCGACCTCTTCTTCCAGCGCCCGAATCTGTGCAGAAATGGCGGGCTGAGTTCTGAAACGTTTCTCTGCCGCGCGTGAAAAACTGCTGAGGCGGGCTACCTCCAGGAATGTTTCCAGCTGGTCGAAATCCATAAAGAGGAATTCGGCTCCCGGTATTCCTTTCTGATCTCAGTCCCGCATACCAAGCGATCCTGACTTACGTTTGCGGTGAACCTTTATCTTACTCTTCCGTACTGGACCGTAAGGAAGGATATTGCAGAGATAAAAGCGATGCGTGCTATCGGTGATCGCCCAGCTTGCGTAGGGATTTTCGGATCGAGGCTTCCGGGGAAGCCCCGATCAAACCTGGAGTTTAATCTACCAGCGCGGTTCTCGCCGTTGTCCCCGGCCACCATGGCCGCCGCGATCGTCGCGACGCCCCCCGCCAAAACCGCCTCGTCCACCGCCACCGCCGCCGCGCTCTGTTTTAGGACGCGCTTCGTTCACGGTCAATGCCCGGCCGCCGACTTCTCTACCACTCAGACCTGTGATGGCGGCCTCCGCTTCATTGTCATTTGCCATTTCTACGAATCCAAACCCGCGCGAACGGCCTGTATCGCGGTCAGTTACCACGGAAACGCTTTCTACTGCACCAAATGGTGAGAACAGATCGCGGAGATCAGCTTCAGTTGTCGCGAATGAGAAATTGCCGACGTAGAGTTTCTTCACAGGATGTTCCTTCCGAATTCCATAAGCTGGAATGGGCTCTGAGTAGTGGTCGAGATCCGAGATTGAAAACCATCGGGGCGGGTGCGAGTTGGGGCCCGTCTACCTGATTACGCAGTGAACGCGAAGCAGCAGCGAAGCAGAGCGAAAACAGAACTTAACTGTATACAGCGGGAAACTCCGCGGCAAGTGAAAACCGAAGCATACCTGAGTTTCCCGAATTGAAGACACGCGGCGCCTTAGGCGAAGACCTCACCCGGCATCGCTGCCAACGTCCTGCTGGCGAGGGTATTTACCCGGGCAGCGCCCTTCACAGCCAGTCGCTCGCGATCCATCCGTTTGCGTTCCAGCCGCAGTTTCAGCGCTTTCTCGATGTTCTTCAGTTCCAGCATCTCTGCCGAGGAAACCAGTGTCGACGCTCGTCCCCGTGCACCGGCGCGGCCCGTTCGTCCCACACGGTGAATGAAATCCTCCGGGATAGCCGGCAAGTCATAGTTAATCACGTGCGCTATATCCTGTACGTGAATGCCCCGAGATGCAACGTCCGTAGCAACCAGCACCTTAAAGCGGCCTTCCTCGAATCCGTTGAGCGCGGAGATTCTCTGTGACTGGGAACGATCGCCATGAATCATAGCCGCGAGGAATCCATCCCGGATCAGGTTTTTTGCAAGGCGCTCCGTGCCGCGTTTGGTGCGCGCGAAGATCAGAGTTCGACCCTGTTCATCACGCAATAATTGCGTTAACAGCCCGAACTTCTCAGTCGGGGAAACTTCGAAGGCGTGCAGTTCGACGCTTTCGGCAGGCTTAAGAGTCGAGCCTAGAGCGATGCGCACCGGATTCCGTGTGTAGTCGCTTACCAGTCCGGCAACCGAAGCTTCGAGCGTTGCGGAGAAACACAGGGTCTGACGATCTTTCGGCAGTACCGCTGCGATCCTTCGTAGAGCAGGGAGGAAGCCCATATCCAGCATGCGGTCGGCTTCGTCCAGAACCAGCATGCAAACGCGGCGTAGATCGACCAATTTGCGACTTAATAGATCTTCCAGACGTCCGGGGGTGGCGATTACCACCTGTGCACCAGAGCGAATCGCCTGGATCTGGCGTTTCTCTGGTACGCCCCCAATCACGACAGCCGCTTTCGCCAGCTTCTTGCCGCGCAGTGCGTCATATTGTTCTTCAACCTGCAGCGCCAGTTCGCGCGTCGGCAGCAGCACCAGAACTTCAACGGTGCGTGCTGCAGTGCTTTTTTGCAGCCGCTCGATGACTGGCAGCAAGAACGCGAGGGTCTTACCCGTGCCGGTCTGCGCCGTTGCCAGAATGTCCTTACCCTCTAAAGCGTGCGGGATCACCGCCTCTTGTACTGGGGTTGGATTGTAAAAATTGTTTGCCTTCAATCTGTGCTGGAGGCCAGCTGAGAGAGGCATTTCAGTGAAACTTGTCATTCGAATCGTACTTTCCTGGAGAGACCTCTTGCGCCGCACACTCAGGTGCCATCGCGACAAATAGAAGTCGCTCACTTCTTTTAATTTGGCGCTTGAAACAAACGGAGAGCAGGAATAGCGGAGATAAAACCAGGCCGGGTGTTTAGGTCGGACTGCCGCACCACAAGCGAACCGTGGCCACTAGCGTCATAAGCAGTATACATGCATCCCGCTTCTCTGCCTAATTGCTTTGCCATTTTGGTGTGACGCAGCGCACTTTGGCGGCGGACCTTTCTTCTCGCGCGCGCTGTCGCCAGTAGGATATGATGATCACACGTCCGGAGGCTGCATCTCCGTCATTCCGGATGACTTAGTTCCTGCACCAACTCCCGGCCTTTCCGTCCGGTTTCGGTCTTACACAGAGAGCTGTGTGCCGGAGTCAGGACGCGCTCATCACACCTGGGTGTGATCTGTGTCGTGAAATGGTGTGTGTCCGGCCATGTATCATTTCGCCGGAACAATAGCGGCAAATTTTCTCTGGAGGTTCTGATGACGTCTTCTTTCAACGGCCTTCCGGTTCCCAATGATGGAACCCGGATCTCGTACACCAATGGCAGCTATACCGTCCCTGATAATCCGATCATTCCTTTTATCGAAGGTGACGGAACCGGGAGAGACATATGGAAAGCTTCCGTGCGGGTGTTCGACGCCGCAGTAAAGAAGGCTTACCACGGCAAGCGCCGCATCGTGTGGTATGAGGTGTTCGCGGGCGAGAAATCAATGATGAAGTTCAAAACGTGGCTGCCCGACGATACTGTAGCTGCCATGAAGGAGCTCCGCGTCGGCATCAAGGGACCTCTTACAACGCCTGTCGGTGGCGGCATTCGCTCTCTTAACGTCGCGCTTCGTCAGATCCTCGACCTCTATGCCTGCGTCCGTCCGGTGAAGTATTACGGCGCACCATCGCCGGTGAAGCGTCCTGATTTGATGGATATCGTGATCTTCCGCGAGAACACGGAAGACGTGTACGCGGGGATCGAGTGGAAGCAGGGAACACCCGAAGCGAAGCGCCTTATAGACTTCCTCAATAACGACATGTTAAAGGACGGCAAGAAGAAGGTTCGCCCCGATTCTGGCGTCGGCATTAAGCCGATTTCGGTTTCCGGAACCAAGCGCCTCGTGCGCCGAGCGATTGAGTTCGCTCTAAGCAACAAGCGGAAATCGGTCACCCTTGTACACAAGGGCAATATTCAGAAGTTTACGGAAGGGGCTTTTCGCGAGTGGGGTTATGAATTGGCGACGCAGGAATTTCGCGATCGCGTTGTAACCGA
The DNA here is from genome assembly GCA_021324365.1 of Terriglobia bacterium. Classification (GTDB taxonomy): domain Bacteria; phylum Acidobacteriota; class Terriglobia; order Terriglobales; family Acidobacteriaceae; genus JAJPJE01. Next base: position 28,513 of record JAJPJE010000106.1, on the reverse strand, counting down.
GCGCGAAAGTTGGATTCTAGATAACAAAGACAAGAATCCAACCCTCTCCGTTGAGCAGAACGCCGCGATGATTGAACCCGGACTCGAATATGCCACCCAGGACTTCCGCGACGCACTCTACAAGGAAGTGAAAGGAGTGCTCGATTCCATCTACCCCTCGCATGGAAACGGTAAGTGGAAATCGAAGCTGATGATCAACGATCGCATAGCCGATTCGATCTTCCAGCAGGTGGTAACCCGGCCTGATGAATACTCAGTCCTTGCTACGCCCAACCTCAACGGGGACTATATCTCCGATGCCTGCGCAGCTCAGGTCGGCGGACTCGGTATCGCACCGGGTGCCAACATCGGCGATGGATACGCCATTTTTGAAGCCACCCACGGCACGGCTCCGAAGTACGCCGATCAGGACGTCATTAACCCTGGCTCAGTCATCCTGTCCGGTGTGATGATGCTCGACTTCCTCGGCTGGTCAGAGGCGGCGCGTCTGGTTGAAGAAGGCATGCGGCGTACCATTGAGCAGAAGAAGGTTACCTACGACTTCCATCGCATGATGGAAGGAGCGACGAAGGTTAAGACCAGCGAGTTCGCCGACTACGTCATAAAAAATATGGACGTTTCGTTATCTGCTGCAAGCTAGTTTGGCAACAAGCATTTCTAGATGAAGTGGACCCGATTGATAGAAAGGACTTCCTCATGCGTAACAAGGTAACGGTTGTGGGCTCAGGTAACGTGGGGGCTACCGGTGCGCACTGGATCGCGGCCAAGGAACTGGCGGACGTGGTCCTGATCGATATTCTCGATGGCGTACCGCAAGGCAAATCGCTTGATCTGCTGGAAGCCATGCCGATCGAAAAGAAAGACTCGCACGTGCTTGGCACCAACGATTATGCCGACACCGCCAATTCCGATATCGTCGTGATCACAGCAGGTGTTCCGCGTAAGCCCGGCATGAGTCGTGACGACCTGCTCAATACAAACCACAAAATCATGTCTGACGTGGTCTCCAAGGTGGTGAAGCATTCTCCGCATTGCATCCTGATCATCGTTTCCAATCCTTTGGATGCGATGGCCCAAGCCGCCTACAAACTTAGCGGCTTCCCGCGCGAGCGCGTTATCGGTATGGCTGGCGTGCTCGATTCTTCGCGTTTTCGCACTTTTATCGCCGACGAACTGAAAGTCAGCGTCGAGAACGTTACAGCGTTCGTGCTCGGCGGTCATGGCGACACAATGGTTCCCCTTGCACGCTATTCGACTGTAGCTGGCATTCCTATAACCGAACTGATGGATGCAGCGACGATCGAGCGCCTGGTGCAACGTACGCGCGATGGCGGCGCAGAAATCGTGAAATATCTCAAGACCGGCAGTGCTTATTACGCGCCATCGGCTGCCTTCACAGAAATGGTCGAAGCAATCCTGAAAGACAAGAAGAAGATCCTTCCTTGCGCTGCTTATCTAAACGGGGAATATGGGATTAAAGGATTATTTGTCGGCGTGCCTTGCAAATTGGGTGCGAAGGGAATTGAGCAAATTCTTGAGATCAAGCTGACTTCGGACGAGCAGGCCGCCCTGCAGAAGAGCGCCGGCGCAGTGAAAGAACTCGTCGCCGTAATTGGCGTGTAAAAGGTCTGGCTGCTTCTTTCTGATGTCCCAGGTTCGCACCGTTCTGCTCGGCGCTAACCTGGGATCGCTTTAATGCTTATCACGAGCGCATAAGACCGGGCACCGCTTCGGTTTTCAATTGTCAAATTACAAATTACTCAATTACCAATTTCCCCTTAGACTCTCTCGATCTTCACCGCCTTTACCGTGACGTCTTGCAGCGGTTTATCCTGCCGATTCTTGGCCACCTTCGAGATTTTATCGGCCACATCCTGTCCTTCCACCACTTCTCCGAAGATGGTGTGATTTCCCGTCAACCACGGGGTAGCCGCGACCGTAATGAAGATCTGCGACCCATTCGTATTCGGACCGGCATTAGCCATCGCCACCTTGCCCGGCTTATCGAACTTATGTGGTGAGCCCTTAGTTTCATCCTCGAACTGATATCCCGGTCCTCCGAAACCCGTGCCAGCTGGATCTCCGCCCTGGATCATGAAATTCGGAATCACACGATGGAAGATGGTTCCGTTATACAGCGGATCCTTTGACTTCTTCCGGCTCACCGGATGCGTCCACTCGCGGTTACCTTCGGCGAGTTCCACAAAGTTTGCTACCGTTTTAGGAGCGTCTTTTTCAAACAGGCGAACCACGATATTTCCTTCAGAAGTTTCGAAGATTGCGTACGTTCCCGGCTGACGTGCCATAGATTCCTTTCTCACCGCAAAAAACTGGCGGCCGGGTGGGCCGCCGTTTCACAACATTGTAGCGGATCAACTATTTCTTGGTGGACGTAGCGATCGTTTTCGGCGCCGACGCAGTCTGCCCCGCCTGAATGATCTTGATGTGGTTGATCTTTACAGGCCGGAATGGACGATCGGTCGTCTGGTTCCGGGGCTGGCGCGCAATCTCCCCGATCAGCGACACCGGGCTGCACTGTCCGAAGATCGTGTGGCGGTTATTGAGATGGGGCGTGGGGACTTGCGTAATGAAGAACTGCGAACTGTTTGTGTTTGGACCGCTGTTGGCCATCGCCAGACGTCCGGGAATATCGAAGCGCAGATCGCTGAATTCATCTTTAAATGTGTAACCGGCGTCACCTACCCCATTGCCAAGGGGATCACCGCCTTGGATCATGAAGTCGGGAATCACGCGATGGAATATCGTCCCGTCATAAAGGGGAACACCGTGCTTTTTTACATGCGAAGCCGGGTTGATCCAGTCCTTGGTACCGGTAGCCAAACCGATGAAGTTGGCCACGGTCATGGGAGCCTTGTCGGGAAACAGCTCACACGTGATGTTTCCCATGGTAGTTTCTATGATCGCGGTCGGGTGGGGCTTGGGTGCTGTTTGCGCCGCAGCAGAGACGATCAGGGCGAGGGGCAGTAAGAATCCGAAACTCTTTTTCATCCAGTTAGACCTCCGCGCGACATTTTCGCAGCTTGCGCCTCAAAAAGTCATCTTGAAAGCCTATAGACAATTATCGGAGTCGTTTCAGTGTTCGCCAGGTAGTTGAGCGGGAGCTGATGTGCCCGAAACATCGAGCACCTGCGGTGACGCAGCCATCTTCTCGTTGCCGAGCTTTTTCTGCTCGCGCCAATCGCTGTACTGGTTAAAAACCATGATATGGAACACTGGCTGGCGCCGCTCTTCCACTGGCGCAATCAGACCCTGGTCGTTCAGCGGCATGAAATACGCATTCACCCACTGCATCTGCTTGCGCGTCAGGCCGCGCCTCAGGATATCGATCGTCACCCCAGTCAGGTGGGTGGAAGCGGTATCGCCCAACTCGGGCGCAGCGTTGCGATTGTGGCGGCGCAGCTTGTGCTGCTGTTGAACGGTACGGACCGCGGACGTTACAGTGATGGGCCGGTGAAATTCGTTATAGAAGTCCTGGCTGAAATCCTCGACGAAGTCGCGCGTCCAAGGACGGCAATACCGGCGGGTTTCTGTCAGATTCGTCGCAACAGTGAGATAGTTGCTGGACCTTAACGGCACGAGTTCTTCCGACTGCTCCAACTGCACCAGTTGCTCCTCGTTCTCGATTCGAGGCAGTTGCAGCTCATCCAGTACCGCATTCTCGCGGATCAGCGCGTCGTGCGTGCCGCGGAACACCGGGTTCCAGTAGACGTGTCTGGTCCGTCGGAAATGACGTGTATGACGGTGTTTTGCCGTAGTAGCGTGCAGCGCAAAAGCCGGAACCGTGGTTGCACCAAGCAGCAAGGCCGTGATCACGAAGTGGATGCGACGCAAGTTTAAGAGCCCTCAGCCGTTTGAATCAGATGCAAGTACGTGCGCGATTGTAAACCAGGGTATGCAAAAACCGTATCCGTTACATTGGTCTATGGACCTAAAGATCACGGCGCAGCGTTACGTAACTGCCTTCGGTGCACACTTACGGCGCATTGATTCGCAAGACATTTCAAGAGGCGGAAACGCGTAGGGGTCTTACTGTCGTAAGTTACCTTTGAGTAACTACCGTTAGTTACCGCGACGCGGCTGTGCCTGGAGGAATGATTTCGGGTTCAACGTCAGTTGCGAGGCTACGCGAGATGAAAAACACCGCCGCAGTCCACGTCGGCAACAAGTCCAGACCAGGCAGCAGTTCCGCGGCGAAGGTTGGCAAAAAGGCCCAGTGCCATCCCAGCAAGCGCGTCAGGATGATTGCGACTGCCACGTCAAGAAGATCATCGAGCGGAGAGGGTGCGCCGGCGGCGAAGAAAGGGAAGAGAACCCATTGCGCGATATCCGCTGTAATAGCAACTGCCCAGGCCGTGCGCAGTTTGGGATCTTTAATATTTCGCAGGTGCGCGAGCAACAACTTGAGCTTATCCACAGGGCCCTCCCACATCTATATTGTAGTGTGGACCCGGCATTCCCGCACCAGCCCTGCGTTCCCCTCTGTTCGCAGCGGCGACGCTATTTTCGGAGTAGATCTCTGAAAGCCTGTAGCATCACTTGGCCTCCCACCTCGGCTATCGATTGCGTAAGCGGAATCTCTTTGGGGCAGACTTCCACGCAATTCTGCGCGTATCCGCATTCATGAATTCCGCCATCGCCCATTAACGCCCTCAGGCGTTCCGTCTTCAGCGCCTTGCCAGTGGGATGAGTGTTGAAGAGCCTTACCTGAGAAATCGTTGCAGCGCCAACAAATCCGGTTTGCTCGTTGAACTGCGGGCAGGCTTCCATGCAGCAGCAGCACGAGATACATCGCGAGAGCGGATACGCTTGTTCCTGCTCTACTGGAGAGAGCCGCGGGCCGGACCCGAGGTCATAGGTTCCATCGACCGGAACCCATGCCTTCACCCGCTTCAGGTTCTCAAATAACACGCTGCGATCCACCTGCAGGTCACGTATAACGGGAAATTTGGTGAAAGGCTCAATGGAGATCGGCTTCTCCAGGTCGTCCACCAGCGCGGAACAAGCCATTCGCGTCCGACCGTTGATCAGCATCGCGCACGACCCGCACACTTCTTCCAGACAATTCGAATCGTATGCGATTGCCGTCGTAGGTTGTCCAGTGCGCGTCACCGGATTCAGCGCGACGTCCATCAGGGCCGAAATGACGTTCATGCCTGAGCGATAGGGGATGTCGAACTCTTCCCAATAGGGAGCGGACTTCGGATCCTTCTGTCGCTTTACCTTGATCAATACCGTGTTGTTATTTGCCATCTAAAATCGCCATAACCAATAAAGTAAGAAAACTTAATGCTGCGCGCGCGTTCGGTGTCGGTAGGCCGATCACCAAGCGCTGACCATCAAGCACGAACCAAATCTACTTCGCGACGTCATACCGACGCGGACGGGGTGGAATCAAGGAAACATCCACCGGCTCGAACTCAAACCGTGGTTCATCCGCATCGGGCGCGAAGTACGCCTTCGTAGTCTTAAGGAAATTCTGATCGTCACGTTCGGGGAAGTCCGGCTTGTAATGCGCACCGCGCGACTCGTTCCTGAGTGCCGCCCCCTGCGCTACCACACGCGAAAGTTGCAACATGTTGTAGAGCTGTCGCGTGAACACGAAGCTCGTGTTCGCCCACATTGACTTGTCGCTCAAATTGACGCTGCGGAAGCGCTGTAACAGTTCCACCAGCTTTGCATCCGCTTCTTCGAGGCCCTTGTTGTAGCGGATCACGGTGCAGTTCTTCGTCATGACCGCGCCCAGCTCGCGCCAGAGTTGGAATGGATTCTCATTGCCCTGGTTGCTGATCAGCATGTCGTTGGCTTCTTCCTGCCGCTTTCGCTCAGCATCGAAAACCGTGCTGCTCACGCCGTCAGTTGAAGTCTGCTGCGAACGAGCGTACTTGACCGCATTCGGGCCAGCCTGGAATCCGCCATATATACATGAGACGAGGGAATTGGCACCGAGCCGGTTGGCACCGTGGTACTGGTATTCGCACTCGCCCGCTGCAAACAGGCCCTTGATATTTGTTTGCTGGTTGAAGTCGACCCACAGGCCGCCCATGGTGTAGTGCATGCCAGGGAAAATTTTCATTGGTACGTCACGCGGGTCGTCACCAACGAACTTCTCGTAAATTTCCAGAATGCCTTCGAGCTTGCGGTCCAGCACCTTGCGGTCGATGTGCGTCAGGTCGAGGTAGACCATCGGCTGGCCATCAACGCCGAGGTTGTACTCGTAAACCACCTTGAAAATCGCTCTTGTGGCAACGTCGCGCGGAACGAGATTGCCGTATTTCGGATACCACTCTTCCAGGAAGTACCAACGCTCATTGGCAGGAATGCTGCGGGGATCCCGCTTGTCACCCGCTTGTTTCGGAACCCATATACGCCCGCCCTCGCCTCGCGCCGACTCGGACATCAGCCGCAGCTTGTCTTCGCCGGGGATAGCCGTCGGGTGTACCTGGATGAATTCGCCGTTGGCGTAATACGCACCCTGTTGGTACAACGCGCTCTGCGCTGATCCCGTGCACACCACCGAGTTCGTTGACTTGCCGAAGATCATGCCAATCCCGCCGGTCGCAATGATCACCGCATCAGCAGGGAATGTCCGAACCTCCATCGTGCGCAAGTCCATGGCGCAGATACCGCGGCAAACCTGATTCCCATCGACCACGGCCGACAGGAACTCCCAGTGCTCGTACTTCTTTACTTTGCCTTCAGATTCGTAACGGCGCACCTGCTCGTCGAGAGCGTAAAGTAGCTGCTGACCGGTAGTTGCACCCGCGAACGCGGTGCGATTGAATAGCGTGCCGCCGAAACGGCGGAAATCAAGCAGTCCTTCCGCGGTGCGGTTGAAGGGTACGCCCATGCGGTCGAGCAGATCGATGATGCCAGGCGCCGCATCGCACATGCCTTTCACAGGCGGCTGGTTTGCCAGGAAATCGCCACCGTAAACCGTGTCATCGAAGTGCTGCCAGGTGGAGTCGCCTTCGCCCTTCAAGTTCTTTGCCGCGTTGATCCCGCCCTGTGCACAAACGGAGTGCGAGCGCTTTACGGGGACGATCGAAAATAGATCAACCTGGCCACCCATTTCGGCCACTTTGATCACGGCGGCCAGTCCTGCCAGCCCGCCGCCTACCACAATGATCTTAGGATTGATTGCCATGTATCAAACTCATTTCGTGTCCGCCATTCGGCGGGTACTTACTAAGAAAAACCTCAATGCATCAGTAAGGATTCGGTCACAGCAGGTACCTGTGCGGCCGGCGTGGTCAGAAAAGCCACCATTGTTACTACGCCGATTGCGACCAACACCACTCCAAGTGCCGCGCACACATATCCGAACTTTCTCTGACCGTTGGAGCCGGTGATAATGCCCCACTTCGCCGCAAACAGCCACACGCCGTATGAGAAGTGCCACGATGCCGCGATGATTCCAACAAAGTAGAAAGCCACCACCAGCGGATTCTGGAAGTGCTCGTAAACCTTCGTGAATGCTGCGGCGGAGTTCGTCATCAGATGGACGCCGCTGAAACGCATTGTGTACACGTGATATCCCATGTAGAGGAAGGCGACGATGCCCGTCCAGCGCTGTGCCGTGTACATCCAGTTTCCGAGCCACGGATAAGACGGGCCGACATTGCTATCGCCGCGCCACCACACGTAGAACCCATAAAGCGAATGGAACAGTATCGGAAGAAAAATGCCGATTGTCTCGAGCCACGGTACGAAGGGAAGGCTTGTCAGGAAACGAACCTGCTCGTTGTACGCATGTGGCCCGTTCGTCGCGTATGCATTCGAAATGAAGTGTTCGAGTAAAAAAGCTCCGATCGGGACAATACCTGTTAATGACTGCAACTTACGAAGCCAGAAATGAATTCCCTGACCGGCCCTTAACGGTGGTACACCCGCATGGGTTGACGATGCAGGCTCAACTTTGGCCGCTGAAGCCACTTTTAGACTCCTTTAGGAAGACCTACCCCTATAAAGATGGTCCCACGTGCGACAGTGAACCACGAATTATTTCTGGGTTGCAAACGGAAGTCAAGAAATCACAGTACTTTAGCCTGTTCGGAAAACCGGCGAGGATGTTCACCTGTCACAGTATCTTGTGCTGCTTCTGGTACCACTCCAGGAATCGCCGGAAGGCTCTTCCGCGGTGGCCGAATTCAATGCGCTGTTCTGGGCGCAGTTCGGCGAAAGTCAGCCCGAGGTCGGGAAACAGAAACAGGGGATCGTAACCAAATCCGCCAGATCCTCGTGCCGCGTGCAGAATCCTGCCGTGGGCGTGACCGCGAAACAGCTCAATGGTACGGCCATCTTTCGCGACCGCAATCACGCAAATGAAATGTGCCGTGCGCCTCTCGTCCGGAACATCAGCTAATTCCGCAAGCAGCTTGGCATTGTTCGCGGTATCGGACGAATTTGACGTCCCCGGGACGGCTGCATAGCGAGCGGAAATAACACCGGGTGCGCCATCTAGCGCCTCAACACAGAGTCCGGAATCATCACCCAAGACGAGCTCACCGACTACTGCGCGGCTATAGCACTCGGCTTTTTTCCGGGCATTCCCTTCGAAAGTATCCTGGTCTTCGACGACTGGCGGAAGACTTTCGATATTCGGTACGGGCGCGATTTGCACGTTGTAGGCGGCCGCGGCGGTTTGGAAGTCACGGAGCTTGCCTTGGTTAGAAGTGGCGATATAGACAGTCGACATAATGGGCGTGGGGCAACATTTCTTCCCGCCCCATGTAGGATGCTGCAAGGTTGTCGCGCTACGACACTCTTTGAGTTCCTTCAACCATCGTGAACTGGCGTTTAAAATCTTCGCGCGAGATGCGCGGCATCCCTCCGGACATAGACGCGACCCACGACGCAACACGATTCGCAATTCGATTGATTGTCACCAGAGGTGCGCCTTGTGCAAAATAGTGGGCCAAGGCAGCGGTAAATGCGTCGCCAGCGCCGATCGTATCGCTCACCTCCACTCGGCATCCGGGATGTGAATCGCTCTCATCCTTCGTCACCAGCAGGCTACCGCGATCGCCGCGGGTCACGCAAACGAGATCGAGCCCAAATTCACGGCATAGAACGCGCGCATTTTCCACTTCACCGCTCACCGGCAAGCCACATGTCCTGAGCACGACTGGCACTTCTGCATCATTGAGCTTCGCGAGATTCGCCAGTGCCAGCGATTCACTCAGCACCTCGCGCGAGAAGTAATCCTGGCGCAAATTCACATCAAAGAGCCTGAAGGCATCTGGGCGAGTGATCTCCACAAAACGTCGGATCGTCTTTCGCGAATCCTGCGAGCGCTGCGCGAGCGATCCAAAACAGACCACATCCGCTTCCGCTGCCAATTGTTGCCACTCGGGAGTCCACTCCAGGTGATCCCACGCAACATTTTCGAAAATCGTGAAAGTCGGCTGACCCCGCCCATCGAGCGAGACCCCGGCGGTGCCGGTCGAGTGCTCCGAATCGCGTTGAACAAAACCATCATCGAGGCCAAGCATCCTTAGGCGACTTATGGCAATCTCGCCTAACTCATCTTCGCCGACGCGGCTGGCTACGGTTGCGCGATTCCCGAACAGCGAACTGACGTATGCGAAATTCGCCGGTGCGCCGCCAAGCTGTTTTCCTGCGGGCAGCATGTCCCAGAGCAACTCGCCCAGCCCGACGATAGTCCGTTCTTTTTCCAATCCGCGCGCCCCATCGCACTGCCAAGACGACTCGTGTCATCTATATACGCACAGTAGTTGCCAGCGCAACCCGTGAAACATGCTTGCTTCGACGCTCCCTCCGTTTATTCCTTGCACTGCCCTTCGTTTGGTAAGGAAATCTTTGCCTTCGCTCTCGAAATCCAATTTGCCATTTGACGCCGTTCGTTACCGTACCTAAGATTCCAAACAAGGTGCGGGGACTACTTTGATCGGCTCGACTCTCGGGTGTTACCGGATTCTTGAACAACTCGGCGCAGGCGGAATGGGGGTCGTATATAAGGCTGAGGACACTCAACTTGGCCGCTTTGCCGCCATTAAGGTCTTGCCACCTGAGGTTTCCCAGGACCCGCAGGCGCTCGAACGCTTTCTTCGTGAGGCACGCTCCGCCGCATGTCTGAACCATCCGAATATTTGCTCCATTTATCAGATTGGTGATGAAAACGGCATTCGCTATATCGCAATGGAGCTCCTCGAGGGGAATAACCTGCGCGACCGCATCGTAGATGGCCCCATTCGTCTCGACCAGCAGTTGGATTGGGCCGTACAACTGGCCAGCGGTCTCGACGCTGCTCACTCCAAGGGCATTCTTCATCGTGATATCAAGCCCGCCAACCTGTTTGTCACCGACCAGGGTATAGCAAAAATTCTAGATTTCGGCCTCGCCAAGACCGTTCTGAAACCGCAAGGTGCCGGCGTACGTGCGACCCACTCAACCGCGCTAACCACCGTCGTTACAACCGACCCGCACCTCACCACTCAGGGGACAACGGTTGGTACTGTCGCCTACATGTCTCCCGAGCAGGCTGCGGGCGAGCAACTGGATCAACGCAGCGATCTGTTTTCCTTTGGGGTTGTCCTCTACGAAATGGCCACGCTGGACGTGCCCTTCAAGGGCAATACGGCTGCGGCTATATATGGAGCCATTCTGCACGTGCCCGCGGTAGCTCCGTCGGAGCTGAACCCCAACGTCTCTCCCGAGCTCGAACGCATCATCTTGAAGTCGCTGGAGAAAGATCGCGATCTGCGTTATCAGAGTGCTGCCGAGTTGCGCGCAGATTTGAAGCGTCTGAAACGCGACACCGACTCGGGTTCCAGCAAGGTTGCCGTTCGCGCTGCGGGGTCCGCAACAGGACTGCGCCGCGCTTCTTCCTCTCAGGCCGGCTTGGTGGCCGAGCAACCCGCAGTCGGTTCGAAGTCTCGGAACCTGGTTCCTGCGATCATCGGGTTGCTGGTGGTACTCGCGATTGTCGGTGCAGTTTACTTCGGATCTCACCTGCACAGCGTGCCTGCCGTCCCAGATGCTTCTCTGGGATTTCAAAACCGTCGCATCATGCGGCTTACCAGCAGCGGAACGGCATCGGAGGCGGCAATTTCGCCCGACGGACGTTACGTCGTGCACGTCTCTGAGGACAACGGCCTGAGCAGCCTTTGGGTGCGCCAGATCGCAACCAACAGTAACGTCGAAATCGTCCCCAAAGCGGAGCTCCGTTTTGATGGCATCGCGATTTCGCCGGACGAGAATTTTGTCTATTACTCCGCCGGTCTCGTCCATTCCCCCATCAGCGATCTATATCAGGTACCTGTTCTCGGAGGAACGACGAAGAAAATCCTGACCGACATTGAAGGTCGCGTGACGTTTTCTCCCGACGGCAAGCAGATGGCGTTCCTTCGTGAGGATCAGGATACCAGCTACATCGTGCTTGCCAACATCGACGGAACAGGCGAACACGTCCTTGCGGAGAGCAAGCTGCCCGAAGAGTTGATCAGAATCGCGTGGTCTCCAGATGGCACCGCGATCGCGGTAGGGAAGTATTCGGTAGCGGGAGGTTATCATGGCGAGATCTGGCTCTACCCGTTGAAGGGCACTCCGCGCCAACTCACATCGCATCATTGGTTCAATCTCTTCGGGCTGGCATTCCTCCATGACGGAAGCGGAATTGTCGTGAACGCGACGGATCCCGACTCGCTGTTTTCCGCACAGCTATGGCTGCTCGATTCGAAATCTGGGAGCCTTCGTCGCATCACCAACGATCTTAATTCCTATCACGGCGTAACACTTTCCCACGACGACCAGCAACTGTGCACCGTGCTTCACGAGACATCAACTAACATCTGGACAGCAAGAAACAAGCCCGCACAGCAGTTTACGTCTTCGGCGAGCAAACTCGATGGATACCTCGGTGTGTCCTGGACCCCAGATGGCCGTATTGTCTACACAGCGTCCCCCAGTGGTTTGCCTGAAATCTGGATTGCAAATGCGGACGGTTCCGGCGCGAAGCAATTGGTTGCCGGGAACTTCTTCAGCAGCTGGCCAGTTGCCTCGTCGGATGGCAAGATCTATTTCACTTCCTCGCGTGGGGGGGATCCTAATATCTGGCGAGTCGATCTCGATGGCAGTAACCCCAAGCGGATCACCTCAGGCGCCCTAGATATCATCGACGCGGTCACCCCCGACGGCAAGTGGGTGATCTACCGCTCGGCAGAAAACGGTGTCCTTACCCTTTTTAAGATTTCGAGCGACGGCGGCACGCCGATCAAACTCGCCGACGATGCTGAGAAACCGGCTAGCGTTTCCCCCGATGGCAAGGCGGTCGCGTTTTCTTTTGTTGATCAGAAAGCCGGTGAGTGGCGCATCGGAATCATTCCGCTCGATGAGAGCGCTCCGATGAAAGTTATCAACCTTGATCATATGGGGGTTCAGTGGATGCCCGACGGCAAAGGCCTCAGCTTCATTGAGACGCACCATGGCTATTCCAACATCTGGCTATTCCCGCTAGATGGCGGCCACCGGCGCGCGCTTACGAACTTCAATTCGCAATTCATCTACAACTACGCCTGGTCCCGTGATGGGAAGCTGGCGCTTTCGCGCGGAACGGATTCCAGCGACGTGATCCTCATCAGCAACGAAAAACAATAAGCGACAATTAGGCCTGCCAGAAACGAGGCTTTTATCGGCGACGATCAGCTACCGAGCCGGCGGTAAATGAGCCGCGAATAGCGAAAGGCAGGGAGAATGAAGAGTACGAAAAGAATCGCGGCTGTCCCGTCGAAGCGGTGCAGGCGAAAACCTTCATGAATCATCATGAAGGTAACCATCCCGAGCATGAGCAAATCCACCAATAGCACCACGAACACCGAACGCAGCGACTGGCCTTCGAGTACGCGAATGTCCCAGCCTCGATTTAGAAACTCAAATGATAATGGTCGGCTCATTTTTAGCGCTCGCGGATTTTGATTACCATGCAGGTGATGTCGTCGTGCTGCGGCGTACTTCCGGTAAACATCTGGACGTCCGCCATCACGCGCTGCAGTATTTCCGAGGCCGACATTCCGGCGCTCATATTGATAATGTTGAGCAACCGCTGCTCGCCGTATTCTTCAGCGCGATCGTTTTCCGCTTCCACCACGCCGTCGGTAAAGATGAGAAGGGCGTCGCCCGCGTAGAGCTTTAGCGTAGCCGACTCGTACCCTCCGTCGAGGATGCCGAGCGGTACTCCGCCCACCGTCAGTCTCTCGATAGCACCCGACGCGCGCCGCAAGATCGGTGCGTTGTGGCCGGCATTCACGTAGGTGAGATCGCGTGTGTCCGGATCGAATTCGCCCAGAAATGCCGTAGTGAATCGCGCACCGGCAACGCTGTGCTTGCACGCGTAACGATTCATGCTCTGGGTCAGGCCCACGATGGTAGAGCGCGTCGCCGAAAGCGTCTTCAGACTAGCTTGGAATGTAGCCATCAAGAGGGCGGCCGGTATGCTTTTGCCAGCTACGTCAGCAATGGCTATAACGACGTTGTTCTTGATCTCTGGAACATCCCGGTAAAAGATGTCGTAGTAGTCGCCCGCGACGGTATTTGCCGGTTTTGTGAAGAACGCTGAATCGAAGCCCGGAATCGCTGGAGGTTGCGCGGGAACCAGCCAGCTTTGAATCTCGCGGGCAATCTGCAGATCGCGTTTCATCGTAACGCGATCCGCGACCTCCAGTACCAGCAGGCCAAGAATCAATATGCCGCCGAAAATGTGATACGACGGGCCGGTATTGTTGACGTCGCCCCAGGGAAAGAACAACAACACCATGCCAATGATCAGCACGATTCGCTTGGCTGGCGTCAACTTCATCACCACAGCCCAGAAGAAGCTTCGGCACAGGGCAAACCAGTCTCGCGGGCGACGCTTGGCAGCAGGCTTGAAGTCGATTTCGCGCGAGTAAAGCTGGAACCCGGACTTCGCATCCTGCTTGAGCGATGTCCAGAGCTGCTCGAGTTCCATGCCGTCGGTCACGCGCTCCATGAAGTTCTCCACCCGGGTGAAGAACCGTGGTTCGCGCGGCCGTCCGTTGGCTTGCGATTCAGTCTCGTGCTGGGTCGCCATGGGCATGGGTTATGTTGCGATTATAGTCGGAGCGCTGCGCCCATTGCTCTCTAGGCGTTGTTCAAGGGATGTGCGCTTTTAATCAGTAGCCTTGGCCGGAGGCAGGGGTGCCAGTCTCTGAAGCAGGAGCTTTTCGATAATCGAAATATGTATCTTCCTCGGCGGAGTTCTTGCCAAAAACGAAAAAGACCTCAGCATGTGCTTTGACGGCAAAGTACGTCGGAAGCCAGATGTCCGTTGTAATTGGAGCCTCCCGCAACTCGAAGCGCGTGCCAGGTTCAACCCGGGCAAGGACGCCTTCAATCGACACAGGACGTGTGACCTCGGCCTCGACTTTCACCCATTGAGATGTCTGCTGATCCACCCACATGGTTCCTTTCATTCCGGTTAGGACCTTTGCTTCATGGTTGGGTGGTCGATAATCCGGTTTTGGAGTAGCAGCAAGAACGTAAACCTTGTGTCCCTCCAACTCGTCGGTGCCCTGCAGTTTAAAATTGAACGCTTTCACCATCTGCTGCATAAGAAAATGGTCTCTCTGCTGCTGGCGCTTCCATGCTGCAATCCTGTTTGCCCGCTGGTCACGGGTCTCTCTCTTGCGCTGTTCAGTCGCTTGTTTAATTTTTTCTTCCTCATAGGTGCGCAACTGCGAACTCACCGGCTTTCCGTCCACGTCCAGCAGAATCTGACAAGGAGAGCCATCGATCATCGGCACATCGAAAGTCTTTGAGTGGCCGCCTTTCTTCACCGTCGTCGAATAGTCATAATCCGGATTTGCATCCCAGTCGCGCTTCTGTGCTGCTACCGATCGTTGGATGATTTCGTGTACATCCTGCGCAAACACGCAGATCAACGAAGTGAAAGCAAACACGAGTACACAAGCTCTTCGTACGTTCATAAGGGCTGTAATCATGAAGCGGAAAGCCGCGTCCGAATCGTTCCAGCCAGCTTTTTCGCGCTCTTATTTAACTAGATTGCGGTTTGGCATGCCGCCGTTGTCCCAAACAGGCCTGCACGCATAACGACTGAGAGGAAACAACGACAGGCAACATCCCTTGCAAGCTGCAGCAGTTACTGTGCATAATCTCCGTGTTGTTCTCGCTATGCGGAGCGATTGTGGAGTCGCTCGACGCGAAATAGGAAAATCGAGGAGGATTTCGGAAATGCGACGATGGCCTATCTGTCTGGCGTTCTTTGCGCTGTGCTTTGCTGCTTGCGCAGCATGCGCTCAAAGCGCAGATCCGACCGCGACGGCGGCCTGCAACTTCGACGACGATAACCAACTTGCCGTCAACTACGACCCCATAACTGTAGGGGTAAAGAAGAAAGTGCTTGGCAGCGAGATTCACTACGACAAGGTATGGAGTCCGGGCGGCAAACCAATGACCTTGTTCACTAATACTCCCCTCACAATCGACGGTAAGGAAGTTCCGGCCGGCGCATACACGCTATTCGTTATACCGCGGGAAAAAAACTGGACGCTGATCATTTCCAAAAGTACTGATATGAGCGGTAACTACGACGAGAGCAAAGACCTGATGAGGGTGCCACTGGAATTCGGCCAACTGCCGCAAGCGGAGCCGAACTTCAGCGTGTATTTCGCCCACACCGCGCCAAAAGAATGCAATATGCGGATGGATCTTCAAAAAGCACGCGCCTGGACGGTCTTTCAGCAAACGAAATAGGGTTGCTGAAGCACCGGCCGCCACTCTCGAGGGTAGAGCAGCTAGTTCTTAGCCACCTCGGCTTTTGAAGGTCGGACGATCAGCGGGATTCGCGGAAAGGCAAACGTGCCGCCCACATCATCCACGACACTTACCTGGCACATGTAGTTGCCCGGGCGCAACTGCGATAGCGGAACTTCGAGTTGGAATGACGTTGCCTCTCGCTCCGGCGTATTAATCTGATCGGCTTCGACTAATGGCGTTTCATAAGTTTTCAAGCGTCCACTGAAGAATTTAACGTTGGTCAGAACGCGTATGCGTTCGCCTTTCGCTCTCGCTGCTTTCGATTTTTCTTTCGCAGGATCGTAGACTTCGTAATAAATCGTAAGCTGCTGATCGGCCGTGAACACATGCGAGAGGTTCGGAACCAGTTCCTTGCCGTCTCGGATCAACGGATTCTGCTTCAGTTTACCGGGCTGCGCAAACTGTGTCGCCAGCACCACGGAACTCATTTTCAGCGACTCCTTCTTTAAGTCGGGGACCGTGAAGTCGCTCTCAAACGATCCGATCTTTCCGCTCTCGTTCTCCCGGACTACGAATTTCACGTGATATGTGCCAGGCGAAAGCATGAAAGCGGTGTTGTACTGCACGTTCTTCCTCTTCACGGTTTGATTCGCCCCAACAGCCAGCTTCACTGTCTCTCGTACATTCGCGATCGGAAACTTTGATGACGATTCGCGCACCAGGCCGATGATGTCCAGTGTGGCTTTATCTTTGTCGCTCGACTGCTTGAAGGGAATATAGGAGCCCGGGACTACGATCGATGCGGGGACAAAGTAGTCGTTTCCGCGCAAGCGGAAGTAAGACGTGTCCACATATACTGGCAAATCGGTCACAGGGAACTCCGACATGAGCTCGTCTTCTAACTGCTTTTCGCGATCTTCTTTCGTGAAGTGCAGAAAGTCTCGGGGACCGAAATAACCGGAGCGGTACTCTAGCTTAAGGTCGCGCCTATTCACCACGACTTTGATGTGCCGGTAATGGCCATCCATCGCTTTGTTTGTGCTGCGATATCCCAGCAGGTAGTAAAGTGACGTATCCTGCTGCACTTTTTTGAAGGCGCTGCTGAAGTCGTTGGTGTCGAGGAACGCCTTTCCTCCTGTATCCGAAGCGAGCGTAACCAGCGTTTCCTGTGATGAGAAGTTGCTGTCGAGATCGCTCGTGACCGCTGCGCCAGAATAGGCCGACGTTCCGCGCAAGCTTGCATTCTGTGCCTGTCCGCCCGGCGGCAATGCTTCCAGGCCACGCGAGTCGACGGTATAGAGCGACAGGTTTGAACGAACCGCCGCATTCACCGCAGCCCGCAGCTCCGACTGGTTCTCCACGCCTGTTCGCTGCATGCCTCCGGCGAAGTAAAGTACTGACTTCTTTTGCGGCAACTGTGCGAGAGCCTTCGCCAGCGTGCTGATTGCCATTAGTCGGCGATCCGTGTTGAACAAGTTATATTCCGTATCGTCTGGCGTGAACTGGGAGCCAGTATCCGGCGTGCCCTCCGAACTCCCTGTCTGGCCCTGCTCGAAGCCCTGTCCCTCCTCGTTGTTGATGCCGTTCAACACTCTTTTGAGCGCCTCGTGATCAGTTGTGAAGTCTTGGACAACGCTCATCGAATTTCCAAGAGTGACTATCGAAACGAGGTCTGCCGGAGACATCTGCTTGTCGACATAATTCATCGCTGACTTCACCGCACGATCCACTTCTTCCGGTTCCATCGCACTCAGGTCAAAGAAGAGCAGGATGAGCCGCTTGTCCCGCACCTCGTCCGGAGCTACTTTCGCTCCTGACAAAATGGGCGCGTTCGTCACCGCCTGCTGTACCGTCACTTGCGAGGGTCCGTGCGCTTCAGTCTGTGCGGTATTCAACTGCTGTGTGGCCTCAGGCCGCTCAATGTCGAACGACAGTAGGTGTTGCGGCTTGCCATCCTCCAGAATGGTGAAGTCCGATTGCTTCAGATCGCGTACCAGATTGCCGCTCTTGTCGTGCGCGACCACATCAACCAGCACAAGATCGCTTGTCGTGCGGAACGTGTAACTCGATTGCGGCCCATCTCCCGGAGGCGGAGCATCCTGTGCGAAGGTCCCAACAGGAGCAAGGGAAATCGTCAGCAGCAACGAGAGCAGCTTCTTGTAGAGTGCCGACACTCGCGTCGCGTTCGGCATTAGAATCGGAACCTCGTTGAGAAGGTGATAGTCCGCATGTTCCCGACCGAGATTACGTGTCCGAAGGTCGGCGAGTTGACGGTTGTGTCAATCGCCGTGAACTGCGGTGTGTTAAAGATGTTGGTCATGTCACTGCGTACTTCAAATCCCATCATCTCGCGAATAGGGAAGTCCTTGGAAAGAGACATATTGAACTGATGAGTTCCCGGACCGATGATGATGTTGCGTCCACTATTTCCGAACTGGCCTGCAGGAGGAACGACGAAGGCTCCAGTATTGAACCATTCATTGATCGTAGGATTCGGAATTGAGATTGCCTGACCGGGCACCAGATCGGCTCGCAACGTTCCATTCGTCCCGCGCGCAACATCCGAAAAATTGCCGAGCACGCGTGCGCTGTAGGGAAATCCGGATGCGATAGTAAATGTGCCGCTCCATTCCCAATCGCCAAATATTCGATTCAGCGGACCGGGAGAGGCCAGCCACTTCCGCCCTTCGCCAAACGGAAGATCCACGGTGTAGTCTCCGGTAAAGCGCTGGCGCTGGTCAAAACTCGATAGTCCGCGCTCGGCTGCGAGGTCCAGATCGTTTTGCGCGACCACCACCGCCGTGCCGCCGATGGAAGAAGCATTGTCAATCGACTTGGAGAACGTGTAGGTGCCGCCGACTGAGAACCCACTCGATAGCCGTTTGCGAACGCGCAACTGGCCGGCATTCATGTTCGACATTCCCTGCGAGGTTTCCCACAAGAAGGCTTGCACGCCGGGGATCAGCAGACCGTTGGCTCCGCGATTCGGTGCTCGCCACATATCCAGTCCGGTGCCTTTGGTTCCGGTGTAGCCGATGTTCGCCACCGTATTCCAGCCGATTTCCCGCTGAATGTTCAGATTCCACATCTGCACATAACCCAGACGGTAATTGGGATCAATACCATAGTTATTCGTGATGGTGGTGCTGGTTGGGGTAGGGAAGCCATTCTCCAAGGTTAGGATCTGAGACGCGGAAGCCACGTTGGTCTGCGTCACCGAGAACGGCGGCTGGAATGCCAGGTTCTGCACGATCGAGCGGTATTGGCTCAGGTTGTAATTGATACCGTATCCCGCGCGTACCACTGTTTTGCTGAATGGTTTCCACGCAACGCCAACGCGCGGCGCCCAGTTATTCCGATCGGGCTCGATCAGGCCGGAGGGATAAAGGATGCCAGTATACGGGCCCAGTTGTCCGGGCAATACTGGTGCAACCGCCGTAAATCCCGGCGCGGCATCAAGATTCACCAGTTGATTGTTGAATTCACTGAACGGCGCAACAAATTCGTAACGCAGCCCGGCATTGATCGTCAGATTACCGCGAACATGCCAGTCGTCCATGGCGAACAGGTCCCACCCATTCGCTGCAAACCGATAATTCTGATGCGCGCTGTATTGGATGGAACTCTGCTGGGCGTATCCGAGCAGGAAATCGGCGAAATCGTAGCCGGTCCCCTGGACCGGAACGCCGTTCGCTTTTTCTGCTGTGTACGCACCCGTGAAAACAAAACTGCCTCGCGGATTCGAATTGCTGACCAGCGTATCCCACATGCGCCGGAAGTCTCCGCCGAAACGCAGATTGTGACCACCGTGACGCCTCATCACCGTATCCATAAACTGCAGGGTATTGTCGTGCTGTGCCTTCGGAGCCACATCATTCAGACTGTTGTAGTTACTGAACGAAAGATTCGGCAGGCCCCAGTCGAGCGGATTTTGTGAGATTCCGCCAATCCCCAAGTTCCCCGAGACGTTGTTAACTCCGGCGAAAAAGTTGGCCACATCAATGTGCGAGCGATTAAAGTTGATGCGAAAATTGTTTGTGATCTTGCCGTGGGCGTAGGTGTAACCCGCGTTTGCGTTCAGACCCTTTGTTTTAGAATTGCCGCCAATTCCCGGAAACGGCGTTAGCTGATCGGCGTTAGAATTCGTGTAATTTAATCCAAAATTAACGTTCGTCCGTCCCCAAGGTCCGCGCCTCATTCCTCCGGGGGCCGCCCCAAATGTATGCATCACGCGTAATGCAAGTGTCGTCGAGTCATTCAACGCCGACGTGCTGTAAGCAAAGTTTTGTGCTCCCGGTTGATTGGGAGCCGGAATGTATTGCAGGAGTCCCGCTGAGATCGGATTAATACCAGTAACCTGATTGTTCGCGAATGGAGCGCCAGTCAGCGGATTATAGATAACCACTGGTTTTCCAGCATTCGGACCTGATGTATAGAATGTCTGCGAGAAGTCGCCGTTTCGCTCGGCTTCAGTTGGCACATGCGAGTATGCGGTATACGGCGTCGTTGCCCGCGTGCCGAATAGATTGAAGAAGAAGAAAGTATTGGAGCTGAGATCCAGTACCTTGGGAATCTTTAAAGGTCCACCAACGGTCGCGCCGAAGCGATTCGAGGAGTAGCTTGGTTGCTCGCCTGGAGCACCGCTGAGGGAATAGGGGCGCGCATCAAGCGCCGCATTGCCGACGTCGTAGAACACCGATCCGTGAGGCTGGTTAAAGTTTGGCGCATGACCGCCGCGAAACAGGCCGCCCCGTCCGGCCATCATGATGATGGGTCCCCCCGGACCTCCACGGCCGCCCGGTCCCCCCTGGTAATTCGCGCCATCCTGGCCGCTGGGCATGTTCTGTGGCCCGGGCAGCTCTCCTTGCGCACGCATCTGATCGATGCGATCGCGGATGTCTTCAACGTTTCTTCCGAACGCAGCCGTCTGCCCCATGCCGCCATTAACCGATACAGACTCATTGGTCGCGTCCGGAGAGTTCGCCAGTGCCGACATTCCCTGTAAGGGTGCATCTCCTCCATTTCCCGCTATGTTCAGCGACAACTGGTCTTCCTGCAACGCAACTCGCTGTGAGCCGCGTCCATTCGTCATTACTGAGCCGAACTGGCCCATTGCCGCCTCATTCTGTTGGTTCTGCTCTTTCGGCACACGAGATAGTAGGATCATCTCAAGGTCGGCCTGGCCAACCGGATTCGCTGCATTGATCAGCACTTCCTTGGTGATAGGCGCGAACGCTGCAAATTCGGCGCGCACAACGTAACGTCCATTCGAGGGCACGATCAGCAAATAAGTACCCTGCGCATCCGTCGAGCTAAGCACCTTCTTGCCAGTTAGAGTATTGGCGGCCGAAATGGTCACGCCCGGCAGACGCGTGCTTCCTGATTTGACTGTGCCATGAATTTCACGAAGCACCTGCGGCGGTGCTTGACTCGAAACTTCCATGGCAGCAGATGTGGCCGTCTGTGCCGTCCCGCATACACTCAGGGCGCAAGTTAGACACAAAAACAGTGCAGTGCAGTTTTTCACGTCTATTTGGTTGGCGGCTCCGGGGGATTGGACATAAAGCGGGGCATCCCCACCCGAAGAGTGGATGGAACAAAAATCCCGCCCTTCATCTCGCCTCGCCCCATGACATGATCGCCCACTTTGATGTCGGCCAAGGTGATGCTCTCGCGAGTTTGGTTCTGGAAGGAAGTGGTTTCATCAGCCTGGATTATCTGTGTCTCGCCGTCAGGGCGAAGAATGGTGAGCTTGGTGTCGTCGATCGCTTTCACCTGACCGGCAATGAACTTCGTGCCCAAACCCATCTGCCTCATTTGCTCGGGTGAAGGAGGTCCGCCCTGTCCCATGCCACCCGGCCCCATCCCGGTCGCCACGAATCGAGCGGTCACGTTGCTTTCATCACTGCCCGGTTGCGCACCTACGAACACGTGATCGCCCTTTGCGAAATCAGATGGCTTAGCTGGCTGCCGATCCTTGCGGTAACGGGTTTCGCTGTTGAGTTGAACGGTCACGGTCTTCCCGTCGTCCCCTTTCACGATCATCGAGCTGGCGTCGATGGACTCGATCGTGCCAGAAATGCGGATGAAACCGGCGTCGCCAAACCGGCCCCGGCCCCCCTGTGGAGGAGCATCTTGCGCCGTCACCACGGAAATGTAGGCACAGATGAGGGTGGCTGTTAGAAAGACTGCCAGGAAATACTTACGATTCAGAAACCCAGGCTTTGAATGCATTCTGGAACTCTCCTGTTAAAACCCTCGCCTGAGGGCAGACTCTCGCGAATGGACAATCGTGATGCTAACGCTATTACAGACGTAGCACCTCTCGATTTGATTACGTGATCGCCGTCTCGGAGCTCATATAATCGGCGCTCTTACGCCGACTTAAGCGACTAACTCACATCGCCTTGTCCTTCCCGAAGCTGTCCGGAAACCTATGGATCGCACGCTCAGTTTTTTGTCCAAAAGAAGACGTTCGCGTATTTTTGAACGATCATCATGGCGATGGCGTTGATTCCGTCGTCTGCAAGGCGCCTCCGGGCGAAAACAAGGCATTATTGGAAGTGCAGCCTCGAAGGTGCTACTTTCCGGTCTATATATTGCCTCGAGAGGGTAGTTAGCCTTGTGCCTCGATTTGCCAACAGTCGATTAGGAAAAGGTCCGGAACTCCTTTATGGCAGTTACCTGCTGGTCGGGCCGAAACGATTGGCCGCGCTGATAAGAATTGAACGATTAGCGGCACCATCTGACTGCTGACTACTGGCTAGTGCCTTTAGAATCTCTTCGTGTCCCACACGATTTCGTCTGACCGGCAATCCCTGTCGCCCTGGGTGTACTTCATCGCAGCCGTGTATTTCGCAATGCACATGGCGACGTCGACTCGATACGGATACTTTCGCGACGCGCTGTACTATCTGGCCTGTTCGCACCATCTCGCGTTCGGATATGTCGATCAACCGCCGCTCATTGCAGTACTTGCCTGGATTGCCAGACATACTCTGGGCACATCTCTGCCGGCAATGATCTTCTGGCCCGCGATGGCGGGCGCTGTGCGGATCATATTGATCGCGGCCTTTGCTCGCGAACTTGGCGCAAAGCACTTCGGAACCGCACTGGCTGGGTTGCTTGCCGCTACGCCTGCGGTGTGGTGGGTCATCGATCATCAGTTCGCCATGAATGCGCTCGAGCCACTGTTCTGGATGGGCTGCGCTTATCTCGTGCTGCGAATGATCCACACTCGGAATACCCGGCTCTGGCTGGCCTTCGGAGCCTTGGTTGGCGTCGCGCTAGAGAACAAATATTCAGTTGCGATCTTCGCGATCGCGCTGCTGATAGGGCTGGCGCTTTCGTCGGAGCGGAGACTGCTGTTCTCGGGCTGGATTGCCGCCGGTGCCACTCTTACATTCGTCATCTTCCTTCCGAACCTTATCTGGAATGTTCAGCACCACTGGCCGTTTCTCGAACTCATGCACAACATTCGCGTTACCGGCAAAGACGTCATCTTGCCACCCGGCGCTTACGTCAAGCAGCAATTGCTGATGATGAACCCCCTAAGCCTTCCTTTCTGGTTAGGGGGCCTGCTGTTCTATCTGTTTCCGCGCGATGCTAGACCGTACCGTGCATTCGGCTTCGCTTTTATCCTCATCTTTGCATTTTTCATGGCGACGCATGGGAAGGATTACTACTCCGCTCCTGCTTATGGCTTACTGCTCGCTAGCGGTGGAGTGGCAACCGGGCGCCTGCTGGAGCGTGCATCTCGCATTCAGTCCGTGCTCAGGCCTGTGAGCTTTGCATGGCTGGTTCTCGGTATCGCGCTCGTTTTGCCTATGGTTCTGCCGGTGCTTACACTGGACGCGTTTGTGCGCTACCAGTCGCACGTCCCGATCAAGGGAGCCAAGACAGAGCGCAGCTTCGAAGGTGCCGTGCTGCCACAGTATTGGGCTGACGAACTCCCTTGGGAAACCCAGGTTGCAGCAGTGTCGCGCGTTTATCATTCGCTTTCGCCGGAGGAGCAGAAGAAAACTGCAATTTTCACGGACAACTACGGGCAGGCTGCGGCAATCGATTTCTTTGGGGCGAAATACGGTCTACCGAAGGCAATCAGCGGGCATCAGAATTACTTCTTGTGGGGACCACGTGATTACACCGGTGAAATCATCATCGTAGTTGGTCAAGGCCAGGACGATGTTCGTAAATACTTCGACAGCGTCGAAGTGGCGGCCAAGCAAAGTACGCTGTATGCGCTCTGGTACGAGAATCAGCCGATTCTGTTGTGCAGGGGCCTGAAGATGAATCTGCAGACGCATTGGATCCAAGTGAAGCACTGGCGCTGAACAAATGCCCGCGATCTTTCATTTACGCCAGGCGCAACCCGCAGATATTTCGGCACTGGAACAGCTGATCGCGTCTTCGGTGCGCGGTCTCATGCCGCAATCCTATGCTTCCTCACAATTGGAAGCGGCACTAGGAACCTGGCTGGGCGTCGATTCACAACTCGTGCAGGACGGAACATATTTCATCGTAGAAACCGAACACGCTGGTCGAGTGTTAATGGTCGGCTGTGGTGGCTGGAGCAAGCGTAAGACTCCCTACGGCAGCGACAACCGCCCCGGCCGCGAAGATACGCTCCTGGACGCTGCAAACGAAGCGGCCAGAATTCGTGCATTTTTTGTTCATCCAGAGTGGACTCGCCAGGGGATTGGTACCTTGATCCTTAATGCTTGCGAACGCGCAGCTCGCGAGGCGGGCTTTCTCAGCTTTGAGCTTGGGGCGACTCTCAGCGGCGTGCCGCTTTACAAAAAGCGCGGCTACATTGCGCGAGAATCGATCAACCTGCCGTTAGCCAATGGAGAGAACTTCGTGATTGTTCGCATGACGAAGGAATGACTCTCGATCCGCAATTTCCGCGTCGTTTTCCACAGATATAGGCAATCATTTAAGCCCGAATCGACCTGTTCCAGAGTTCCAGAAGTAATTCTTTCCCTAGGCTGGAACTTCCTACCTGCATACAACCAGCTCGACAGAGCTAACTGGTTGATTATCAGTGATCCGCGGTATGGCAAGGAGGCTGCAATAAGACAGGACAGACGAAGTGGCGCGCAAAAGGGGCGCACTCGAGAGAGACTTCGGCCAGAGGTTTTCTTGGGCGCCCCTATTGCATATTCGGCCAGAGGATTTCTTGATTCAGGTTCGAACAGCCGCGAGTTCCTGCCGCTATTCTGCTTCTGCCAGAGGTTTTCTTGGTTTCTCACCCAAGATTTTCCACAGCATACTACGAATGGAGCTAAAAAGGGAAGAAAGTTCCTGAATCTGGCAATATTTTCATGATGAAGCGCCCCCTCAGGCGAGTGCCAATCGCTCCAGGACATCCAATCCCGCGCGCTTTAAGAGAGCAGCGACGGTATTCTCATTAAGACGCGTGGCATCGTATTCCACCCGAATGGTATGCTCCGCCTCATTGAACTGCACGCGACGAATGCCGTAAACCTCGCGGAAGCTATCGATCGCCGTCATTTCATGTGTGCCGGGTACCCGGCCGTAGCGGAAACTGATCTCGACTGCGGTCATTCTGAATTCTCCAAGCACAATGTAATGTCTTCAGCAACTTAGAGTCTAATATAAGGCACGAGGACTCTGATAGCTAGAGGACAACACAGGATAGTTCATGGATAAAAAGTCGCTTCCGATACTGCAGGGAATGGCGCAAAAAGATCCGGTTTGCGGCATGACCGTGAATCCAGAAAACTCGGCTGCATACCTTGAGCACCGAGGTAAGAAGTACTACTTCTGCTGCCAAGGCTGCGCAGCCAAGTTTCAATCAGATCCCGAAAAGTATCTGAAGGAGAGTCCATCTCCGACGGTGAGCGGAACGGCTGCCAACCTGGTCGTCCTTGATGGACCGAAGCCCGCCGGAACTCCTGCTCCCGCAGTTCTGGCAAAGGATCCGGTTTGCGGCATGGCAGTCAATCCTGCAAAAGCGGCAGGGAAGTACGACTACCACGGCCAGACTTACTACTTCTGCAATCCCAAATGCGAAGATCGCTTTAAAGCTGATCCGGAGAAATATCTCCGGCCATCTGAGAAACCGGCTACCGTCGCTGCCCCGATACGCGCGGTTTACATCTGCCCCATGGATCCTGAAGTTCGCCAAGATCACTCTGGGGCCTGTCCGAAATGCGGCATGGCTCTTGAACCGGAAACACCGATTCTGCCGACGAAAACCCAATGGACCTGCCCGATGCATCCGGAGATCGTGCGCGACGCTCCTGGGAACTGTCCCATCTGCGGGATGGCCCTGGAGCCACGCACGATCACTAATGAGGCCGACAATCCGGAACTGCGCGACATGAGTCGCCGATTCTGGATAAGCCTCGCGCTCACTGCGCCTCTGGTTGTTGGCGGAATGCTCATTGATTTGATTCCGGGCTGGAAGCATGCAGCACCCGCGTGGTCGATGACATGGGGTGGCATTGTGCTCGCAACTCCGGTAGTGCTCTGGGGCGGATGGCCGTTTTTCGAGCGCTTCTGGACGTCGCTGAAGAATCGCAGCGCAAACATGTTTACCCTGATCGGTCTGGGTGTCGGTGTTTCGTACATCTACAGCCTGGTCGCGACGTTCTTTCCTCAGATTTTTCCGGCGAGTTTCCGCGGGCATGGTGGCGCTCCCAACGTCTATTTCGAACCCGCTGCCGCCATTACCGTTCTTGTGCTCCTCGGCCAGGTGTTGGAACTGAAAGCTCGTGGTCGGACCAATACTGCCATCCGGGCCCTGCTCGACCTGTCACCCAAAATGGCGCATCGTCTGGAATTGGACGGCAACGAACGCGACGTTCCCCTCGATCAGGTCCAGGTCGGGGATCGTTTGCGCGTGCGTCCCGGCCAGAAGGTTCCTGTTGATGGCGTCGTTCTCGATGGTGGTAGCTCAGTCGACGAATCGATGATCACCGGAGAATCCATTCCGGTCGAGAAACGCGCTGGCGATAAAGTTATCGGAGCGACGGTCAACGGCACCGGGTCCTTCACGATGCGAGCCGATCGGGTTGGAAGTGAAAGCTTGCTCGCGCAGATCGTGCGTATGGTTGGCGAAGCGCAGCGCAGCCGCGCTCCCATACAGCGGCTCGCCGACCGCGTTGCGGGATACTTCGTTCCGGCGGTCGTTGGTGTCGCAGTGCTGGCATTCATTGGTTGGGCCATCTGGGGGCCGGAGCCACGGCTCGCTTATGCACTCGTGAACGCTGTCGCGGTGCTCATCATCGCCTGTCCGTGCGCCCTCGGATTAGCTACTCCCATTGCCGTTATGGTCGCTACTGGACGCGGAGCCCATGCGGGCGTCCTGGTTCGGAAAGCAGAGGCACTGGAGCGCCTCAGCAAAGTTGACACCGTTGTTGTGGATAAGACCGGCACTCTTACCCAAGGTAAGCCCGAACTTGTCTCGGTCATATCGTTTAGCGACTTGCCTGAATCGGATCTCGTCCGCTTGGCGGGCACGCTGGAACGGGGTAGCGAACACCCGTTGGCAGCTGCGATTGTCAGAGCGGCCGAAGGGAACGGGCTGAAACTGGCGGCGGTGGAGGACTTCAAGTCATTTACCGGAAGCGGAGTGACTGGGCGCGTAGAAGGCAGGAATATTGCCGCCGGGAATGAACGGCTGGTCGGAGACCTGCATATTGACGTGCCAGCATCTGTCGCTACCCGAGTCGCCGAACTGCACGCGCAGGGACAAACAGTGATATTCCTCGGTGTCGACGGAAAGCTCGCGGGCCTACTCGGGATTACTGATCCCATCAAGTCCGGAACGGCCGAGGCGATTCGTGCGCTTCGCGAAGATGGCATAAACGTGATGATGCTCACCGGAGATCACCCCGATACGGCCAAAGCCACCGCGGCTAAGCTCGGCATCAGCGAATACATGACCCAGGTTCTCCCCGAACGCAAGTTAGGAGTCGTGAAAGAACTGCAACAAAAAGGTAGAGTTGTTGCAATGGCCGGAGATGGTATCAACGATGCTCCCGCGCTCGCGCAAGCGAACGTTGGCATAGCGATGGGAACCGGCACTGATGTTGCCATCGAGAGCGGCGGCATCGTGCTGGTAAAAGGTGACCTGCGCGGCATCGTACGAGCACGCCGCCTCAGCGAAGCGACGCTGCGCAACATTAAGCAAAATCTGTTTTTTGCGTTCGTCTACAACTCGGTCGGAGTGCCCATCGCGGCAGGCGTCCTCTACCCGTTCTTCGGAATCCTGCTCAGTCCGATCATCGCTGCCGCTGCCATGAGCTTTAGCTCAGTTTCGGTGATTACGAATTCGCTAAGGCTCCGTAAAGTGACACTATAGCTTATAGCTTCAGAATCCCGGAGCCTTCCCAAGTGCCGGATTGCACGGCAATGTCGT
The DNA here is from genome assembly GCA_021324365.1 of Terriglobia bacterium. Lineage (GTDB taxonomy): Bacteria > Acidobacteriota > Terriglobia > Terriglobales > Acidobacteriaceae > JAJPJE01. Next base: position 354 of record JAJPJE010000106.1, on the reverse strand, counting down.
GGGTTGCGCCGGCAGAAAACTCGCCCACTTCGAACCGTCTGGCGCATTCAACAACGCAGGCGTCGAGAAGTCGAAGAACTCCGTCATATCCCGCGACGGATCGAGATAGTAGGCATCCCGGTTTGTCAGCGATGGGACGTTGAAGGTCTCTTCGATGAATGCCAAAATCGCCGTTGTGTCGCGCTGCGTATGCGAAACGAAGTGTGGTTTCGCATAGGGCGAGATGACAATAAACGGCAATCGCATGCCCGAGATGTTGAAGGTTGCCTGCGCATCATTGGGGCCGAACGTGCATGCGTCGCCGTTAGCTACATCAGGGCATTGTCCGGGCGCGTATTTGTCGGGTAGAGGCTC
>JAJPJE010000121.1 GCA_021324365.1 Terriglobia bacterium | reverse complement strand
GCGAACGCCACTTCCGGCTCCACCATCCAGAACTCAGTCAGGTGCCGCCGCGTCTTCGACTTCTCCGCGCGAAACGTCGGCCCGAACGAGTAGACCTTCCCCAGAGCAAGCGCCGTCGCTTCAATATAGAGCTGTCCCGACTGCGTCAGGTACGCCTGCTCCTCGAAATAGTCCACCGGAAACAGCGTCGTCGTGCCCTCGCATGCCGCCGGAGTCAGGATCGGCGGGTCGGTTAGCGTGAATCCCTGGTTGTCGAAGAAATCGCGCGCTGCCTTGATGATCTCCGCGCGCACCCGCAGGATCGCGCTCTGCCGCGGCGACCGAATCCACAGATGCCGGTGCTCCATCAGGAAGTCGACGCCGTGCTCTTTCAGCGAAATCGGATACGGATCGTCCTCCGCAACCTTCTGCAACACCTTTATATCGGTGACATCCAGCTCGAATCCGCCGGGCGCGCGCTTGTCAGCGCGAACTTTGCCCTTCACGATCACGCTCGATTCCTGCGTCAGGCCCTTGATCGTCTCGAACGTCTCCGGCGAAACCGCCGCCTTGGGCACTACGCCCTGCACAACACCGCTGCCATCGCGGAAGATCGGGAACAGCAGCTTGCCGCTTTCCCGCAGGTTATAAAGCCATCCGTGGATGGTAACGATCTGCCCATCGTACTTCGACAGCTCCGCGATGCGAGAGACTGGAACTTGCGTACTTGTAACCGTATTCGTTTCTGTGGCTGACATGAATGAGTCCTGATTAGCAATCAGCAGTTAGCACTTAGCCATCACAATTTCTACGAAGAAGCACAAAAGCAACTGCAGAGTTCTTGAGGCACACATTAAGACAACCTGTTCAGGAGCTAAGTGCCAATTGTTATCTGCTAACTGCTGACAGCCGCCGTTGAAGCTTCTTCGAGCCTGCGAAACGCCGCGCTCATCCCACCGGGTATATCTTTTTTCCCTTCTCCATCGATCTCCATAAGCAGCGGCGGAACCTGAGGCGCCGAGCGCAACAACTGCATCGCTTCGCTCCAATTGATAGTGCCGTCTCCTGGCCACATGTGCGTATCGGCATCGCCTTTATTGTCGTGGACATGCGTGGAGCGAATATGCGGCTTCAACGGCTCGAACGCCTCCGCGACAGAACTCACCATATGCGCGTGTCCGAAGTCGAAGCAGATACCCACGTCCGTGAAGTGGGTGATATTCAAAAACTCCAGCAGCCGTTCCGGCGTCGACATCTCGTTGGGGATGTTTTCCAGCAGCACCGTGACGCCCAGCGGTTTGGCGAAGGCCTTCAGATGCTCGACGCACGTCATCGCCGCATCGAGTTTTTTCTCGGTAAATTCTTCTCCGCCGACGCCGATGTGCTGCACCAGGTACTTGAACGGAATCTGCTCGGCAATCTCGATGGCTCGCTTGATCTCGTCCATCGCCTCGATGCGCGGCCGCTTGTCCACTTCCGCAATGTTCAGCGAAGGACCGCCGCGTTTACCCCACTCATATTCGGTGGTGAGAGGCGAATGCACGGAGTGCAGCTTGACTCCCGATGTGCGGAACCAGTTGCCGATCTCCAGGACATGCGACTTGCGGTTGGCATAGTCAAAATGACCGCGCGCCGCAAAAATTTCGATGGTTTCGGCCCCGGCCCTGACCATGCCGTCCAGAAGTCCGGGATGCAACCGCTCCCGGACGTACACATAAGTGGACATTGCCTTCAACATCGTTCCGCTCACCCCGTTTGCTTAGCCGTTGAACGCAACGTAAGCAATCTTCGAGGCTAGACCAGCGATGATGGACGAGTCAACTGTGGTAAGGTAGGATGCGCTGACGGGAAACAGACCTCCACTCGACCTATGGAACCTTGAGTAGAAAAACCCGGGATTGCAAAGATATCCAGCGTCAGGATCCCTGCGCGGTGAAGATCTGCAACTTGGTCGTACGGCATATGTCACACCGCCCGATTCATTCCTATGAACACCGGCGGTGATCCAGGTCAGCATTAACTTTGAATCAACTTACCCCGCCTCGCTAAAGAGGGCGAGATGGTCACAAAGCATACGAGTGGTCCCCAAGCGGTCTGTTTAGAACACTGCCGCTGGGACTTCGCCACCCGATTATTCTGATTCGAACTCTGCGAAAAAAAAGACCGCCCCAAAGAGCGGTCCCAGCCTGAGAGTTGCTAATCCAGATTTCCCGGTCGTTTGCACGCGCAGTCAACCTAAGTGCTTCGATAGCAAGATCCTCTTAGTCAGTTCTATCGCGATCCACGCCAAAACAACCAACAGCAGCAGCCAGAACGCGACGGCATTTGGCGAGACAGCATGATGCCCGTTTTTGCTCGGGATGCTAAGTTCAAACCCCGGAGAAGGCAAGGCTCGGAGCACTATTGCTAAGCCGATTAGAGCTACCCAAGCAAACCAGACCTTCATAGCACCTCCTATGTGCATGGATACGGAGCTGGCGGCCCGTTCTTGTATTGCGCTATTCCAATTGGAAAACACCCGAAGATGGATGTCCAGAGATGGAATTCCTCAGCCCAGACAGCCTGAGTTGTGCTGGTGAAGTTTATCGCTCCACATGTCGAGTGTGTTCCGGCGGGACAGGCTTGAACGTAATTCGATATGCCGTTCGCCGTAAACAGATACGAATAAGTTGTAACTCTCGCACCTATGCGACCCGGATTGTTCGAAGAAGAGAAAAACGAGTTTCCAGAATAACTGCAGCTTATGTTTGTACCCCACGAATAGTTAACATCAGCTGCGCCCGGACTCCACGGAACCGTGGTCGTTGTTTGAGACTCCACGGAACCGTGGTCGTTGTTTGATATGAGATGTACGCGAAGGCATTCACAGGGGCGCCATAACGCGTGCCGCCACGCAACGTAAGCAATCTTTGAGGCTAGACCAGCGATGATGGAAGAGTCAACTAGGGCAAGGGGTTATAGAAATAGCGGCCGCGAAAAGTGCACCCCCTCTGCCCTTGTGGTAGCCCCGAGTACAATCGCCACCATATGACCCAAACGGAAAATCAACCGAGAGGTGGGAGGAGACGCAATATACCTGCTGCTATTTCCCTATCTCATGCACTTCATATTCCGGAGGGATTACGAATTCAGAGTTATCAGGTTCCGCTCTATTTATTGCGGTAATTCTGGCAGTATGTCTCCAGTTAGGACCGAACGCCTCTGCTAAGGCGGTTAGATCAATCGCCTTGGAGTACCAGGATTCATAAATTGCGGTCATGGCGGGGTTTTCCGAAGTCTGAGTTGTACGCGAGCCTTCGAACTCAAATCCGTTGAATACTCGCCTGCCCAGAGAACTTCTCTCACTGGTCTTCCAGTTACCTTCTGGTAGAGCCTCTCCCATACCAGTGAGTCCAATAAAAGATTGGCCACCTCCTTTAGGGGCTCCCACTCGGTACGCTAATTTCTCCGAAGGAATTAACACGATTGCAGATGTATTCTTCGGATCAACGATGACAATTTTAGAAGGCACGCCCGAGGTCGTGAAAGTTTCGATTCTTAGTGTTCCCAATGAGTTCCTGCAGATCCTACTCTGTGTGATCTCGACGGCAGAGTTATCTTTAAGATTTCGAGTTCGTTCATCAACTTGCTGCACGCAGATAGGGCTTCCCGGGTGTGGAGGCACTAGGTTTGCAGGTGGTGCGTTCGGTTCGCTTTGGGCATCTTGGCTAACGGCCATTGCGGTCAAAAAGAATATTGAGGCTAGACAGAAGATGCTCATCGTAACTCCTCGTCGACTGCTGATAAACTCATTACCCCACTTACAAGTGATTTGACGGTTTTTCTAGGGCCGCCAGCTGACGGTCACGTGACAAACAAGCGGCCCATCCCAAACTCACTAACAGCTTAATTACAGGGTCCAGGACCTGACGCTGACCTGGCGTAGCTGACAAGACACGTTCCGCTCACAACGAGATTTGCCGCTCGAACATAGTTCGGACATGATGGAACCCAAATAATCCCTACCAGCGCCTGCTTGCAAGTAGCTTTTCCAGTTGAACAAGCCAGCATATTGTAAGAGCAACTGTCGTCCGGACCTGTGATTGGAGGTGGTCCATAGTATGTGATTCGCTCGCCAATTTTAGTTGTAAAAGCTTGCGAATCGAAGATTGTTCCAACAACGCTACAAATGATTTTTGCCTCTGTGGACGCAGGAACGGTTGCCGGGGCTGGCGGAAGCGGTGCTGTGGTCGTTGTCGAGAATACTGAGTACGAGAACGGGTTTACAGGCGTTCCGTTTGACCAGCCGCCAATTCCATTCACCACATTGTAGATAGACGGAGTGTGAGTCACTGGTTGACTACACCACGGATAGGTACCCGTGCACTGCTGATTATTCGGACCACAGACATACGTAAACGTGCATTGTGCCTGCGTGTAGCCCTCGACCACTACGGTTTGCGAAACATTGTCATTCGCATCCAAGGCATATGTCGTGTATGTGTCGTAATGCGGTGTCATCTGTCCAAGACACACAGAAGAAACTAGACACACGAGAATCATCACGGCTAGCGCTGTGTTTTTCATTTTTACTCTCATTTGTTTGTCGAAGACCTCTGGTTTCCGGTTGATATTTTCATTCTTGTTTTCTCAACGTTGACATACGCCCCAAGGCGATTGAACGCAGCGGGAGACAGTTCAACCTTCAACTCGTCGAGAGTGTTCTGAACCAGCGCATCTCGCTCGCTCAGGAAAGAATCAACATCCGGGGCGAAGCCAGTTGCCTGCGCAGGTACTTTCGCGTTGTAGGTGTTAACTAGGTCGTTATACTTAGCTCTGAACGTTTGCAGAACTCTGGTGAATCCTTCGGAGTCTTTGCCTTCAAAGCCTAGCTGCTGAAGCTGCGCACTTTGCATTGTCTTTTCCCCGGCTGACGGATTTGCTGTCAAACCCACAGCCAAGAAAAACAAGCGGTATGCTGCAATGTTTGGTATCAACTCGGGGTGCATAGAGCCGTCTATCTGATCGTCTGTTGCGTGGTTATGTGTCTTCGCTGGCGTTAAAAGGACCGTCTGGTTGTCCAACTGGTCCTTCGGTACAAGTTGCTGCTGCCCTAGAAACGTTTGCGCAAGAGCAAGCAGAGCTATCACAGAACGAATGAGGGTTCGGTGTGTCATTCATACTCCTTTTTCGTGCGTGGTGGCTTCGGTTTTGTTAAAGGGACTTGGGCAGGGGGCAACAGGAACCCGGAAACGCACGCGATTATATTCGGATTTTCCTTTAGTCAAGGAAAAAGTGACTTTTGTTCTAAAGACGGAAAAGTGTGCTCCCCATCGTCATTTGTTAATCTCTGGCTGGTGGCCCATTCAAGCCTTCTGTTGGCTTGAGCGGGGTGGTTCCAGTGCTGAACATAGTCGAAATTATGCGCGTGATCGCCGTCCATTTGGGTTCGATCACTCTCGAACGCCAACGCCAGCTCACCTGCGATCGCGCAAAAGATGTAAGGCCCCATTTCTCTCGTTTTTCCTCGTATCCCGATCAAAAGATCGCAAATATAATTCCGCGCCAAATGTCCAGGTGTTTACCCCGATTTTCCGGGTGCCCCACATCTGCCCCCGTTGGCACATAGTGCCCTTATCCGTTTCGGGTTTTGTTTGCGTGACACTTCTCGATCTGTAGGGCAGAATGTCTTGTTTCTGACTCACTACACAACTGGAGGAAAACTGCGTGAGAAAGATGTCGAGTCTCTGGACGAAGCGAGCGTTTGCGGGGCATTTTCGTTTGGCAGTCGCTGGGCTTCTGTTGGTTGCTGGGCTTGCATTGCCGGCGCATGCGCAAAACGACCGGATGACGCCCATCGCCACGCCTTCGCAGCCCAACGCGATCGAACTCGGCACCGGTCCGCTGCCCGGTGCGAAGAACCCGGAGACCTGGCACAGCCAGTACGGCAGTCAGTTCGCGCGCAACGTGACGATTGCGATGCTGACTCCCTTTCTTCCGGATCCCGCCAAGGCAAGCGGGGCCGCCATCATCGTTGCGCCCGGCGGCGGTTTCGTCACCTTGTCCATGGAAAATGAAGGCTGGAACGTCGCCCGCGCGCTGGCGCAAAACGGTGTCGCCGCGTTTGTCCTCAAGTATCGCCTGCACCAGACTCCGGCCGACATGCCAGGGTTCGAAAAATCCATGCGGGAAATGTTTTCGGGTGCAGCGCGGCCGCCGCGCCCCGATCCCGAAAAGCCGTTCGCTGGTCTTGCCCCTCAGATCGCCGACGCCCGCGCGGCCTTTGCCCTTATCCGCAAGCGGTCTGCCGAGTGGCATGTCGATCCCAACCGGATCGGCATGATTGGCTTCTCCGCCGGCGCGGGGCTGACCATGGCAACTACACTTGCCGGCGAGGATGCGAAGCCCGCCTTCATCGCCATCATCTACGGTCCTCTCGCTTCGGTCACGGTCCCGGCCGACGCACCGCCGCTGTTCATCGCCCTGGCTGCCGACGACCCTATTTTCGGGAACAGCGGCTACGGGCTCATCGATAGCTGGAAGGCCGCGAAGCGACCCGTCGAATTCCATCTTTATGAACAGGGTGGCCATGGCTTCGGGATGTACCCGAAGGAGACTACGAGCACCGGTTGGTTCGATGCCTTTGTGCGCTGGCTCGGGATGCATGGCATGCTGAAGCCGACAGGGTCAGGAAGCAGCGGTGCTGCTACCTCTCCCGGAGTTGGGAACTGACGCGACGCCTGATTCGATAACCGTGTCGACGCGAGTTACTCTCGCTCAATCTGCCGCGAAATCCTTCGGGGGGGTTGGATTGCTCTTCGGCCTCTTTGGCCTTCTCTATCTCGCGCGCCAGGACTTCGCTATAGGCTTCCAGCTGGCGCCTTGTCTCGGGCGAGATAACGCGACTCTCCAGCAATGCCATTACAGAAGAGTGAGCTTCAGCAAGATCATCTAAGGTTTTAGCCACTCTCGGCCACCATGGGCATTTTCGATGCTGTCACGGGACGGGCAGGTTGTTATCAGTTGTAACAAAGTCAACAAAATGACCGGCTAAGACAACGGTATACCCGCAACAGGTCGCGCGCCTTGCGCTTGCAATTATTGCGTTGCTCGCATCTGCGCAAATTCACCTGCCCGCAGCCTGTACCCACCGCGTTCGACTTCAACCGTGTATAGTGGAACTATCACTTAACCTCGAAGACTCTTTCCTTTGCGCCTTCGCGATTGAGCAAAACGCGGAGGCCCCACTGGGCGGAATACTTCCCTCCTTTTTATCCTCCGCATCCATGGCCATCAACCGTCACGGGAGGCTGCTCTCCCAGGGAGCTACGAATGTCAGGTCTGAACGGAGATAAGTCCAGGTTCAATCGTCTGCGCAGGCAGAAGATCGCGCGCAGGAAGCGAAATCGGGAGCTCTTGCAACGTTCCACGCAACCGGGGAAAACCGCGCACGAAGCAATTCAAAGAACGAAACGAGGACAGCTATGAAGAACCTGTTTGGTAGTCGGTCTTCTTCGTTTTAATCAGATCTAACTTCAGAATGTGAGGGTGAATGGCTGGACGAACAAGCTTTACGAAGCGACAAAAAGAACAGGCACGACAGCAGCGTCAGCGTGACAAGGCGGAGCGAAAGAACCAGCGCAAACTGGAAAAAGAGTCGGGAACTGCCGACGACGCGGCTGAACTCGAAAGGCTTGCGCAGGAACAGGCCGCTCTATTCGGGACCGGCGCTGATGAAGACCGGAATTCGACCTCCGACGACGAGGCTCCTGAGGAAGATCGGCGCTAGCAGGCAAGTTGCCTGAGCTGCGAATCGATATTCCTTCATATTCTTCAACGACCAGCGAATCTGAAATGAGGAGTTCCATGCGTTCTAATCTCGTGTTTCGAGCGTCCGACAAGGTCAGCAATCGCTTCGAACTGTGCCTGCTCGTCTCCCGTTCCGCAAGAGCGATGAATCAAGGCTCGAACCAGATGCACGACTCAATTAACAACGCCTTCGATGCAATCGGGAAGCATGAGGGGATGTTCACGACTTTGCCGGATAGTGGCCGCAACATCCCCGTGGAACCCGTCGCAGAAACTGTTTTCACCGGGGCGCTTGCGTCCGAACCCGAGTACGATTGATTGTGCCCGATGACGGCCAGTATTGCCGCGACTCGATAGCAGGTGACAGGTGATGCAGCAGCCAAGTGCCGGAGAAAACATCTTCGTCGGGAATCTCGCGACTACAACGACCGAAACAGCTCTGCGGACATTGTTCGCTCCTTTCGGCGAGGTTCTAAGCGTAAATCTGGTTCTGGATCGCGATACCGGAGTGCCACGAGGGTTCGCATTCGTGGAAATGCGCACAGCAGAAGAGGCAGCAACCGCGGCGGCAGCCTTGGATGGCACGGTGCTGGACGGCAGGCCCTTGCGCGTAAACTTGGCCCGCCCCAAGGAACTCGACAGTGACAACATACACGGAAGTATGAGACGCCATCGGGATCATCGGACGTAGCTCGGCGCTCTCATCTTCAGACCGTGTATACTGATTTCGACGATTGAGTTTTGGTCCTTTCTGAGCACGTCCTGCCCACGCATGCGTCAACTCCCTAGAACATCACGTCTCGTTAAACGGGTCGAGAAGGAACACGCGTGAACTTATCTTTCAATCGGAGGAACGGCATTTCCAGATACCGGTAAGATAGCGACGCCATCCCAATGATGAAAGCCATCGATATCAACGCCCGCAGAGCTCCGCGTTCGAGCCCATTGGGTATGAGCAGAAGGCGGTCGGTCAGAAACACCCCAAGCAGATGGAAGACATACAGCCCATAGGAAATCTTGCCGAGATAGATCAGCCATCCGGGAAGAGTGGTCCTGATGCCCAGAGTCGAGCAGAATATGAGGGCACAGGCGAAGGCCGTAATGGTATACAGCTCATTCTGCAGCAAGATGCTGTGGCCCGGTCTCCTCGACAAAATTTCGACTGTGACAATGAGTCCAATCCCGGCGAGTGACATTAGCGCTCTCTGCCAGCCTGCGAAAGTGGGAATCCTCCCCTTCAGCAGGACTGCGATCAGAATTCCTATAGCAATCGGATCGAGACGAGTGATTGTAGAGGTCCAGAAAAACATAGCTTTGACCTGTGGGAAAAGGTATGGAATCCCAATGCGTGCAAGGTTGGCAACTTCCAGCATGGCAATCGCTGCCAGAATGATATTTCGCCGCGACAACCTTGCGACGACAGGGGCCCAGAGCAGATAGAACTGTTCTTCGACCGAAACGCTCCACAGCGAGTTGACCACCCGTCCGCCCCAACCCCAAATGGCGACTGCCCAATTCCCACAAAGCAATAGAAATGCTGCCAGGTACTTCCACGTGAACTCTCGTCCTGGATTCAGTACCGGAATCATGCAGACGAAAAGAAACACAAAATAGAGCGGCCAGATGCGAAGGATGCGCCGGATATAGAATTTCCTCACATTCAGCGATCCGGCAGCTTCCTTTTCACGCAATAGCAACTCGGTTATCAGATATGCACTGAGCAAGAAGAAGAGATCGACACCGTATGCTCCGGCCCTTGGGATGGCACTAAATGTTTCCGGCAAATGCAGTTCATGCCAAACTTCGGGGGGGAAGACCAGAGCGTGACTGGCATAAACGCCCAGGAAGGCGAAGAAACGCAGAGCATCGAGTTCGGGACGGTAGAATCGGACAGATGTGTCCCGTTCAGGAAGCACCGCGATTGCGGACATAAGGTTCCTCTCATACCTCCACGCCTATGACCCGTACAAGTACCTGCCCTGATCATCCCTCTGAAGAAAACTAAGATCGGCGTAAGGAAATGAAGGCGAACATGGCTACACGAGGCATTTGGGATTCCAGCAGTCGTTCGAGCCGCGCCCAAGCGGCGTGCATAAAACCTGGCATCAAGCTTCGCAAACCGACCCCACCGGAGACTAGATACCGAAAGGGCAGGAAGGGTCGAATCCTTTCGACGGTTGGTTTCGGGAAAAGTAATTCAAACTTGTGCCGGTCTCGTACAAAAACAATCCAAGGCATGGCAGAGTTGCTGCCGGAAAGAGGGCCTGTCGAAGAAAACGACCAATCAGTGGCATCGGGATGAAAAGGCTCATGATGCAAGCGGGTGTAGACGAGTCGCGACCAGGGACTGACCCATGGCTCAATCATCAGTACTTTTCCATTCTTTCGAAGACATCGCGCTGCCTCGGCGAAAAAACTCTCCACGTGCGCCATGTGATGCAAAACATTGGTCATCACAATCGAGCGCAACGAGCCGTCCGCGAATGGCATCTTCTGAGCATCGACGACTATTTTCGCTCTGGAGCAGCTAAAGATTTCGGAAGTAATCAGGTTCGGTATAAAACGTTCGCAATAGCCTGCGCCGGACCCCAACTCCAATACTGGTCCCTCTCCGGCGGGAAGTTCATTCGACAGCAAGCTGTACCATTCATCGTAAATGGATCGCAAGAACGGCTTTGACGCGATGATTTGATTGCGTAGCTCCGTCGTAGCAGGATCATCTACGGCCAGGGAAGCTGTGAGTGGATGCGCCAGCGGGCGTCGGAGAAATGCTGCAGACAAGAGAGCTAGCCTTCCAGTCGACGCCAGGCGTGCCAGCAAATGCGCAGCATGCGCACTCCGTTAGAAAACACCTTCGTCATTTTTGTCACGCCGTGAATACGTTCTTGATAGTGCACAGGGACTTCAACAATTTCCAGATGCAGTTTGCTGGCTCCGAAGAGCAACTCGTAGTCCCCCCACAGATCCTTGATCCCCCAGGTGCCGAGATTCATTTCCATTCGCTGCCAGTGCTTGCGCCAGAGGACCTTTGTGCCACAGAGCGTGTCTTTTATGCGTTGATCCAGCAGAAATGAAAAGACGAGTGCGAAGAGTTTGTTGCCCAGCGTATTGGAGGTTTTCATCGCAAGATCCGGCAAGGGGTAGACCAGGCGGCTCCCATTGACGAATTCACCTTGTGAAGTCAGCAGCGCGTTGACGAATATCGGTAATTCTTCCGGCATTACGGTCAGGTCCGCGTCCAGAATCACCAGTACGTCACCCCTTGCGGCACGAAATCCGGTCCAGACATTGTCGGCTTTGCAGATTCCGGGTCCTTCCAGGAGACGAATATCCTTCTCTGGATAAGCCTCGATCATGCGTCGAACTTCATCGGCCGTGCCATCCGTCGATTTGTCGTCGCAGAAGAGGATCTCTGTGTGATCGCCCATCGAAGGAATACGTTCGACTGCTTGCTGAACGTTTCCGACCTCGTTTCGGCAAGGTACGATAACCGATACGCTGACGTGCTTCTCCTGCTTGGGTTCTGGTATAACTCGCGCCACCATGATCTGCATCAGGCAAAACCTTCGCAAACCCGGCATCCGGGCGAGCACCTCATTCAACAATGGCGATAGCCCGGGAATCCATTTCGGAAACAGCATCAGTCTATGTTTCCTTACCGGCCGAAAACCCGCCAACTTCATGAAGCCACGGATATCGTTTTCGCTGACCCAGTTGGGTTCAACAAATTGCGACCGCAATCCCACCTTGCTGGCTATTTCGAGAATAGGTGTCCAGGCATAGTTGTAGTTGATCACTACAATCCGCGTTTCGTTTGTGCAATGCCGCTTGATGCGGTCCAGCGTGCGAAGAATATCGACAGTGTCGAAAATGTGGTTAAACAGGATGTAATCGAAATTTTCATTCAGGTCGAGGTCTTCGGGATCGCTTTGAACGAAACGGAGATCGGGATGCTCGCGCTGTGCATACTCGACCATTGCATCACTGATCTCAACCCCAACACCATATTCTGGCCGCACCGATGCAAGGAGATGGCCCGTCTCACAGCGAATATCGAGAACACGTTTACCGGGCTCAACAATGAATTGCAGCAACTGCTTAAGTTGGTCGTAAAAATAGTGATTCTGTTGAATATACCTGTCTCGCTGGGCGACCACAGTTTCTTGGTGACGGCGTCGAGTATCGCGGACTTTGGAGAGCGCGCCCGGTCCCCATGTATCGGTCTGTATCTCGGCCTCGACTATCACTGCATCAACCTTCCCGCCATTAACTTAAACTTACACCCAACATCCAAGCGCACAATCCCAGGGAGCGTCCAAGTGCATCATGCGCGGGTAACATCGCAAGAAAATAACTGCGGCAGCTAACAGCAGAATCAGGCTAATGCGGAGTCCGAAGATGCGAGAAGGTAATCCACGCATGGCAACGGCAATCGTCACGCCCAGGATCATCACACACGGATAGTAATAGTAGTAAAAGAGACCCTTCTCGGGAGTGACTGCCCATTGAAAATAGTTGGCAGCAAAAAGGAGGAAGACCATTCCTTCCTGAAGGGTAACGACTCTCCACAAGCGCCGCATACAGATTCCCATCGCTAGCAATCCACCCCATGTGATGACGGGATTGCCCATCAAATACGAAAGTCCACGCTCCGGAGTCAATTTAAGCGGCCACAAATACCAAGGGGTGGTGATAAACGGATTCGAGATCGTCGTACTGTTGAAGTGCCATATCGAGTGGTGTATTGCCACCAACTCGCGCACGCTGAATGGTCGATGAATAACATGGCACAGAGGCCAGTAGGTCAGGCAGTAGGCTATAACAGGAAGAATTGTCAACCCAAGTATAAGAATTGGAAGTCCGATCTCCTTAACTTTGTTCGCGCAGACTGACAACGAGGAGTTCACCCCTGACATCGGGTGCGCTGCGATCCACCGCAGCGCTAAAGTAACGAGAACGAGGACGGTTAAGGTATCAACACCATTCCATTTGCAGGAGGATGCCAAACCGACGAATACACCTGCCGAACAGAACAGAAAACGCCTTCGGCCAACACTGACCTGCAGGACGAGAGCTGCTGTGAACGCAACCAGACTCCAGATCAGGAAGAAAATGAAAAATGTATCCACCATGCCTATGCGAGACATGACAAAAAGAAAATTATTCAGAAGCGTCAGCCCAGTTGCGAGGCAAGCAAGCCCCAGATTTCGGACCAGGAGATAAGTCCAAAAAAATACCGCCGGCAGTGTCATGGCACCAAATACCGCCTCACCAACGCGCCAGCCAAGTGGGTTATCCCCCGCGGCCTTGATTCCCATCGCCAAGATCATTTTTCCCAGGGGAGGTTTTTCCTGAGGACGCGGATTTGTCGTACTGTGAATGAATACCCTGGCTTCTGGAACGAAGTAGCCCTCGTCATAAAACATCGCTGCCGGCTTCTTGATACCGAACAAGAACAGCATCAGGCCAACCAAGGTGAATCCGGTCGCAATCGCAAACACACTGCGATGCAGGCGTTTGGAAGTCGGGGTCTGCTCACACGAAGCATTCCTGGCGGCTGGAAATGCCGAAAGCGGTTGATCAGCGCTCGATACAGCAGATTCTGTTGATGACGGATAACTCATTCTGTACTTTCTTCGGGAAACTTATTGCTATGAAGCGCTAGCCCGTCAGCAGCAGCCCACTGCGGCGTGGCGTGATTTCCTGGCGCCTACCATTTCTTCCAGGATTGAATCGAGTCCCCGGGTAATCTGCCACCTCGGGTAATGACTCTTAAACTTGCTCAAATCCGAGATGTAGCAGATATGGTCTCCCTTCCGTGATTCCTCGACATATTTCCAGACCAGTTTCTTTCCGGTCATGTGTTCGATCCGCTCAATTGCCTCCAGAACAGAAATACTGTTATCTCGTCCGCCCCCCATGTTGTAAACCTCTCCCGGTCTCGGATTGGCAGCAAATTCGGCCATGGCACTCACGACATCACAACTATGAATATTGTCTCGGACCTGTTTACCCTTATACCCAAACACCGAATACGGGAAGCCATTCAAGGTTGCCTTTACGAGATACGACAGAAACCCATGGAGTTCGACTCCCGAATGTGAAGGTCCGGTGAGACACCCTCCTCGGAAAATCCCTACATTCATTCCGAAATAACGGCCGTACTCCTGTGCCATCAGATCCGCCGCCGCCTTCGAAACACCGAATAACGAATGCAGTGAGCGATCAATGCGGCATGCCTCTTTCACTCCGGAATAGTCTTCCTGCCGCAAGTAATCGTAACGAGTATCCAGTTCCACGAGCGGAATCTCATTAGGTGAGTCGCCATATACCTTATTAGTGCTCATCAATAAAAAAACGGCTTCAGGACAGTGCTGCCGTGTCGCTTCCAAGAGGTTCACAGTTCCAAGCGCGTTCACCTCAAAATCCACCAGAGGAATGTCCCGCGCTTTGTCGTGAGAGGGTTGTGCAGCACAATGAATAATCAAATCAAAGCGATTCGACCGGAAGAGATCCTCGATCCGGCGGTGGTCCCGTATGTCCACGTCTAAGTGCTTGAACCGTTTTGTCACCCTTTTCAAACGCTCCAAACACCAGAGGGTATCGCCCGCCGGTCCGAAGAACTCACGGCGCATGTTGTTGTCGACCCCAATGACGAGGTCGCCCTCTCGATCGAAGTGCTGCACCGCCTCGGATCCGATCAGCCCACTACTCCCAGTCACCAATACCGTCTTTGGCTTCATCATCGTTGCGACCTTTACGCGGTCGTCTAGCAAGATAGATGTATCTGCAACAAAAGATTAGGTCGATTGAGCTTTGGAGTCGACCTTACGAAAGGTCACCCGCCTTAGCAAAGGCGGAAACCGGTCGATTTAGAAAATCGAAATGCGGCAACATTAGCCGCGAAAACCTGATGGGCGATCTTTCGGGACGTCGATCCTTATGAACTACATCACGAAATCCTTCCGGCACTGTTTGCCAAGGATACGCCGCATGCTTGAGGATGATTAAGCCCGTGCCGCTGGATTTGGCTTGATCAACTACAGCATTCTGGCTTGCCAAGCCCTCCCAAGTGGCCATATCCAACTTCCACCAAGTGGATATTGCGGCTAAACGACTTTGCGTCGATGCTTAACTGCCGCGCGACTCCGTTGCTCTGGGTCTCTCCGGGAAGAACTCTCTGCAAATCGCGCGGGATTTTGCCAGAATCGTGAAACGAGCTAGTTGGCCATGCAGGCGTCCCTGACATTTAGCTTCGTCCTGCTACACACCGTCATGGACCCGGCAGTGTTTTGGCCCACCGTGTTGGGAATCTCCTTTCTCGTCGCCGGTATCTTCACTTACCGGCAAGATCTGCTGAAGGCGAGTTCACGAAGTGTATTCAGACTCGCATCCCTCGGTCCTGTCTTTATCGCCGCAGCGCTGGCTGCCTTCGCCGGAGAACACTTTACGGCCGCTTCCAGCCTCGCCCAGATGGTTCCCAAGTGGCTGCCCGCTCGTTTGTTTATCGCTTACTTTGTGGGAGCCGCTCATCTGGCTGCCGCCTTGAGCCTTGTCGCTAGACGATATATCCGCTGGTCATCGTTCTTTTTGGCACTCATGTTTGCGCTCTTCGTTCTGCTGCTGCATCTGCCGAATGCGGTGGAACATGCCGCAAATCGCGTCTTTTGGATCTTTCCGGCGCGCGAAACAACCTATGCAATGGGAGGGTTGGCTTTGTTCGCAACCGAAATGAGCGATGCCTGGCCCAACGCTTCCCGGAGCATATCTGCCATGGCCAGGATCTGGACCGCACTGGTCCTCATCTACTTTGGCACTCAGAACGTGCTCTATCCCCAGTTCTCACCCGGAGTTCCTGACACCCGACCTGCTCTGCCGTGGGTACCGCTGCCACATCTCACCGCATACATCACGGGAATACTGTTGATGGCCTTCGGAATTGCGATGTTCTTGAGGAAGTACGCCGCCTCCGCCGGAGCATCCGCAGGCTTATTCATGGTCTTGCTGACGGTCGTTTTGTATATTCCCGATTTCTTCCTCGCACAAACCGTTCCAGAAGACGTGACTGCCGTTAACTTCTTTTTCGACACTCTGCTCTTTGCCGGAACTCTCCTTGTAATAGCCACTGCTATTTCGCGCTCGGAATCGGGACAGATCGGGAAAGCCCAGACTGCGTCCTGATCAGCCTGCGCCCGCTTAAACTTGACTGCCAGCCGCCGCCTTCATATCGCAACGCGCTAACGTGCGCAGACGCCTAACGGTATAGTTCTACGGCTGTGCGGTTTCACTTCTTTAATTCTTATTTCTTGGTTGCTCACCCGGCGCTTTCGCGGGCTTCCCCTAGAACAACTTTGACGTCGAGCCGTTGCTTTCCACGAAAGACGGACACGGCCACGACGTCTCCAGCGCGATGATTGTTCATGACGCGTGACAAATCCTGCATGTCCTCGATACGTTGCCCATCGATGGCCACGATCAGGTCTCCACCGAGAAGGATCGGTGTATTCCCCAGCAGCGCCTGCTGATTTCCGCCGCGCAGTCCAGCTTTTGCTGCGGCGCCACCAGGCACAGTTCGAACGATGAGCACACCGTAATCGGCAGCAAGCCCCATTTCATCGGCCAGCTCCGGACCGATCGGCAGGCCTTCAATCCCAAGCGACGGACGCCGCACACGGCCCTCGGTGACGAGATCGTTCAATACGGCCTTTGCAGTATTGATGGGAATGGCGAAGCCGATGCCGGCGCTCTGCTCCGCGCCGCCGGTAGCGATCATGGAGTTGATGCCAATCACTTCCGCTTTCGAGTTCAACAGCGGGCCGCCGGAATTGCCCGGGTTAATGGCCGCGTCAGTCTGGATTGCTTCATCAATCGTGTTGCCGTTCGGACCGCCGACCGGCCGGATCGAACTGATGATGCCGCGCGTCATCGTTCCAGCCAATCCGAAGGGATTGCCAATCGCAAATACCTTCTGTCCGACAACGAGGTTTCGCGAGTCTCCCAATGTGGCGGGGACCAGGTCCGGAGCGTTGATCTGAATCACTGCAAGATCGTGCCCGCGGTCGACCCCAATCACCTTCGCCGGATAGGTGCGCTTGTTATGCAGTGTAACTTCGATTTTATCGGCGCCTTTGATCACATGGAAATTGGTGAGGATATGCCCTTCTTTGTCGAGAATGAACCCGGAACCCTGGCCTTCCTCTGGGACTACGCCATAGAAGAAATTAAACGTCACAGCCCGCGAGCGAATATTCACAACCGAAGGAATTGCCTTCTTGTAAACACCGACATTGACCTGCTCTTCAGGATCGAGCGTCTGCGGGCCGGCTGCTTCAGTGAGTTCGAGTTTTTCGGGTTGGGCAAAGGACAATTTCAGACTGCCGGGATGCTGAGTGGTATAGAGGTAGAATCCGCCAACGAGAATCAGAACAAGAACGAGTGGTCTTAGCATCTTCATGATTGCCAACAATGATTGTCGAAACAGCT
>JAJPJE010000016.1 GCA_021324365.1 Terriglobia bacterium | reverse complement strand
TTCGTTAACGGCAAACACCAGTACACCCCCGACCTTCACCCACCCGGCATGATGTTCGGAAAAGTCGTTCGCCCAAGCGGATTCAATGCCAAACTAATTTCGGCAAGCACAAAATCGGCAGAAGCCATGCCTGGCGTGAAAGTGGTCCGGGATGCGGACTTTCTGGGTGTTGTCGCTGCAGACCAGTACGCCGCGGAAAGAGCGGTCCGAAATATCAAAGCCGAGTGGAAGGTCCCGCCGCAGATATCAAACAAAGACTTGTTCGATTACTTGAAGAAAAATGCCGATCCGAATCCGGAGCACAACCACGTGACCGGCTCCGTCGACGCGGCTATGGCATCGGCAGATGTGAAATTGGAGAAGACCTATACGGTCCAGTACATTGCCCATGCTCCTCTGGAACCCCGCGCAGCCGTCGCTGAATGGAAGGGAGGCAAGCTGACAGTGCGGACAGGCACGCAGCGGCCATTTGCGGTTCGCGACGAGTTGGCGGAGGCGTTCCGCATTCCTTCTGCAGACGTGCATGTGATGGTTCCCGACACAGGTTCGGCTTACGGTGGCAAGCATACTGGAGACGCAGCCGTGGAAGCCGCCCGTTTGGCAAAAGCGGTTGGAAAGCCGGTCAAAGTCGTGTGGACACGAGAAGAAGAGTTTACATGGGCATACTTCCGTCCGGCGGGAGTAATTGATGTGCGCGCCGGAGCGCAACGTAACGGCACCATCACGGCGTGGGAATTCCACAACTACAACTCGGGCGCAGCAGGGATCGACAGTCCCTACGACATTGCGAACCAGAAAGTTCAGTTCCACACGGTGAAATCGCCGCTGCGACAGGGTTCTTACCGAGCACTCGCTGCAACTGCCAACAACTTCGCGCGCGAATCTCATATGAACGAATTGGCGACAGCTCTGAAAATCGATCCACTTGACCTGCGGCTGCGCCATCTCGCCGACCCCCGCCTGAAAGCGGTTTTCGAGGCGGCGGCCGAGCGATTCGGCTGGGACAACGGACCACAGTCGGCAGACCGCGGTGTTGGTATCGCGGGCGCATACGAGAAGCTCGGATACATCGCGATATGCGCGGAAGTTGCCGTGGATCCATCTACAAAGATTGTGAGTGTCACGCGGATAGCCGCTGCGTTCGAATGCGGGGCTGTCATCAATCCCAATGGATTGCACAACCAGGTTGCGGGCGCGATAGCTCAAGGCATTGGTGGGGCGCTATTCGAGGCAATTCAATTTGCAAATGGCAGGATTTTAAATCCTCATTTTGCTCAATATCGGGTGCCCCGATTCTCCGATGTTCCGGAAATTCATGTTGTGCTGCTTGATCGGAAAGACCTGCCGCCGGTTGGCGCTGGGGAATGCCCAATTGTCGGCTTGGCACCGGCACTATCGGCAGCGATCTTCCAAGCCACGGGCAAACGCATTTACACGCTGCCGCTCGTGCCAAACGGATGATTCTGGCTCACGCAGTTCTTGCCAGCAACCGCTTGAGCACGGAAGAAATTTCTTTCAGATCGGCAGGCTTGAACAGAACCATCGTTGCGCCAGCAGCGAGCGCCTTTTCTGAGATTTCATCCTCGATAAAGCCCGTGAACAAAATCGCCGGGCCGAGTAGATTCCGCTCGCGAAAAGACTTGATTATCTTCAGTGCGCCAAATCCCGGTAAGGCGTCCGTGATTACGGCTGCGATCTTTTGTTTCTCAATGACACGTAGAGCGGCGGAGGCATTGTCTGCGGGCGTAACTTCATAGCCTTCCGCGCCCAGGTAGACGATGAGCAATTCCAGCAATGCCAGATCATCGTCGACGACTAAGATCCTGCCCCCCATACCCCCACCTCGACCGATATCTGACAATAACGCGAATGTGCCTGCAGCAGAGGCAAATCGACTTCTTGTTCCAAATCACGGAATGAGGCAATTTCATTAATGAGTTTTGATCCGGGGACTCCGGTTGGGACTGGAATGCATCTAACAGAATTGCTTTATTGTCACGAAATGCGTTTTAACCGAAGAGTTTTCAGTCGATGGCTCGCGTTCACTGTTATCTTGCTGACCTTCATTCCCCGTGCACAGGGCTATTCCGTCTTGTCTCATGAAGAAGTCATCGACATCTGCTGGAATGACACCTTGGTACCGGCGCTGCTGAAGCGTTTCCCAAACACCACCCCCGAAGAACTCAAAAAAGCTCACGCCTATGCCTACGGTGGCTCGGTGATTCAGGATATCGGCTACTACCCGTTCGGCAGTCACGAATTCACCAATCTCTTGCATTATGTTCGTACCGGAGATTTCGTGAAGGCGCTCCTTCGAGATTCTACAAACGTTGATGAGTACGCGTTTGCCCTGGGAGCGATGGCTCACTACGTCAGCGACAGCTGGGGACATCCCGCTGTCAATGATTCCGTCCCTATCGAATATCCGAAACTTGAGAGAAAGTTCGGGAACTGGATCACTTACGAAGACAACCCCGAGGCCCACCTGAAGACGGAATTCAGCTTTGATGTCGTGCAGGTTGCCAAGGGCCGATATACGGCCACGCAATACCACAATTTCATTGGTTTCGAGATCGCACAAGACCTGCTGCAAAGAGCCTTTCAGGAGACCTACGGCATTCCTCTCTCACAGTTTCTCCACAATGAAGATTTGAGTATCGGAACATTTCGTTTTGCTGTCAGCCAGATTATCCCAGAGATGACTAAAGTTGCCCTGGCCATGCGAAAGAAACAGCACCTGGAGGAAAAGCACGACAAGGCGCGACGAACCTTTCTGTACCACGTCTCCCGTGCGGACTACGAAAAGAGTTTCGGCTCCGACTTCCAGCGCCCGGGCTGGTTCGCACGTTTTCTTGCATTCATATTCAAACTGATTCCCAAATTCGGCTCGCTGAAGGCGCTGCAATACAAAGATCCAACCCCACAGACAGAGGATCTCTACATCAAGAGCATGGACCGGGTGGTGCAAATCTACCGGGGAGCCGCGCATGATGTTGAAGCAGGCAAGCCGCAACTCCCAGACCGCAACCTGGATACGGGCAATATGACGGCTCCGGGAAAATACTTCCTTGCCGATCACGCTTACAGTGAATTAGTGTTGCAGCTTCAGAAACAGGATTTCGCGGGCGTGACCCCGGCGTTGCGCTCGAACATTTTGGATTTCTTTTCGCAAGGCGGAAGCAGTGTAGATTTATCCGCAAAGCAATGGACGAAAACAACGCAGGCATTGCAACTGCTGAAAACTTCTACCCTGCCACCTGCTGTCGTCAACGGCAATTCAAAGTGAGTGCATCACTTCCAGGCTCGGAAGAATGCTACGCAGCCTCGCATGGTAATTTCACAACGGGCAAACAAGGAAGAAAGTCCATACTCGAGTTCTTCGCGGCGATCTTCCTTGTTACTGAAGACTCCGGTGGCATTGAATATCCTCATGTAGTGATTCCCCAGCCAGTTGCGATGGACGCCCACGCCGAGAACGGTTGTTCCGAAGATCACACCGCCTTCCCGTAACAACGGTTTTAGGTTTTGGAAGGCTGCCATCTTCGAGCCCATATTGCCGGGAACGCAATGGAGAAGGTAATTCAGCCCGATTGAACCAAAATCAGATTCATCTATATTGATCGACTGCAGGACGTTGCGCCTGTACTGAGTCGGCCGATATCGGTTAAGTCGCTTAGCGGTCTTTCGGAGGCTGTTTTCGTTCAAATCCATCAGCGCGATCTGTGGCTGTTGCGGCGGAAACCGGCAGTGGTCGAGGAACCAGCCGCTTCCGACGCCAACATCCAGATGCTTATCCGAAACGTTCTGATTGTAGAAGTCGAGGATGTAATGCGACGGACACTTCCAGACGAAAGAGTTTGTGAACCTCAGCACGAAGGCATCGTAGATAGCGAGCACCGGACGACTGTAAACAGCGGCGCCGCGGAGGGCAGCATCGTCAGGCTCAATCCCTAGTTGCATGCTCGCATTAGACGCGCAACAGCGATGATTGCGAAGTCAATTTTTTGTAACTAGAAGCCTTCGAGCATCTTGAAGGTCCTTCCCTCGACAAACTCGTAGGCCTTCCCTGCTGAAAGATTCTTGTGCTCTTCGGTAGTACCGCTCGGCCAGTAAATCACTACCCGATCAACGTGATCGTCTTTTCCCAATCCGAAGGTCAGCGGCAATTCAGATTGCGATAAGTAACTCGAGCCACCTTTTACCATGCGCGACTGGCTGCCGCCTGCATAAAAAATCTGGACAATCGTCCCAATCGCATCGCGGTTCGATTTTGTCCCTTCCAGCGAAAAGCGGACGCTGCGGTTTCCCAGATTGTTGTCGTTGCGGAAGAGGAACGCTGGTCCGTTGTTGGTCGTCATCAGCACATCGAGATCGCCATCACGATCGAAATCGGCATAGGCTAGGCCTCGGCCAACTCTAGGTTGGCTGAAGTCACCGCCCATCTCTCCCGCGACCTCACGGAACTGAGATCTGCCGTTGTTCAGGAAAAGTTGCGGAGGCTGAGCATAGCCAACATCGCGCCGGACGTTGCGTACGGTATCGTCGATATGACCGTTCACTGCGAGCAAATCGAGATAGCCATCGAGATTAATGTCAAGAAAACTGCAGCCAAAACCGAGGGTGTGGCGCGATGCGAGGCCGATACCGGTTTCATTTGCAATATCGACGTACTCGCCATTCTTTTTGCGATAGAGCCCGATCATCTCGTTATCGAAATTCGTGATCGCGACGCCGGGCACACCGGAGTTCTCAAAATCGGCAACGTCGATTCCCATGCCCGCACGGGCTTTTCCGTCATTGCTAAAAGCAATTCCAGCGTCGACGGCGACATCGCGAAAAGTGCCATTCTTTAAATTGCGGTAGAGCTTGTTAGGTTGGGTATCGTTGGCAACGAGCAGATCCGGCCAGCCGTCGTTGTCGTAGTCGAGCAAGGCGACTCCGAGAGATTTCGAGGTCGCATCGAAAATTCCGCTCTTTGCCGTTACGTCTTCGAAGGTGCCGTCTCCGCGGTTGTGGAACAACCAGCATGTCGCACCTCGATAGGCTTCAGGCGTGCAATAAGATTTATGCTTGCCATCGAGGCTGCAGAAGACGTCCTGCTCAGGGGACCACTTCACATAATTACAGACGAATAAATCAAGCAAGCCGTCGCGGTCGTAATCGAACCATAGCGCCGAAGTGCTGAACGCCTCCCGTCCGAACAAACCGGCCTTTCGAGTGACATCTACGAAATGGCCTTTACCTGTGTTGTGAAAGAGACGATTCTGTCCGACACAAGTGATCAGTATGTCCGGAAAGCCGTCATTGTCATAGTCGCCTACGGCTACGCCCATTCCGTACATCTCGACGTCAAGTCCGGCCGCCCCGGTCACATCCGTAAACGTGCCGTTGCGATTGTTGCGATAGAGCTTCAACGTGCTTCGCTGGCGCTTATGGCCTGGCCAGTCCATTCCATTGACCAGCAGGATATCCTGCCAGCCGTCTCCGTCATAGTCGAGAAAAGCGCAGCCGGAGCCCATGGTCTCCGGGAGTAACTTGCCGCCATATGCACCAGTGTTGTGCTGAAATTCAATTCCTGCTCTGGAGGTAACATCGACGAGCCGGAAGCCCAGATCCGAGCTTCCGGGAAGAGCAAAGGTGGAAGTCGGTAGAAACCTCACGGCAGCAGCGGAAGCCATGAGGCCCGAAAGGAATGACCGCCGGTTCACGGAATATTCACCAACCCGTTCCGGATCGCGTATACCACCAGCTCGGCGGTCTTGTGGATACCAAGTGCGTCCATCATATTGGCACGATGGACCGCAACAGTGTTCACGCTTAGATCAAGTTGCGTAGCAATTTCTTTGTTGGATTTTCCATCGACGATCAGCTGCAGAATCTCCAGCTCGCGGCTGGTCAGCCCGTAATCGCGCTCGCCCTTCAGATTGCCGGCCCTCGCCACACCGGGATCGAGCACCTGCTCGCCCGCGACAACACGCTTGATCGCATTCACCAGTTCAAGGTCCACGGCATTTTTCAAAATGTAGCCGCGCGCGCCCGCGTCAAGCGCCTGCCGTACCCATGTATCTTCGGAGTGCATGCTCAACATCAGGACAGCTGTCTCAGGACAACTTTCAACAATCTTCTTCGTTGCCTGCAGCCCGCTCATGCCGGGAAGCGCACAGTCCATCACGACTACCCGGGGCTTCAGTTTGCACGCAAGGTCAACTCCTTCGGTGCCGTCGCCGGCTTCGCCGACCACCGCGATTCCGGGCTCATCCTCGAGTATTTTGCGGAATCCTCGCCGGACGAGGCTGTGGTCATCCACCAGTAAAACTGAAATCTTATCTACCATGTCCGTCCATAGCCTCTCTCGGAACCATTAGTCGAACCAGCGTGCCCCCTTCAGCCGGATGGCTGAATTCCAGGGTGCCGTTCAGCAGCTCCGCCCTCTCTCGCATAGCGACCAATCCTATGCCTCGCCGTTTACTATCTGGGCTAAAACCCACGCCATGATCCTCCACTTCCAGGTCAAGCATTTGCGGAAGAAATCTCAGCCGCACCCAAGCCTCTTTGGCCTTCGAATGGCGGGCGACGTTATTCAGGGCTTCCTGCAGAACGCGGTAAACATGTATCGCCATGCCACCTTCCACCGGAAAGGGATTTCCTGATTTTTCATAGGATACGGTAATCCCTGTCTGTCTTTCCACCGTGGGCAGATACCAGTCGAGGGTGCTCTCCAGCCCGGCTTCATCCAGCGTAACCGGATGTAGAGCCTGTGAAAGCGTCCGCACTTTATCGAGCGCCGATTGTGCGATCTCATTCACTTCACGCAGATCTTCTCGCAATTTGGATCCGTCCGGAGCATGCCGCCCCGCACGACTCAGCATGGATCCCATCGCCGTGAGAATTTGGCCGAACTCATCGTGCAGTTCCCGCGAAATGTGACGCAAGGTAGATTCTTGTGTCGCGATCAGAGTCTGAGCCAGTTCGCTGCGCTGTTCGGAAAGCTCAGCCAGCCGAGCGAAAAGCATGCGGTTGGACCGAATCATGTACAAGCTGGTAAGCACGATCGCCGTCAGAATGGCGCTGAGAAAGATGTATACCTGGCGCTGAACCCGGTCGTAAATGTGACTTACCTGTTGTGCGGCCTGTTCTTCGCTCTCATTGTTTTGAACAAGCAGGCGGGAAACGGCGCTGCTTAGCGCCTCCTGCCGGGACTGCAACGAAAGCCGTATCTGCGCGCGCGCTTCCTTTTCATTCCCCGATTGTGCCAGCGCGAACGTACGGTCGACTGCATCCCAGAATTGCGCGAGATTGTTTCGCAGATATTGCCGTTGCTCTGGAGTGCGGCTCGCTGTGGCCAGTTCGTCTTCCCGCCGAATGGCATCGTCAAGGTCGGTGCGGATCCGTTGCAATGGAGCCTACCAGGCCGTCAACGGGTAAGGCTGGTCGTTGTCGAGCATATCGCGCATCGAGAGTGCGAGCTGGTTGAGATCGTTCTGGATACGTAAAAGCTGCAGCGAGTCCTTGCGATTGCGATCTGCAATATTGCTTTGAAGCTGGCGAAGACCCGAGATCTGCACGGTGATGTACCACGAATACGCGACTACGGCCGCGAGTGTGACGATCAGGCCAAGCAGCAGCGCGCCTGTCGGAGATCTCCCAGATGAGCGTGGCACAAGGCGAGGATACAACGAAGCTGCCGCAGTGCGGAAGCGACCAGCCAATCGGAACTCTCGCAGCATTCATGGGTTACAGCTGTTAATACGACTCTCTGCTGGATCGTCTTATCTGAGAAGATAGCGTCAGGAGCATATCCTTGGGACCGCAGTCTAATTTTCAACCCGCATTCTTGCTCATATCCCTGCTCGTCCTGACGCTGTTCTTCTTCGCACAGCGATTCTTTGTGAGGCGCGCGATAACGGTGATCCGCCGTAGTGAGAATCCCAAGCTGCGCCGTACCGCCTATGGGGTGCTTTACAGCCTGCTAGTCTTTATCGTCATTGTGATCGCCAACCGCCTCTTTTTACATGTTCTGCCCCGAGGAGGTGTTTTCTCATTCTTTGTCGCTATTGTCCAGCTCTGGCTATTTGCATCGTTCTTTGCCTTTCTCGGAATCAAGTTAATCCATCTTTTTGATTCGGCGTTGCGAAAAATCCGCCAAGTGTTGCACGCCTCGAAGCCGCAACCGGAAATCACCGTAGATCCCGGCCGTCGTAGCTTCTTCCGTGCGGCGGCTACCTTCGTCGGCGCGGTCCCCCTTGTGGCTGCAGTTTATGGTTTCGCCAAAGAACGGTTCGATTTTCGTTTCCGCCAGGTCGACATCCCCGTCGCGAATCTTCCGCAGGGACTGGACGGCCTGCGCATCGTGCATCTCAGCGACATCCACATTGGCGATTTCATGCCTGCCGAGCAGATACGCCGAGCGGTAGACATGGCGAACAGCACAAGCGCACATCTGGCAGTGGTGACGGGCGATTTCGTGACGTCCGTTGGTGATCCGTTGGAACAATGTATTACGGAGTTGAGCCGCCTCCGTGCTCCTCTAGGTGTGTGGGGATGTAATGGTAACCACGAGATCTATGCGGAGGTCGAGGACCTAACCGAAGGCATGTTCGCGAAGTATGGAATGAGGCTGCTCCGTCAGAACAGCGCAGAATTAACCTGGCAGAACGAGAAGTTTAACCTGATCGGAGTCGATTACCAGCGCGATCACAGTCCGCTGGGATTGCAGGCACCGATGCTGCAGGCGATCGAACCTTTGGTCCGGCAGGACATCCCGAATATCCTGCTCTCACATAATCCGAACAGCTTCTACCGTGCCGCCGAGCTTGGGATCGAACTCAGCCTCGCCGGGCACACCCATGGCGGCCAGATCAAAGTGGAGATCGTCGATCATAGCTGGAGTCCGGCGCGTTTCATGACGCGTTTTGTCGCAGGGCTATACCACCTGCCACTCGCCCCACCCAAGACAGGCAAATCATCCGTGTATGTGAATCGAGGATTAGGAACTATCGGAATACCTGCTCGCCTAGGTGTCGACCCGGAAGTGAGCATTCTCACCTTACGGCGTGCCTAGAGCTGGCCGGGCGCGCTATCTCTGAGTAGACTGTTTTTCGGATTGGGCGCCGTCTGCCCTTTCTGAAAAAGCACGTATGTCGGCTGCATCCCCATCCGCGCCCGCTCTCGAAGGATCCATCCTCATACTCATGCTTTATGACGCTTGCGAGGAAATCCGATTAACAGAGTTGAACAAGATTCTGGGAGCTCGCCGCGTAGCGCAGACGTTTAAGCATGCAGCACCGGAATACGTGAAATTCGAACGACCTCCGGTAGTGGAACAGCTCGAACCGGCCCAGTTTGATGGTGGCCTGATCCTAAACCGCCAGATTAAGTATTACGACTATGGAGTTGTGAGCGTGATCTTTGAGATCCCGTTCAGTGGCAATTGGAACGACTTGATTCGCCTCTCCGCCAAGTGGATGGCCGGCACTGATTTCGAGCGCGAGGCCGAACGCCTCGCTCGAACGCAGATCGAACGAGCCAAGGCCGCCCTGATTCGCCCCTACCCCACATGGCTCTCCGAGGACTACTTCATCTTCAATCTGCGTAACATCGGCGGCAATCCGACCGCATCCGACTTGCTGCAGAAGCACGGTAGCGATATTGCGCGAGTTGTCCGTGGCGAAACAGCCGAGCTGGCTGACAGTGAACGCGCAGAAGTCTTGCAGTCCAGTCTGTCTTATTACCCCACGGACTTGTCCGTCATCGGGTGGAACGCCGCATTCGTGTTCGACACACCCTCCGGTGCGGAAACCAGCATTCAGTTGCTCGAGTACGCTAACTCGCAGCTTCTGGAATTTCGCCATTACGATGATCTGCTGACGCGCGAGTTGGCCTCCGTCTACGACTTCCTGAAACACAGCGGCGTGGTTCTGAAGCGCTGGCGCTTGGGAAACGAAGCGTACAAGCTGCAGAGCGTCACCGTGGAAGTAACCGAACTGGTTGAACGCGCCGACAATGCCATCAAGTTCCTCAGCGACATGTTTTCTGCGCGCCTATATCGCTTGGCTGCGGCCAAAGTCGGCGTGCACGACTACAAGAACCTGGTCAACCAGAAGCTCCATACCGCGGAAGATCTTTACCGCTACCTCATCGAGGGGTTCCAGCAGTCTCGTGCTTTTCTGCTCGAACTGATGGTTGTAATCATACTGGTGATCGAGCTGGTATTCCTGTTCCACCCGCACGCATGAGCAGTTGCGAACAACACTGTTGGCGGCCCCGTCGTCCTCGCATGCACTAATTTGAGCTAAACTATCTCCACTCGTTTGGCCGAGGTGAGGCGGTCAATGCCCAACCTGATTCAGCTCGCGATTCCTGGTTTCCTTCTCCTGCTTCTGCTCGAAGCAATCGCCGCATGGTGGATGGACCGCGATCTGTTCGAGCTCAAGGACACAGCAGCCAGCCTCGCCATGGGTATTGGCAATGTGATTATTGGCTTCGCAACAGAACTGCTCGTCTTCGGCTTTTACACCTTCGTACATCGGTTTGCTGTTTTCCACATTGGCTACCAGTGGTGGGCCTGGATTGCGCTCTTCTTCGCCGACGATTTCAGCTACTACGTCTTTCACCGCACCAGCCATGAATGCCGCTTCTTCTGGGCATCGCACGTCGTGCATCATTCGTCCCAGCGCTATAACTTGGGCACCGCGTTGCGGCAGACGTGGACGGGCCGGCTCTCGTTTGCGTTCAT
The DNA here is from genome assembly GCA_021324365.1 of Terriglobia bacterium. GTDB lineage: Bacteria > Acidobacteriota > Terriglobia > Terriglobales > Acidobacteriaceae > JAJPJE01. The sequence goes on along the minus strand of JAJPJE010000016.1, from coordinate 51,356 downwards.
CTTTTGGCTCTGGCTGCCCCTGATTGGCTTCCAGCCAATGATGATCGTGACCATGCAGGCCGTCAGCTTGCTCTATCAGTTCTGGATTCATACGGAATTGATACGTTCGCTCGGTCCGCTGGAGGCGGTGTTCAATACGCCTTCCCATCACCGCGTTCATCACGGTTCCAATCTGCGCTACCTGGATCGCAACCATGCTGGGACGCTGATTATCTGGGACCGCCTGTTTGGCACCTTTGAACCAGAAGACATGGCCGAACCTCCCGTCTACGGGCTGACGAAGAACATTCAAACGTTCAATCCGGTGCGGATCGCCTTCCATGAGTGGATCGACATCGGTCGCGATCTCAGTGCGGCGCACACCTGGCGTGAGCGGTGGTATTCCGTTTTCGGCCGCCCCGGATGGAAATACGAACACGCACAGAGCTCCGCAACTGCATCTGCCGACTAGGGTGAATCGTTTCCGCGATTCCTGAATCCAAGATGGCGACTCATACTTAAAGGAGACCGACATGTCGGCTGCGTGCACGCATTTGAATCAGATCCGCAACGTCACGCCTTCTGCCAAAGGCTGTGAAGAATGCCTGAAGATGGGCGGCACGTGGGTACATCTCCGCCTTTGCGAGATCTGCGGCCATGTGGGCTGTTGCGACAGCTCCAAGAATAAGCACGCCACCAAGCATTTTCATGCCACTCAGCACCCAATCATCAAGTCCTTCGAGCCCGGAGAAGATTGGATGTGGTGTTACGTAGACCAGATCTTTATGGAATAGGTCGCGCTGGCCCCGGTTCTTTTGTTTAACCTGGTATCTGACCGGTTCGTGCACGATCATTCCGACCGAGACGCGCGATACAGAGGCGCGCCGAGCGGAGGGATCTTGCGTTGTGTAAGCACAAGACGCAATGTCTCTCGACTCGGACGCGGAATGATTCGCCGCGCCCTCGCTCGAAATGACAGAGCAAGTGGGTGCCCCATCTATACCGGCTTTTGGCAGAGGTGGGATTGCAATACTACTAGGTGCCCATTCAAGCGTTCGTTTGGCTAGAGTGGAGTGGTACAGAAGCCGTTGGCAACCGGAACGCCCCAATTAACTGCGTCCTCAAGAGCCTTGCCTCAGCCTGTGGTACATCAATTCCGCTCCCACCTGCGCTGCCGGCCCAACCGATGGGCCGCCGCGCATCACTTGAAAAGCCGCGGCGTTTACAATAGGGAAACTCCGCTGAGGATGACTATGTCCGCAACCACCAATGCTCGTCCGCACACTGCTTCGGCCGCCATGCCCGAAGTTCCCCTTACTGTCGAAGGCTATAGCGTCCTCCACCAGATGTTTCGCTTCCGCTGGTCTGTGTGGCGGGCATTGCCGGACTCCGAACGCGCGACGTTCGTTCAGCAGGCGCAAGCGCTCTTGCAGAAAATGGAGCCGCAACAGACAGCCATCTATTCCCTGCTCGGACATAAAGGTGATCTTCTTTTCCTGCACTTCCGCAATTCCTTTGACGATCTCAATGCCGCCGAACTGCAGCTTGCGCAACTTCGTTTGTCAGATTTTCTTGAACCACTGACTTCCTACGTTTCTGTCATCGAACTCGGACTCTATGAATCCACGGTGAAGACCTACGAACAACTGATGGAACGCGGTTTGGAGCCGAACTCGGAAGAGTGGAAGCAGGCGATCAGCGAAGTCATCGCGCGCCAGAAGGAAGCCATGCGCCCTCGGCTCTTTCCCGATATTCCGAATGCCCGGTATCTCTGTTTCTATCCTATGGATCGTCGCCGCGGAGAGGAGAAGAACTGGTACACGCTGCCGATCCGCGAACGCCAGCGGCAGATGCACGAACATGGAATGGTGGGGCGACGGTATGCCGGGGAGGTACGGCAGATCATCAGTGGGTCCATCGGCTTCGACGATTGGGAGTGGGGTGTCGACCTTTTTGCCGATGACGCACTGGTTTTCAAAAAGCTGATCTACGAAATGCGATTCGACGAGGTCAGCGCCGTGTACGCCCTCTTTGGATCGTTCTATCTCGGTGTGTGGTGTCCTGCGGCCAAACTCCCACAATTGCTAGCCGGCGAAGTTCCTACCAAAGGAAACTCCTGACAGGCATAGTACGAATGAGCTTGATTGTTCGTTCTTCCGATCTGCATGCGGCCGGCGTTTTCACAACCGCCCCGATAATGAAAGGCGAGCAGGTGGTCGAATACACGGGTCCGCGTATAACCCAGGCGGAAGGCGATCGCTTGTACGATGACCGTCCTATCACTTACCTTTTCGCACTCGGCGACGGCGAACACCTCATTGACGGGCATGGCACCGCGGCGTTCATCAATCACAGTTGCGATCCGAATTGCGAGACCGAAGAGATCGACGGGCACATCTGGATCACCGCCATCCGCAACATCAAGGCCGGCGAAGAAATCACCTATGACTACAACCTATTCGACGGCGAGGGCGAGGCTACCTGTTATTGCGGTTCAAAGAAGTGCCGCGGAACCTTATATTCGCGCGCGGAGATTCGTCGGCGAAAGCGAGAAGCACAAAAGAAAGCTAAGGAAACTGCGGGAAAACGCGAATAGCTCGGACTTTCTGGACCGCGCTTACGCACCCACCGACGACGAGAACGATTTCACCGCCTTGGCTTCACTGTCGAACACATCGAAAACCGTTAGCAGTTTGGTCATTTGCAGCAGGTCGGACATGCGCTCGTGGAGGTTTGCGAGCCGTATCATGCAACCTTGCTTTCTGGCAGAGGTATACACCCCGACCAGTGTTCCCAATCCACCGCTGTCGATATGCGAAACGTTCATCAGATCGATGACGATGTTTTTTGTCTCGGGAACCAGTCCGCGGATCATTTCCCGCAAGGCTAAAGCTTCTTCTCCAAAGACAATACGCCCCTTGCAGGCGATCACGGTGACGCCGTCCACGACGCGCTTTTCCATCTTTAATTGCATGCGGCCACCCCAACCGATTAGGCGAGAGTAGCCGCGATTCCACGACTTGGCAAGCAGTTTTGCTTGAGCTTTCGCTTGCCTCGCGCCGCGCGCCTTCATTTCCTAGCGCTTCAGATTGATCGTGTCCTGCGTGATCTCATCGAAGGTCGTAATGGTTCGTGCATTCGCCTGAAACGCACGTTGTGCCTGGATCAGACTTGCGAATTCCGTTGCAATGTCAACGTTTGAAAGTTCCAGTGCCCCTCCCGTCAAAGCCCCTCTGCCACCCGTTCCAGGAGCGCCGATCGCCGCCGCGCCCGATGCGAGTGTCGCAGTGAAGTTGTTGCCGCCGCTGCGCAGCAGTCCCTGTGGATTCGCAAAATTCGCCAACGCCAACTGTCCCAGGATCGCGGTTTTCTCGTTGCTGAACGTCCCCTGGATGAGGCCATCGCTGCCGATGGTGAAGCTCTGCAGGCTACCCGCACCAAAGCCGTCCTGGCTGGTGCTCGAAGGGCTGCTCGGCGATGCTACTTGCGTGATAGTTCCTGCTCCGCCTTGATACAACTGCCAATTGAACGTGATGTTGGCGGCTCCATCCGCGAGTCCCGCAATCGCAATTCCTGCCACATCGACCGCTGGAGCGGTCAGGTTCCCGGCGTTGTCGAATGTGAGCGAACCAGCGTGTACCACCTGGGGCGTGGCCGCGCCAACGTCGGCACCTGGAATCGTGATCTGGTACCCCCAGGTGTTGGCCGCCGTTTTCGTAAACTGGAACTGCAGTACGTGGCTCTCTCCCAGGGAATCGTAGACTGTCAGCGGAGTGCTGTACGATTCGCCAATTCCGAGCCGTGAATCGAGATTTAAGGTCAGGTTCGCGGTGGTGGTTGCGTTTGGCGGGCTCACCGTTCCCGTCCCTAGTTGCAACGGCGAAAGCCCTTGTGTCTGGCTGATGACTCCATTTACGGCTGGAAATCCCAGCACCTGCTTGCCATCGGCCGTGACCAGCGTTCCATCCGGACTCTTGGAAAAGTTGCCTGCCCGCGTATACGACATTACGCCATCTTTTTCGACGACAAAGAAACCATCGCCGCCGATGGCCACGTCGGTGTCTACACCGGTGCTGTCGGTGCTGCCCGGAGTGAAGTTCGTGTTCATCTTCGAGACAGTGGTTCCGGCTCCAACTTGAATCGGATCGCCGCTGCCCGACGATCCGATCGTTTGATAGAACAGGTCTTTGAACATGGCCTGTGCGCGCTTAAAACCTACCGTGTTCAGATTGGCGAGATTGTTGGCAATCGTCGCCAGTGCGGTGGAGCTTGCATTTAGTCCGGACAAAGGAATCGAGAATACTGGCATGTGATCTCCCCCTTACTACGATTTGCTCTTTGATGGTGTGACCATTTGCGAAACCAGCTGTTGAATCTGCGTTACCTGGTCGAGCAGGTTTAGTTGCACTATCTGGCTCGCCAGTTGATTCCCGTCCATCGGCGACATCGGATCCTGATTCTGCAATTGTGTAAGCAGTAACTGCATGAATATGGAACTCGTGTCGCTGGGTTTCGGGGTAGATGTCGCATTTTGCACACTAGAACTCTTGTTTACCGCGTTTACGTTCATGTGGTCCTCACACCCGCACGCTGATTCCGCTACGTACGGTAGTTTGAATCAACTCTGCGGAGACTTCGCTGGTTAGAGAATCCCGCTGGGCGCCGTCGTGGAGCGAAGTCGAGTAGGAAGGTACGGGCTCCCGCGACTGTCGTTGCTGACCTCCGCCGCTTCCGAAGTTGAGCAGCGCGCTCGAGTCGTGAAAGCGTACCTCGCCTAGGCGCAAATCCTGATTTCGCAGCGTGTTTGCCAGGCTCGGTAATTCCGAAAGCAGGGCCGACTGAATCTCCCGTCTGTCGACTCCAATCGACATGGCGAGATTGTTGTCGTGTAGCACTGTTTTCACATCGATTGTTCCCATCCCTGGCGAATGCAATCCAATGTGCAATTCTGATTGCCCAGCCCGCTCCAGGATTCGCACCGCCTGCTGTGCATGCAGCGGAAGGCTTGGAGCAACCGCAGGGTCGGCACCCGTCGGTGAGACGACATCAGCGTGCGGCTTGGAAATTGTGTCTGCGCTTTTTGTCGCCGGCTGGACGCCTTGACCGCTGTGTGCCGCTGGAGCCATTCCTTGCGAGACAGCAGATTCGCCGCCCGACTTCGGTTCGGATGCTGGAATGCCGACTACAGGGGAATTTGCCGGAGGGACCTGAGCATCAAGTCCTTCGATATCTCTGCGTTTGTCTTGGCAGTGCGCTTTTGTCGGCAGGTCTTTTTCATGTTCCGGAGCAGCTTCCGTTGCGCCCGGCACCTGCGAAGTTTTGGGATCGCTCTCGGGCAAATTCGTGAATGCTTTTTGTGCGGAACCGGCGACTTTCGGACCATCCATCGCCATGGAGACCGGCGGCATCAACTCGGCAACAATCGTGACAGGATGGGTTTCACGAAGATCTTCGCCCCCATGGATGGTTTGGTTATCTGGGGTGCTGATCGATTCGCCGGATTCAACGCCAACGTCGAAGATTTCCGCTGTACGTTTAGTGCTGACCTGTGTCCCTGCCGCATCGGTCGCCTGATTAGCTGAATCCAGTGGCAGTGTCTGCTCGCTAACCGCTTCTTCTGCAGTGACGTTGGCCTGTGCAGCGCTCGCCTGGTCACCCGTTTTCGAAACGCCATCGTTCGCCAAAACACTACGTGGGATCGCCGCGTTCTGAATTGCACGGCGACCCTCGACATCTCGCCAGATTACTCCAAGGTTGTTAAGACCAGATTCTCCCTGTCCTTTGCAGTCGGTACTAGCGGGCTGTGAATGGCTATCCGAACTGGCAGGCTTGCTGCGGGGCTCCGTTTTCCCTGCGGGAGGAATACAAATGTTCGCTGCAGTGAAATGCGGGCCGGCTTGCTGGGCCAGTGCCGAGTTGGCTTGGGTGGTGGCGGTCGGCCTAACCTTTTCAGCCGTGATCGCCACCAATACCGCCGTTCCTGGCTGACCTGCCATACTCGCTGCCATCTGTCTGGCAGTGCTCGCGCCTTCGTTTGTTGCTGAAGTGACTGCGGCTTCTGCGCCGGCGCATATCTCCCCTGCATCCGCTTTGCTGGCCCCCTCGACATCGATAAGGACGGGTAAAACCGCTCCCCCAGGGTTCAATCCATCTCTCTGCGGTGTACCAGTCCCAACATCTTCTTTCTTCTTCTTTTCTGGTTTGTGGCAATCCGCGTCTTCGGCGATGGTGCCGCGCTTCTGCAATTCCCTTCCAAACGAAGATGTTTGCCTTCGGCCCGTTGTCCGTCCAGCCGCAAACATTTGGGCTGCCGTCTGAGCTGGGATGCTTCCGGCTTGCGAAATCAAGTGCACGATTTACAGTCGTGCAAGCACCGGGCCAAAAACATTTGCTGAAACTAAAGATTGGATTGAATTCGCCAGAATGATCGACTGATATTGTTCGCTTTAGCGAGCCTTCGCCAGGTGTTCCCTTCGCATTAGGAACATCTCATCCACTTGAGCTTGCTCGCGTTTCGCTCTCTGGTCTTGATAAGCTGCTCGATCTCGAAGATAAAGATTGGTCACGATCTCTCGCGCCTGGCGTGCCCGCTGAAAAGCAGCAAGCCTCTCCACGGCAACCTTTCGTGCCTGCGTCAACTGTCGCGCGAGTTCTTCGGCTCTACGCTCATAATATTGCTCAGCCCATGGCTCTATGGCCAAAGCCACGACGCTGGTGGCGAGTGCCTGCTGGCGTTGCCTGCGCCACTCCTTGCGTTTCGACTCGAGCTCCGCGATGGCAAGCATTGTCTTCTGCACTTGTTGATTGGCGTGCTGCAGTTCCAGCCAGCGGCGCTGTTCCAGGCTTTCCCTGAACCGTAACAGAGTCGCTAATGAAAACCGATATGTCATTCATCAGCTCGCCAGCTGCAGCAGTTCCCGGATATTGTCCTGCAGCGGCGCGGTCTGGCTGGAATCCTGGCGCAGAAATGCGTCCAACTTTGGCAGTGCCGCGATAGCTACATCAAGTTGCGGATCCGTGCCCTTCTGATACGCACCCACGCGAATCAGATCCTCCGATCTTGCGTAGAGCGCCAGCAGCGATCGTAGTGCGCCTGCTTTCTGCCGATGTTCGTCGCTGCTGACGGCGGGCATCAGCCGGCTCAAGCTATTGAGAATGGAAATCGGTGGATAATGCCCTCGCGAGGTTAGTTGACGATCGAGGACTATGTGGCCGTCGAGCAGCGCCCGCACGGCATCCACCAGAGGATCCTGCTCGTCGTCCCCTTCCATCAGAACGGAATAGAACGCTGTGATACTGCCGCCGTCGAAGCGGCCCGCCCGCTCCACAAGTCTGGAAAGCAAAGTGAATACCGACGGAGTATATCCCTTCGCGGTCGGCGGCTCGCCTGCGGCCAACCCGATCTCACGCTGGGCCATGGCGAAACGGGTCAAGGAATCTACAACGAGAAGTACCTGCTTTCCCTGCGCGCAGAAATGTTCCGCGATGCTGGTCGCGGCCAGAGCGGCTCGGACTCGCAAAAGGGGCGATTGATCCGAAGTCGAAACCACCACTACGGATCGTCCCCGCCCTTCTGGACCAAGCTCTTCGAGGAATTCTCCGACCTCCCGGCCACGCTCACCCACCAGTGCGAGCACGGTTAGGTCTGCCGACGTCCCCCGCGCCATCATGCCGACCAATGTGCTTTTGCCAACTCCACTGCCTCCGAAGATCCCCATACGCTGACCACGCCCGCAGGTCAGAAATCCGTCGATTGCGCGCACCCCACAACCCAATGGTTCACGAATCGGCAACCGTTCCAGTGGAGCCGGGGCCGCTCCGTCAATCATGCGGGTAATGCAAGACGCATACGAACCCTTCCCGTCCAACGGATCTCCGACGGCGTCAATAACGCGGCCGAGGAGTGCGTCACCCACGCGAATAACGGGCCGCTGTCCCCAGGCCACAATGCGGTCCCCATATCGAATTCCCTGCGGGCGCTGCAGGCACATCGAGAGCACTTTGGCGGCTCGGAACCCTACGATCTCTCCAGCAAAGCGCTGCTCCGCGGTTTCCACTTCACAACACTCTCCCACGGAACAGAATGGCCCATCTGATTCGAGCAAATGTCCGATTACCTGGCTGACCCTGCCCTGCCAGCGATTTGGACAGCTCTTCGCGACTGCATCGAAATACAACTCGAGCATGGCTCTATTCCGTTTCCGGCCGCTTCGCCGCAAGATCGAGGAAAGCCTGCTCGATCTCTTTGAGCTGTGCTTCGACGCCGATCTCTGCCGTGCCAACGCTGGCTTCCACAACGCATGACATTTCCGTCAGTGACTCATCGCCCAATACTTCGACGCGTTCCGCCAATTCTCTATTCTCGGAAAGAAACCGCCGCCACTCTTCGGCGAGTGCCGGAGTAACCCGCAGCGATATCTGCGTTTCGTCGTGGAGTTTGTCGAGCGCCACGCGCACGGCGGCACGCAGAAACAGCGGATCGAGTCGGGCTTCCCGGTGAAGAATCTTGCGTGCAATGGCCAGCGCCAAGTGCACGACCTCCGCCTCCACGCTGCGAAGATACTGTTCGCGTGCTTTGTGAAAGCCATTCACGGCGGTTAGCAGGAGCAAGCGTTCTTGCTTCAAGGCCTGCTCATAATCAGCGCGGGCTGCCGCCTCTCCTTCCTGTCGCCCCAACTGTCTCGCGTGGGTTTCGCGACGAACAATTCTTTCATCCGCAATTTCTCCTTCGGATTGTCCGTGCGAGACAGTAGTAGTTCCGTTGTTCGCCACCGGGTACTCGAATTCCCTGACTGCCGTCTCGGGCTCAGACCATGTACTCTTCATCGCCGTCAGCCTTTAGCGTCAATTTCCCTTCGCTCTCCATCTTCCTCGCTGTCGCTACCACTTCCTGCTGGGCTTTTGACACTTCCTTCGATCGCACTGGACCGAGCACTTCCATGTCTTCCTTCAGCATTTCCACCGCGCGCGATGACATGCATTTGAAAATGTGAGCACGCATATCTTCAGACGCGCCTTTCAATGCCATCGCCAGTGTCTTCTTGTCGAGGTGCGCGAGCAGGTCGCGAATGCCATTTTCCTGAACAGCCAGAAAGTCTTCGAACGTAAACATCAGATTGCGAATGCTAACGGCGACCTTCGCGTCCTGTTTTTCGATCACCTCCAGAATCGACTTTGCGGCGTTGGGTTCGAGGCGGTTCAGCATGTCGGCCACGCTCTTCAACCCTGCGTATGCACGCCGGCTCTGCTCGCCGAGGGATTGCAGCCGATTATGAAGAACGAGTGAGACCTTCTGCGCGACGTCTGGCGAGAATTGCCTTAGTTGCGCCAGCCGCGTCACCGCTTCCGCCCGCACCGACTCTGGCAATCGCATCAAAAGAGTACACGCCTGTTTCGAATCCAGGTGTGCAAGAATCAGTGCAATTGTCTGGGGATGCTCGCCTTCCAGGAACCTTGCGAGTTGCTGTGGATCTGACTTCTGCAGCGAGTCCAGCTTCCCGGCACTCATCTCCTGGGAGCGGGAAACCTGCTCCAGCAAGGTTTGTGCACCAGCCTCTCCAAAAGCTTTGACTAGAAGCCGCTTGGCGAATTCGCTGCCGCCTTGCGCCAGATAGTCCTGAGTCAGCGCGAGTTTCTGATAATCCTCCAGAACATGCAGGGCGATTTGCGCGTTGACCGCTTTCAGTTCGCTGATCTCTTGGGTCAGCCTCTCTACATCGGCATCCGATAGATTCTTGTAGACGCTGCTTGCTGCTTCCTCGCCTAACAGACAGACCAGGATGGCGGCTTTCTTCGGACCGCTGATTGGAGTTGGTTGTGCCATCTTCAGCTCTCGTGCATCCACCCTTCAATCAGACGACTTGCCGAGCCAGGCTCCGCCTTCACCTTGTCCGCCAGTTGCCGCTTCAATGCTGAGAGCTTTTGTTCTGGCGAACTCTCCGGGAGGGTCGCTTCAGCCCCGAGCACCGCGTCAGCAGGCGTAAGTATCGCCGTTCGTCCCGCTCCACCTTTACCGGACGCTATCCGCGCCGGCAGCTCGCGAAACGCGCTGATGAGCTGCTTCTTGATTGGCCTCAGGAAGATCAGGTAGACGACGACGAACAGTGCGGTAATTCCCGCATAGCGCAACAGGCTCGACCACTGCGTCACCACGGTCCGCACCTGCGTTACCTTCGAAGGGGGGGGCGGCTGTTCGACCGGAGTCTGCTGGAAACTGAGATTCTCAACCGCGAGGACATCTCCGCGGCTCGCATCCAGGCCGATCGCGGCGGCTGCCAACTGTTCGATGTTTTTCATCTCTTCCGGCGTGCGTTTCCGTCGCGAAGACTTCGCCTGGCTGCCTTCGCCGCTGGTCTCGAGGGCATCATCCACCACCACCGCCGCGGCGATCCGCTTCAATCTCCCCGCCGGCTGCATCGTATGACGAACCAGTTTATTGACGACGAACGTGCTGGCGTCCGCCTTCGACGACTGCTGGTCTTCGACCGTGCGCATCGCCGTCACCGTGCTTGCGGCAGCTCCGGGCGGCACATTGCTGGCCGTTCCCGGCACTCCACCCGGCCCCACACCTCCAGCCGTTTCCTCCGAATGCTGGGTCGTAATTGCGACGGCAGATTTCGGGTCATAAGATTCCTGATTTTCTTCGCTTGTACTGCTGTCGACTTCCACCCGTACGCTGGCACGCACCCGGTCGGCTCCCAACACCGGCTCCAGAGTGCGAACGATTTCCTTTTCCAGCTGCCCCCCGAGTTCCTGGGAGGCAAGTCCTCCCAGCATGCCGCTACGATGCGGAAACGGCCGGCCAGTGTCCGCGTCAAGGACGGTAACGTTCTCCGGTTTCAGTTTGTCCACGGCGCTCGCCACTAATTGCGCGATTCCGAATTGCTTGTCTTCGGAAACCGATCCACGCGTCTTGAGAATGACCGCAGCTTTCGCTTGTTCCTCCCGGTCGACAAAAAGCGATTCTGAGGGCATCACGAGGTGAACACGAGCCGACTCTACTTCGCCCATGGTCTGAATGGTCCGCTCCAGCTCGCCTTCCAAAGCCCGCTGATAATTCACCTTATCGGTGAAATCGGTACCCGTCCAATTGGGTGTGTCAAAGAGCTCGAACCCTAAACGCGCATTGCGTGGCAAACCCTGCGACGCAGTTTCGAGGCGACTCTTATCCAGTTGATCGGCGGGAACGGAGATGCTAGCTCCATCCGGAGAGATCTGGTATGTGATGCCCTTCGCCGACAGCTTCGCCGCAATGCCATTCGCCTCGTCCGGCTTCAATCCCGAATAAAGCGTTTTATAGTCAGGACTGCCGATCAGCCGTATGAAAATCCAAAGCACTGCGGCGACCAGCACCGCGGCACCGGCGAACAACGCGCGTTGCCCCGGCTTTAATCCAAGCGCGAAATCCTTTACCTGGCCTGTAATCTGCGCGAACCCTTGCGTTTGTGGCGGCACGAAACGCCTCGCTCCCTGCTCAGAACTGAAGTCGTGAGATCTCCTGATACGCCTGCACCATCTTGTTTCTCACCTGCATCATCAACTGAAATGAAAGGTCGGCTTTCTCGACTGCGACCATCGCCTGGTGAACATCTGCGCCATTCCCTCTCATCATTTGCTCGACCTGCTGTTCTGCCGACAGCTGGAGCGCATTGGTCTCCTCGACGGCTCCGCGCAGCACTTCACCGAAACCGGACCCGGTTCCGCTCTTTGCGTGAAGCCGGGTATTCTCGACTTCCGCGGGAACAATTCGAACTCCTGAAATCGCACCATTCATATACGTGCCGACCTATTTCACAATTTCCAACGATTGTTGAATCATCTGCTTGACAGCCTGTACGGCTGACGAATTTATTTCATAGGCGCGGACGGCGCCGAGCAGGTCCACCATCTCGCGCACCGGCTCGACGTTCGGGTAGGCAACATAGCCCTGGGGATTCGCGTCGGGATGCGATGGATCGTAGCGCATCTGAGGGGGTGCCGGATCAGGCACAACCGAGGAAACCTTCACGCCTGCCTTCTGCGAATTCGGATGATAGAGTGCGTTCAGCAGGCGGGGAAACCGGCTCGTCCGGCCTGACCGGAAGACCACCAGCTTGCGCTGATATGGTCCTCCTTCAGGTGTGCGCGTAGTTTCTGCGTTCGCCATGTTGCTGGCCACGACCTCTGCGCGCTGTCGCTCCGCAGTCATTGCCGATGCGCTTACGTCCAGCATCCCGAACAAATTCATCGTCAGACTCCGTTCATCGCCGTCGAAATGCGGCGGAATTCGAGTTTCAGCAATTGAATTCCGGCGTTGAATTGCAACTGAGTTTGCGCCAGCAACAGGCCTTCGCGCTCCACGCTTACATTGTTGCCGTCAGGGCGCTCTATCAGCCCGCGAACTTGCTGCGCCTGTGGACCGCTGCTCACCAATCGCAGTCCGTCCTGGGCGCGCGCCAACTCTGCGGAAAAATTGACGTCGCGCGTGCGGTAACCCGGCGTGTCGACATTGGCGATATTGTTCGTGATTGCAGCATTCCTCGCCGCAGCCAGATCGAGAATCCGGGTAAGCCGGTTGATGTTCGGGCTGTCGATCATGCTCATAGCTGCTACTGTGCCTTCGCTACTGCCAACATCAACATTGCATCTGAGATTCCAGCAGCGGCGCTGTAAATTCAGGAATTCCTAATCAGGAAGCGACCAGCTCTTCCGCGGAAAAACACAGATCTTGGGCCTCGATCCGCTGGGCTCCCTGGGCGAGAATCAGCGCGCGTTCTATGACGTGCATCAATTCACGCACGTTACCCGGCCAGCTGTGCGCTTCCAGCAGCCGTTGTGCCTCACCGGCTAACTCCACGCCGTTCTCTCCGGAATAACGCCTTACGAACTCGCGCGCCATCGGGATGATGTCGCCCACGCGCTGGCACAATGCGGGAACTGCTATCGGAAAGACTGCCAGGCGGAAGTAGAGGTCCTGGCGAAAGTCGCCGGATGCGACCTTCGCCTCCAGGTTGGCATTCGTCGCCGCAACGACGCGCACATCGACCTTGAACACGTCACTGCTGCCCAGTCTCTGCACTTCGCCGTACTCCAGGAACCGCAGCAGCTTTGCTTGCAAGCCCATCGGCAACTCGCCAATTTCGTCGAGAAAGAGCGTGCCGCCCTGAGCAGTGTGAATGCGGCCAACCCGCGACTGAACTGCACCGGTGAAAGCACCGCGCGCATAACCAAAGAGTTCTGACTCGAGCAACGACTCAGGAATTGCGGCACAGTTAATCACGACGAACGGACGGTCGGCCCTTGGACTCAGATCGTGAACGGCACGAGCAACCAATTCTTTTCCGCTTCCGGTGGGACCGGAGATCAGCACCGGGGTATTCCGCGGCGCTACCAGCCTCACCAGTCGAGCGAGTCGCTGCATGGGAGGAGTTGTCCCTAACATCGCCGGCAGCGGCTCGAATGGCACCGTCGGCTGGGAGATACGGCCGCCATATCCACTCGGGATCAACGGCCGACGCGTGCTCACGCAGCCTTTCTTTAAACCGCGGAGTGGATTCTCACTAACCGAATCGAGAATTGCAATCTCTACTCCGGGATAATCTTTTGCAGCCAGATTGCGAAGTTCTTCCGCATTGAGGTCCGGCAAATTACGATCCAGAATCAGCAAACTGCATTCGCTGGTTTCGAGTTTTGCGAGAGCGTCGGCGCCGCCAGAGGCCAACTCTACGTCGCATTGATTCGTGAATTGCGGGGTGATCCAATCGCGAAACCCTGCATCAGAAGTGGCAATTAAGACACCACCTTTCGGCTGGAAGAGGGGTGCAGTCGTCATAGCCCCACGTTTGTATGCTGAAAGTTTTGGAATTGGATTAGAAGGAGATTAAAAGAGTCTCAGGCGGGCAGAATTCGCTAAAGTATTTGCGCTGTAGTTCCGGGAACCTGTGTAAATCTGCGAGACCTATTATCCTGCCCCAATCGCCTTCAGAAAATCTCCCCGCTGTGACCACAACAGGACCGCTGTCATTACGACCAGGATTACGGTCGTTGCCCAAGTCACGATGTTTGCGATTCGCGAATTGGTGTACTCGCCCATCAGTTCCTTTTTGTTGATCAGCAGCACCATGAATATCAGCACAAACGGCAACATCATTCCATTAAGCACCTGGGAAAAAACGATGATCTTCACGTAGTTCAGCCGGGGTGTCAGAATCACTCCTGCACCGGCAGCGATCAGAAAGGTGTACAGCCAATAGAAGAAGGGCGCTTCAGAAAACTTCTTGCCCACACCTGACTCGAACCCCAATCCTTCACAAACCGAGTAGGAAGTGGAGATCGGTAGAATCGATGCCGCAAATAAGGACGCGTTGAATAGTCCCGCTGCAAATAAAATGTAAGCATAGTTGCCTGCCAGGGGGCGCAGTGCAAACGCTGCATCCGCGGCAGTACTGATCTCCGTGTGTCCGGCAGCGAACAGAGTCGCCGCACAGGCCACGATAATGAACCACGCGACAATGTCGGTGAACCAGCAACCAACAATTACATCCAGTCGCGAAGCGGCATAATCGCGCTTGGTAACGCCCTTCTCCACCACGGACGCCTGCAGATAAAACTGCATCCAGGGCGCGATGGTGGTGCCAACGATCCCGATCGTCATGTACAGATATGCGTTTTCCCTGAATTCGTGCAGTTTCGGGACTCGTATCGTCTGTATCAGCGCCCTGGTCCATTCCGGCTTTGCCAGCACACCGGCCAGTATGTAAGCGATGTAAAAAAACGAGGCGAATAAGAAAATTTTCTCAACGATCTTGTAGCTGCCCTTCACCACCATCAACCACACGATCGCCGCGCAAATCGGCACGGAATAGAACTTATTGATTCCGAACAGTTCGCCGCTGCTGGCGATACCCGCAAACTCGGAAACCACGTTTCCGAAGTTCGTAATCACCAGTGCAATCATCAGGAAGAACGTCGTACGCAGACCATATTCTTCGCGGATAAGATCGCTGAGACCTTTTCCCGTTACAGCTCCCATGCGGGAACACATCTCCTGAACCACAATAAGGGCGAGGGTAGTGGGAACCAGCGTCCACAGCAGTGCGTATCCGAATTGAGCGCCGGCTTGCGAATAGGTGAAGATGCCGCCCGTGTCGTTGTCGACATTGGCGGTAATAAATCCCGGACCGACGACCGCAAAAAAGAGAAAAATCTGCGTACGCCAGCGCTTGAACCACTCCGCAATCGCAGCCATGCGCTCTTAATTAATACGAAAGGTCAAATCAGCAATCCAGAATAACTGCGTGTGCTCGTATCCCGCCACCACGAAATAAGGATCAACTTAGTAACGCAACATCAGAGCTGCCCAGAGCGTCTAAATGCGCATGCATAAAACCTATTTCATCGTTCTCGTCATTTTTGTATTTCTCGTTACAACCGGTTTTGCACAGAAAAATGACTTGGCAGTCACGGCCGGCGGATACTTCCCTATCAACAGCCAGATCCCTGTCGACAACTCCTTCGCGATCGAAGGCAACTTTGGACACCGGATCGCTAGCGTACCTCAGGCGTCTCTCTACGTGGAAATCCCGGTGGCTGGGACGATCAACTCGAACGTCTTCACCACGGGGCGCGTTCTTTCACTGGGCAGCTATTCGGCACTGTTTGTGACCCCCGGATTACGATTGAAACTGGCTCCCGGTTTCCCAATTTCGCCGTTTCTGGCGTTCGGCGGAGGACTCGCGCACTTCAGCAAGAGTGGCAACGCGCTTAGCACTTCGTCTACCGCCAATACCGGAACCTTCGATTTCGCAGGCGGCCTGGAGATGAAGATTTTCCCTTACCTCAGCATCCGCGGCGAGATTCGTGACTACTACTCCGGGAGCCCGAATCTGGCCCCCGGACTGGATGCTCGCCAGAACCAGCTTCTTGCGACCGGCGGCCTCGTCCTACGCTTCTAATACGAAAATCGGGTGGCCCCACCCTATCGCCGTCTGTTGGCGAAGGGTGGGAAACACACCTCGAACTAATCTCAGTTTGCGGTTCACCCGATGACCTTTTGACCGATTACCCGATAAAATAATTCCAGTGACTTCCCCCATTCGCCTGATCGCCATCGACATTGATGGCACCCTACTCGACTCACAATTCAGGATTCCTCCTGCGAACGTCACCGCTCTTCGTCGGGCGCACGAGATGGGTATTGAAGTCATTCTGGTTACCGGGCGCCGCCACTCCTTCGCTTTGCCAATCGCGGAAATGCTGGGCATTGATCTTTGGCTGATCAGCTCAAATGGCGCCATCACCCGCTCCCTTACAGGCGAGCTGTTCCACCGCGATCTGCTGCCGGCTGGCACGGCTCGGAAGCTGATTCAGCACATGGACGCGTTCCGTGGCAATACCGTGATCACCTTCGACATTGAAACCAAGGGAGCTTTGGTACTGGAGCACGCCGACGAACTCCATCACAGCATCAGCCGCTGGCTGGAAAAAAATGCCCCTTTTCTCGAATATCTTGTTCCTTTGGAAGACTGCCTGATCACCGACCCCGTTCAGGCCATGTTTTGTGGAACCATCGCCCGCATGCGGGAAGCTGAAAATTGCCTGAAATCAGCCGGTTTAGACCGTGAAATCACCGTCTTAAAGACGGAATATCCCCATCGCGACCTGTGTATGTTTGACGTACTTAACTATGCCTGTTCTAAAGGACATGCAGTCGAGCGCTGGGCTACTTACCGTGGGATTTCGCGTGACCAGATCATGGCCATCGGCGACAATTACAACGACCGCGAGATGCTGGAATATGCGGGTGTGCCGGTCGTAATGGCGAACGCTTCTCCGGAGTTGAAACAACGCGGATGGATGGTTACCCTCTCCAATGATGAGGGAGGAGTAGCTGCAGCCGTGGAACAGGCAGTTGGGCTGGAAGCGCGGACTACATAATTCCTTGAGCCTTCGACGCCAACTCGGATTCCTGGGTGCCGCAGCGTTGATCTCCTGTTGCCTGTTCGCAGCGGATGCGCAACCGGCATCCAGCGCGTCCTCAGCAGCAACTCACGTCGAGTACGATGCCGTCCTTCAAAACGGCTTCACTATTCATCATCTCAGGCACGAGACACTGGGCCAGACCACCCGGCTTTACGTGTCGGTCGAACCCGCCAGCTACATTGACATTCCTACAACACAGATACAGTCGATGCAGGAAATGCAGGTGGCCGGCAGAGTAGCGGCCGCACCTGCTCCGCTTTCGGTTTCCGACGCCGTAACTGCTGCGAGTGACAAGCACCAAATCGATCCGGATCTCATCAACAGCGTGATCCGTGCCGAAAGCGGCTTCAATCCGCACGCGGTTTCCCGCAAAGGTGCCCAAGGCCTGATGCAGCTAATGCCCGACACCGCCAACAAACTCGGCGTTAAGAATGCATTCGATCCTGCGACAAACGTGAACGCGGGAACGCAGTATCTCAGCGACCTGCTAACGCTCTATCATGGCGACATGGTGAAGGCGCTTGCCGCCTACAATGCTGGACCGCAGCGTGTCGCGCAATATCACGGCGTCCCGCCGTATCACGAAACTCGCGTCTACGTCGCGCAGATCGTCCGCGACTTCAATCGCAAGAAGCTGGCGGCCAAGAAAACGCAATCGTCGAAATCGACTGCGCCACATCGGGCATCCACTTCAATGAATTCTGCTCGTGCATCTCAGTAATGTGCTGGGATCCCAATCTGGGCCGTGCTGAACCAACTCCGCCAACGTTGACCTGAACCAAGCCCTCATTTAGTGTGACAATTTGCCCCAAGCGCCATCAGGGTTGCGTCTCCAAGGCATGAAGCGCAAGCAGATCATCATCTCAATCGTCGTCGTAATCGTTCTGGCTGCGCTGGTTTACCTGCAGATTCGGGAATGGAGGCGCTTTGATTGGGAGAAGTTCGCCGAAGGCAGTGAAGGCATTCTCTGGTATCGCGTTCTCTTTGGAGTCGTGCTGGTCTACTTTGCCGATTTTCTACGGGCCATCCGCTGGAAGATTCTTCTTCGCCCTACCCGCCCTGAGGTGGCATGGAAAGACCTGGTCGCTCCTACCTATGTTGGCTTTGCCGGACTGGCGGTGCTCGGCCGTCCCGGAGAGTTGATTCGTCCCTACCTGATTGGCCTGAAGACCAAAACGTCGTTCTCATCCCAAATGGCCATCTGGGCCATTGAACGCATTTTTGACATCACGGCGGTGGTCGTGATGTTGGTCGTTGTGATCTTCTTCGTACCCTCGTTGCGCACCATCGATCACTACGAGGCCTTCCGTGAATTCGGCTACGCGCTCATCGGAATTGTGGTTGTGCTGGTCGGCCTCGCCGTTATGCTTCGCCTGATCGGCCCCAGATTCGCGGCCTGGGCATGCCGCATGATTGCGCCCTTTTCGCCTCGCCTGGGCGGAGCCTTTGAGAGAAAAATCCGCTCGTTCAGCGAAGGTCTCGATACCATGCGAGATGCTTTGTCGATTGTCGAAGTGACGGCGATTTCGATGATCATCTGGATTCTCGTCGCCTTCGCGTATCGCGAGGTTACTCATGCATATCCGGTCGATACGGGTATCCCCGCTTTGGATTTACCCCAGGTAGTCCTGCTGATGGGCGCGAGCGTCGTTGGAGGCGTTCTCCAGTTGCCGGTGGTAGGGGGAGGTGCTCAACTGGCGACCATCGCTCTGCTGAACAACGTTTTCGATACTGGACCCGAATTGGCTGTCAGTTGCGGCATTCTGTTCTGGCTGGTGACCTTCATGTCCATCACGCCAGTGGGCCTGGTCCTCGCTCACTTCGAGCATCTTTCCCTTCGCAAGATCACCCGCGAAAGCGAATCTCTGGAAGAAAACGGCCCTTCTCTCCCAGCCTACCCCCCAGCGGAACGTTAGAGGTCGCCGTCGGCTGTTACAATTGAGTCGAGACATCCAGATCACCGCCTAACTTCAATGAAATGTCCATTTTGCGGGTTTCCTAACGACAAAGTTGTGGACTCGCGTGAGAGCAAAGAGGCCGAATCGATCCGGCGCCGTCGCGAGTGCCTGAAGTGTTCCAAGCGCTTCACCACCTACGAACGCATCGACGAAATCCCATACATGGTGGTGAAAAAAGACGGCCGTCGCGAAAAGTTCGATCGCCAGAAAGTTCTGAACGGATTATTGCGCGCTTGTGAAAAGCGTCCCATCCCAATGGGCAAACTGGAGCAGATTGTCGATGAGGCAGAGAACTTCGTCATCGATTCTCCCGAACGCGAGCGGAAAACCAGTGAAGTCGGTGAACTGATCATGAGCCGGTTGCGCCGCTACGATAAAGTCGCGTATGTGCGGTTCGCTTCCGTCTACCTGGACTTCAAAGATGTGAAAGAATTCATGGAGGAGTTGAAGCACCTGCTCAAGACGGCTGAAGCTGCTCCAGAGCGCGCAAAGTCAACAGCTAAGACATAGACCTGCGTTCGTCCGCCAGGCGGACGGTGAAATCGGTGTACAAGATTTTTATGGCACACAAAGTCACTCTTATTCCCGGCGACGGCATTGGCCCTGAGGTTGTCAACGCTGCCGTTCGCATTCTCGAAGCGACCGGCGTCAAGTTCGAATGGGAAACCTACAAAGCGGGTGCCGAAGCGTACGAGAAATATCACGAGTACATTCCCAAAGAGCTGCACGAATCCATCGAGCGGAACAAAGTTGCGCTCAAAGGGCCCATCACCACTCCGATCGGCGGCGGATTCTCCAGCATCAACGTGGAACTGCGAAAACGTTTCGAATTGTTCGCGAATTTCCGCCCGATCCGCAACCTTCCGCACGTTCCCACCCGCTATCCCGACGTCGATCTCATCATCATTCGTGAAAACACGGAAGGCTTGTATTCGGGCATCGAACACGAGGTCGTGCCCGGCGTCGTTGAAAGTCTGAAGATCATGACCGAAAAGGCGTGCACGAGAATTTCAAAGTTCGCCTTCGAGTATGCCCGCAAGAACAATCGCAAGAAGATTCATGTAATCCACAAAGCGAACATCATGAAGATGTCAGACGGACTCTTCCTCCGCTGCTCGCGCGCCGTCGCCAAGGACTATCCGAGATCACTTACGGCGAACACATCATCGACAATACCTGCATGCAATTGGTGCTCAATCCATATCAGTACGACATGCTGCTGATGGAGAATCTCTACGGCGACATCATCTCCGATTTGTGCGCCGCCTTCGTGGGCGGGCTGGGGCTGGTCCCGGGAGCCAACATTGGTCATGAAATAGCCGTCTTCGAAGCCGTACACGGGTCCGCACCCGACATCGCAGGTAAGAATCTTGCAAATCCGACCGCGGTGATTCGTTCCGGTTTGCTCATGCTGCGTCATCTCGGGGAGCATGATGCGGCACTCAAAGTCCGCAACGCACTGGAATATGTCTATCGGGACAAGCAGAATCTGACTCGCGACCTGGGGGGCACGGCCACGACAACACACTTTAGCGACGCGGTGATCGCGGCAATGGAAACGGTTGAAAAGCATGTGGCGCGAGTACCCTCGCCCGCATAGTTCCTGATCCTCCCCGCAGACTGCGTAGGCGAGTTTCATTTCGGTCCAGCCGCTTCCAGTTCGGGACGAAGCTGTTATCCGAATTTCACTCCCAGGTGTTACCATCGTTGGTTGCTCATCACATCCCCCTGTGATGTAGAGAAACGAGGAGACACGCCTGAGAGGCTCGCTGACTACGCCCTTCAACCGGGCTCATCACGACTTCGCGGTCATCACCGCGTTGGCAACCTTTGCTCTCATCATTGCCGGAGCCCTGGTTACCAGCAATAGCGCCAGTCTTGCGCTCGCGAATTGGCCGACCTTCGGACGCAACGAACAAGTCGTTCTCTCCGGTGCAGCGTGGCAATACGCGCATCGCCTGATCGCACTGCTCGTTGGCACACTCACTCTGATTCTCGCGATCTGGACGTGGCGGACCGACCGCCGTTTCTGGATGAAACAGCTCGCGATGACGGCGTTAGGCGTGGTGATTCTGCAGGCATTTCTCGGTGGACTGGCCGTGTTGCGCTCACTGCCTCCTGTCATTTCGACGGCTCACGCGGTTCTTGGCCAGACGTCATTTTGCCTTGCTATAGCAATAGTACTTTTCACCGGCCGGCGCTTCGTTCGGCAGGAACCGCGCGCTGCACGCGACAGCCGCAAGCCCAGCTTGATTACCCTGACAAATCTCTCCGTGCTTGTCGTATACGTGCAAGTAGTGCTTGGTGGGCTGTTCCGTCACAATGCAAGCAATTGGGAACCTCACGTCTTCGGTGCCGCAGCCGTCACTTTCATTCTGATCTGGACAGCGGTTCGTGTTCTTTCTTACTACTCCGAACTGGAGGATCTGCGACGTCCCGCTATCCTCGTCCTGAGCCTCGTCATCGTAGAACTTTGTTTCGGGTTTCTGTCTTTTCTAACGAAGGTCGTCTGGGGATTGCAAGGGACGCAGGCTGGTACTCTGATGATTTCGTCCACCGTGTCGCATACTGCAGTTGGAGCACTTTTGCTTGCGTCGACTGTGGTGCTTGCCATCCAGTCGAGGCGACATCTGGCTATCCTTGATCGGCAGACCGTGGTCACGACCGCACCGAGGCACGTAGTCGCATGAGCAGCTCAGTTCAATCCGTCGCCATATCGGCTGGTATTTCAGCCCGCTTGCATGATTATGCCGAACTCACCAAACTACGCGTAACGTCGCTGATCCTGCTGACAGCATGGACCGGATTTTATTTTGCGGCGTTCAAATCGGGCGTGAGCTCGTTCTCCTGGACTCTGCTCCACGCCTTGATCGGCATCGGACTAGTATCCGCCGGCACCGCCGGCTTCAACGAAGTCATCGAGTGCGAAACTGACTCGCACATGCGCCGTACGGCAACACGGCCTTTACCGGCAAAGCGCATGGGCCTGACTCATGCGTGCATCTTCTGTTCCGCCCTTATCGTTGGCGGCGCAACTTACCTTTGCATCGCCTGCAATGCACTTACCGCTCTATTGACGCTCGCTACTTCGGTCTTCTATCTCGGCGTGTACACGCCGCTGAAACGTGTTTCTCCGATCTGCACCTTCATGGGAGCTTTCTCCGGAGCGATGCCGCCGTTGCTCGGATGGACCGCTTTGCGCGATCACATTGATTTCGGCGCGATTGTCCTCTTTGGGATCCTGTTCTTCTGGCAATTTCCACATTTTTACTCGATCGCATGGCTGTATCGCGAAGATTACGAAAATGCGGCCATCCGAATGTTGCCGGTAGTGCATTCGGACGGCCGGTCGACCGCACGTGAAATCATGGTTTACTCGGGCCTGCTCGTTCCCATGAGCCTGCTGCCCACCTACATCGGAATGGCTGGCCGCGTTTATCTGTTCGGCGCTTTCCTCTTAAGCAGTGGCCTTTTCTATTACGGATTGCGCCTCGCGCTCAGCGATCTCCCGGCGGATTCGCCACGTTCCAAGGCTCCCGCGCGCCACCTGCTGCGCGCGACCGTTATGTATCTTCCGCTGCTGTTCATCCTCATGATGCTGAACGTAGCGTAGAATTAAGTGTGACCACAGGAACAACATCTCTCGACGGTGCGGTCGTGGAGTTTACACATGCCCGTTCTTCTGTAATTCGGGTCGAGAATCTCCAGCACTCTTACGACGGTCGTGCTGCGCTGAAAGGTGTGTCTTTCGGCGTTTACCCGGCTGAGATTTTCGGCCTCCTCGGCCCGAATGGCAGCGGGAAGACAACCATGTTCCGCATCCTCTCTACGCTGATGCTGCCCATGGGAGGACGTGCCGTCATCAACGGTTGCGATGCAGCTTCGAATCCTGCCGGATTGCGAAAGCAGATTGGCGTGGTCTTTCAGGCGCCTAGCATCGACGTGAAGCTCTCGGCTCGCGAGAACCTGCGGCACGTAGGCCATTTGTACGGGATGAGCGGTTCGGCGCTGGATAAGCGTGTCGATGAAATGCTTTACCGCGTGGCTCTATTCGATCGCGCGAATGATCGAGCCGAAACATTTTCCGGAGGCATGCAGCGACGTCTCGAACTGGCGAAGGGCCTGCTTCATCATCCCTCGGTGCTTCTCTTGGACGAGCCGACCACTGGCCTTGATCCGGGTGCCCGCCGCGACCTCTGGCAGTACCTCGCCATTCTCCGCGATGAGGAGCGCGTAACCGTAATCGTCACCACGCACCTCATGGAAGAAGCCGAGCGATGCGACCGCCTTGCCATACTGAGCGAAGGCCAGCTCGTTGCACTTGGTACGCCCACTGAATTGAAAAACGAAATTGGCGGTGACGTGCTGCTGCTCGAAGCGCGTAAAAATCCTGAGGAGTTGGCCGTACGCATCTCGCAGCGTTACGGCGTTGAAGCCACCGTACTCGACGACGGCAAAGTTCGCCTCGAGCGCGATCAGGGACATCGCTTCGTCACCGATGTGGTCGAAGCCTTCCCCGGTGAGATTCAGTCGGTTTCGGTCAGCAAGCCAACACTCGAGGACGTGTTCATCAATCGCACCGGACATCGCTTCTGGACCGAAGAACAGAAAGGCGCAGAAGAAAAGGTCTCAGGCAAGAAGAAGTCGAAGAAACACTGATCGCGGAACTGCGATTCGCGTCAAATTACCAGGTTCCTATTCTCTTATGGCGACACAAGTACAAACAATTCCTGCCCCGACGAACGTCGGCACTCTCCTGCCCTCAATCTCTCTATGGCAACGCGAAATCGTTCGCTTTTACCGCCAGCGTTCGCGTGTCATCGGCGTGATCGTCTCCCCGGTGCTCTTCTGGATCGTGATCGGCTCCGGTTTCGGATCATCCTTCCGGGGCGGAAATGCGAGCAGCCAGCACTATCTAGATTTCTTCTTCGTCGGCGCCCTGACCATGATCGTGCTCTTTACCTCGATCTTTGCCATGATGTCGCTGATTGAAGATCGCAATGAAGGCTTCCTGCTGACGGTACTCGTCGCTCCGGTGAGTCGTAGTGCGATCGTTCTCGGGAAGGTTCTGGGCGGGGCGACACTTTCGGCGATTCAGGGGCTGATCTTTCTGGTTTTCGCGCCGCTGGTTGGAATTCACTTCACCATTGCGACCTTTGGCCTTACGGCTCTCACGGTATTTCTAGTAGCCTTCTCTCTCACGGCCCTCGGCTTCGCAATCGCGTGGCCCATGGACTCGACCCAAGGATTCCATGCCATCATCAACCTGTTTCTGATCCCGCTCTGGCTGCTTTCGGGCTCGCTCTTTCCGCTCGCCGGAGCATCATTCTGGATCCGGCTGCTGATGCGCATAAATCCTCTCACTTACGGGACGGAAGCCCTGCGCACGCTGCTGTTTCCATTCAGCGCGTCGCCCGACTTTCCATTGGCGTCGTCGATCTTGATCTTGGGCATATTCTCGGCGCTGATGTTTGCGCTCGCGTTCTTCATGGCGAACCGCAGAACGACAAAGCCAGCCGCATGAACAACCCTTAACAACAAAGGACGCAGAGGTTCACAGAGGAAGAGCAAAGACGTGATTCGTGGCTTGAGAAGAGAGCGTCTCTTAGTGGACTTCAGCTTGGCATCCAGCGCTATTACTCTGTGTTCTTTGTACCAGCTGTGGTTAAGTTGTTAGTGAACGCAAGTAGATTTCGACGAGATGCATGACTATTCCATCTTTCCGATCATCAATGCCACGCTGAACGGCACGGCGGCCGTCCTGATTGCCACCGGCATCGTTCTCATCAAGAGTGGGCGCGAGCGCGCCCATAAGGCCGTGATGATCACCGCGATCTGCGCGTCGACTCTTTTCCTGATCTCGTATCTCTACTACCACGCGCATATCGGCAGCTATCGCTTTCGGGGGCACGGCTGGTCGCGGCCCGTCTACTTCACCATCCTGACCACACACACGATACTTGCCGCGGTGATTGTGCCGCTCGTAATCATCACCGTCTCGCGCGCCTGGCGCGGACGCTTCGACCGACACCGTGCTATCGCCCGCTGGACGTACCCAATCTGGCTCTATGTTTCCGTAACCGGCGTCGTCATTTACCTCATGCTGTACCGCATTTTCATCACATAATCTCTCAGCGATCTGTCATCCTGGAGCGCAGCCTCATCGCGGGCGAAGGATTCTGGGCGAGCAACCGCGCCGACGAGCGCAGCCGACTCGTTTCAAGCGCGACACGGGCGCCCGTATTCCAGGTCTGCCGATTGCAGTACACTGTTCCGGCATGCGTCCACTCATTGTCGTCCTCCTCTTGACCCTTGCTGTGTCTGCCCAAAACTTCACCCAGGCTGACATCGACGCTGTCTACCCTGGCGTGGAAGCGCTTTACATAAACCTGCACGAGCATCCCGAGCTATCGCTGCATGAAACCAATACCGCGGTCACCCTCGCCGACGCTCTTCGCAAGCTCGGATTCGAAGTGACGACCGGCGTCGGCGGAACCGGCGTGGTCGGAATCCTGAAGAACGGTAATGGACCCACGGTCATGCTCCGCACTGAGCTCGATGCCCTTCCGGTGCACGAGGACACCGGTCTGCCCTACGCCAGCCACGTGGTCACGAAAGACGCCGCCGGCAACGATGTCCCTGTGATGCATGCCTGCGGCCACGACATTCACATGTCCAGTTGGGTCGGCACCGCCACGCTCATGAGCCGGAATCGCGATCGCTGGCATGGCACTCTAATGATGGTCGCCCAGCCCGCGGAAGAGATCGGCGCCGGTGCACCCGCCATGCTCAAAGACGGCCTCTTTACGCGATTTCCGAAGCCTAGTTACGTTTTCGCCATTCACGATGACAGCGGCATTCCTGCCGGGCAGCTTGGCTTTATCCCCGGCTATGCCCTATCGAATGCTGATTCGGTCGACGTCACCTTCTACGGCAAAGGGGGGCACGGAGCCATGCCGCAGACCACTGTCGATCCAATCGTCATGGCCGCCAAGTTCATCGTTTCCGTGCAGACGATCGTCTCGCGCGAACTCGCGCCCACCGATCCCGCGGTGATCACCGTCGGCTCCATTCACGGTGGCACCAAGCACAACATCATTCCAAACGAAGTGCACCTTCAGCTCACCGTGCGCTCGTACCGCGAGGAAGTCCGCAAGCACATCTTCGACTCACTCAAGCGCATTGCAGACGCCGAAGCCGCGGCTGCTGGCGCTCCGAAGCCTCCGCTGATCACCAGCAACGAAGGCGGACACGCCACCTACAACGATCCAGCACTCACAGAGCGAATCGCCGCTGCCGAGAAGCGCGTGTTGGGCGATGCAAACGTCTATCAGATTCCGCCCAAGATGGTCTCCGAAGACTTCTCCGAGTACGGAATCGCTGGCGTCCCCTCAAGCCAATTTTTTGTGGGCGCAGTCAATCCGGCAAAATACAAAGAGGCGATGGCGAGTGGCGAGACGCTTCCGTCATTGCATTCTTCCACTTTTGCTCCCGATCGCGAACCCACGCTGAAAACCGCAATGCTGGTTGAGACCACGGCTTTGCTGGATCTCTTCAACAATCCAGCAAAATAGGGTCGTCAGTTCGAGCGCAAGCGAGAACTTCCATCCTGAGCGGGGCGAATGACCCGTGTCGAAGGATCGCACTTGGCTCCGCGTGGCTGTTCTGGCTCACGCTCGAACTGAAACCCACGCTAGGAAATCGTAAATGTCACCTGAATCTGCGTCTCGACTTCCACAGGCTCACCGTTCAGCAAATAGGGCCGATACCGCCATTGCTGCACCGCATCCATGGCCGGTCTGATAAGCATAGGATGGCCGCTGATCACGTGCAGGTTCTGGATCGTCCCGTCTTTGCCAATAACCGCCTGTAACACAACTTTTCCCTGGACGTGGGCAGCAATTGCGATAGGCGGATACACCGGCTTCACCTGTCGAAGCAGAAGGCCTTGCGAGACACCGGTGGAAACCTGCACAGGCTTCTTCGGACGTTCCAAAACCGGACGAGCCGATGATGGATGCATGCTGTTAAACAGGCTGTCCATAAATCCGCCGCCCTCGGGTCCTGTCGAACCGGGAACCCCAGGACCAGGATGCCCATATGCTTCCATTGGCGGAGGCTCGTCGGGCGTCTGGACAATATCGTGCGGAATGGTTGCTGGCTGCAGCATAACCGTTTTTTCTACATCGGTCTGGGTAGGCGAGTGATGAGGAGTTGGCGTTTCTGCCACAGTTGGTGCAGCCGCGGGGGGCACGGTGAGATAGTCGGTCCAATGCATCAGCGGCAGCGCTTGCGTAAACAGCAGAGGAAGCGCTACCAGCACGCTGATGAAAAATGTCTGGATAAGGAAAGACACGAACGCGGTCCATCCTCGTCGCGGATTTCGCACACTGCTGGACGCAAACAGGCTGTCTTCAAACATACGCCCTCCTGAACTACTTTCCGCGAGCCACTGGCTCGCCAGTTCTGGTGGGAGCGGCCCACCGGATGGCGCATGCGCTACTGGAATAGACACCGCCGCAGAGGAAGGTTCCAAACTGCGAGCAAAAATATATTTCGGTGATTTTGGGAACGTTTTACTGTGATCTGTTGTCTAGAGATGGGTAATGGCAGATCAAGCCTGATCTGTTGATGTCCCTGCTGGAGCCGTCGTTCGCGGAATGCCCCGGGAACGGCGGCTTCGTTGTCTCATCGACCTGCCAGTGTCTCAGTCTTCAGTGTCACCTCTTCAGTCTGTCAGTCCTTCAGTTCCCAGCCTACGCGAGGAACTATCATACCGAGCGCAGCAAGGCATTCCTGTTCCCAAAGGAAGGAAACTGAAACACTGGTCGACTGTGGTAGTTACTTCGCTGCGGCGTGCTCGCCCAGAGCGTGCTCGATGTCGTGAGGCGTGAGATTCTCACCATCGTTCATACGCTTCAGGAGAGATTCGATGATGTCCTTGGCGGCGTCTTTGCCGTAGTTCTTGATGAAGCCGTCGTAGAAGTGCTCACCGGCCATCGCTTTATTGATTTCCCACTCTTTGTTGTTCTCGTTGAGCTCGGTGTAATACACGACGCGGTACTTGCCGGTATAAGTGGCGTCTCTATAAATCTCAAACATCACCTTGTCGGATTCCATCGCCATCCGTGTCACCCTCTTTATACAAGTATTTTAACAGGCAGTTACTTCCGGATGCCCCATTCGTCGCTTCACCAAGCGCCCGGATTTCATCGTTCCCATTATGAACTTCTCGATGCTGATTTCAGCCTCAGGCTCTGGATTCTGCGGAAGCCCGCAACTAGAGTCAGTCCTGATGGAGGACACATGGAGAGACGTGATTTTCTGAAGACCGGAACTGCCGCGCTCGCGGCACTCGCCCTTTCGCAGGACTTGGTTGCCGCACAGAAGTCGACCGGATCTCCAATTCCAAAGCGCCCTCTCGGCAAAACAGGAGAGGATCTTTCGATTTTTGGCTTCGGCGGCACCGCCGTGATGTCGATTGAGCAGGAAGAAGCTAACCGCCTGGTTGCGGAAGCGTACGAACTCGGCGTGAACTACTACGACGTCTCTCCGACATACGGCAATGCTGAAGACCGACTCGGGCCAGCGCTGCAACCGTATCGCAAGCGTTGCTTCCTGGCTTCAAAAACTGACTTTCGCAGCAAAGCAGAAACCGAAGTCGGGCTGGAAAAATCGCTGAAAACGCTGCGAACCGACCACTTCGATTTGTACCAGCATCACGCTGTCGACAAGATGAGTGAGCTGAATCAGATCTTTGGGCCGAATGGAGCCATGGAGGCTTTCATGGCTGCGAAGAAAGCTGGTAAAGTTCGATTTCTTGGCTTGAGTACGCACTCAGTGGAGGTGGCGACGGCTGCGATAGACCACGGCGGGTTGGATACGCTGATGTTTCCGATCAATTACGTGCTCGTCACCAAGTCGAACTTCGGACCGGCAGTCCTGGAGCATGCCCGGCAGAAGGGCGTGGGATTCATTGCGATTAAAGCGATGGCGCGCGGGAAGTATGCAGCAGGACTCGCGGATAACAAAAAGACTCCAAAGTGCTGGTACGAGCCCTGCACGCTGCCTGAAGAAGCCGCTCTGGCTTATCGGTGGACCCTCTCGCGGCCTGTAACGGCGGCGGTTCCTCCCGGCAATCCTGACTGGTTCCGGCTGGCCTTAAAGTTGGCGCAGGGATTTCAGCCGATCACGGATGGCGAGACTAAGAGGCTGCTGAGCTTTATGGAGGGAGCTGATCCGCTGTTTCCGCAGGAAGGTGCGTAGGCATGACGTTCCCTCAGCCAACAGAGGGCTGAGATGGGACACCGGAGCTGATGATTGGTTCATTCAATCGTCCCTACGGGACTTGTAGGGAATCCGTTTCTTGTACCCGGCGCTAAAGGCGCCGGGCTATTGCAACCATGTCCCTGACGGGACAGAGGCGTGCAGAAGCGGGACCACCAAGTTTCGACGTGAATTGCAGTCTACCGCTAGAATTCAAAGATGGTGGAAAAACCACATTCGAAATACCGGCACGTTTATGCCATAGTTAGGATTGACCTCCCCTTCAGTGAAAAAGAGCCGTCCAATAGCATCTCGGTAGTCAAAGTCCATCATTCAAAAGCGGCAGCGGATCAGGATTCTGCTCGCCTCAATGAACTTAACTCGCATCATGGATGCCAATATCACGTCTATACCACTCGACTGGCACCGCTATTACCGTAGGCTTAAAAGTGAGTCCCTCGGTCGACACCGAGGGTTCCAACACAAAGATCCTTCGCTCGCGATGAAGCTGCTCGCTCAATGATGACAGGCGCTTCAGGATCCAGCGCGTAGAGACATCTGTCCTCGCTGACGCGAGGACCTGACAGGCAGGGATTGCCTGTCCTACACAAACCATAATCCTCGCGATGCTCGGAAGGCGCAGCCGGGGGGCCTGCCCTGAGCGAAGTCGAAGGGTCGGCTGCGCCACGTGAGTCGTGAAGCGCGCGGGCCAGACGCCCACGCAACCAGCCGGCGAGACGCCGGCGCTACAAAAAGAAAACCGCTCCCGAATGCGAGAGCGATTTTTACCCAATTACCAGATTACTAAATTACCAATTGTCTTAGTCTCCGCTGAGTTCGACCAGTTCGTTCGCGGCGGGCTGGATCGCTACCAACTCGCTAGGAGCGGTCTCGTGCGTGCCGCAGCCGCCGCCTCGCTCGCTCGAACTTCCGGCCAACTTCAGTTCGTGACGCAGTTGCTCTTCGAACTTCTTCAGCTGTTCCTCGATACTGACTTCCTTGGTGCGATTGCGGACCATGTCTTCACGGTAGCGCTTTAGGAAGTAGCCGATCGTCTCGACACGAATCTTGATCGATCCGCTCGGCTTGTTTTCGTCGATATCTTTGAAGCAGAAGTACGGTGTGCCCGAGTGCTCGACGATTTCTTCGATCACGGTATAGATCGGAGCATCGTGTCCGCACTTGAAGCTCGACAGTTCGAGTGCCACGAGGTTCGGGTGGCGTGCGATGTATTTCGCCGCCCAGACCTTGCGCGTGGTGTTCTCGGAGTAGGAGTTTTTCCAGGCGTCGCTGACGTCCATGGGATGCTTGATCATGCCCATCTTCACTTCGTCACCGAAGAGCTTCCAGACAATCTCATCGTCGAGCGGCAGTGAGTCTTGCGAGAAGACCGGATAACCGAGCTTCTGGAATTCCTCGAGGATCTCGTGATTGATACCGGGATCGTTGTGATATGGACGACCCAAAAGCACGATCCCGAGCCGGTTTTCAGCTTCGAGTTTCTTCAGCACTTCACGCGCGGTGCCACGCATGATGACGTCGTCGAACTTCTTCATCGCCGCAAAGCCCTGCTCAACCGCGCGAAGGTTCTCTTCCTCGCTCAGGCCGAGGATGTCGTTCCAGTCGTCGAACATCTGGCGATGGGCGACCTTCACGTTGTCGAGACAGATCAACGTGTCGCGCCAGATCACACCCTTTTCTTCAAAGAGATTACCTTCCTTCGTGAACGCCGCCTTTACCGAGGCAGGCGTCGCCGTGACCGTCGGGCACGCACGATTCGACTGCGTGTGCTTCAGGAAAGTCGGCAGCGAATCGATCATTGGGAAGAAGATGATGTCGAGCTTCTTCTTCGGGTGAACCGCATAGAGCAGGTTGTGCACGTGCGGAATGCCGACCTTCGACGGGAAGCACGGATCGATGGCGCCGCGCTTCGCGCCTTCCTTATAAAGCTGCTCGCTGGTGTAGTCGGACCAGAAGATATTTTCGGCCTTCACCCCGAGCGACTCGAAATATGCGGTGAAGAAAGGCCCGCAGCTGTACATGTTCAGCGCTTTGGGCATGCCGATACGAAGCTCGGCGCGCTTCTTCATCTTCTCAACGCGTTCTTTCTGGCTCTTGGTGATTGCCAGCTTCGGCAGAGGATCAGCTACAACCGGCGGCTCGTAGCTCTTGAATGCGGACTTGGCAGCGATCTCGACGAGATTCGGGTTTTCCTTCTTGATAGCGTCGATGTTGCCTTTGATGACGCGCATCTCTTCCACGTTCTCGACAGTTCCCTTTTCGCAGGTCGCGATGATGAGTCGCTGCGCGCCTTGCGTGAGTGGAACTTTCGTCTTCACCGGAGGCTTGTAATTCGGATTCGGGCTCGCCGTCTTCACGTCAATGAAGGTACGCAGGCATTTGTTCTTGCAGAAGTAGCAGCGCGTGTCTTCGTTGCGGGTCGTGGTGTAGGTGATCGAGGCCACGCCATGCAAGCCGATAAACTCGGTCTCTTTGCCGTTCTCCCACAGGCGTACGGCTTCAAAGGCGCAACCGATGGCGCCAGCTTCACCGCAGTGCTGGTGGACAATGACGTCGGGTTTAATTTCCTTGCCCTTGAAACGCGACTCGATGAAGTCGACTTGCGATTTCACTGCTGCCAAATTGTGCTGCGTTCCACCCTGCAGAATGAATTTGCGCCCGATCGCCGATAGGTTCGGAATCTGCGAAACGTAGAGCCAGATGTTCTTTGGCAGAACATTGCAGAGGCCGGCCATGATCTCTTCCGGCTTCCATCCCTGACGCTGGAAGTCGACGATGTCCGACTGCATAAATACTGCGCAGCCGTAGCCGAACTGCGGAAATCCCTTGGCATTGAAAGCGATGTCGGCGAAGTCCTCGACCTTAAAGCCGAAGCTCTCGCACGTGCCTTGCAGGAAGTAGCCGTTACCAGCCGAACATTGCGTGTTCAGCTTGAAGTCTTTTACGCGGCCATCCTTCAGGATGATGATCTTGATGTCCTGGCCACCTACGTCGCAGATCACGTCTGCATCCGGATAGAAGTGCAAAGCGGCCTGGGTGTGCGCGACGGTTTCGACGAGCGCCACGTCAGCGCCAATCGCATCTTTCAGGATGTCCTTGGCATAGCCGGTCGTGCCCACGCCCATGATCTTCAGTTCGGCACCCTGATCGCTGACTTGCTTGGCGACCTTCGCCAGCACTTCCTGGGTATCCTCAATTGGATTGCCCTTCGAGAGCTGATAGGTCTTGCAGAGAATGTTGCGATCTTTGTCGACGAGCACCGCCTTGGTCGAGGTCGAGCCGCCATCGATGCCGATGAAGCCTTCCACTACCTGACCGGGCTGGAATGTCGTCGGTACAAACTTTTTCTTGGTGTACTTGGACTTGAACTCGGCGAGTTCCTCAGGACTCTTCGCTAGCGCCTGAGCGCCACCCTTCTTGGCTTTCTCCTGCGCACGGCCCTCAGTCATGTACCACTCGAGCTTGTCATAGCCAAGATAAACGCCAATTCCCTGGTCTTCCTGCTTGCCGAACTCCACGGCGCCGATGCACGCAAAATACTGCGCATTATCCGGAGTCTTAATCAGCGTCTCCGGATCAACACCTTCAGGCAGCGGATAGTTGCGCTCTTCCCAGATTTTCGGGATGTTGTGTTTCCAGCAGTCGCGCATGCCCTTGATGTAGCAGTTAGGGCCGCCGAGCAGGAGCACAACTGGACGCAGCGTGTTGCCGCGCGTCAGCACTGACAGATTCTGTTGCACGATCGACTCAAACAGCGAGGCCATCAATTCATTTGGCGGAACGCCCTGCTTTTGCAGGCCATTGATATCCGTCTCAGCGAACACACCGCACTTGCCGGCTACCGGGTGCAGCTTCTCGCCCTTGTAGCCCATGTTGCAGAGCTGATCGGAGGGAATGCGCAGCTTGGCGTTAATCTTGTCGATAACAGCCCCGGTGCCGCCCGCGCACTTGTCGTTCATCGAAGGCAGCTTCTTCTTTTTGCCCGTCTCGGGATCTTCCTTGAAGATGATGATCTTCGCGTCCTGACCGCCTAGTTCGATGACCGATCCGCACTCGGGATAGAGCTTCTCAACAGCCAGCGAGACTGCGTTTACTTCCTGAACGAACTTAGCGCCGATGTGCTTGGAAATTCCGGAACCGCCCGAACCGGTGATGAAGACGCGGTAGTTCTCGTCCGGAACATTGGGCAGATCGGTCTTGATCTGCTTCAGCATCTCAAGCAGCTTCTCTGGCTGTTTAGTCTCGTGGCGCTGGTAGTCCTGCCAGAGAATCTCGTCTGTGGCGTTATCGACGACAACAATCTTCACAGTCGTCGAACCCACATCCACGCCCATCCAGAGCATGTCGTATTTCTTATCTGCGATTGCTTTGTCAGTAAGTCCGGACATTTCGCTCCCTAGAAAAACCTTCAACCACTAAGGTCACCAAGGTTCACAAAGTGGCTCTCTGTTCCCTTTGTGAGTCTTGGTGTCCTCTGTGATCGGTTTTTAGTGCGTCTCTTGGTGGTACGGCACTTGCACGCCCATCTTTTCCGCCACGTGGATCGCGTAATTCGCGGCGGTTCCCACGACGCCCTTGTACTTGGGCACGTGGTAGAGCGCGGTCGACATTTCGGGATGCTGCTCGACATAAGCCTTCAGATCTTCCAAAGGCGTGCCGATCTTCTCCATCACGTCCTTGAACTCCAGCTTAGCCTTGGCCTTCGCCTCGCCCAGTGCCATCTGCACGCGGCTATGCGCGTTGATTTCGCCTTCGCCGGACGTTTCGATCGGCAGGAAAATCATGTCCTTATAGTGCGCCACCACGGCTGACTGCGCGCCGTCCGACTGCGTGGAAGGCATGCAGCCGAAGGGTTTCAGCGACAGCACCATGTGCGCCATCTCTTTGTTGGTGTAGTAGATGTTCTTCGCAACTTCCAGGTGACCCTCGCCACCGCCCGCCCGCGAGTTGTAGTAAGGATGTCCGAGCCGCTGCAGCTCGTACTGGTTAACCAGCTTGTGGGCAGTGCCGCCTAGAGCATCAACAATGCGGTGATATTCGCGGGCGAAGATAACTTCCGCAGCCTTCAATTTCAGCAGCTTATTGCGGTAGTTCCACTCGATCTTGGCCTGCTTATCGATACGCCACTTCGGCGGCATCACCGCGCCTTCTTCTAGTCCCCTCTCGTCGCGAATCTTCTGGACCACCTGGTGGATCATGTACATAATCCAGGTGCCAATGGGCTCCACGATGATCTGTGCGCCTTCGCGCTGCAGGAACCCGAACATGTTGAAGTTGCCGTCACCTTCGGTGGTCTGCGCCCAGAATTCACCGGTGATCTTCACGATCGGCTTCACACGGAAGTGATCGACCTTCACGGTGTTGAAGCGGTCTCGAACGTGGTTGAGAGCGACCATGTAGTCGTCTGACAGCAGCTGATTCAGGAACTTGCCGAGGTACTCGACCGTTCCCTTCATTGGGATCTTGCTGGCCGACTTGCCGAGCTTCTGCTCGATCGACCATGGCGATTTCTTCTTCAGCACCTCGTGCATGTAATCGACAGCTTCATCCAGAATCGCATCCGTTTCGCCGGCATTAACTTCGAAAGGCCGCACCTGATAGCTGACCTCGTTGATGATGTCGCCCATGTTTAACGAATTCAGCAGGTTCAGGAAGAAGTCGAGGTTCATTTCCAGCCCGGCTTCGGCGTCGGACTGATCCAAGCCGCCCGATTGCTGGAAAAGCATCACGCGGAAGCCGTCATAGCCGGCGTTGCGAAGAGCTAACCGGTACTCAGCTTCGTACATGCCGAATCGGCAGGGACCGCATGCGCCAGCCGTCAGGAAGATGTAGTTGTTAATCAGGTCTTCCCGCTTGATGCCCGACTCTTCCAGCTTTTGCAGATACTGGACCAGGTTGCCGACGGTGAAATAAGTCGGATTACATTGGCCGTTGTTGCCGTATTCCTTGCCTAACTGGAACGCGGCGACGTTCGGTGTTGGAACCACCTCCACCTTGTACCCCAACCCTTCCAGCGCGCCGTGGACCAGCTTCTCGTGCTTCCAGGTCAGTCCTCCGAACAGGAGAGTGGTTTTGTGGCGCTGATCAGCGGTAAATGCGCGCTCAATCGGCTTGTGGAAGTGATGAAGTTCTTTACGATGAATACCGGCTTCTTTCTCCAGCCGGGTCCGTTCTTCCGCAACACGCTGGCGAATCATGTCTTCCAGCGAGGAGATTTGCACCAGTCCGCCATTGGTAGCCGGATGAGTGGAAGTGCTCATTGCTTCACCTTTCCTTCAGGACTGCCGATGATAGGGATATCCCGTGCTGCCATCCTCTTATAACCACGGCAACGATACGCATTGTTGACCTATTTGTCCAATTAAAGGACTTGAATGTAGTGAACGGCGCAATTTTGCGGTCTAATGGGGCTCAAAAGCGGTTGGGCGATGTTCAAATTTGTTGATAATTCAGATACTTAGCAGGAAGCTTTCGGCTTTCGGCTATTAGTTCTCGGCGACGCGAGTTGCTACCGATTGGCATTTAGCCGTTTGGATTCGTCGACCGGCGGAGTCCTGCAAATTCGCCTAACCGAATTGCTGGCTAGTCGCTATCGTAATTGCCAGGCGCTTTTTCGCCGCATAGCCGAAAACCGGCAGCCACTTGCTCAGAAATACTTCCAGAAAAAGTAGGTCGTCATCGTACAACCGACAAAGATCACGAACGCCCGCACATATTTCGGATCAACCTTCTGCGAATAATGTGCGGCCCAATAGCCGCCGATCACCGAACCAACCAGCATGAGCATGGCCTGCGGCCACCACACGATCCGAGCCACTATGAATGTAATCAGAGCCACTCCATTGACGGCAGTCGCGAAAATACTGGTGAGGGCGTTCATGCGATGGATGTGCTCGTAGCCCATGATGGTCAGGATCGCCAGCATCAGGATCCCCATCCCCGCCCCAAAGAAGCCACCATAGGTGGACACCATCAACTGCAGAAGCAGCGCCAGCGGACGGCTCATGTGGTGCCCTTCCTCGCCGCGGATGGCGCGGATTATCTTGCGCCCGAAGGTGAAGATGACGGTGGCCCCGAGCATAAGCCATGGAATCATCTTGGAGAACGTGTGTTGGGGCGTATGAAGTAGGAGCTGCGCACCAGTGAAACCTCCGATAAAGCTGACCACGATAAATTCGGCAAGCAACTTCGTTTCGACCCCGCGATACTGCTGCCGGAATCCGAAAATACTGGCTACGGCTCCGGGCCACAGTGCGACGGTGTTGGTCGCGTTCGCGGGGATCGGCGGGACACCGGTAAAGATCAGAGACGGGAAGGTCAGGAAGCTACCGCCTCCGGCGACAGCGTTCAAGCCGCCAGCCACCATAGCGGCAGCAAACAGAAGAAATGGGTGAGTCCAGTGCATGCGCCGGGTAGAAGAATAAATGACAAACCGGATTCGGCACGGATATACCGCACTCTCGCCCCTCGGGACACCTTCGCTACTGCTCGATGCTTGTGAACTCGCAAGAGTCCTCGATTTGAGCAACGTGCCTCGGTTCGCATGCTGACGATTGCAAACCGAGCCTTACGAGCTTTGCGCTCCCCCTCGAACCCGTGTTCATCTTCGCCTTATCGACTTCAAACCGCACATCGCAGCATTAAAACCGCACATTCCATGGACGCCCCCTCCGGGCGGAGTCGATGCCGAGCAGAGGAAAATGTCGGGTGCAGAGGTCGCGTAATGCCGGAAAGTCGGGCGAGCAAGGAACTGCCACAAATCCGCGGCACCTCCGTTAATGTCACCCCCCACGAGATTTCTATCCATTGATTCCAGCCCTGCTGGAGAGAGCACGTGCCTTGCAAGAACACAATCGCGGAAGCCAGGGGCAAATCGCTCTATCTGGGCTTCCAGCCGCGGCAGCATGTCGAACGTGGAGCCATTTGGCACGTGACAGTAGGCCCACGCAGTATGGCGGCCCGCCGGCGCGCGGGTCTCATCAAATAGTGATGGCTGTGCCAGCAACACAAAGGGACGCTCCGCGGGTTGACCGTTCCACACGGTCTTTTCGGACGCTGAGATCTCTTCCAATGTTCCGCCTAGATGAACGGTAGCGGCGCGCCAGCAGTCGCTCGCTCTCCACGGAATGGGCTCACTCAGCGCAAAATCGACCTTGAATGCGCCCGGGCCGTATCGCCATCGCCGCAACTGGCGGCGGTATCGCTCGCTGAGACGTTCGGATGCTAGCCGCAGCAGTTGTCGCGGCGTTATATCGCATATGTTGAGATCAGCTTTCGGGAGGTCAGCAAGACGCGCAACCCGGGTCGCCGTTGTGATCTTCCCCCCAAGCTTTTCCAAGTGCGCGCAAAGAGAATTCGTAATGCACTGCGCGCCACCGCGCGGAATCGGCCAGCCGACCGCATGAGCTGTCGCACCGAGTATCAGGCCGAAGGCTGCGCTCAAAGGCTCATCAAGGCTAAGAAACGAATGCGCCGCCAATCCAGCGAAGAGCGCCTTGGCCCGTTCGCCCCGGAAACAGCCCTTCGCCACCCATGTGGCCGGCGGGAACCCACGAAGGCCCATTTTCGCCATCAGCCATGGGTGACTCGGAATGCGCGTAACCGGGCTCAGCAGATCCGGCGCCATCTCAAACCAGTGATCCGCGAGCGGTGCAAACAATTTTCGCCAGGCTCTTCCGTCCTGGCCGAGGTTTGCTGCGGTTGCGTCGACGCTTCGTTCCAGGATCACCGCCGTGCCGTCATCGAGCGGGTGCGCTAGCGGCGCACCGGGATGGATCCACTGCAGCCCGTACTCTGATAAATGAAGTGAGGTGAAGAACGGTGAGCCGACTGCCATTGGATAAACGGCAGAACCGAAATCGTGAAGAAATCCCGGCATCGTGAGCGGCAGCGTTCTCGCGGCACCCCCGGGCTGAGGCTCGGCCTCGAAGACCTCTACTTTGAATCCAGCCTGCGCCAAAACGATGCCGGCAGCGAGGCCATTCGGCCCCGCGCCAATTACATTTGCAGTACCCTTCATTGTCGCTGTTCCGGGACGGTCGGCCACTCGAGTACTATTAGTCGCCCATTTTGCTGTGTAAGTGTGGGTGCATAGGTTCCCAGATATTTGCGCTTCCACCAGTCGCCGGTTGCACGTCTCTCCGCGAGCGAGGTGAACCAGTACTGCCACAGTACCGCGCGTATCACTTTTGGAGGAGCATTCGGAAACGGATTACGTCGAAACAGATTGAGAACCTCGCGGCTGTTGTTTAGCAACCGTTCCTCGGTACTTACAACGAACATGTTGTCCCGCCACCAACCGAGCGAGGCGAACCACAGATTCCAGTCAAACCGGGGCTGGTACGGCGCATAAATTCCCGGTGCTTCGTTTAAAGCCTGCGGCTTGTATCGGAATGGATACGGCACCCAGTTCTGGCCATCATCAGACCCTTGAAACTGGATCTCATATTGGCCGCGGGTCATCACTGCGAAAAGCCCATACGAGTTTGCAACACGGAAAGGTTCCAGGGCCGTGACCGGAGCACCAGGCAGCGGTATGCCAGGCCAAGGAATGCGAACGAGTTCGACCATCGTTGCGTAGAAAAGCCATGACAAAATCACGGTTGTAACGGCAATAGCAAAAGTGTGGACAGGTTTTCTCACACCTGCAAATGAGGTCGCAGCCGGTTCAGAAGGGGCAGGCGTAGCGACCGGTTTCGGCTGAAATCTGCCGCTAAGGAATGGGACCAGAAACTTATCATCTAAAAGCAAGAAACCCAGTGACAACACGAGGTAATTCAGAAATGTGTAGTTCGCGCTGAGAATCACACCCGCCTGCCACAGCGTTACCAGGAAGAAACACATGATTCGAAATCGGCGCGGAAGGAACATCATCCACACAAGTCCGAGTTCCATGACGAGCGTTCCCAACGCAGTGGACCAGTGGAACCAGTGCGGAAGCTTTTGGATGTACCAGCCCACCCATGTTGGAAGTGGATTGTTCTGGTAATAGTCGTCCATAGCAGTCAGGTGTCGCCATTCCGGATCGCCGCTGACCAGCTTTACCAAGCCTGACTCGAAGTAGATGCGAAACCATTCCCACTGAAGCAGGAACAGGCTTGCGCACGAAGGCGGAGAATGTTCTCCCCATCGAGGGCGAAACCCAGATGGCGCAAAAAAAATAGAGATGAATCCGGCTTCGAGGAGCATTCCGTCGGACTGGTATCCGGAAAAATCCTGCGCCGCGCTGACGAACGAGAGAAAGCAGACGAAGCAAACGATCAGCATTCCGCGCGGCCAAAGATTGAAGATCAGCAGTATCGAGGCGACCATACCCATGGCCCACAGCGCGACCATCATGTGAGGTCCACTCGAAATCCACAGCAGCGTGGGAGCAAACCAGAATCTTTGAATCCCGATCGATCGTGCTATGGCAGCGAGATAGGCATTCGCAGGCAGGATGCCGTCGGGGCCGATCAGGCCTTTGATCTGGAACGCAAGCGAATAGAAAGCCGAAAAGTAGATCAGCCCAAGCGCCCGCAGGAAAGTCCAGCGCGGAATCAACCGATCCGTAGCGCCGTACTTCCAATCGAATAACCAGCGAATCCAGGACACTCGCCGCGCTCCGATCCCGCCATTCTAGCGATGGTTCGTCTGAATAGTGAATTTGCGTTGCGAGATGGGTGAAATTAGAAGGTATTTGGCGCTGGTGAGCAAACCGTCGGTACGCTTATACTTAGCTGGCATTCCTAATCATGGAAGGACCACGTTTCGCGCCGATTGCGTATTGCTTCAGAATTTTCTAAGGTCAAGGCTTCGTGACACGAGCTATCGGACGCGACACGAATCGACCAATTGGCATCGGACCGTTCTTCCTCCGCTGGAGTTTTCATGGCAAAGAGCGTTAACAAAGTAATCTTGATTGGCAACTTGGGCAAAGATCCCGAGATGCGCTACACGCCGCAAGGTACCGCGGTCGCAAAATTCACCCTCGCCACGAACGAGCGCTTTAAAGACAAAGACGGCAACTGGCAGGATCGTACCGAATGGCACAACCTGGTTGCCTTCGCGCGCACGGCAGAGATCGTCGGCGAGTATCTGAAGAAGGGTCGCACCTGCTATATCGAGGGAAGCTTGCGCACCAGTTCGTGGGACGACAAGGAAACCGGCCAGAAAAAGTATCGTACCGAGATCATGGTCAACGACCTGGTTCTACTCGGCGGCGGCCAAGGGCAGGGACAAGGCGGAGGCGGCGGACACTTCGAGGAGACAGCCGCTCCGGCGCGAACTCGTTCGGCAGCGGCACCCGCGAACGACGACATGGGCGGGACAGGAATCACCGACGACGACATTCCATTCTAAGTAATCGGAGAATCGGCCTAGATAACAATCGGGTATTCTGCACAGAAGCGGGTTACCCGATTTTGCATGTGTGGCGCGGACATTCTTGTCCGCGCAAGCTTGGATCGAGCGACTCATTCCATGTCAAAGCGACCACTATTATTCTTCCGTGCTTGACGCCCTCCACATTCTAGTCCTTCTCCTCGTCGCCTTCATTGCCGCCACTCTGGCTGCGGTTGCGGGATTCGGCGGTGCGGCCGTACTGCTTCCGGTCCTCGTTTGGAGCTTCGGTGTTCGCGAAGCCATTCCCATCCTCACGGTAGCGCAACTGGTCGGAAACTCTAGCCGTGTCTGGTTCAACCGCGCAGAACTGAACGGGCGGGTGGTTGCGTGGTTCGCGCTCGGCGGAGTGCCGACAGCGCTGATCGGCGGGCTGCTGTTCGCAAAAGCTCCATTGGCTACGCTCACGCGCGTTCTCGGGATATTTCTGATCCTCATCGTGATCTGGCGTCACCTGCGGCCGCAAGCACAGTGGCGCCCACCACTGCCTGCGTTTGCCGCGATCGGTGCCGGCGCCAGTTTCCTGTCGGCACTCCTCGGTAGCGTTGGACCGCTGATGGCGCCCTTCTTCCTGGCATATGGGCTGGTAAAAGGCGCATACATCGGAACCGAAGCGTTAGCCACCGTAGTTATGCATGTGACCAAGCTGATCGCCTATCGAGGCGCAGCAATTCTTACCTGGCATGCTCTTGTAGTTGGGCTGTTGCTTGGTCCGTTGATGATCGCGGGATCCTTTCTCGGCAAACGCATTGTGGATCGCTTGCCCGAGAAGATCTTCGTGGGGATCATCGAGGCAACTTTGCTGGCTGCGGGTCTAATCTTTCTCTTCAAGTAATGCTGCCGTTGCGAAGCATCTCCGCTATCCGGCGTATCCTTGTCCATGCACTTGCGCGAGTTCCCGACGTGGAGTGACGACGTGCAAAACGAGGTTGTCGCCAGAGTAGGCCCAGCAGGATTCCGGCGATCATTTCTCCCATAACCTGCCGTTGATGAAGGCGACGAAATGCAGCTCCTAGCAGTCTCGCTGACACGGTAATCACAACGATTACCGGGAGTACGTGCGTCAAGACTCCAGCACGCCACTGAAACCCGCATTGCCGAAGTGGCTAGCTGCTGTGGATACAGGTGCCGTCAGTCCCTTTCCGGTGTTTAGAATCCATTCGAAATGGCAGTTGCCACGACTACAAGTCGTGGCGTACCCGAGCAGGCCAGAGGGTCGAATCTTCATGCTCCTTCCGATGAAACAAGATGCTGTGGTGCTTTTGGAACGCCCGAAACTTCGCTGCTCTCAATAATCGCTTGATTCTAATACCGAGGCTGAATTCCGTTGCTGAAACTCGATGTTCAGAGGATGCGGTGACGCCCCCTGCTGTGAACGACACTAAAGTTAGATGCCCTCTGGCTCGCTTGTTTTGAAACCCTCGGGTGCTCGCGTCATCTGTATCTGCTGTGCTCTCATGGAGGAGCGAATGCAATCCAATGCAAAGAGCGTTGTGATCACAGGGGCTTCCAGCGGAATCGGCCATGCTTCGGTTCTGCGAATGAGCGAAGCGGGCTGGCACGTTTTCGCGAGTGTGCGCAAGGCCTTGGACCAGGAAAGACTGCGTACAATTCCCCGTGTCGTCCCGATCTTAATGGACGTAGAAGACCGTGCTTCCATCACGGCGGCTGCCGAGCGGATTGCATCAGAAGTGCACGGCCTCGACGGGTTAGTGAATGTCGCAGGAATCGGAATGCTGCGTCCTATTGAATATGCGAGCGAGGAGGACATTCGACAAATCTTTGACATCAATCTGTTTGGACAGATTGCGGTGACGCAGGTGTTCCTTCCGCTGTTGCGAAAGAATCGAGGTAGGATCGTCAACATTACGTCCGTGGGCGCTCACATCGCGATCCCCTTCGGCGCTTTGCTAAACGCGAGCAAAAGCGCATTCGGGATCATCAGCGACAATCTCCGCCTGGAATTGCGATCATTTGGAATTCGGGTCAGCACGATCGAGCCAGGCGCCATCGCAACGCCCGCGGTCCATAAGACGCTCGGGAACATGGACAGCATGATCGAGAGCCTCCCCGCAGAAGCGCGTGCACGATACGGCGAAATGCTGAAGCAGGTGGCGCAACGCGGCTACGAGCGGGAGATGAATGGAAGTAATCCCGGCGTGGTTGCGGTTGCGGTGCGACACGCACTGACTGCGGCACGTCCGCGGATACGCTATCGCGTGGGAAAAGACGCGAAACTGATCGCGACGCTTGCGAAGGTACTCCCTGATTCGCTCCTGGACGTGGTGCGACTGAAAGCACTTGGGCTGCCGACCGCATTTGGCAACATGCAAGAGGAAATGCGCCCGACGCAGCGCTCGCAGAAGCAAATTGAACCGTTACGAGGTTAAGCACATGGAAGCATACTACCAATGAAGCCGAGCCGCCTCGAAATCTTCGGGTTCGTCCCCTTTCGATTGCGCTCGCCTGGTCTCTGTTCCACAATCTCCTCATGATTGCACGCGTATGGCACGGCACCACGACTCCAGAAGATGCGGACTCGTACGAATCTCTGCTCAAACCCGAACTGTTACCCGGGATTAGTAAAGTCCCGGGCTTCAAAGGCAGCTATTTCCTTAGGAGAAATGTTGCAGGCGAAGTGGAGTTCCTTACGATTCTGCTTTGGGAATCATTGGACGCGCTCCGCACCTTCGCGGGACCGGATTATGAGCGCTCAATCATTCCCGAAGAGCGCCGGAAATATCTGAAGCGGCATGACGATTTCGCGGCTCACTACGAAGTGATCTCGCATCCGTAGCCGCAAACTATTTCTTGGCAAGCTCTTCGTAAATCTTCGGCAGCCGCATCGCGTCTGCTGATGATTCGCCAAAACGTGCCCGTTCGTAGGCATCGGTAAAGTTTTCGACCGACCTGCGCAGTGACTCGTTCCGGATGCTCGCCGAAAACTCACGTGGAGTCTGGGCGGGCGACTTGCGATAGCCCCGCTTTGCTGCCGTTCGCACCATGCGCTCGTACCAGACGCTTGCTGCTAATCGAGGCGACTTCGACGGGGCGTGCGCTATCCGCAGATTGCGTATCCCTCGCAGCGCGCGGCCTGCGTTAAAGATCAGGAACAAAGTAAGTATCGTCAACGCCAGGAACATCGACCACCGAACGGGCTTCTGCGAGAACCGTTGCTTCAGTTGCTCAGTACACTCCAACAGTCGCTGGTAGGTGTCGTGGCTCCAGCGTCCGATATCCCACAACGCGTGCTGACTCCGAGCGGTTGCGGCGTTTGTCAGCGTTCGTTGATGCGAAAAGTCGTAATTGATGATCCATTCGCGCCAGAACTCCTGGGCCGCATCCAGGTAGCTCATCAGGCGGCTCATCCCGCCGTGCGCATAACGTGGATCGGGTGGCGTTGGGTCGAACGCTGTCCAGCCAACCGCGGGTAGATAGACTTCCACCCACGAATGGGCATCGCGTGCACGAATGATGTAATTTCCGGTGACTGGATTGTATTCGCCCGTGCGGAAGCCGTTCACAATGCGAGCGGGCACTCCAAGCGATCGCATCATCACCGCCATCGCGGATGCGAAGTATTCGCAGTGACCTTCCTTGCGCCGAAAGAGAAAATCGGCCAGTGGATCTTCCGGATGACGAGTGGACATTTCAAGCGTGTAGCCAAAACTGGTCCGCAGATAATGCTCGACAGCCGCAGCCTTATCGAACTCTGTATGAGCATTTACGGTGATCTGCCGGGCTAGCGCGGGGATTCGTTTGTCGAGCGGCGGCAACTGCAAATCGATCAGGGAAATCTCCGGGGGGTAAACGCCGGAACTCCGCCGCAACTCCGCTGCGGTCGGCTGCACCACCATCGACAAGGCTTCATAGCTCTCCGGAAAACGAGTGCTGTCGATGTTGCTCAACGCGCCATTCTCGTCAATTCCAATATCGTGGAACCTACCACTCACTTGAACCGGTACGGGCGCGAGGAACATCACATTCGTTCCGATCGGCTCCATGATCACGCGGTACTCGAGCAGGCGCGACTGAGCGAGGACCGGC
Source organism: Terriglobia bacterium (assembly GCA_021324365.1). Taxonomy (GTDB): domain Bacteria; phylum Acidobacteriota; class Terriglobia; order Terriglobales; family Acidobacteriaceae; genus JAJPJE01. The sequence goes on along the minus strand of JAJPJE010000016.1, from coordinate 6,747 downwards.
GCTGAAGCCGGCAGGTTGTGACGCTCGATCTGCAGCCTGCGCATTGGTGTTTCTTCGTTGATGACTTCAATTTCAGGCGCCGGGTTCTTCCAGGTCTTACCGTCAAAGTCGTTCAATGCGATACCGCGCCACCGCAAATCCATGCCACCGGGTCCGTGCTCGATCTGCACATGCATGACCACCGCATTGGATTGCTGAATTCGGCCGATCTCGCCGAGTTGGACCTGATTGCTGAATCCGGTCGTGAATTCCGTCGTCGGAGCGTAGGCGCTCAGGTATCCGGCAGAAAACCGCGGCAAAAGAAAGAACAAAACGGCAGCAAAGGCACCAATTCCCGATACCAGAAGAATGCTGTTGAGCGATAGCCAGCGAACAACCTGTTTCGTAAATTCCTGTTGATTCGGGATATGCCCGCGGTGCACCGCTTTGATCATCGCCCGCCGAATCTCCATGGCAATGAAGGTGTTCACTGCCAATACCAGAAAAACGACGAAGATCGGAAGAAAACTGCCGCTGACAGTCAGAACTGAGGCTGCCAGCACGGCGAGAAACGCAAGCACCGCGAGATAGACATAGTCCCGGGGCTTTTGAATCGAGAAAAGCTTGATCACAAGGGTGAACAGGACCAGATGCACCGTCGCCGCGACGTAGCTTCCGGAAACGAGAAACAAATCTCCGAAGAACACAATTCCGTACAGGATGGTGAGGTAGTTAGTCCACCGACTGGGAATCTGTAGATCCCGATTGCGGAGTAATAGGTATCCGCGAAATGTCAATCCGGCAGCGACAAAGACGGTCGATGGCCAATCCAAGTGCCCTGTCCCGGCGAGCGCCACGAAACCGGTTACTATGAGGAGGTACAACGAAAACTGGAAATACCGTTCGAGACTGGACGCAAATGGCAGATTCAGCGCCGCCAAGGTAAGTGGCTCGGGTGGAACCTGGGGTCCTGCTTTCTTGCGAAACTTCACCACCTGGATATTCTTCGCCATTCTCGCCAGGAAGGAAAGTACCGCTCGCCAAGTCGCAAACGCTAGATGTTAAAATCGAACGTCGGGCATCGGTCCCACGCGATGCAATCCCGCCAACCCCGCCAGGTCCGGAAGGAAGCAACGGTAACGGGCTCGTGCATGTGCAGTGGGGTAGCCGGTGCTCGGCTATGAGCTCTCTAAGTTTCTGTTTCCCGCGCGCCTCCCTGGCTGAACATCGTTCAGAAAACAACGCCAATTCTCAAAGTGATTGACCAAAGGCTCGTCGAAACGTCTGTCCTGGAGTAGGATTTTCCGGAAGCAGGAGGAAGCATGAAGCGTCGAGAGTTCCTGGTCAAAGCGGCAGGCGCAGTCGGGGCAGCGTGGCTATCCAGAGGCGTCGCTACGGATGTTTTCGCATCTTCAACGCTCGGCAAGAAATTCAGCGCGACCGACACCGTCACGATCGGAAGCACAGGAATTAAGACCAGCCGCCTCGCCATGGGAACCGGTACAGTCGGCGTCGGACATCATTCCAACCAGACGGCACTCGGTATAAAAGGTCTTTCCGACCTGCTACTGAACGGCTATGACAACGGACTTCGCTTCTTCGACTCTGCCGATACGTATGGAAGTCATCCACACGTTGCCGAAGCTCTCAAGCACGTGCAGCGGGACAAGGTGACAGTACTGACGAAATCGTGGGCTCGCGACCCGAAGACAATGCGGGCCGATCTCGACCGATTCCGGCACGAACTCGGAACTGACTACATCGATATCTTCCTGATGCACTGTTTGAGCGAAGGGGACTGGACCGCGCGCTATCAGGGCGTCATGGACGTGCTCTCCGAAGCGAAGCAGAAGGGCATCATCCGCGCGCATGGCTGCTCCTGTCACAGTATCGAAGCGTTGCGCGCAGCAGCAAAATCGCCTTGGGTCGAAGTTGACCTTGTTCGGCTGAATCCCATCGGTTCTCACATGGATGCCGACCCACAAACCGTGCTCAGTGTGGTGAAAGAAATGAAGGCTGCGGGCAAGGGCGTCGTCGGCATGAAGATTCTTGGTCAGGGCGATATGCGAAGCCGTCAGGACGAAGCAATCCGTTATGCTCTTTCTACCGGCGTTCTGGACGCGTTCACTATCGGTGCTGAAAGCAAAGCCGAGCAGGAAGACTTGATGAGAAGGATCGCCGCCGCTTAGGTTAGGGGATTGCTGGCCCCTGCTCAGGAAACGCGCGGGGCCTTTTCTTTTCTCTGCTCTCTGCATTTACTGAATCATCTCCTTCGCCCGCTCTTGATTAGACTTTTCACTTTGCAGCATTCAAAATAGAAGATTCTACTCAGGAGCAGACCATTGAATAATGGCGTTCGGGTAAAGATTTCTGCCCTCGGAACATATGTACCGCCTCGCGTTCTTTCCAACCACGACCTCGAAAAGATGGTCGAAACTTCCGACAAATGGATCATGGAGCGCACCGGTATCCGCGAGCGCCACCTCGCCGACAAAGGCATCGCGACGAGCGATCTCGGTGCGGAAGCCGCCAAACAGGCTCTCTGCCGTCGTGGAATGAAGGCGACTGATCTGGAGGCGCTGATTGTGGCCAGCGTCACTCCTGACATGATGTTCCCTGCAACCGCCTGCCTGATACAGAACAAAATCGGTGCAACCGGCATCTGGGGCTTCGACATTTCGGCGGCGTGTTCTTCTTTCCTCTATGCATTGCAGGTCGGAACACAATTTGTGAAGACCGGCGCGCAAAAGCGCGTGATGGTCGTCGGTGCGGACGTGATGTCATCGATTATCGACTACACCGATCGCGCCACCTGCGTGATCTTTGGTGATGGCGGTGGCGCGGTGATCCTGGAGCCTGCCGATGATGGTCTGGGGATGATCGATTACCTGCACGAGATCGACGGTTCGGGAGCTTGCTCGCTCTACATGCCTGGTGGTGGGAGCCTCAATCCACCCACTCATGAGACGGTCGACAAGAAGATGCATTACGTCCATCAAGACGGGCAGGCGGTTTTCAAGTTTGCAGTCCGGAAAATGGCTGAGGTCTGCGATACCTTGCTGAAGCGGAACGGCCTGACAGGAAAGGACGTGAAAGCGTTCATCCCGCACCAGGCAAATAAGCGCATCATCTTGAACACCGCCGAACGCCTCGGCATGGATCTCGATAAGGTCATCATCAACATTGACCGGTACGGTAATACGACTTCAGCCACGATTCCGCTGGCTATGCAGACGGCAATCGACGAAGGCAGGCTGAAAAAGGGCGATCTGGTTCTGCTGGCGGCCGTAGGTGCGGGATTTACCGTCGGAGCAGCGCTGCTGCACTGGGCATATTAGCCATAGATTAACCGCAGTAAGCGCAGATCTGGCCTGCATATTGAATCAGCGTTTATCAGCGTACATGAGCGGCTCCGTCACGGATGCGTCATCGTTTCCGGACGAACAGCGGCGTCGAATTCCTCACCGGTTAGGTATCCCAGCTTAAGCGCCGCTTCCCTCAAACTGCTGCGATCCATGTGTGCGGTGTGCGCGATTTTCGCGGCCTTGTCGTAACCAACCTTCGGAGCCAGCGCGGTCACCAGCATCAGCGAATCCTTTACGTAGTGATCGACACGCTGGCGATCGACTTCAATTCCGCTGATCATGAACTCGACGAAGCCATGGCAGGCATCCGCAATCAGCGTAACCGAATGCAGGAAGTTGTAGATGATGACGGGCTTGAAGACATTCAGTTCGAAGTTGCCCTGCGATCCTGCGAAGCCAACTGCGGAAGTGGCGCCGTGAACTTGCGCCGCAACCATTGTCATAGCCTCAGATTGCGTCGGGTTAACTTTGCCGGGCATGATCGAAGAGCCCGGTTCGTTCTCCGGGATTATTAGCTCTCCCAACCCACAGCGCGGTCCAGAAGCCAGCCAGCGAATGTCGTTGGCAATCTTCATAAGCGAAGCGGCCAGCGTCTCCAGCGCCCCCTGCGCGAAGATGATTTCGTCGTGGGCGGAAAGCGCAGCGAACTTGTTCGGATGGGACCGGAATGGCAGCGCCGTTAGCTGCGCAATCTTCGCCGCCGCACGTTCCGCAAATTCGGGATGAGTATTCAAACCTGTTCCGACGGCAGTGCCGCCAATCGCTAGGTCGTAAAGACCGTCCAGAACGAGTTTGAGGCGCTGGACATCGCGGTCCAACAGAGATGCCCAACCGCCAAACTCCTGGCCGACGGTCAGCGGAACGGCATCCTGCAGGTGAGTGCGGCCAATCTTTACGATGCTGTCGAACTCTTTTGCCTTGGCTGCAATCGCGTCGCGAACACTCTCGACCGCTGGTATCAATTTTCTCTCAACCTGCTCAGCCGCAGCGATATGCATTGCAGTGGGGAATGTGTCGTTCGAAGACTGCGACATGTTCACGTCATCGTTGGGATGAATCGGCTTCTTGGAACCGAGGACGCCGCCGGCAATCTCGATGGCGCGATTCGAGATCACTTCGTTCACGTTCATATTGGTCTGTGTGCCGCTTCCGGTCTGCCATATGCGCAATGGAAATTGGTCGTTTAGCTTTCCGGAGATCACCTCGTCCGCGGCTTGCACGATCAGCCTGGCTTTCTCCCCCGGAAGCTTCCCAAGCTCCTGGTTCACCAGGGCTGCAGCCTTTTTCAGAATCGCAAACGCACGGATCAACTCCGGCGGCATGGTGTCGCGCCCGATGTTGAAGTGGTGCAGAGAACGTTGGGTCTGAGCGCCCCAGTATACGTTGCTGGGAACCTCAATCTTCCCCATGCTGTCGGATTCAATGCGGGTGGGCTGCTCAACCGAGGTGGCCATAGAAACTCCTGATCAATACTGGTCGATAGAAGCGGGATGAGAACAAAAAATTATAGCAATCAGCACAGAGAGATTGTGTTCGGTGACACCCGGTACTGTGATAAACAGCACTACTTAATTACCGTAAAGTCGTATGCTGGCCGATGCTTTGGCGACGTGTAAATCGCAGCTTAGTTGTAGGCAATCCAATAGCTAAACAGTTAGAGTGATCTGGATGGAAGAACTACAGACCAAGACGGAGGCTCGCGCAGCCACAAAGCGCTCCAAAGAACAGGTTTGGGACGTCATAATCGTGGGCGCCGGACCTAGCGGCCTTGCTACGGCCATTGAGTGTCGCCGGCGCGGGCTCTCGGCCCTGAATATCGATAAGGGATGCGTGGTCAATTCGCTATTCAATTACCCCACCAACATGACGTTCTTCACCACGCCAGAACTGTTGGAGATCGGGGACATCCCCTTCAGCACCGAGAACAACCGCAAGCCGAACCGCGCCGAGGCCCTGGAGTATTACCGGAAAGTGGCGGCGCACTATCGGCTCGACTTCCGGCAGTACGAGAATGTGACCCGCATCGCCGGCCAGGATGGCCGCTTTGTCGTGCACACGATCGACCAGCACAAACGCAAGAATTCGTACCGCTCGCGCAAGGTGGTAATTGCGATCGGCTATTACGATCTGCCGAATTACCTTGGTATTCCGGGTGAGGAGTTGCCGAAAGTCCTGCACTATTATCGCGAGCCGCACCCCTATTTCGACACAGACGTGGTAGTTATCGGAGGAAAGAATTCGGCAGCCATCGCTGCACTGGAACTATACCGGCACGGAGCGCGGGTCACGCTGGTGCATCGAGGGCCCTCCATGCATCCGCACGTGAAGTACTGGATCAAGCCGGACATCGACAATCGCATCAAGGCAGGAGAGATCAAAGCCTATTTTCGCAGCGAAGTCCGCGGAATCACTTCGGATGAGGTGATCATTGCTACGCCCGACGGCGGAGTGGAACTGAAGAATGATTTTGTATTCGCCCTCACCGGCTACCATCCCGATTATGATTTCCTGCGTTCACTGGGGATGGAATTGACCAGCGACCAGTGTCGCCCGGTGTGCGACCCCACCAGCCTCGAATGCAATGTTCCCGGAGTTTACGCCGCAGGCGTGATCGTAGCCGGAGCGAAGACCAACGAAATCTTCATCGAGAATGGCCGTTTTCACGGAGTGCAGATCGCAAAGCACATCGCGGAAAAGCTCGACGGGGGGGCAAAAGAGGAAGACTTTTCCGAATCCACCTAGTCGCGCCAACGCCCTTCGCTTTGATTTAGACCAGCCTCCTCAGGCAAGGCTCACAGCTTCTTCACCCAACTGTTCGTTAATCAAACGGGAGACAAGCGGTTTCAAAGCTTCACCGGTCTTCGTCAAAACGAACGCGTTGGCCGCGTCCGACCAATCGAGCTTGAAACTTGTGGAGAGCGCGGAAATCCAGATCTGGCGCGCAGGGGCATTGGGAGAGATCACGAACCTGCCCGGTGGCTCGTCAAAACTGATGTGCAGAGCTCCCGCCTGGTCTTCCACTTCCATTTCGGCGGAATCCTCAGCCGCGATCAGCCTTCGCTTCAAGTCCTCCATTGCCGCATCCGCGGCTCGCCGGAACTGCTGTTCGTCTTGCGCCATGGCGTGATTCTAGCATTCCGAGTCTGTCTCATTCGCCGGCGTTAGTCTGCGTGTTGCCACTGCACGCGTTGATCCCGCGCTCGATGGCGGTGCCTTCCTCGTAGTCATTCCACGTCACGATCATGAGGAAAGGCAGGGGGTGGTCGTCGTTGTAGTAGCGGCGGAAGAGGCGGACGGACTCTTCAAAAGTTCTTCCACAGCGATCGCTCATGTGACGGTTCTGCGACCATGCAGCGCGCGTATCATCAAAGCCAGGCCACGCTGCACCGACGGCGATTTTATT
>JAJPJE010000092.1 GCA_021324365.1 Terriglobia bacterium | reverse complement strand
CCGCTCTTCTTCGTTTTCAATCGATTAGGGTAACCGCATTTTTGAGGCAACCGGAGCAACTTCCGGCCGGCTTCGGGTAACACCTATTTTTGAGGCACGGCGCACCGACAGCCCCGTCCTCCCCACCGGGTTGGCCGAGACCACGCGTCTGATTTTCGGGGGACTGCTTGAACGGCACCCCGACGAGTATGAACTCCACCAAATCGGATTGTTCCAGTGTTACGCGGTCACCACACCGAAGTGGCCGGTCTATCCAACCCGCACAATCAAGGACCGCTCCGGTAAACTGAACTTCGCGCCCGACGACAAATATGCTGAGAAAACGTTCTTTAATCTCTTGCCGAAACTTCAACCGGACATCGTGTTCGTGTTTGGAGATCCACAAAACGTGCTGCACTTCTGCCAGCCCAAAGCGCAACGGCGTTACCGGCTTGTAACTTATGTGACTTTCGATGGACTTCCGGTAATGCAGGAATTAGGCCCAATACTTAGTCGTGCAGACTTGATCCTGACGATGAGCGAATTCTCCAAGGAAATCATCGGCCGCTCGTCCAACGCCTTTTTACGGCACAAATTGGATTATGTGTACGCTCCGGCGGACACGGTGCGTTTCACTCCGGCCTGCGAAGCGCTCAAAGCTGAGATGCGCCGTGACCTTCTGCCACCATGGATGCCACAGAATGCTTTTCTGCTGGGGTGGGTAGGTCGAAACCAGTGGCGTAAGCAGGTTTGGGTTCAATACAAAGTGCTTCATTACCTGCGCACTGGCAAATACCTCCTGTGCCACGATTGCGGCAAAGTCAGCCTGTTTGATTGGGATCCGAGCCGACAAATTCATCTCGATGAGCTCCGGCTCACGCTGGAGGCCAGGCCTGATTACAAATACGATGCCTGCGCCCACTGCCGTTCACACTGCGTCGAACCAGCAAAACCTCTTTCTGACGTGTTTCTTTGGTGCCACATGGCGGAAGAACCGAAGGACGAGTGGCCGGCCCGGTGGATCGAGCGCCAGTTCGGAGTCGAGCGTGGGCGAGACCTCTGGTACACGCCGGGCCATCAGCTGAGGGCCGGCCTATCTCCAGATGACATGCCAATGCTCTATAGGCTCTGGGATTGCTTTCTGTACCTAAGCGGAGGCGAGGGCTTTGGCGTACCCGCCTGGGAAGCAATGTGCTCTGGTCTGCCCTCGGTGTACACCAATTACTCGGCACACGGTGAGTTCCTGACGCGAGCCGGTGCGGGAATTCCGGTGGGCGGCGTGCTCCAACCGGAGCGGGAAAGTTGCGTTTGGCGCATGCTGGCCGATGTGCCTCAGGCCGTTGAAGCGATCAGGCGGCTCTATCTCGATCGGGATCTGAGGACCACAGTCGGTGCAAATGGACGCAGGTTTGTCGAACAATTCGCGACCGATTCTCAAGTCGAAAGATGGCATCGAATCTTCCAAGAGGTAACCAGGGAATCATAGGAACCACGCGCCGATTGCGAGTACCTTAGCGCATAAAACCTAATGTCCCCTTCCACAATCTCCTGAGCAATCGGTACCGCGCGGTTGTGATCGTGCAAGGACGCATGCACCGCTCCAATAGATCCAGCGCGCATACCGAAATCTGAACGCTCGAACATTTGGGATGCGTAGGAGACCGGCGTTTGGCCTGCCGGTCGCTAGGTCATTAGGGGTTCAACCTCCCGGCTTGAGCAACCGTGCCTTCACATCGTCGGGGAGGTTAGAAGTCTGGATCCACGAGCGCGCGGCGGATTGGTCTACGTCCATCCAAGCCCTAGCAACGTTCTGCATCTGGAAAAGCCTCTCATCATCGTTTCCAATCGACGCAGCCCAGGTAGCAGCGGCTACCGGGTCCTGATGGGCGACCACACCAACGAATGCACCAACCGCGGCGTCCCGGCTCGGATCTGTAGCAAGCCCTTGCAGCCAATTCGCCGCAGCCACTGGATCTTTGATGGCCCAACCGATCATCAGATCCTGCACCGACTGATCTTTCAGCTTCCCAGCGGGGAATTCGTTAACCCATGTCGCCGCAGATGCTGGATCAAGCGCCGCCCACGATGTCAAAATGCTTCCGACAGCAGCGTTTTGAGTGTCACCTCCGGGTAAGCTGGCGGCGAAGTTAGCGGCATCGACAGGCGACTGGCGAGTCCAAGCCAATGCGGCAAGGGATACTGCGTCGCGCTGTGCACCTCCCGCGAGATTCTCGACAGCCCAGTTTGCGGCACCAACAGCGTCAGTCGAGGCCCACTCCCTCACAAGCGTGCTGGCCAAAGTGCTTTGGAGCCTACCTGCTGGTTGAGACAGGACAAAATTAGCCGCGGCACTCGGGTCGGTACCAGCCCACGCGCTGACAATTTGTTGCATCGCCTGGCTGTGATCGGTGCCCGCAGGCAAGTTCTGCGCCCAAGCTGCAGCAGAGGCGGGATCAGTAGAGCCCCATACACCTGCGAGCGCGCTAACAGCGGTGTCCCTCGCCCGCCCCGGACCAAGTGATAGCGCCAGTGTAGCCGCAGCTTGCGGGTCGCTTTGGCCGAGCTGTGCAGTCAGCGTCTGCAAGGCCTCAGCCTTGGCCGATCGATTCGTAAGTTGTTGAACCCACAAAATGGCTGCGTTGACATCGCTATCAGCCAGTCCAGAAACCACACTGGCGATCGCCGAATTCTTAGATTGCCCTTCGGGCAGGGAGATCGCAAGGTCACCAGCCAGTTTCGGGTCCACATATACGAGCGAATCACACAAGCTGCGAATTACCTCCGGTCTTAACTGGTTTTCCGGAAGGCTCTTTACCCACTGAATCGCTGCCCCTGGGTCCGCGGTTGACCAAGCGACTGCTATGCACCCCAGGACGCCCCGATCGTTGTTGCCCTGGGCGGCAGCAGCGGCGGCAGCTGGGTCCTTTTCCGCCCATTGGCGGAATAACATCTGTCGCAGGACGGACGTTGCGGACGAGGGCTTAATCGATTTCAGAAACTCCAGGGCGATGCTTGGGTCCTGGGCCGTCAGTGCGCCAATCGCCCCCTGTAACAATTGGTTCTTCTCCCAGCCATTGGGAAGGTCTTTCAACCACTTCATCGCGCTCGCTGAGTCCTTTTCCACCCATCCCTCCAGCACGGCTGAGAGAACTGAGGAGCGCCAACGCGATGTCGGCAAAGCCTGCGCATAGGCCAGTGCCGCTTGGCTATCGAGCCGCGCCCATCGGGCGAGCACCCACTGGATAAGGCCGGAGCGGACTTGTTGTTCGGGCCGCTTGGCTAACAGCTTCAGGGCGCCAGCGAAATCCGACGGGTCGACCGCCCTGGCGAGCCGGTGCAGAAGCTCCTCACGCAGTTCGCAGGGTGTCACAGCAAAAATCTCACGCAAGGCAGCATCAAGTTGATCCGTCCTAACGCACCCCGGAACTGATATTGGCAAAGAATCAGGTCGCGTGGGTTGCGAAGTCGCTTCTCGCCTTGGTGACGCGGGCTGACCTACAGTTGTGCTTGCTTGTGTGGTACCTAGCGAAGTCGAGAGCGCATGACTAAGGCCCACTCCCAAAAGAACGCCGACGGCCAGGGAGAGCACACTGGAAACTGTCATCTTCAGGTTCACAAACGCAACCAGGATATCGGTGGTGAAGACTGCTGCAAGTTGTGTCCGGAGGCGTTAGCAAGCCGGTTAATCGTCAAACCTAAACAGGTCGAGCCGATGTTCTGCGGAAGAGGCGATTCCGGAATTGAAGCAGACGTGCCCACTGCACTGAGCCCCATTCCCGCCACAGCATATTGAGGCTGGCCAAAAACCAGTAGAGCGCCAGGAATTGAAAAAGGACCTCAGCCAACCCTTTCGGCAGCGGCAGGCGATCAGTCAAATGTCCCAAACAGGGACAGAGATGCACCCCAAGGATGTAATCGCCAAAATGATACAACAGGAAATTGCCACTGAGCCAGAGCAGTGCCAAGCATCGCTTCAGATCACTACGGCTCTTACACAAAAAAAGAGCCACAACGATCTCCAACAAGCCGACCGAAATCATCAGCGGCCGATAGCCGATCCTAAGAAGTTCGTCTTGTAATTGAAGCACCTTTGCGTCTCCTGTGGCAGCGTAAAGCTTAGCGAGTGCGGTCATTATCAGCAGCCCTCCGCTGATTTTGAAAAACCATGTCTGTTGCCCCGAGCTCATCCTGACTATGGACTGAAACCCTTGTTATGAGGTAGATGGTCATTATTCCAGCGACAGGCCTGCTCCTCTTTCCTTATGTCAAACAGCCGGTCGCCCCTCAGGTTCTCGATATGGCCGTCGCAAAATCCAACATTCCACTTTCCGCTATGGCGTTGCAGAAGCATCCTCACTGATGGCGCATCCGCTGGGAGCCCGAAGACCGACGCGTTGTAGAGACTCCCCGGGTAGAAAACGTGGCTCAGATCAAATGCCCCGCTCGGGACGTGGACAGGATATTGGACGTCACTTTGCGATAAGAATGGTGCGTCGGCCATCCCGATCATATCGCTCGGATAGACCACTTGGCTCTCACGGTTCAGTACGGTTACGTTTGGTCCCCCGCTATAGCCGCCCAAGCCCAGAGTTTGAGGAACCATGTCGACAGGAGCTACCCCCCAGTTATTGTAGCCGTAGCTTACATAATTTCCAGCCGCTGTATCTTCCGTTCCATGGCGCAGAAACTCCCCTCGAACACGGTTATAACCAGGACAGGCATACACACCCTGCCTTGGCCCGAGATAGATATAGGACCCGTTGACATTAGTGTAATTGTCTTCGGGCCAAGATGCCCTCAAAATGGGCCGGAGGGCAGACGAAAACAGACTCGCATCAGGATACACGCCTTCTTGTTGTGAATAAATGCTCACCGAAATCATGATCTGACGCAGGTTGCTCTTGCATACTGCCGAATCGGCCGAGGATTTTGCCCGGTTCAACGCCGGGAGTAATAGCGCCGCGAGAATGCCGATGACTGCAAGAACGACCAGCAACTCGATCAGCGTGAACGCTTTGATTCTTGCTCTCACTTGACTCCGTTTGTTCTGTCCCAGTATCCAACGAGGTGCCGGCCACATCCCACCCGGGGACGCGCCGGCGCCTCGCTCTCCGAGGAGTAGCGAACGTTAACACGTCAGCGAGCTCTTAGCAAGAGGGACCACTGCTCGTGGAATTCGGCGTCAGGATGATTTGGGGTGTTTGTAAAGTAGTGTCGATAGTGCCCTTCTGCCAATCGGGAACCGAGACATTATGGAGTGAATAGTCCTTAAACGTGGCGGGGCCGTGGCAATAGTCCGTAGTTCCGGCGCTGTGATTTTGGTTTCCTCCGCTGGCGACACTGTACACAAAGTTAGCTGATTGGCTGAACCACCAGTCCGATGTTGCGGTAAAGTTCGACGGACCGCTGCCGTCTGCCCATGTAAGATCATCCACCTTGGCGCCACTCAACACGCATAGAAAGCTGGTAGTTTGGACCCAACAAGCTTCCGCGTAAGTGGCGGCGAGCAGTCCTCCCACTAGGAGGGACTTTTGAAGTTTGAATTTGTATTTCATAGTGCACTTTTCCTTTCGTTTTTGGTTTGTTGTTTCTTTGCTTCTTTCGCCCTCGCCATGAGAGCGATAATCGCAATGTTCATTCCTCCCCAGGCTCCATAAAAAACCGTCCGTAGCGTACGAGTCGGCTTGTTGGAAAGGTTTGGGGCGGTGGTAAATGAGTAAGCCAACTGAAGCACGCCGTTCGTAGTTCGATCGTAGATTGCGTTATTTGTGTAGATGTGCCCCTGCCATCCATTTTGGCGGGCAAACTCGGCCGCCGCGAATACCTCTTGAGCGAGCGGATTGTTGGCAGATTGGAAATCAAGGATTCTCCACTCGTCGAGGTCGAGTTCCGCTTCGGCAGCCTTTTCCTTGCCGAGGTCTTTCCTAATCCAAAAGTTCGTAATGACTGTTGGTGGCATTGAGTACGACCGCGCGGGACCATATCCGTAGCGCAGCGCGTAGTAATTGGTTCGGTGCGGAAGCGCATAGCACACGGTCATCTCCCTTGGAGGCCCATCAACCCCCGGCATAACTTCACCAGAAACGAGCAGGCGTTGCCCATCGACTTTCGACTCCACGTGGAATCTGTTTCCGTCCCACCGGACAGACCCAATTCCAACAAACATGATACCCAAGTTAAGTACTTGACGTAACGGGTCTTGCAGCCATTCGCTCGTGTAAAAGATGGAAACGGTTTTACCAGCGACCGTAGGATCCCGGTCATCCCAGGTCGTAAAGCGCTCCCCGCGTTCCAATAGGGCGTGCTCATGTCCAGACCACGACACGAGTTCTCCTGCGACCGCCAAGTTTGTCACGTCGGAAGGCGCGGTCAATTTCCTGAAGAGCAGTCCATTCGTTTGCCATCTCGCCTGGAAATACTCGAAGCTGGTTGAGTGGGCGAAGCTACCATCCAGCGGTCGAGCACCCCCGCCCATCGGAACTTTCTGTTGGAACACTAGGTTTGAAATGACGGGCGGGTGGGAAATGAAATTTTTGAACTCTTCGAGGGCCAAGTTTGCGCTGTCGGCTGATGTGGCGCGATCAGTGAATGCGCCCACTGTCACCGCCAAGACCGGCGCGAACCGGAGGATTTCGCGCAGGGAGGGTTTCAGTTTACGTTTTGACTTGGCCATGGTTTCCTTTCTATCACGGCGATTGGATGAATGAAATAGTCAGAAATAACTACTCGAGATGACTGTAAATCCTGAGCGCTTCAATTGCGCTGTGCGCGCCCAATTTTGCCAGAATGGAGGCCCTGTGATTGTTAACAGTGTTGGTGCTGATCTTCAACGCTTCGGCGATCTGTTTCGAAGCGTGTCCGGCCCCGATCAGCTTTAGGATTTGCTCCTCGCGGTTTGTTAATGGCCTGCGCTCGGGCCGTGATAGCGCGCTGCTTGCACGGTAAGCAAAGCGCGACACGCTAAAGAAAGAGGTAGTCATGTCGGACTCGACTCTCAACGCGCACCGGGTCCTCTTCAACCAATGTCTGTTGTTCGAACGCGACATTGTTGTAGGAAAGCGACGCAGATTCAAAAGCTGAAATGCTGAAATCGCCGAAATCGCCGAAACTCTGAAAGAGATAGCTTAGGGAATGCAACGGCGTGGCCTAGGTCTTGGCCGTCCGGACTAATTTGTCTGGCGAGGCGCGAAGGTCTGGGGTGGTGCGAGATAAATCGACTTGAATTCGTGGCACAGATGCGCGCTGTTGGCGAACTTCAATTCTGAAACCACGGCTTTATCGGACCAGCCCTGTGAAATGAAATCGCGAGCCAACTGGCATCTCAGTTCTCTCATCCAGCGCCTTGGGGGCTTGCCGAAGCGAAGGGTAAAGAAGCGTTCCAACTGGCGAACCGATACGCCGCTAAGGGCGGCCATGGCTGACGGGCGAAAGTCCGCCTTGCGAGCCAACGACACCCAATCCTGAACTGCATCAAGGCCGCTCTTCATTGGAGCTCCCCTTTCCGCAAAAACGCCAAACTATCAAACTTGCTCTTCAAAAACCAGTGTTGAACCCCTCACCGACCAACGAGTCTGGCTTCCGATCTAGCGCAGCTTTAGCTATTTCCTTACGTGAATATTCCTAATTATTAGCACAACGCCGGAGGTTGCAAGGACGTGAATTGTTGAATGATTGTTTACAATACGGGAGCCCCGCGTGTGTTGACGTGGCTGTCGCAGAATACCAAATGTGCGGCAGAAGAGTTCCGAGGGTGCTTAGGTCAGTCGAGGACGCAAACCAAAAAGCTTGACCCGCAGATTCCAGGCGTCACGACCGGATGAGAAATTTGTCAACTAGTTCCCGGCGTGAGTGCACCTTGAGCTTCTTGAAGAGTCGATGGGTGTGAGTGTGAACCGTTGCCTCACTGATATTGAGTGCGGTGGAGATTCCCTTAGCCGTCTGACCGCGAAGCAGGCCGGCCAGGATATCTTCCTGCCGCTCCGAGAGCTTCGCGATCGGCGCGGAGATTTCTGAGCTTGTGAAAGATTCTCAGCATGTGTGGCACGGCCGTTTTGCCCAGAACGCCACCCCACCTAAACACGTCATTAATTGCGTCCAATGCGTCTTCGATCGTGCAGGGCTTGATTAAAAATCCCTGGGCGCCAGCCATCGCCCCCCTGAGCAACGTCGAATCTTCCGGGTGTCCGGTGATAACCACGATACGCAATTGGGGCAAAAGTGCCAAAAGTCTCTCGGTACATTCGATCCCGGACATGTCGGGCAGGAAGAGATCCATCAAGACAAGATCCGGCTGCTGCTCTGGCAAGTGCTGCAGCGCCTCTCTCGCGCTGCCGTAAGAACCGATCAGTTGGAAATGCCCCAGATCAGCAATGCTCTTGAAGAAGTCCCGTAGCTCCGGGTCGTCGTCCACAACGGCTATTGTGGCTCTGGCTCTCTTCGTCATGCCGCTCCCGGTCTCTCGGGTACTCATCGACTCATCTCCAGCTCGCTTCCTGTTCCAACAGCTCCAGTTCTGCCTCCGGGTGCGTGACCGTCGGAAAGTCGCCTTTGATCTACGATTCCGAATTCTCACGCCGTGACACGAACTACCGAAGTAACGTCGGCCCTCTGTCGCGACGCTGCCCAAGCTATTCTATGTCAACTCGAAAAGCAATTTCACACCTTGTTGAATGGTTGTTTACATGGCCGCCGCAATTACGCCGAGGCGATTTTTGGGCGAATGCTATAAAAAAGGTCCCTCAAAGGTGTGTTGCTGAGGGTCTGAAAATTGATTGCGGGTGGCTGGATTTGAACTTGCCAGAGCAAGTCGAGTCATCAAGAAAACATCACACACGGAGTTCGCGAAGCATGCGAGACGCTGTTTGACGCCAGAGGTAAACCTGCCGTGACGGGACGTCACGTGGTCCGCGGTGCGGTTCGCGCGTCGATGGGGTTGCCGAGGAACATCCCGAAACTTCTTCAGAGCAAGTATCCGCAGTTCAAGACAACAGACGCTTGGGAAAAGGTCATCGTGAGTTGCTCGCTTGTCATAGCGCGGACAGTTGGCCGCAAATCGCTGCAGATAGGTCTGGATTGGCTCTGTAATGAAACGGGGACGAAGACTGGTCGCGGCCATGCGCTGGACATAAACTTGGGCTGGATGCGAATAAAACGCAGGTGGTTCTGGGAAAGCACAGGTGGTGCTTATGGCAGTGGACTGTTCACGGTCATGGACAAGTTGCGGCGACTGCCAAGTCACGGACTGAACGCGGACAGGGACTGACCGAGTTTGGGGACATTGCTCGCGTATAGCCCAACAGTTGTCGGGCCATTTGTGTGAACCCGTCGCGGACGCAGTGGGTAACTACCTGGACGTTGCGTGGGCGCCGCCATGCCAACGTGAGCACTTGCGCGGAAATGCTTCCGGATATTGCCTGGACGATCCGCACGAAGCTGTGCGGGCGAATCCCGCGTATTACGGCAGCCTTCCCGCGGACAGCGGCCAGGATATCGCGCGGATACTGGCGTTCGCGGCAGCCTTATTTTTGATAAGGGGATGGTGTCTAACCAAAATGAACGGCTTTCCATTTCCGGAAAGCCGCAACAAATGGCGTTCGGCTGAACGCCTCAAAACTCACGCACTGATGCGGAAATTCCGACGCACTGAACGGGAGTTTGAAACCGGAAGCGCAACGGAGCGGGTCGGGAGTGGAATGAACAGACGACGGCGAAGTGGAGCGCGGTTTCAGAAACGCCCGTTGAGTGCGCCACCGTATAGGTGCATGCGAAGCGATTTGTCTGCGCGGTCGGCGAGGCATGAGCAAAACCGGGCGGCCAAAGTGCCGGACATTACGTCAGATGGATATGCTCTTTGATTTTTTGTAGCCTTGCTCCAACTGTTGTTCCTGAAATCGCCTGATCTTTTCGTGCTGGCTTTTGGCGATGACGGTCAACGGGAGAATCTCCGGCCAGTTGATCTGGTGCTTGCTGCCTATTTTCCTAGCGCGATGGTTGGTCGTCAATTTCAACACCTGATTGGCCGCACCTAGCCAGTGCCTTGCCGGAATCTGGCCACTTTCGACCTGTTGCAGGAATTCACTCAAGAACGCGCGGACACAGGGAAGCAAAATCCTAAGGTGTGCCACGTCGTGGCGCTTTTCCTGGGGCACACTGGCAGCCAATTCCAGTTTGCAGGCGAGCAATGAAATGGGATCGAGCACCCGGATGGTTCTCCCGTCCCACTCTGCCTGAACCGCCAGCGCGTCCACCGAACCTGAAACACCGGGAATCCGCCGAACAATTTCAATGTTTGATTTCAAGCCGCCAATCTGGAAGGGGATGGTTCCCGCCAGCGCAGTCATCTCCACTTTATGTGGATAACCCGCCGTCAGTCCCAATTGGAGAGCGATGCGCCGCACATCATCGGAACTGCCTTTGAAATCAATGTCTTCGCTCGTGAACGGCTGTAATGGTTTAAGCTGTGGTTCAGCGGGAAGATATCGTTCTGCCCAATAGTTGACCGCCTGGCCACCGATGAGAAGATAAGGTTGTCCCGACGCGTCGCGTATCTTGAGAACTTCCGAAAACTGCTGGAGGGAAAAACCCACCGCTACGCCCATTTAGACATGGCACGGGCGACCTGTTTGAAATTGGTGATGCGCCACTTGGCACCATTGCCCACCAGCGACGCCCGTTTCTGAAGCGCCGCTGCCGTTTGCGGACTGCGGCGAGCCTTGCGCGCAGCCGCCATGCGACTTCGCGCTTCCTGCCGCTTCACTTCATTAAAGTCCACCGTCTTCACCTGACCAACCCATACCGCAATCAGGGGAAAGAAGCAAGTTTGTGCACTGTAGGACTTAGTATTGAACGGCCATTCGCGGCGCTGTCTGGCCAGGTTCTGAGTGCCCGCAGGAAAGCCGGCCAGTCAAAGCGCTGACAAGGAGGCTTCCATCCCGTGTATCACATACATCTCCGCGTCACCCATTTCTGTCAAACTGACCAACATTAGATGAACTCGCATTTCAGGTCATGAACACGGGTGCGCTGGGGATTAACCGATTGTGCGCGAACCATGCAAAGCTCGGCCTGGATATTGAATAACATCGTCTCGTATGTTTAGCGCGGTCGTCCATAAAGACCTGGCCTCCGCCGAAGGTTACTTCGTCGAACACCTGGCGCAAAACGACTACTACGCCGCCGGGGAAATTCGTCCCGGCCGGTGGATCGGCGTCGGTGCGGAACGATTGGGATTGAGCGCAGGGCAACACGTCACCCGCGAACAGTTTTATGGGTTGTGCGAGAACCAGCAACCGCAAACCAGGGAACGGCTGACGTTACGACAGAATGAAAAGGATAAGCGCCGGGTGTTCTTCGACTTTACCTGTTCGCCGCCCAAGTCGGTGTCTGTCCTGGCTGTGGTTATGGAAGACGTGCGACTGGTCGAAGCTCACGAGGACGCGGCTCGAATTGCTTTCCGCGAACTGGAAACATATGCGGCAACGCGAGTGCGCAAGGCAGGTAACCAGCAGAATCGCGCGACCGGCAATCTGATTGCGGCCGCCTTCGTTCACACGAGTTCGCGCGCGCTAGACCCGCAACTGCACACGCATTTCACCGTCTTTAACGCCACGTTTGATGAAAGCGAGCAATGCTGGAAGGCCTTACAGGCAGGCGCGATGTATGACGCGATTCGTTACGCTACGGCGGTCTATCGTAACGAACTGGCGCGGCGGGTGCGGGAGATTGGCTATCGCACCACGCCGGCCCGGCACGGGTTTGACATCGAAGGGGTGAGTGACGCCGTGATGAGGAAGTTTTCCAAACGCGCCCAGGAGGTAAAAAGAGTCGTCGGTGAGATGGAGCAAAAGCTCGGGCGTAAACTCTCGAACAACGAGGTGTCGTATGCCGTGCACCAAAGCCGGACTAAGAAGCTCAAAGGTATTTCGACCTCTGAAGTCCGTGAACGCCAACTGGCACAGTTATCCGGCGAAGAAGTTCAATCGTTACGGTCGCTCGCCGGTTCTACACAACCGGGTCAAACCACTGGCAAGGAGTGCGAGCGGGAGTCGTTGGCTCATGCGGTTGCTCACGTCTTCGAGCGCCAGTCGGTGGTGCCGGAGCATGAGTTGTTGTCTGCTGCCCTGTCCCACCGTCAAGGCGAGGTGGACTTGCAGCGATTGAAGCGGGAGTTGCGGCAGTCGCCGGAGGTGGTGATAACGGAACGGGGATTGTCCACGTACAAGATTCTGGAAACCGAACTGTCCCTGATTCAAACCGTTAACATGGGCCGCGACTCGGTCGCGCCTTTGCATCCCAATTATCAACCTAGCGACTGGTTTGGCGAAGATCAGCGCCGGGCCATCCTGCACATCCTGAACACGAGCGACCGGATCACCGGCCTGCGTGGTCTCGCTGGCACGGGCAAGACCACTGCGT
>JAJPJE010000099.1 GCA_021324365.1 Terriglobia bacterium | reverse complement strand
GGTTTCCCCCATTGCGCAAAATTCCCCACTGCTGCCTCCCGTAGGAGTCTGGACCGTGTTTCAGTTCCAGTGTGGCCGTGCGCCCTCTCAGGCCGGCTATTGATCATCGCCTTGGTAGGCCATTACCCCACCAACTAGCTAATCAACCGCGACCCCCTCTTCAAGCTGCTTACGCATTTGATCATCAGGAATTTCACCCAAAGATGTTATGCGGTGTTAGCCTCGGTTTCCCGAAGTTATTCCCCACTCGAAGGCAGGTTAGTCACGTGTTACTCACCCGTACGCCACTGTACTCAAGGGATTGCTCCCTCTTTCTCGTTCGACTTGCATGTGTTAGGCACGCCGCCAGCGTTGATTCTGAGCCAGGATCAAACTCTCGTTTGAAACCTGATTGATTTGTAGCTGCCGAAGCAGCTACGGAGTATTTGTGAGTCGCTCGAACTTCAACCCGAGCACCATTCACAATACGACTGGCACGTTCAACCTAGTTGTCAAAGACCGAATCGCCTTCCGCCTGAGCGGCGCGTTTCAGTCGAGGCTTCAGCCTGCCTATCGGCCTGCTGCCGTCCTCGAAACCCGTTTAACTTATCGCCTACCCTCGCGCGCTGTCAACCCGTGTGTTTTCTGTGTTTTACACAGAAATCCCACAGCTTTTCCGCTGTCAATTGTCGGGGAGCGCTGCCATTTTCAGGCGACGCGATAAGACCCTCTCCGGCCAAACGAATTCCGACATAAGGCAATACCTAGCCGAGAGAGTTTTCAAAACTTCTAAAGATCAACTTGGAGGTTCGCGATTACCAGGACCGCTTAAACCCTTCGAGGACGTTGTCCCCGAATCGTATGCTCCAGGACGGAGCGAATTTGGTAGTTACAGGATTTGATGCCTAGAACTACCGCCGGATTCACAATCTGACCGGCAATTCGCGGCGCAAAATGCCGCTTGATTGTTATAGCAAACCAATCTGACTTCCGCAACCCTTAAATTCATCTGCAATCAAAAATCTGATTTGGGTGAATCAGGATCACTACTGATCGGCGCCGCCCTGATCTGCGGTGGATTGAAGATAACAGGCATATCAATTCGGTGCAAGTTTTGGAAAGGCTTTTACCCCGAAGAACACGAAGAAAGGCAGAAGTGCGAAGTCAGATTGGGCAGTCAGTGTTTTTCTGCTGGCAGCACCCGCACCGTTCCCATCATGCCCCCATCGAGGTGCTGCACGATATGGCAATGAAAGGGAAACGTTCCAACAATATTGGGATCACGAAAATCCATGCGGACGGTTATGCTGGGATACGGCCCAAATCCGCTCCACGCGGCGACGTTCACGGTGTCGCGAAGTGACGGCTCTTCCCATCCTGTGCCCTGACGCCCGACCACCAGGAAATGCAGTTGATGCACGTGAAAAGTATGCACTTCACGCGAACGGTTTTCGATGGTCCAGTCTTCGACGTCACCCTGATGCACGGTAATGTTCGGCGGGGCTGAGGGATCGAAGATCTCTGGCGTATGCCCCTCCTCGGTGATGAAGAACAGCGTCGCACTCTTTGGATCCGCGGGGTTGACGAGCTTTTCAGAGAAGTACAACTTCCGTTTGCGGACGGGACGAACACTGTCGAGAGGTGCCTCTCCTTTCACAGTCGTCCGAACCGAAGAACTCTCGACGACGGCCGACGGCACAACATCGTTGGACGATACGATTATCGCCAAGGGACGGGGTGGATCGACGTCGTCCAGACCGACGCGGAGGGCAGGTTGACCGTTCTTTGCTGCCGGCGCGGGCTTGCCGTCTTCATCGGCTCCGCGAAACACGCCGAAAGTCAGCAGTTTCCCTGTAATCCCTGCCGCAGGAGCTGTGATGAGAAACTCTGCGCGGCTTGCCGAGGCGAGGAAAATGCTAGTCTCCTGCGGGACATAGCTCGCCGAGCCAGGCTGCCCGAAGCGAAGGGGCACTCCGTCGAGCGAAACCAGTCCAAGCAACTGCCGCTTGCCTTCGTACTCAACGGCCAGATTCAGAAACGTGTCTGCGGAGGCGTTTAGAACTCGCCAGAACTCGGTTTGCCCCGGCTTCATCTTGATGAGAGCCGGTGGATATTTTGGATACGGAACAGGTATGTAGTTGATGGAAAGCTGCTTGGTCGGCCGGTTGGGATCGTGGTTGTCAGCAGCAGCATCCGGCATCTGCTCATCGCGAATTATCAGGACCCGTTCTGGCAAGCCGGCAGTCTGGGGAACTACGTTTTTTATCCCCTCGACAATTAAGGCGCCGGATTCGCCTCCCAGTAGCTGCTCTTCACTAAATCCGTGCACGTGCGGGTGATACCAATACAAGCCCGGTGGCTGCGTGTTTGGAATCTGCACCCGATATGTGAAAGGCGGATCTCCGGGATTAATGACGGTCTTTAACGTCTCGTCCTGATGACACACGGGAGGAATTGCCAGGCCATGAAAATGGAGATTGATCGACGAGGGTGTCATCGGTCCGCCCGCGCATGGGTCGTGCGGAGTGTTGGCGGATCGAACGGTATGTGGATGAAGGTGCCGATCGACAGCCGGCGTGATTTCATTTTTCAGGTGGATGACGAGCGTGTCGCCCGGTTGCACTCGCAACGTCGGCGCCTGGAAACCGTGTTCATCGATGTAGCAGTAGCGAGTATGCCCGTTTGGATCGATTGAAGTGCGGACCCGCAACGTCAGCTCGAGTAAGCCATTCGAGGCTCTCCTGGTTTCCGGTTCCTTGACGTTGCTACTCGCTGCAGGACGCCCACATGCGTCCGCACGTGACGTTTCGCGCGCAGGCATCTCGCGTTCCTCGGCGCGAAGCGGAGAGATGAAAGCAAATACCAACAATGCAAGCAGGGCGACGTAAATATGGGGGGCAGGAACGCGCATGTGGCATTTTGCTGAAACATTTATTGTCATCACTGTGCCCAGGCGTGGTCAATAACCCGGAAGCGTCGTCAGCAAAGGCGGATGTCTCTGGACTCCAGATCAACGGCAGCGAGCGTAAGCGAAAACGGGTTCTACAATCCCTGTGTCGACCGTATACTCCTTGCGGAATTGCTGCAGCAGAGGAGAACCTTTTTGATTCCACGTGGGACGTCAGCTGTATGGTTGCTTTCCATCCTCGCACTGGTATACACCTCGCAAGTTATCGCACAATCTGCAAGCACGAAGACGCCACCCCCGCCCGGAGCTGAAACCGTGCATCGCAAACACGTTCTCGTGATTGGCGAAACCAAGGGATGGGAGCATGATTCGGTTTCCGCGACCATGGACGCGATCTACACCATGGGCAAGCAAAGCGGTCTGTGGGACACAGTCATGCGCACGGACACCGAGTTGCTGACGAAGAAAGATCTCGGCCACCGGAACGCGAAGAACCTGAATTATTTCGATGCAGTCGTATTCGCCAGCACAACCGGAGAACTCGACATGGATGCCAGCCAGAAGCAGGACTTTATTTCTTTCGTCCACGATGACGGTAAAGGGTTCGTCGGTATTCACGCCGCACTGGATACGAACTACACATGGCCCGAATACGGCGAAATGATTGGGGGGTATTTCGATCAGCACCCGTGGATGACATTCATGGCACCGATAATCAATGAGCAGCCGGACTTCCCTGCTGTGCGGCATTTTCCGAAAGAGTTCGTGAAGTACGACGAGATTTATCAACCGAAGGCCTGGTCGCGAGAGAAAGTGAACGTGTTGCTGAGTCTCGACCCAAGCAAGCTGGACTATTCGAATAACCCGCGCATTCACCGCGAGGATCATGATTTCGCCGTCGCGTGGAGCAAGATGTACGGCAAGGGTCGGGTGTTTTATTCCACGCTCGGTCATACAGAAGAGTCATGGGACGACCCGGACATAAGGAAGATGTATTTTGAGGCAGTCAAGTGGGCGCTTGGATTGACCGAGGGCAGCACGGCCTCGCATGCGAGACCCGCGCAATGATGATGAGCTGTGTAGCCGCAGGCAGACGCAAATCTTCAGTAAGAGAAAGGTAGCCATTGACTTGATCAAGTTGATGGTTGCCTGCTCTCACTGCAAGCCGCTAAAGAAGAAGGTGTGATCCTTCCAGATGGGACCGCCGACATTGGCACCGAAATCGTTACGCTTAAATGGTGACATCGGAACGGTGACTTTGTTGAAGAAGTTCCGCGCGTCGAAAGCTTTTCTTCGCGATCCGACATCGTTGCATGGTTGAACTAATGCAGAGGTAATCCGTAATCGACCGAATCCGTCCTGGTCAGGAGCAGTGATTTTCGCGGGCCGAGGCTTTTTGCGTCTGACCCCGTTCGGGCATGCTCGACGAAACTTCGATTGTAGAGCTGTGTTACTCAGGAATGTCTCACTCCGTCTCCGATCCGGTACCATGACAAAACTTTGTTTAAGATCCGCCTTGCTTGCAGCCGCTGTTTTCCTGGCGATTGCTCCCATTCAAGCCCAGGATGGGCCCCAGCTTCACGACAAAACCATTGCGCCGCAAAGCCAGCCTGCACAGAAACCAGCCACTCCGACGGTCTCTGCAACAGCAAAAGTAGTCAACCTGCTTGCCACCGTTCGCGACAAGCACGGCGCGTTGGTGAATGACCTCACCAGGGACGATTTCAAGCTGGAGGAAGACGGCCGCCCTCAGTCGATCAAGTACTTCACTCGCGAAACTGATCTGCCGCTTACGCTCGGCCTGCTCGTCGACACCGGCGCCAACCAGCGTCGCGTGCTCGATCAGGAGCGGACGGCAAGCTACAAGTTTCTACAGGATGTGCTGCGCACCAAGGATCAGGCTTTTCTCATTCACTTCGACCGCGAGACCGAACTGCTGTAAGACCTGACCAATTCACATGACAAGCTGGAAACGGCACTTCAAGAATTGAAGACCTCCGATCCACAATACCAGCGCACTAATTCGCCCGATCCCGACAACCGGGGCCAGGGACGACACCAGCGTCACGCAGGAACGGTACTCTACGACGCCGTTTTTCTCAGTTCAGATGAATTGATGAAGAAGCAACCGGGGCGCAAAGCCGTGATTGTGCTTTCCGACGGCGTGGACATAGGCAGCAAAACCAGCCTCGACAGCGCCATCGAAACCGCTCAGCGCTCGGATACGCTGATCTATACGATCCTGTTCGCCGATAAGGAAGCGTATGGCAATGAAGCGGCGCGTAGCGGAGGAGGCGGACCTTGGGGCCGCCGCGGCGGGTGGGGCGGTCCGTTTCCCGGAGGAGGCGGCTATCCCGGCGGGGGTGGAGGATATCCCGGCGGCGGAAGTCCGCGAGGCGGTGGACGCTACCCGCAGGAGTCTCATGCTGACGGCAAGAAGGTGTTACAGCGCATGTCGCAGGAAACCGGTGGCCGCTTTTTTGAAGTGTCCAAGAAGGAAACGCTCGACGATATTTACAAGCAGATTTCCGATGAGCTGCGCAACCAGTACAGCATCGGATATACCTCCGACCGCGCCCCAACGGATGCTAGTGACTATCACAAGATACATCTGACTACGACCCGCAAAGACGACAGCGTGCAGACAAGAGATGGATACTATTCGGATTGAACTGAGCGCGCCTTATCTTTCCGAATGACAGGAAAAGTCGAATTCACCCGTTCAGACGTATGCTGACCTGTTCAGCATACGAAGACCGCAGCTAAGAGCTAACCGCTCATTTCAGATGGCTATATCTGCGATAATCGAAAATCACCTATGAGCGCCGAAACTCACAAGACGCACCGCGCTCCGGAGACGCTCTGCGTCCACGGAGGCGAAGAACATCATGGAACCAACGATTCGCTGACCACTGAAATTTCTCAGGGGTCCGTGTTCGTCGTTCCGAACACAGACGAGTTGCGCAAATACGCGGAAGGCGATTCGAAGGCCTATCTCTATTCGCGTTATGCGAATCCGACGGTCGCCGTAGCCGAGCGCAAAATTGCGTCGCTCGAAGGCGCCGAAAGCTGCCTGGTTACCGCGAGCGGCATGGCGGCAATCATGTCGCTGGTTTTATCGACTTGCCGCGCCGGTGACGAAATCGTCTCCATGCTTGACCTCTACGGAGGCACTACGCACCTGCTGCAGGACACGATTTCGAAATTCGGCGTGACCACGCGCTTTGTGCCGTACAACCAGTTGTGCAAGATCGAAGACTACTTCAGCAAGAAAACGCGCCTACTCTTTCTGGAAACACCGACCAATCCGACGCTGCGCTGCGTCGACATCGCCGCCCTGGCGAAACTCGGGCATCAGAAGCGCACCTGCGTCGTGGTCG
Source organism: Terriglobia bacterium (assembly GCA_021324365.1). Classification (GTDB taxonomy): domain Bacteria; phylum Acidobacteriota; class Terriglobia; order Terriglobales; family Acidobacteriaceae; genus JAJPJE01. The sequence continues at coordinate 10,703 of JAJPJE010000099.1, read as the reverse complement.
ATAACACTTTTGCGAGTCCGATGCTGCAAAGACCTCTGGAATCGGGCGCCGATGTGGTCGTGCATTCCGCCACCAAGTTGTTAGGTGGCCACAATGACGTGACTGCCGGCGCGCTGGCCGGATCAGCTGACTGGGTGGAACCTGCTCGCGAAATGATGAAGCAGTCGGGCGGATGCCTCGATCCATTGGCAGCCTATCTGCTGATTCGCGGTCTGAAGACCCTGGGCATTCGCGTGGAGCGTGCGACGGAAAACGCACAGGAGATCGCGCAGTTCCTTGAATCACATCCCAAAGTTTCTCGCGTGTTCTATCCGGGACTGAAGTCGAACCAGAGCCACGAGATCGCCAAGAAACAGATGTCGGGCTTCGGGACAATGCTGTCCTTCGAGCACAAGGGCGGGGGAGAAGGCGCCGAGAAGTTCATCGATTCTCTGCAGCTTTGGTATCTGGCAACGAGTCTCGGCGGAGTGGAATCTACGGTGTCATATCCTTTTCTATCTTCACATGTGGGATTGTCTCCCGAACAACTGGAAGCGCTCGATGTTTCCCCTGCGACCGTGCGGTTAAGCGTGGGAATTGAGCATGCAGCGGATTTGATTGCGGATCTGAAGCAGGCGCTGGAGCGAAGCTAGGACGCATGCTGGGCACTCCAAGGTATCGGCATTACGGGTGCACAAAACAAAATGCATCAGCATAGGTTCTGCATGCCGAGATCTGTTGCGACCAACAGCGGAACCATTCCCACCACGCTGGCCCGCCCGGGCGCACTACGGTTCTGGCTGGCTGTTTGCCTAATCGGTGCAAGTACAGGCTTTGCAGCGGCGGCGCTGACTCGATTGCTCGAAGTGATCCAGCGAGTAGCATGGCGAGGATCGGGCAATAACATACTTGCCGCTGCGCGCCAAGCCGGCGCCTCAAGACACGTTGTCGTGCTCCTGACAGCCGGCCTCCTGACGGGTATTGGCCAAGTGATTCTTAAACAGCTCTCGAGCGGCAACGGCATCGATACAACCGAAGCCATATGGTTCCACGCGGGACGAATGCCGGCGTGGCGAACTTTGGGGAGCGCAGTGTTGTCCATCTTTGCGGTCGGCATGGGTGCATCAATGGGTCGCGAGGGAGCACCCAAACAGGCCGGTGCCGTCTTCGCTAATCTGTTCGCGGACAAGGAGGGCCTGTCCGATGAGGAGCGACGGTTGCTGGTGGCTTGTGGCGCTGGAGCCGGCATGGGCGCGGCTTATGGTGTTCCGCTGGGTGGCGCACTATTCGCGTTGGAAGTGATGCGCGGGAAACTGGCCTTACGTTTTGTCCTGCCGGCGCTTTTCGCTTCGCTAATCGCGACCGGCGTTTCCTGGCTGGGGTTGCCAAACGCGCCCACGTATCACATTCCTTCATTCCCGCTTTCAGCTTCCGTCTTTCTATGGACCTTAGCAGCAGCTCCGATCTTCGCATTCGGATCGATACTTTATGTTCGGCTTGTGCGCTGGGCTGACAAGAACAAGCCTCGCAGATGGCAGCGATTTATCGCTCCTGCGGTTATCCTTGGACTGGCGGGAATCGTTTCAATAGGATTTCCAGAGATACTTGGCAACGGCAAGGACCTTTCGCAACTGCTTTTTGCCGACCAGGTTGGAACACGACTGGTGCTAGCCTTGCTGCTGTTGAAGCCGCTGGCCACAGTAATGTGTATGCGCAGCGGCGTGCCCGGCGGGCTGTTTACGCCATCTCTCACTTTTGGAGCTTTACTCGGCGCTGCCTTGGGGCATCTCTGGAGCACATTCTTGCCCGGTGTGCCGATGGGATTTTTTGCTCTGCTGGGCGCTGGGGCGGTTCTGTCCGCTACTACTCAAGGCCCGATCTCGGCGGTAGTCCTGGTGATGGAGCTTACTGGCAGGGATCGGTCATTCGTTTTGCCATTAATGCTGATCGCCGCCATCTCAACACTTATCGCCCGATCGATTGAGCACCGTTCTATTTATGACGCCCGTCTGAGCGACGAACAGGTAGCGTTAAGACAGAAGCTGCGCGAACGGGAATCGAACGATATCGGTATACGGCAGCAGGCGCTCCAGGATGCGACTCATGCCACGGACTCCGAACGGTCGCCTCAATCCGGTCTGTGATCTTCCCAGCATTGCTTCGCAAGAGTGCGGCACCCAAATTTCCACTGCAGCGAACGCCGAGCCATCTCTTCGACTTCCGTTGCTCAGTGACCCGTTGTATCCTTAGGGCCCCCAACATGCCGAGCTGGACTGCTCTTTGTGGGTGAGCACTGTCGGGATACCGATTCGTTCCAAAAGCACAAGGCCACAACTATGAAGCGTCGAGACCTTCTGAAGGGCGCTGCCGTCGCAGTCGCCGGTACCGCAAGCTCCAAGTTTATTCATGCTGATGAAGAAAAAGCTTCAGAATCCGGGCAACGACGGGCGCTCGGCAAGATCGCTCTCGAAGAGCATTTCCTCATTCCCGAGTTCGTCGACTATTTCTCTGAGACTTACCCGAACATCAACCCGGAGATCCGGAAGTTCGGTACAAGTGTCCTGCAGGACCTTGGCAATAAGCGCCTCGAGATCATGGACCAGAACGGCATTGAGTTCGTGGTCCTGTCGATCTCTGGACCCGGGGTCCAGGTGGAGAAAGATGCTGCCGTCGCAAAACGTAGAGCGAAAGCCGCGAATGACTTTCTTGCTGCAGAGATCCAAAAGCGCCCCAAACGTTATGGCGGCTTTGCTCACCTCGCCATGCAGGATCCCGCCGAGGCCGCGGCGGAGTTGGAGCGTTGCGTCGGGGAGCTGGGATTTCAGGGTGCGATGATCAACGGCCAGACCAATGGCGAATACCTCGATCTCGATAAGTACTCGATCTTCTGGGAACGAGTGGCTGCCCTCGGAGCGCCCATCTATCTACATCCGGCGAATCCGGTCGATCGCCCGGCTGTCTATGAGGGACACAGCGAGCTTTGGGGACCCGTGTGCAGTTGGGCTTTTGAAACTGCTACTCATGCCTTGAGGCTCGTATTTGCAGGCGTGTTCGAGCGTTATCCCAAGGCAACACTGATACTCGGCCACATGGGCGAAACCCTGCCGCTGAACTTATGGCGATTCGATAGCCGATGGCTGGTATGCAATCGCGGGTCACGCACACTCGCTCAGCCTCCCTCTTTCTATATAAAGCGGAACATCGCCATCACGACCTCGGGCGTGTGCTCCGATATCTCGCTGCGTTGCGCTCTGGATGCCATGGGCAACAACAACGTCATGTTCTCGGTGGATTATCCCTTCGAGAAAACAGATCTGGCGGCGCAGTTCATTGAAACGGCGCGAGTCTCCGAGACGGAGCGGTCGCAGGTGGCATCAGGAAACGCGAAACGGATTCTGCGGCTCACTTAAGCGAATACTTAAAATCTTGACTGCGTCGCGCGGACATTCTTGTTCGCGCACGGAAACAACGGACCCGCTCGCCCTCGACCGGGCAGAGAATCTTGAAACAGCGAGGACACAAAGTTCCGTAGTTTTGGAGTGATCACAGCGCAAAGCGAAACTACGGTTCGATCCGGCAAGCTACCGCAAATGCGGCGGTAGTGCGGTCGGTCCGACCATAGTCGTGATACGGATGAACCCGCGAAAAAGACTCAAGGGAAGCCTCACTCGGGTTGCATTTGGAGCAGATCACCTCTTTAACGTGTCGCCGCTACGCGTACATCCCCGCACAATAGGTCTAAGTCCTCTGCTGCATTGACCTTGCAGTAAACAGGGTAGTACGATTTTGCATCGATGTAAGCTGAACGGAAGCTCACGGCTGGGCTTGCGAAATTCGATACCTGTACCGCGAATGATGCCAAGAAGGTTAATCTTCCTCATCGCCGCCGCCCTGCTCCTGGCATCGACCGCGTGCGAACCCGGCAAATCACAGAAGAACGCTTCCAAGCCACCAGCACAAGCCAATCCGCCAACAATCGCGAAGCAGCAGAACGCGTCGAAGGCGAAATCCGGTGCGCCAGGCTCCGACAGCACCCCGACTCCGGCCCAACCTGCCGATCAGGTTCAGGCGCTCATCGATCGTGTTGAGAAGGAATACCAGGCAGGTGAGGCCAACTATCATGCAGGCCACCTGGACGCCGCCCGTGAGAACTTCGACAACGCGTTCAACATGATGCTGGGGTCTAATCTCGATATCCGCAGCAATCAGCAATTGCAGGATGAGTTCGACAAACTCGTGGACCGGGTTCACAACCTGGAGGCTGTCGCGCTGGAGCAGGGCGACGGGTTCACCGCCCAGAACGCCGAACCGGCTCCGATTGACGAAGCGAATGCCGTAACGTTCCCGGTCGATCCGAACATTAAGGCCAAAGCCGAGCAGGAGATTCGGAACACGCAGTCGGACCTGCCCCTGATGCTGACCGATCAGGTCGCCGCATACATCAATTACTTCTCTACCCGGGGACGCAATTCTCTGGAAGAAGCGACGATTCGGAAGGGTCGTTACGAAACCATGATCCGCCAGATATTCAAGCAAGAAGGCGTTCCGCAGGACCTGATCTATCTTGCCGAAGCTGAATCGGGATTCCTGCCGATGGCGCTTTCACGTGCCGGCGCGCGTGGTATGTGGCAATTCATGTCGAGCCGCTCGGTCGACTACGGGCTGGCACGGAACTGGTGGGTTGACGAACGCCAGGATCCGGAAAAGTCCACCCGAGCCGCTGCCCGGCACCTGAAAGATCTTTACGCACAGTTTGGCGACTGGTACCTGGCGATGGCGGCCTACAACTCCGGTCCCGGCAACGTTCAGCAAGCCGTCCAGCGCACTGGCTATGCCGACTTCTGGGAGCTGTATAAACGCAATGTCCTGCCTGCCGAGACGAAGAATTACGTTCCCATCATTCTTGCCTACACAATTATCGGTAAAAACCCGGCGCAGTACGGTCTGGAAAACCTCAAGCCTGACCCGCCGCAAGTCTATGACAAGGTTAAGGTCGACTATCCCGTAGATCTTCGGTTGGTCGCCGAATGCGTCGACAGTACTGTCGAGCAAATCCAGGCGCTTAACCCTGCATTGCTGCGCATGACCACTCCCAAGGAAGGCAGCTACGAACTGAAACTGCCCGTCGGCACTGCCGATAAGTATCAGACCGCGATTGCCGCTATTCCGCGGGAGAACCGCGTAGCATGGCGCTATCATCATGTAAAACCGGGCGAGACGCTGACCGAGATTGCGCGGCAATACCACACGACGGTGAAGTCTATCGCCGAGGTAAACAGCATTGATGAGGATCGCCGACTCGACGAGGACAGCAAGCTAATCATCCCGATCAGCGCGCGTCGTGCCGCCGAAATGGAGGCGGTGTACTACTCCAAGCGGCCCACCATCTATCGAGTTCGGAAAGGGGACTCGGTGCTTTCCGTGGCAGACGACTTTGGTGTTCCCGCGGAAAAGATACGCCGCTGGAACCATCTCCGCGGTAATTCGCTGCGTGCCGGACAGCATCTTCGCGTGTACCGCCCGGTCAGCCATCGCGAGGTCGCGGAGAGCCGGACCTCCACCCACCGAAAGAAACAAGCATCACTTAAGTCCAGCAAATCCAGCAGCTTACATACTGCAGCCAATAAGAAGCCTTCGAAGATTTACCACAAAGTGAAACCCGGCGAGACCCTCACCTCGATTGCCGACCACTACAACACCACGGTGGCCGCGCTACGCAAGGACAATGCACGGGTTGGCTCGCACCTGCACGCCGGTGACGTGGTGGTCGTCCGCATCGATCAATAATTTTCTTGAAAGACAGCAGAAAAATTCCCAAAGCTGCGGTAGGCTAGCCGGGTGAAAGCGCATTCGTGCACCAGGACGTGTAGCGATGGGTTTTCGCGATTGTTCGAGCCCTAAATCGGCGTGCTATAATCCGCGCCGATTTCCGGGTGCTATTCGTCACCCGCGGTAGTCGTAGATTTTTCATAAGAGCTGGAGTAGGACCAGGAGGAACGATGTGGTTCGATGACCTGACGCTATATGGCCGTGACGACGAAGTAGATGAGTACGGCGATTCCGACATCTATGACGAAAACATGGAGGAGGATCTCGAAGAAGAGGAAGAAGAGGAGGAGGAACCCGTAAGCGCCGAAGATACAGAAGAAGTGACCAAGGCGCCGGCTACTACCGTTGTAGAAGAAGAAGAGATGGTGGTAGCTACTCCTGCTTCGAAGCCTCCTGCGAAAAAGGCTGCTGCCAAGAAGAAGGCACCTGCCAAAAAGGCAGCCGCAAAGAAACCAGCCAAGAAAGCCGCCAAAAAGAGCGCCGCGAAGAAGGGCGGTTCTCGTGCCGCAGCCAAGAAAGGTGGAGCAAAGAAGAAAGCCGCCAAGAAAGCTGCGAAAAAAGGCGGGGCTAAAAAGAAATCCGCGAAGAAGGGCCGTCGCCGGTAGCGACCGGTTCACTTCGCTTCACGATAGAAAGCCGCGGAGATTTCGCGGCTTTTTATTAACCACGGAGATTTTGCAAAAACAAACCGCATCGGAGTGGGCCGAAGCCATGCTCCTTCAGAACAACTTCGGACCGAACTCTGTGCTCTGCCTGTCCAGCCTATCTTGATTTTACTTTCCTGCGGCCTGAGCTCTGGCCCGCGGAACCGCCCGCTTGGATCCGCGCTCGGCGTTCAGATCACGTAGCTCTTCCCTTCTCGCGCGCAGCTCTCGCCGCAGTCGCTGACAATCTTCATCGGCGGCATCGCGGTCGGCCACAGCGGTGGCATTCTCGTAGCGCTCGTCGGCAACAAGAAGCTGCTCGCGAAGATTGTCCAGTTCGTTTTCCAGGTCGGCTCGTTGCCGGGAAAAGTCATCCATGGCGCAAGAGTTTGGACTGCAGGCACAGATCGGGTCAAGCGCTATTCACAGATCGCACTGTTACCGAGGTAAGCTCGAAAAGAAACTCAACCGGAGCATCTACTTCTTCCCCTTCACCGTCTCCAGGCAGCGCGTATACAGCTGCAGCAGATGATCCGCATAATCTTCGGCACGAACGGGCGTGCCCGATCCCTGGAAGCCAGGTCCAGGACCGCTTGCCTTGCCGTATCCGGTAGTCATCGCGACAAACTTCATCAGATCGAGCGCAACGTCTTCGTCGCGACGCTGGCCGATGGGGATACTGGGGAAATCACTCATATAAAGCCCTCCACGTCAGTAGTGCCCAAAAATCATATCAGAGGAAGTGAAGCACTCAGCAATCAGCAACCAGAAGCGAGAGCACTTAGCAAAGTAGCACGTAGCATTTAGTGAGTCGTGAGAGCCGGTTCGGTAATTCGGGTTGGAGGTTGACTCTGGCTATTTTCTGCCTGTGCAATCCGCAGATGTCCCATCTCTAAAACGGCTAAACGGCAATTGCTAGGTGTTGCATGCTAACTGCCAATTGCTGACCTCTGCAACTGTCCTACGTCTCAATCGAAACATGGCATACGCGCCCCACGACGTGATCCGCGACGTTCTCGATGTCGCTCATGCGAATGACGTCCACCGGATAATCAGCATTGTGCGGACGCAGGATCAGAGTCCGTTCCGACAACTCAACGTATTTGATGGTGCAGCCGCCGTCTTTCCGGACCGCGTACATGTTGCGATCGTGTTTGCGATAGGGCCGCAATGAGGTGTAGTGCCGGTCAATCAGCACCATCGCTCCCGGCAGCAGGCGCGGATACATACTCATTCCCTCGCGGGCATCAATCTTGATCAGCACGAACCGGTGCCAATTGGCGCGGCCTGTCGCTCCATCGGGTCGAAGCCGGCGCAGAAACGATGACTTGAACTTCAGCAGATCGCGCACGTTCTCTTGCACGATCAGAGGAGAGTTCGCGGCAGTCTCGCTGTCTACCAGGATCACGTTCTCGTAACCTTCTTCGGATTTGTCCCGCATGGCCATGCGCGGAGCCAGTTCTTCGTTCTTAACGAGGTCGAAGAGATTGAAGCCGCGTTTCTTCATGACAGCATCCATCCCCTGCAGGCTCAGGCCGCGGTGCCGGTTGAGAAAATTCGAAATATGCGCCTGCTGAAATCCCGTCTCGCGTGCCAATTGCACACCGGTCAACTCTCCGGCCTCGATCTGCTTCCACAACGCACTCCGAAGTCGTTCTTGTAAAGTACAGAAATCAATTGCCATAGAGCACAATTTCCCATTCTTGAACTGACTCAAACAGTTCACTTGTTTTCCATCTTGCCAGCCCTTCCGAGTGGCTATAGCATCCAATCCATTCTATAGCTTATTGCTAATTTTCCAAGGTGAAAGTAATGCTTAGCGGTCATGCCACTGTCGTCTCCTCCCAACCAGATAAGAAAACTTCGCCAGCCGGCGATCTGCTTGAACTCGAACGGCTCTTCCTTCTCTTGCGGCAGAAGGTTCGTGATTGCGACCTGCTCTCGGCCTCAACCATGAAAATGCTGCAGATACTTGGCTTTACCGGCCGGCTTACGGTCATCGTGCATAACGGCACAGTGCTGAAGTCGGGTTATGAAGAAGGATACTTCCGGCGTAAAGACGATCTGCGGATCTGACCGCATCGGTCTTCCGCTTCGAAACGCCGTCCAGTCCAACCAAACTAAATAAGCTCAACAGGTCATCGTAAAAGAAACGAGCCCTGCCAACCACCCGACCGAGTTTTCGGAACGGTGGTGCAGGGCTTTTTATTTCCAGCCAAACCGATACAGGAGAAATGAAATGGAAGAAAGAAAAGCAAGAGTCGAACTGAAATACTGCGAGCGTTGTGGCGGCCTTTGGCTCCGCCCCGTTCTTTCCCGGAACGTTTATTGCCACGGATGCGAACAGCAGATGCGCGATCTGCCTTTTGCCGGATACCGTAAAGCCGGCGTTCGTGGTCACCGCGTGAGACCCCAACCCGATGCCATTAGTGCCGCAAACGAGCCAGCCACAACACTCCAGGGAGGTGCCTTTTGAGCTTTCAACTTCCCCCTCATCGTCGCTACTGCTGGCAACGTGCATTCGCGGATCTCGATCCCGATCTTGCCATCTACCGACAGCGGACGATTGAATTCCTGCGTCGCTATTTCCACCTGTCCATGGAGGTGGGACGCGTGCCATCGCTGCTGGGCCGGGAAATATTTCGTCCCCGTGTCACTTCGTACCGCATGGGCACGTTTGAGGATACGGTCATCTTCGTGCATGATATCGAGCGCTGCCTCGAGCGCCTCGATCCGGAGTCGCAAGCGCTCATCGTGCGCATCATTTTCCAGGATTACTCGCAGGAAGAAGCGGCCGGCATTCTTGGCTGCACCACTCGTACAGTGATTCGACGCTTTCCCAACGCGATTGACCGTATGACGCAGATCCTTCTCGAATGCGGCCTGCTGACGCGCATCGGAGAAGCCACCAGCCGCGGCCGGCTCGGTGGTCAGGCTTCAATGCAAGATGATTGCAAAGAACTGGATGCGAGTGACGTGTTCCGCGCGTCCGAAGAAGCTGCCGTCCCAGCATGAGATTCAACTCCACGACTCTCGACTGAATGTACGATCCAGCGTCTACATGCCCCATTTTCTCAGGCGAAAATGGGGCGTCTCTCCTCACACGCCTTCTCTCGTTGCGCGATCTTTTCGTTGTCAATAGGCAAAGAGCGCCGATCTTCTTGTAAGTTGCTGCAAGCATTCAAAATATATTTTTTTGTTAAGTGTCAGGTAGGTGCAGATGAAATTGTTATTCTGAAAATAAGAGTGAGAGAAAAATGATTCAGCATAAACAGTCAAATCCCAATATGATCATCGAGGACGCGTGCGCCGATGCCATCGAACGAGTCCTGGCCGCTTTCCCCGACATACTGGACAAGATGGTCGAGAAGGCAAAAGAAGGAAGCCTTCAGCATGCCAAGTTCCTCTTCGACTGGGCGAAACTGGAACCCTCGTTCCCCGACGAGCAAACCGCCGACTGCAGTGGCCCCTCGCTCGCGAAAATGCTGCTCGACCGCCTCCAGGAGGACACCGCCAAAAGTGATCCGGCGCACGCAACAAAGGTGCTTTAGAATGAATCTGAGAGATTGAGAACTGCATTTTGCTTTTCCCGTCCGGCCCCGATCGTCCCTGTGGCACGGAACAGGGCAGGTTGCAGGGAGAGGGATTTCAGCGCCGCATGGACATGAGTTGGATCACCGATCGGATCGCGGTCGGCGGAGGCATCTGGACACCGGACAAGATGGCCGAAGTTGCACGCTCAGGCATCACTCACATCATCGACATGCAGATCGAATTTGACGATACCCCGCTCGCTAAACCACATGGCATCGAGGTGTTGTGGAATCCGACAGACGACGATTTTCAGCCCAAACCGCCCGAGGTCTTCCAGCGCGGCGTGGAATTCGCCATGGAAGCGCTGGATGATGAGACATCAAAGATCTACGTTCACTGCGCGGCCGGAGTACACCGCGCTCCCATGATGACGCTCGCGATCCTGCGATCTCTGGGCTACGAACTCGACGATGCGCTAGATCTGCTGGAGGCGCGCCGCCACGTGGTGGATATGGCGGATGTGTATGTACGCAGCGTCGAAAATTTTATCGAAAACTACGATCCCGAAGCAGCAGCAAGATAAATTCAATCATCAGCAATTAGCACTTAGCCCCTAAGCACTTTTCCATGCGTTCCAGGAAGGACATTTAGGGGCCAAATGCTGTCCGCTAATGCTAACCAGCTTTTTCAAAGGGCTCCTATGGTGAAAATGAGTTG
>JAJPJE010000077.1 GCA_021324365.1 Terriglobia bacterium | reverse complement strand
GGATACACGCCGACGCGTTTGATGAAGCCCCAGTCCTCCAGCTCCTTCAACTGGACGTGGACCCTGGGCGCCGAGTTCCTGACGCCCAGAAGCTGCGCTTGTTCAGGAGTGACGTAGCCACCAAGCCAAGCCACTGTTGTTAGGAAACGCCGCGACCGGTCGTCGAGAACGCTGGCACGGTCGCGAAAACGAAATAGGCTCATTCGCTTCCTCCTCGAATTTCAGAATTGGAGGTGGATCAGTGAGCGTGGAATGAACAGCGTTTTTGGCGTTCAGGAAACCTGGTGGGAATTAACGCGGGTGGCTAAGGCTCAGCTTTGTGGGAGGAGAGACTGTGCGAAGACGCGCAAGACACAATCTTCCGTGCTATACCAACAGCAGTTCGTGGACCAAAGTCGCTAGCTTTTCAAGAAATATTCTCTTTTCAGGAATCTTCCTCAGCTTCAGCTACTTACAACTGGTGGGGCCTCCCCGACCTGTCGACAATCTCCGGCGCACTTGGCGATCAAACCATGAGGATATAGAGCAAAAGTTACAAAATGGGCTCGTCTCTGCCACTCTTGTTGCCTCTGCCTTCTGGTCGCGATGCGGGCCCTGCGCGGCTTGGCTATACGCCATTCGGCATAACGCCGAATGGCGTATAGCCTTTGCGCGGCAACTACGGCGCGATCCGGACTGAAAAAAGCAAGAAGCCACACAAACCCCCGTCCATGCGGCTCTCTCTCCTTTCGTCAGAAGTTTTTGGCCGGAAATTGCGCCGTAACTACTACGCGACCTTCATGCTAATCCAGTGTGGCAAAAGCGGGTCTAGGAAAGAATACGCGTCCTTTCATGGACGCTGTTGCTAAGGTGCCAGTTGTTCAGCCCAACGAATTACCATCTGCTTCAATTCATCACGACGTTTTGCGAAATGCGTCAGCCTGTGCCCATTCGCGCCCGATGGATGCGGAAACCCAAATAGACAGCGCGTGGGCTCAATCGCCTTGAGGTCCACGAGGTGCCGCAGCGCCGAATCGACGGCCACACCGCATGGCACGACCAGCGCATCAGGGATCTCCTGTAGTTCTGGTCCAAGAAGATTTTTGATGTAGCGTCTCGACGTTTCCCAATCGAGCAGTCTGGGGCTATGGCCCGTGTAATTCGTCAATTCACAGCTATTTCGATGTCGCACGAAGACCGGATACCTGACGCAAGAGGTCGGATGGAGTAGGCCCTGTTTGCTTTCGAAAAGATCTGCGGAACGGGACAGACCTAGAACCTCCGGAATACCGAGTTCGTCGAACATCGTCCCGATTGCGGAGCGGGCATTTGAGAAGCTAGCGACCTGTTTCGCACGTTTCAGAGCTTCGTCCCAAGAACGTCCTTCACGTAAGCACAACGATGCGACTTGGAACGCCTTCAGCATTGTTGCGCGACCAGGAGTAATGCCGACGACGATGATCTTGGCGGATTTGTTGACCCAATCAAGCGGCGCGTAATAGATCTGGGCGCGGTCGGTCTCCTCCAAGAGAAATGGCTTCAATTCCTCGGTGGATGGTGTGCCTGGAGAAAGCCGGCTGATGCGCTCTGCAAATGCGGCGAACATCAGCGCGCAGTCTAGCAGCTCGGTCTCCGCGCTCGTATTACGCTAATCGGCGTAACGCCAAAAGGCGTAATGCGCAATACTGCCTGAATTCCGAACCGGGCTCTGTTGCGTCGAATAGAGGAGCTATTCGACGCACTCAATGCGTAGATTTCTATTGACTTTGCGAAGCTTGGCCTTCACAATCTACGCATATTATGCGTCAAATGTCCGAATATATCCACGCACTCCCAGACTGGCCCAAATTCCGCTGGGACCGCGAAGGGCTTGCTAAACCCTTGGCGACGGTTCGCCACAAACAAGGCCGTCTTCTGGGCCGCATGGAGAGCCTCGGATTTCAATTCCGCCAAGAAGCCTTGCTGCGAACGCTCACCGCTGATGTCATCAAGAGCAGCGAGATCGAAGGGGAAAAACTCGATGCAGAACAAGTCCGCTCTTCAATTGCTCGCCGATTGGGCATGGACATAGGCGGCTTGAAAGCAATTGATCGAACCGTTGAGGGTGTCGTCGAAATGATGCTCGACGCGACCGGTCACTACGATCAACCGTTGACGATGGAACGGCTCTTTGCATGGCACGCGTCGTTGTTTCCTACGGGACGCAGCGGAATGCGAAAAATCAAGACTGGCGCGTGGCGCGACGACAGCAGTGGTCCAATGCAGGTCGTCTCCGGCCCCGTCGGCAAGGAACGCGTTCATTTCGAAGCTCCTACTGCGGACAAATCGGACTTGGAGATGAAGGCGTTTCTCGATTGGTTCAATGGGAATGAAGAGGCTGACTGGGTCGTCAAAGCCGGACTGGCACATCTGTGGTTCGTGACTATCCACCCATTCGATGACGGCAATGGGCGAATCGCGCGCGCTATCGCAGATCTGGCTCTCGCTCGCTCCGAAGGCACAGAGCAGCGGTTTTACAGCATGTCAGCGCAAATTCGTCAGGAGCGGCAAGCTTACTACGAGATCCTGGAGCGAACGCAAAAAGGCACGATGGACGTTACGCCGTGGATGCTGTGGTTTCTCGACTGCCTGGGTCGGGCAATCGAGGGCGCTCAGATCACGCTGGGAAACGTTCTTGCGAAAGCTCGGTTCTGGGAATCGTTGAGGGATTTTCCTCTTAACGAGCGCCAACGGCTTGTCCTGAATCGGCTTCTGGACGGCTTCGAGGGAAAGCTCACAACGTCGAAGTGGGCAAAACTAGCGAAGTGTTCGCACGATACCGCTCTCCGGGACATCATGCCTTTGGTGGAGCGCGGCGTCCTTGTCCGCAACCCAGGCGGCGGCCGAAGCACAAGCTACTCCCTGGCTTCAAGGGATGCGACATAGCCGCAGAATCCATTTTTGGCAGCAAGGATGGAAACTGCCCGCGCCAAACTAAAGCCCTCATGCACCCATCGTGGAACGAAACCTACAACGCGCTAGATAGTGCCTAGTTTATAAGTCATTCAGCTTTACTATCGTTGTATTGCCTAATATATTAGGCACATGCTAACTCTATCCGTGCTCGGCTCCGAGGTTGCTCAGCGAAGGAAAGACGCGCGGCTCACCCAGCTTGAGTTAGCTCGCAAAGCTAAGGTCAGCCGGGCCACGCTCGACGCCTTGGAGAACGGACGCTCAGGCGAGCTTGGGTTTTCCAAGGTCAGCAAAATCCTTGCAGTGCTTGGCCTGGAGCTGCGAGTCCAAGACGCGAAGGCGAAAAGGCCAACTCTCGACGAACTCTTGAGTGAGAACGAACGAGATGATCAAGGTCTGGGCAGACGGCGCTGAAGCCTTCGAAAAAACCGCTTTGAGCAATGCCGGCGCCGGATTTTTATTCCTTCTTCGTAAGGAAACTGCCTGTCGCGAGAGGGGGAGGCCCCAGTATAGGTATTCATCGATCTCCGCGCCGGTTGCGCGGTGGAACGTCCAGTCGCCGCAAATGATGCGGTCGTCGGTGACTTCCGTGATTGTCAGGTCCATTGGAAGTTCACCAGCTAGCCAGCGAGTAACCACCTTGCCGACTACTGGATTTCTCACTAGCTTGTGCATCTTTTCCATTTTCTAGCCCTGCTCTTCGCTGAGTGGCGTAACGCCATTTGATTGTCCTGGCACGGCACAATTTGATTGTGTTGGTACGGCCATGACTCGCTCCTTCCGAACGCCCATTGCCACAAAGACTTGATAACTGCTCTCATAATGCGTACAATTGCTCTCTAAATGAGAGCCAAGGCGGAGACGGTGGAAAACGTGCTCTTTGGAAAGGGCCGCGGGGCAATCCTTGGCCTCCTCTACGAGCACCCCGATCAGTCATTCTATTACCGCCAACTCACGCGCGAACTCAAGGGCTTGAGCGTCGGAACTCTTCAACGCGAGTTAGCCACTCTCAACCAGCTCGGCCTGATTGAACGTTCGGCGGTCGGGAAGCAAGTCTTCTATCGCGCCAATCGCAATCATCCAATCTTCCCGGAGTTGCGCGCTCTCGTCGCAAAGACCATCGGCGCAATTCCGACACTGCGGTCCGCACTCGCGCCACTGGCAGACCGCATCTCTGTTGCCTTCGTTTATGGCTCGATGGCGAGAGGGGAGGAAACAGCCGAGAGTGACATTGACCTGCTGATCGTCGGAAAAGCGCAGCTTGAAGACGTGATCGCCAGACTGGGGAATATCGAGGCGTCACTTCGGCGGCCAGTAAATCCAACGGTCTATTCACCGGTGGAATTCAGGACGAAACTGACAAGCGGGAACCATTTCCTGAATTCCGTGGTTCGTGGCGACAAGGCTTTCCTGATCGGAGATGAGGATGAGCTTAGAAAAGTGGGCGGAATACGGCTGGCTGAAAGCCGAGCCGACCAGCCGCGATGAGATCAAGAGCCTGCTGGCGATCGTCGATCGCGACCTCAAAGACGCAACTGTGGCAGGCGTGTCCGAAGATCGGCGGTTCGAGGCGGCCTTCAGCGCAGCCCGAACCAGCGCGACCATCGCGTTACGTGCCTCAGGCTATCGAACGTCAACGCAAGCGGGGCACCACGTAAAGACCATTGAATCTCTCGAATTGACGATCAATGCTGACTCGAAGCTGGTCCAGAGACTGAAGACTCTCTCGAAGAAGCGGAATGCCACCAGCTACGACTCGGCCGGCAACGTCTCGGCGCAGGAACTGGAATTGGCAATCAGGACCGCCACCGAGTTGCGACGCACCGTCGTCGCATGGCTGGAGAAGAACCATCCCGAACTGCTGAAGGATTGAACGTGAATATAATGGCCATTTTCGTAACGAAAGACAGCATCCATGAGCGAAACAACCGTTAGTCCGGAAATGCTCAATCGGCGAAACGTCCACCCGTTTCCGGCAAGAATGGCTGCGAACATTCCTTGGGAAATCCTGAGCCCGCGCCGTGGTCAGCTTCGTGTGCTCGACCCTATGGCAGGGTCAGGCACATCGTTGATCGTTGGACGTGCATCTGGCCATCTAACTTGTGGCGTTGATTCTGACCCCCTCGCAGTTCTGATTTCTAAAGTGGCTACGGCTGACGCGAAGGTCGGCCGTATCGAACAGCGGGGACAGGAAGTCCTGAGCCTAGCTAAACGAATGGAAGTAGCGGGCTCAGATCCGTATCCCTGCGGTGCGGATGACGAAACTCGGGAATTTGTTCGCTATTGGTTTGACCTGGAAGCGCGCAAGCAATTGGCAGCGCTGGTCCACGCGATTCAGGACGTTAACGACAGCACCTCGCGAAAGTTTCTCTGGTGCGCTCTCTCGCGAATGATTGTCGCGAAGGATGCTGGTGTGTCCCTTGCACGAGACGTATCTCACAGCAGACCCCACAAGTCCTTCAAGCGCGCGCCAATTAAGCCATTTAACGCATTCGAAACCGCTCTGAAGCGAGTACTGGCTGCTTGCCTATTCCATGGAGCGGAGGCAGGACCCAAAGCACAAGTTTGGCGCGGCGATGCGCGAAAGCTTCCGCTTGAGTCAGAGTCGATTGACCTTGTAATCACGTCACCGCCTTATTTGAATGCAATTGACTACATGCGCGGTCACAAGTTGTCGCTAGTGTGGATGGGACATCGGATCGAGACGCTGCGCGAGATCAGGAGCGGCAGTGTCGGTGCAGAATGCGGCGACTCCAATGTGAGCGAACAGGAGATCTCAGGCATTGCCAACGAAATGGGTCGAATCCAGGAGTTGCCGGGGCGTTTTCACGGCATGATCCGCAGGTATGTAAAAGACATGAGCGCAGTTATGCGCGAAATCGCTCGTGTCCTAGTCCCACGGGGACAGGCGGTGATGGTGGTCGGCGACTGTACGCTGCGGGGGATTTACATCAGGAATTCTGCTGCGATTCGGCTGCTCGCCTCCAGTCACGGCCTCGACTTGATATCAGAACGGCGTCGCCGGATTCCCGACAAACGGCGTTACCTGCCGCCACCTCGGGAAAAGTCAGGTGAAGCGTTGGCTAAGAGAATGAGGACCGAAGCGATCTTGTCCTTCCGCAAGTGACTTCCGAACACGGCGTGATGAGCGACGGCGAACAAGACGAGAGTGCATTGCACCAGCGGCTGCTGTCGGGCGATGTTACGGCGCCAGAGGAGGCCGCGCGGATGTACCTCCCCCTGATCGAAAAGCATGTTGCCGCACGTGCGTGGAACATCTACCACATAAACGATCGCGAGCTGATCTGGAATGCCACGGTTAATGCGGTGTTGCTGGACTACATTCTTCATCCTGCAAGGTTTGATCCGAGCAAGTCGGGTCTACTCGGATACTTGAAACGTGCAGCCGAGCGCGACCTCATCAACGAGGTAGCAAAGAATCGGCGACAGCATCGCGGAGAGGATCTTTACGGTGATGTCGAAGAAGGCATTCGAGGGCGGAATAAGCCTTCAGAGCTT
>JAJPJE010000071.1 GCA_021324365.1 Terriglobia bacterium | reverse complement strand
TTCAATGCATTGAAGCACCTGATTATTCCGATCCTCGGATTGCTTGCAAATTTGGCTTGCATGGCGTTTTACGTGATTGGTCCGTTCATGGGTTACGGCACCAAGCTGGAGCCGCTGCTTGCCTTGGGAATTGCCGCGGTGTGGGGAATCTATGGTGGTATCTACTTCATCCGCTCCAGCAAAAAGTCGGGGCGCACAACCCTCATCGCTCGCGCGCAAAGCAGCAGTGTCGCGTGATGTGATGAGCTGAAGCAGCGTACGAATGGGTAGCTGGCAGCTTGTAGCTGGAAGATGAACGTGCCACCAGCTGCTTGCTACCAGCTACCCGTTAACACATTGAGCGTGCAAGGGGATGACAATGTTGCCCCGACATTCCAGTGCCAGGCAGGCTGTTAAAATCGCGAGCGATCTTCCGAACGAACACACATCGATGTTGGATCTTGAGTTCGCGCAACTGAGCGATCCGGGACTGGTTCGCGATCATAACGAAGATTTTCTTGGCCATTTTGCGCCGGAAAGTCCGGCACAGTCGCGTTCCCATGGATGGCTTTTCACTCTTGCAGACGGGGTAGGTGGCCAGGATAAGGGCGAGGTAGCCTCGCAGGTCGCGGTCGAAAGTGTAGTGGAGGGATTTCGCAAGGCAGCAGCCGGTGAGTTGCATTCAAACCTTTTGCCGAAACTCGTACAAGCCGCAAACACGCGGGTGTTCGAGACGGGCATGGCAGCGAGGCCCGGCGGTGTAAACATGGCGACGACCTTTGTTGCCTGTGCGCTGCGCTTTGATCGGGCCGTTATCTCGCATGTCGGTGATTCGCGGTGTTACCTGGTGCGACGCGGACATGCGCATATTCTGACTCGTGATCACACGGTGCCAAATGAGCAGATTCGCCTCGGGCTGATGACTGTGGGTGAGGCTTCGAGAGCAGCGACGAAGCACCTGCTCAGCCGGTCGCTGGGAACTGAAATGTTTGTGAATGTCGACACGAGCGAACATCAGGTGATGGCAGGCGACGTCTTAATGCTCTGCTCGGACGGGCTGCATGGGGCGGTTGAGGCGTCGGAAATCGCGGCAGTCGCCGGACATGGCACCGATTTGAACTCAGCAGCCGAGAGGTTGGTGGCAATTGCGAAGCAGCGAGACGGCAGTGATAATATCAGCCTGCAGTTGATCCGTATTCGCAGCGTGGAGCGCGTGGGAATGTACCGCGGGCGTCCGTACAAGCTGCGCTGAACCGGGTTAGCCGACACAGGACGACCGACCCGAACTCAAAATGAACGCAATCCACGCGGGCGACCAGATCGACCACTACCAGATTGAAGGCGTCGCCGCACGCAGCGGCATGGCTTCAATCTTCCGCGGCATCGATCTCCGCACTGGACGCAAGGTCGCCATCAAAGTTCCTCATCCTGAAATGGAAGGCGATCCCGCCTTTTTCGACCGCTTCACGCGCGAGCAGGAGATAGGGCAGAAGCTCGACCATCCCGGAGTAATGAAGGTTTTCACCAACGAAGACCGCAGCCGCGTTTACATGGTGATGGAATGGGTTGAGGGCCGCCTGCTGCGGCAGGTTCTTAACGAAAGCGGCAAGATGCCGCCCGAGCGAGTGGTTCGGATCATTACCCGCATTCTGAACGCCCTCGACTACATCCACAAGAACGGCGTGGTACATCGCGACCTGAAGCCGGAAAATATCATGATCGATGAGAATGACGAAATTAAGCTCATCGATTTCGGGATCGCTGCCAACGTAGGGTCGCGGCGGCTGACGTTTGCGAAGCTGTCGCAGACGATGGGCACGCCGGATTACATTTCTCCCGAGCAGGTCAGAGGGAAACGCGGTGATGCGCGCAGTGATCTGTATGCTGTCGGCGTGATGCTCTACGAGATGCTGACCGGTAAAGTACCCTTCACCGGTGCCAACGCGTTCATTATCATGAACGACCGGCTGTTGAATAATCCGACGCCGCCGCGGGAGATCGATCCGACAATTTCGCCGCAGTTGCAGGAGATCATTTATCGCGCAATCGAGCGCGATCCCAAACAGCGGTATGCCTCCGCCCACGAATTTGCGTGGGATTTGGAGCATCAGGACCAGGTGGGAGTCGCCGAGCGCCCGGAACTGAAGGACTGGAAACAGAAGCGCACCCCATGGCTACGAAGAATTCTCTTCTATGTAGCGATGGCGCTGATCCCGATTGTGATTTTCGGGCTGCTGCTGTGGGTGGCGAAGCACTAAGGGCCGTTGTACCGCCGCCGTCCCGGCGGCTGTCGATGTGGGCGTCTCGCCCAGATCGCAACGCCCGGCAAGATACCAGCGCTACTTTTTGCGAGGGTGTGTGGTGAGGCGATTATCCCAGGTTAGCGTCCAAAAGAAGGACGCGAACCTGGGGCACCACTGTATTCAAAAAACCTCGATCTGTTTGCTGGTTAATCAGAGAATTGCGCCATTAATGGTTGGCGTTCCGTCATTTCAGCAGACCGAAAATCGCGACCCCATTTTGCGTGCCGACGAACACTTTGCCGTTGGCAATCATTGGGGTGATGAACTTGTTGCCCGGCCCGAAGTTGTCACGGGTGCCTGCCTGATTGCTGTTGTAAAGTTCTTTCGACAGATCGGCGGCATTGTAGGCATGAAGTACGGCGGGGCTGCTGTTCTCGACAGCCCAGACGATGCCGTTCGAGGTGCCGTTTGCCGAAACGCTTGGCGTAGAACCGGGGTAGGTGAAGCTGCCAGAAGTCTGGCTGCTGGGCGAAGTCGCCAGCCTGGCGTTGGCAATAGGAAAGGCTTTGACGTTGTCTCCCACCGCGCCGTAATAGATGACGCCATTGAAATAGGTGGGCATCGCGAATTCGCTGCCGCTTAGTTGTCCCGTGATCTCCTGATAGATGTTGTTGCTGCTAGGATTGAATTTGCCCATGTTGTCGCGACTCACCACGTAGATGTTCTGATCTTTGCCGGCACCCACCGCAAGGTGGTGAACTTGCCCGGATGCGTCGGTCAGATCCGGAAGGACGAGTGCGCCTCCGGAGCCTAGATCTTCATCGGCATTTGATTCGGCGACGGTGGTCGAAACCGCAAAGTAATCCGCAACCGAGAGCCCGCCTGAGGTGGCTACTTTCATGAAGGAGTTGCCGAAGTCGCACTGGGTCGGGAAGCCGTTCGCGTTCAGGGTGGTATCGAAGCTTCCATTCGCATCGAGGAAGTAAATGTTGCCGGAGCTATCGGCTGCCATTGCTGTGCCGCTCATCCAGATGGAGCCCTCGGATCCATTTGGTGTCAGGTTCAGCACGCTCGTTTGTGCGAGCGTTGACTCGCTATAGGCCATGAGCCAGCCTGTGTAAGGGTCTTGATCGCAATGCGATGTCCAGCCCAGGTAGACATTGCCGTTTATCAGAAGCAGTCCGGCACGCTCGGCGTACTGGCCGGGGTCGAAGATGACTTTCCCTCCAGAGCTGTTGGCGCCGTTTCCAGGATAGCTCGCCTGAATCTCGGTGGGTCCGCCGAATAGCTCTGCGCCGGTGGTCAAATCAAGGGCATGAAGTCGCTGATGGTAGTGTCCAGATCCATCCTTCGACATGGCGACCACGTAAATCGCACCATTCGTGCCTTGCGTGCGGTCGATTACTGGTGTGGAGGTTATGCCGATTTCTGGCGTGATCTGGGAGCAGCCGTGATCATCGCTGGTTGTTTCTCCTGAACCCAGCACGGAGACATGCCATAGCTGGGTGCCGCTGTCGGGATCGAAGGCGTAGACGCTGTCGTGTTCGGTTACGGCGAAAACCACGTTGTGCTTTGTGCCTGAAATCGTCACTCCTGAGGCGTACAGCGGCTCACCGTCCACTTTGCCATCTACATCGAGGAATCCGACTTTGCCGAAGGTAGAAGAATTCACATTGGAAATCGTCAACACTGTTTCAGCGAGATTCTGGCCGGTGCGTGCGACGTCGTTGTGGTAAGTCAGGACGTCGGTTGCGCCGCTACTTGGCTGGCCGGGAGACGGCGGAGGATTTGATCCTGACGAACTGGATGAATTGGAGTGGCCTCCGTTGCAAGACAGAAAGGCAAACAGGGCAAGGATTGCCAGCACAGTTTTCATGATGTGAAATCCCGCAGGTGCTGGCGGATATTGTAAGCGGATGCGGAATGACGTATTCGTGACAACTTTAGCGAGTCATGAATTCGTCGGTATGGATGGCGAATTCGGGGTAGGCGTCCGCGCCGAGTTCGTGCAGGTCCATGCCCTGCCGTTCGCCGTCGCCCGAAACCCGCTGCGGATAGACGCGGTCGAGCGCCCAATTGAGTCCATAGGTTAGAGGCAGAACAAATCCGAGCAATGTCGCGATGCCAATAATTTGCGCCAGCAGTTGCCCAGGGCCGCTGCCGGAGAGGTGAGCAAACAGTCCTGCGGCAAACAGACCCCATAAGCCAGCTACGCCATGAACGGAAATTGAGCCACCGGGGTCGTCGATCCCCAGCCGAAATTCGAAAACATCGATCGCGAAGGGAAGCAGCATTCCAGCGACGGCTCCAATCAGAATTGCTGCGGCAGGAACGACAAAGGCGCAAGAAGCGCTGATCGCAACCAGTCCGGCGATCCAGCCGTTGGCGCTCAGAGAAGCATCGGGCTTGCCGAATCGAATGCGCGTGGTCCCGAGTGTGGCCAGGCTGCTTGTGGCTGCCGCGAGAAACGTATTTACGAGTACCAGCACGAGTTGCCATCGAGATACGCCCGCCAGCAGGAGCGCGCCCGCAGAGTTCAGCGCAAGAAATCCAATGAGGGCGAACATGCAACCGACAAGCACAAGCGTGGAGTTGTGTCCCGGAATGGCTGTTGGCATCCCGTCGTGCGAGTACTTGCCACGGCGCGGACCGAGTAGCCACGCAATCGACAAGGCCGTGAGTCCACCGGCGGCGTGAATCGTCCCTGATCCTCCGCAATCGATCAACCCGAGCCCCATCCCATAGCGTGACAATTCGGTTAGCCATCCGCCTCCCCAGACCCAGTGCGCGAAGATCGGATAAGTAATGGCGGAAAAGAGAAATGTCGAACCGCAGATCGCGCCGAGTTTCCATCGATCGGTGCCACTGCCTAGCGGGATCAGCGCGGCGATACCAACACACAGCATTTGCATGTATGCAATCAGCGAGGCGTTGCTGCCGGGCACGAGTCCGCGAAAGAAGAGCGGTTGCACGGCAAGCCAGTTCCAGGGATTGCCGCGCATGATAAGGATGTGTGCCGAACCGCCGGCAGTCCCTTCCCAGGCAAAGCCGAAGATGACGAAGCTGATCGCGGCCACGCCAGGCACGCAGAGTGATGCGAGCATGGCATGCGCTGCACTGCGCGAGCGCCCGAGGCCGGTGTTGATGAGCGCAAATCCAATGGCCGCGAATGGAATCAGCGCAAGCAGCGCGATGCACAATGCGAAGCTGGCATCGGAAAGTGCGGGAGGAGTAATCAACCCTGATCCTCTCGCCAGTTAGAGTGGGAGCGACTCAACAACCCAAGACCGAGGATCTCAACGGCAATTCCGGCGGCGACAAACGCGCCGCGTGCTGGAGCGGGTCCAAGCAGAGCGATCGTGGCAACCACCAGCAACCAGCCAGACACCAGTAATAGCAATCCAGCAATCTTCATGGGATAAGCTTTCATGCGCCCGTCCAACAAGATGGCGAATATGTTCAAATCGATGACGAATCGGCTGGACGTTAGCGGTCCAGCGGGCACGCGCGAATGGATATATATCAGCATGTTGAGCGTAGATGGCGCACGTCAATAGGTCCAATCAATGTTTTTTATTCGGCTTAGAAGTGGTGCAATGCGGTCGGCCTGACGAATGTGCCTTCGAGGACAAAAGACTCAGAGGGGGTTCTGCAATTCCAGCGCGTAAATCTCTTCTGAACTGATGTCGCGCACCAGAGTAGGGGTATCATTCGGGCCAAGTCCCGTCCAGGCACCCCAGATGCCGTGATAGATCTTCAGATCGCCGGTTCTAACGAACAGTTCAGACTTGGTCTGACCAAGTCGAATGCGCCGGAAGCCCGGTTCGGGATACATGGAACTGAAAATCATTGACTTACTATTTGCCGACCAGCGCGGGAATGAAATTGCATCGGGTTCCGTCAGCCACTGAGACCACTTACCGGTCTGCCAATCGAATAGCATCAGTGTCCTCGAGTCGGTGGATAGGGCAGCGAGGTAGCGCCCGTCCGGTGACCAATGCGGACTGAAGAATCCGTCCGATCCGGGCATTGCCGATACGGTACACGTAGCAAGGTCCACGAGTTGGAGCGAAGGTGTGAGCACATCGGCAACGTTCGCGATCCTGCCGAACGCGATGCGCTTCCCATCCGGAGACCAGTTGACGTCTACTTCGCCAATTTCCTCGGGGAGCAACTCCATTGGAACGCCGCCCTGGGCGGAAACAAGAAACACCTTGGAACTTTTTCCTTTCCGGATTCCTGTGAAGGCGATCTGTTTTCCGTCTGGCGACCACTTTGGCAGACTCGCGCGCAAGGGTGGGAATGTCAGCTGTATTTTGTCGCTTCCGTCAGTACGGCTGCGAAACAGAATCTGGTCGGGAAGCGAGATATAAGTAACCCATTTTCCATCGGGAGAAAAATCGAGTTCTCCGGCAGAAATGCCGCCCAACAGTGGCTCGAACTGGTTCAGCTTGGGATTGTACTTCTGCAGTTCTCCTCGCATTTGCTGGCCGATGACGTAGACTCGCTTGCCGTCGGGACTCGGAGTAGGTGTAAAGTAGGCGAGCGGTCCTGTGGTAAGTTGAAATGGCTTACCGCTCGCGCGATCGAACATTCCTGCGGCCTCTCGTGTCGCCCAAATTTCTCCGGAACCAACCCTGAAAACGAAGTACTTGCCATCGTGGCTCCATTTTCCACAACAGACTTGCGACTCGGAAAACCCCGGGAATAGTTCGCGCAGTTCTGTGCCGTTTAGACGAACCTCCCATAAAGACATTACATTTGCTGTTGCCTGCCGTTTCGTGAATCGAATGAGCTTTCCGTCGGGGGAAAACGCCGGAGCTTGTAGCTGCCCGTCAATGGTGACGATCTTGCGGCTGCCGCTACCGTCACGGCGCGCGACAAAGAGGTCAGTCCCACGAACGTATACCATCCACTGCCCATCACGCGACCATACAGCCGTTTTTCCCATATCGTTGCCGAGTTTCCGAGGCGTTCCTGTCGGCAACGGTACTGCCCAAAACTCCCCCGCCAAGTCCGTTCCCGAATGCTTAACTGCGAGAATCTCAGAACCGTCGGCCGACAAATCCGCGGCATATAACCCCATGGCTTGCGTGTTCAGGAGCGCGGTGTCGCCTGCATTTGCGGATGCTTGCGCAATCACGAGATACTTGTCTTTCACCGCGCTGAAATAGATCCGCGTACCATCCGTAAGCAGACCGGTTTTGTAGGCCATGCCGTCGCGCGTGATCTGCGTGACCCCTGTTACCACAGGCACTTTTGCGGGAGACTCGACTAAAATAATGCCCGCGATAATCATCACAAACAGAACTGCCGCGGTTAACGCCTTCCATGTCCACCCGCGATGCCGCACCGCTGGCAGCGTGCCGGTGGCGATAATGCTGTTGCGGGAATCGGTATCGCGCTTCAGCCGTTTCAGGTCGGCCCGAATTTCTGACGCGGCCTGGTAGCGCAGCTCCCGGTCTTTTTCCAGCGCCTTGTTGATGATTCGCTCCAGTTCGGCGGGCACCTCGGGATTCAGCCGCACGGGCGCCACCGGTGCTCTGTGCAGAATGGACTCATAGAGATTGGCGGTGGTGTCACCGCGGAAGGGCAGCACGCCCGTGG
>JAJPJE010000122.1 GCA_021324365.1 Terriglobia bacterium | reverse complement strand
TCTGGAACTCAAAAACACCATCAACACGATGGTGGACCAGTTGAACGCGTTCGCCGCCGAAGTAACACGTGTGGCCCGCGAAGTGGGTACGGAAGGAAAACTTGGTGGCCAGGCGCAGGTGCCGGGTGTCGCTGGTACGTGGAAGGATTTGACCGACAACGTCAACGTGATGGCGGCCAACCTGACCGAGCAGGTGCGCAGCATCGTGAAGGTGGTGACGGCAGTTGCCAACGGCGTGCTCACCCAGAAGCTGACAGTAAACGCGAAGGGTGAAGTCGCAGCCCTTGCGGAAACGATCAACAACATGACGGACACGCTGGCGACCTTTGCCGATCAGGTAACGACGGTCGCACGCGAAGTCGGTGTAGAAGGACGCCTTGGCGGCCAGGCGAACGTGCCTGGCGCGGCCGGTACGTGGAAAGATTTGACCGGTAACGTCAACCTGCTGGCCGACAACCTGACCAACCAGGTACGCGCGATCGCGGAAGTGGCAACCGCCGTTACTAAGGGCGATTTAACCCGGTCGATTCAGGTCGAAGCCAGTGGCGAAGTGGCCGAACTGAAAGACAACATCAACACGATGATCAACAACCTGCGTCTGACGACGGAGCGCAATACAGAGCAGGATTGGTTGAAGACGAACCTGGCGCGTTTCACCGGCATGTTACAAGGTCAGCGCGATCTGTCGACCGTGGGCCGGATGTTGCTTTCGGAACTAGCGCCGCTGGTCAACGCGCAACAAGGCGTGATCTACCAGATGCAGTCCGAGGAATCGGGCGAGCTGAGTCTTCTGTCGGCGTTTGCTGACGAGGTGCCGGAAGGTCACCCCGAGACCCTGACGGTGGGGCAGGGACTGGTCGGACAGTGCGCTCTCGAGAAGCGCCGCATGCTGATCGGGGAACTGCCCGACAACACGGTGCCCATACGATCAGGTCTATTCAAAGCAGTGCCGCGTAATGTGGTCGTGCTCCCCGTATTGTTCGAAGACCGTGTAAAGGCGGTCATCGAACTGGCATCCCTGAACACCTTCACGCTTTCGCACATGGCATTCCTCGAGCAGTTGACATCCAGCATCGGCATCGTGCTGAACAGCATTGAAGCGACGATGCAGACGGAAGCTTTGCTCAAACAATCGCAACAGCTTGCCGCCGAACTGCAGACGCAGCAGAAAGAACTTCAACAGACGAACGAGCAGCTGGCGCAGAAGGCGCAGCAGCTCGCCGAACAGAACGTCGAAGTGGAACGGAAGAACCAGGAAATCGAGCAGGCGCGCCGTGCCTTGGAAGAGAAAGCAAAGGAACTGGCGCTTACCTCGAAATACAAATCGGAATTCCTGGCTAACATGTCTCACGAGTTGCGCACCCCGCTGAACAGCATTCTGGTGCTCGGTCAACAACTCGGTGAGAATGCCGACGGGAATCTGACTGACAAGCAAGTGGAGTTTGCGCGTACCATCCACGGCGCCGGCACCGATTTGCTGAACCTGATCAGCGACATCCTCGATCTGTCAAAGATCGAATCGGGTACGGTATCGGTCGAAGCCGAAGAGGTTTCCTTCACCGCGCTACTGGAAATGGTGGCGCGTCCGTTCCGCCATGAAGCGGAGAACAAGCGGCTTGCGTTCGAGGTCGCTACGGATCCGCAACTGACCCGAAACCTGGTGACCGACTCGAAGCGCTTGCAACAGGTGCTGAAAAACCTGCTGTCCAACGCATTCAAGTTCACCGAGCAAGGCGGCGTGCGGCTGTCGGTTTCGCTTGCCAGTTCCGGTTGGAGTCAGGATCACCCCATTCTGAACGGTGCCGCTTCTGTAGTGGCCTTTGAGGTCGCCGATACCGGCATCGGCATTCCGTTCGACAAACAACGCATCATCTTCGAGGCCTTCCAGCAGGCAGATGCCGGTACCAGCCGTAAATACGGCGGGACCGGACTAGGCCTGGCCATCAGCCGCGAACTGGCCAGCCTGCTCGGTGGTGAAATTCAGCTACGAAGTGCGCCGGGGAAAGGCAGCACTTTCACCCTCTACTTGCCTCAGACATACGTAGGTCCGACGGCTGCCGCAGTCACCATCGTGGAAAGTGACGGTTCGGTTCCGGCAAGGCCGGTTCAGTTGAAGACGGTCACGATCACTGAGCATGCGGAAGAACGCATCCAGGACGATCGCGCCAATCTGCAGCCAGGAGATACGGTGCTCCTGATCGTGGAAGATGACCCGCATTACGCTCGCGTGTTGCTCGATCTGTCGAGAGACAAGGGGTTCAAAGTCCTGGTTGCATTGAAGGGCACCGAGGCACTGTCGTTGGCGAAAGAGTACAAGCCGAGCGCGGTGTCCCTCGATGTATTTCT
Source organism: Terriglobia bacterium (assembly GCA_021324365.1). GTDB lineage: Bacteria > Acidobacteriota > Terriglobia > Terriglobales > Acidobacteriaceae > JAJPJE01. The sequence continues at coordinate 2,314 of JAJPJE010000122.1, read as the reverse complement.
CCCAGACATGCTCGGGTGGACTGTTCTCAACCATCTGAAGCAGGACCCGGCTACTCGTCACATTCCGGTGCAGATGTTGACGCTCGATGAAGACCGGCACCATGGGTTATCACATGGTGCTTTTGCTTTCATTACGAAGCCAACTACGCCGGAAGGACTGGAGTCCGCACTCGGGCGAATCAAGGAATACGCCACCCCGCGGCGCAAGCGACTGTTGATCGTGGAAGACAACCCCACGGAGCAGTTCAGTATTCGGGAACTGCTGGGGCATGACGACATCGATATCGCGACGGTCTCCCGCGGAGCCGATGCTTTGGAAGCCGTTCAGAACGAGGCTTTCGACTGCGTGGTGCTCGACTTGAGGCTGCCCGACATGTCGGGCTTTGAAGTGCTGGAGCAGATGAGCAACTCGGAATCGCTCAGCGATCTGCCGGTTGTGGTCTTTACCGGAAAGGAACTGACGCCAGACGAAGATGCGCGCCTGCACACGCTGGCGCGCAGCGTGGTGGTAAAAGGCGTTGAATCGCCAGAACGTCTGCTCGATGAGACGGCTCTGTTTCTGCATCGCGTAGTCGCCGATTTGCCAGCGGAGAAACAGCGCATGCTCGAACGCCTGCACCGATCCGACGATGCACTGGTCGGCCGCAAGGTACTGGTTGTGGACGACGACGTGCGCAATATCTTCGCTCTGAGCAGCGTTCTTGAGCGGCGCGGGATGACCGTACTGACCGCCGGCACTGGGCGGGAGGCAATCGCAACTCTGGAGAGCACGCCTGATGTATCGATCGTGCTGATGGATATCATGATGCCGGAAATGGACGGGTACGAAACGATGCAGGTAATCCGGCAGAATCCGTCTTTCCGGCGGCTGCCGATTATTGCCCTTACCGCGAAAGCCATGAAGGGCGATCGTGAGAAGTGTCTTGAGGCGGGTGCATCCGAATACCTTGCCAAACCTGTGAACACCGAGCAGCTGCTTTCGGCCTTGCGCATGTGGCTGCACCGGTAAGCGTGGAAGGAACGGAGAAGAAAGATACAGCAGAGCACGACGAGAGAAAAAAATGACGCAGGATCAAGTCAACATTCTGATGGTGGACGACCAGCCGGGAAAATTGCTGAGTTACGAAGCCATCCTTAACGACCTTGGGGAAAACCTCATCAAGGCGACTTCGGGCAGGGAAGCGCTTGAGCACCTGCTGAAAAACGATATCGCTGTGGTGCTGATGGACGTAAGCATGCCGGAGCTCGACGGCTTTCAACTAGCCGAGATGATCCGGCAACATCCCAGGTTTCAGAAGACTGCGATCATCTTCATTTCGGCGGTTCACCTCTCGGACGTAGATCGTATGAAGGGATATGAACGCGGCGCGGTGGACTACATCTCCGTGCCGGTTATCCCCGAATTACTTCGCGCGAAGGTTAGCGTCTTCGCCGAACTTCATCGTAAGCGCCATCAACTGGAGCATCTGAACCGCCAATTGGAGCAACGGGTTCAGGAACGCACGCGCGAACTGGAAGAGAGCCAGTCGCAAATACTCAGGCTCAACCGTGAGTTGAAGCAGAGGGTTACAGAGCTTGAAACCATCATGCAGGTATTGCCTGTCGGCGTCGCCGTGGCGCACGATCCGGAATGCAAAGTAATTACCGCGAATGCAACGCTTACTCAAATCATTGGAACGAGATTCGGCGAGAACGTCTCCAAAAGCACCGTTTCCACCCTGCCATACGAGGTCTACAAGGACGGAAAACGCGTTCCACCTGAGCTTCTGCCCATGCAGCGCGCGGCCTCGCTAGGACAGCCAGTCGCGGGAGATGTAGTGGAGCTTCGTTACGAAAACGGAACGGTACTGCACATGGTGATCAGCGCCAACCCGCTCTTCGACGAAGAAGGGAATATTCGCGGCGCCGTAGGTGCGCATGTCGACATAACGCAGCGAGTCCAAATGGAGCAGACGCTACGAGAACGTGCGGAATTGCTGGAGCTTGCTTCGGAGGCCATTATCGTTTGCGATGAGCGATGGAATGTTCGTTACTGGAATGCCGGCGCCGAAGCACTATACGGATGGACACGCGAGGAGGCCATGGGACAGAACCTCCGGCACTTGCTGAAGTCGCAATGGGAAGTTCCCGCCGAAAAAGTGGAGGCGGCCCTAGCCACAGAGGGTCGATGGGACGGCAACATCATTCATCGCACCAAGGACGGCAGAGAGATTGTCGTTGCGAGCCGCCAGGCCGCCAAGCGCAATGGCGACCCGGGGGTACTGGAGATCAATCGCGACATCACGACGCAAATGCAGGCGGAAGAAGCTCTGCG
>JAJPJE010000059.1 GCA_021324365.1 Terriglobia bacterium | reverse complement strand
TGGACAACCCAGCGAATTATTGACTGCCGTCTATGATATCGCTGCGGCGCAATCCACCTCCACTTACAATTTGGGTGCTGGATACTGGAACTTTTTCGTTTTCCGTTATGTGCCGGCGCAAATTCTTGGTGAAGACTTCAAGAACGGGCTGATGTTCACCATTGATGATCCTGTAGCCGACATTTATTCTTACACTAGCCCCGTCGGGCTAACACACACCGGACTCGCCGATTCATTCCAGGCCTTCTGGTTTTTCGGCGCTCTGGTGTTCTTCCTTATCGGATGGGCTATGAGTTCCGTTTACTTAGCAGCAATGGCTGGCAACACCGTTGCGCAGCTGGCCTATATGCTGATGGTGCCTCAAGCGCTGGAGGCCATCACTCACTCGACAGCATGGTTCGTTGTGTACTGGATCCAACTTGGGATGCTTCTGGTGCTCCCGTTGAGTTGGGCGCGTATCCAAACAAGACCAACGCGCAACTGCCGTTGATTGGATCTTTCAGCTCGCGGTTCATTTTTCGGAGCATCGAATCTAAATCGTCTTGTCCCTCTGGTTCGTTCGCCAAGACCCGGCATCATTGGAAAATCAACATGACATCACCTCTTCCACGCCAGCTGCAACTAGTCGACCGAGACGCGCTGATCATTGCACACTGCACTGAACGCCGTGTGCTTCACCTCGGCTGTACGGCTTCGCCCGGTCACGTCGAGGATCAAAAGGCTGGCCGCCTGCTGCATGAGAAGCTCATTCGAAAGGCTTCCTGCCTTTGCGGGGTCGACATCGACCGAGATGCCCTTGCATGGCTGGAGGAGCGCTTCCCAGATCAAGACTTCCTCGTGGGCGACATTGAGGACCGGGATTTCATGTTGACCCTAAAGGGCGTGACTTTGACGTAATCCTGCTGACGGATGTCCTTGAGCATGTGAATAACCCTTTTCTGGCACTTCAAAATATTCGGTCGGTCGCAAGCAAGAAAACACGCTTTATCGTCTCAGTTCCGAACGCGTACAACATCAAGGGATTCTTGCGAGTTCCGCTGGGCTACGAAATAATTCATTGCGATCACGTCGCATTTCACTCTTTCTATACTCTGATCAATCTTCTGAAGAGAGCTGATTGGGAGCCGGAAAATCACTTCGCGTATCCTGGTGGGGGAACCGGCTTTGGCGCTCGAGCGATGAATGCTGTGTTACGACTTCTTCCGGGATGGGCCGAGGGAATCGGCACGATCGCTAGGCTAGGACACGCGGCATGAAACGGCAGCCCAAGGTTGCTATCATGTTTGGCATTTTTGGACCCTACATAGTGGCGCGCGTGAATGCGCTCGCGGCTTACTGCGAGGTTGTGGGAATCGAAGGTTCCGAGGCTGACGATGTTTACGCGTGGGACAAATACGTGGACGCCGATTGCTTCCGCCGCATCACACTCTTTACCGATGCGCCAATTTCGCAAAAAAACTTCGCCGATGTCGACGCTAAAGTCACGGCTGCACTCGATACGATTAAGCCGGATGTCGTTGCGGTGCCTGGGTGGTCCGCCGGATATGCCCATTCGATGCTGTTGTGGGCCCTTCACCATCGTATCCCGGCCATCGTGATGTCGGATAGCGGCAAGCAGGATTCCGATCGCCCGTGGTGGCGGGAGCTTGTGAAACGCGGGATCGTTGCACGCTTCTCGGCAGGATTGGTTGGCGGCCAGCGGCATGTGGACTATCTTTCGAGTCTAGGAATGCCATCCGAGCGGATATTCACCGGCTACGATGTGGTCGACAATGCCCATTTCGGTATTGGTGCCGGCCGAGCCCGTCGTCAGGCCGCGACATGCCGCATCGAACTCGGACTTCCGGAGCGCTACTTTCTCGCTTCGGCCCGTTTCGTTGAGAAGAAGAACCTGCATCGGCTCATCGCGGCTTTTGCTGCCTACCGCGCGGTAGCCGGTAGCGAGGCATGGAACCTTGTTCTGCTGGGCGACGGCAATCTGCGGCCGCACATCGAGCAGCAGATCAATCATCTTGGCCTAGGCAATGCGATCACTATGCCCGGCTTCAAACAGTATGCCGAGCTACCGGCGTATTATGGCCTCGCAAGTGCATTCGTGCATGCAAGCACTTCGGAGCAGTGGGGCCTCGTGGTGAATGAGGCAATGGCAAGCGGTCTGCCAGTTATCGTCTCGAACCGCTGCGGCTGCACCCCAGAGCTTGTCGAGGATGGCGAAAATGGCTTCGTTTTCGATCCTTTTGACATAGGTGCGCTTGCCGGCATGATGAGCCATGTTGCTTCGCCGGAGTGTGATCGAGTGTCGATGGGTGAAAAAAGCCGTAAAATTGTAGAGCGTTGGACACCTGAATCGTTTGCACAGGGTCTCATAAGCGCGATCCAAGTGGCGCTTTCAGTGCCACAAATGCGCACTCACGATGTACAATATGTACTACTTCGAACGATAACTCGACTCCATGCGAGGACAATGTGAGCGGCGTTGCTTCAGACTACTTTTATTTCGTGCACGTCAGACGAGTCCAGGGAAGCTCACAGCGCACGCGCAGTGATCGGCTCCCGGCTGGATTCTCGGGAACCGATACGGAGGTGGGCAAGGACATGATGTCGGCAGTTGCTAGCGAAGGAGAATCCGATGAAAAGCTGTAATGGCTCTTTGTCTGGAAGGCAACCGGTCGAAGTCGCTGCCAACCAAAGATGTGTGAGGGAGTTTTTTGAACAACAGGCAGAAAGTTATTCAGCATTCTTCGACTCAGAAACACTAAGCGGTGCCGCCGTTCTTTTTCAGCTGAGGCGCCGCCTAACAATCGAATTGCTGTCTGGAGAGAAACCGCGAGCGCTGCTCGACATTGCAACTGGCACTGGGGAGATCACCTATGCTGTTGCCGCAACCTTCGAATTTGATGACTTGCTTCTCAATGACATTAGCCCGGGGATGGTCCGCTCATGTCAGCGTGTCTTCAACGCGCGGTCACTGGCAGGCAATATCACATGGACTAATGAAGACGCTTTCGAGCTGCTTGCGAGGCAACCTCCCGATCGATTTGACATAATTCTTTGCCTTGGGTTGATCGCGCATACAGGTCGGCTGCAGGAACTTCTGGCTGACATCTTTACCTGCCTTCGGCCTGGTGGTGTGCTCATTGTTCAGTCCTCTCTCACAGACCATTTAGGGGTTTGGATAACGACGCTCTACGCGCGGTCGCCGTTTCGGCGCATGCGCCATAAGGTGAGAGCTTTCTCAAGGGAGGAGATCGTTGGAGCCGCCGCAGCGGCCGGGTTCGAATTTGCTGAGATGCGCCGTTATGGATTCTGCCTGCCCTTCGGCGATCGTATTCTCGGCCGGCTAAACCACCGCCTTGAAGCGGCTTATGCCGAGAGGCTGAGAAAACGTGGTGGGGATGCCTTATTCAAGTTTCGCAGGCCGGTATGAGGAGGGTTGTTCATATCACCGATAGTGCTTCCCGTCTCGCTGGGGGCCTGTTCGAGAGCGTCCGAGGAGCGTGCAGGGCTGTGGATGCCAGTGGATCTTGGGCGACGGCAGTCGTGGCACTTGAAGATGCTCATTCAAAAGAGGACAGCGTGGCTTGGGGAGCGACACAACTGCGTCTAGCGTCACAATCACCTCTAGGACCGTTTGGTTCAACGCAGCAAATGGTCAGGCTGTGCCGCTGCGAGTCCCCTAGCGTGGTCCATCTCCATGGTATTTGGGGGCCGGCTAGTTTCGCGGTGCGACAGATCCTCAACGAGTCGCTTCGCAGTCCTGTTGTTGTTTCTCCTCGGGGTATGCTTGAGGCCTGGGCACTGCGCCGCAGCCGTTTTAAGAAAGCCATCGCTTGGCGCGGCTGGATGCGCAGAGTCTTCGAACATACCGATTGTCTCCATGCTCTCTGTGAGAAAGAGGCGAGGTCAATAAGGCGCATAGTGCCAAATATACCTATCGCGGTGATTCCGAACGGGGTCAATCTCGACATCGCCAATATTGTAACGGTTTCAGTCCCGTGGGGGGCGCACGGAGTTCCCACAGGCGCGCATGTTCTCTTGTTCCTTGGGCGCTTGCACCCCAAGAAGAACATTCTTGCTCTGATCAAGGCGTGGGCAAGAGTGCAGCATGGCGCCCGCGCTCGCAATGATTGGTGGCTTGTCATCGCTGGCTGGAACCAGCTCGGCCACGAGGCGATACTAAAGCAGGCTGCAGCCAGCCTCGCTGCGCCGCGTGTTGTCTTCATTGGCCCGCAATTTGGCGCTGACAAAGCGGCATGCCTGGCGCGAGCCTCGGCGTTCGTTTTACCATCCTTGAGCGA
>JAJPJE010000001.1 GCA_021324365.1 Terriglobia bacterium | reverse complement strand
AATGCAGATTCATCACAGAAGTAGTTGCCTTCCATGTGCCCTATCGGAATGAGGAGGACTTCGCCTTTATTGCAATTGTTCGTGAACGGGGTTTCGTTGTTTTCGACGCGCACGTGAACCGGACGGCAAATATATTTCAACCCGGCGTTACGCAGCAGCGCACCGGGTAAGAGTCCGCATTCGCAAAGGATCTGAAATCCGTTACAGATACCGAGCACCAGGCCGCCGTTCGCAGCAAACTTCTTAACCGATTCCATTACCGGCGAGAACCGTGCGATCGCACCTGTGCGCAGGTAATCGCCATAGGAGAAGCCGCCGGGAACGATGATGACGTCACTGTTTTCGAGGTCGTGCGATTCGTGCCATAGATAGCTGACTGGCTGTTTCGCTACTCACTGCAAAACCCAAAAGGGGTCCTGGTCACAGTTTGAGCCGGGAAACATGATGACGCCGAATTTCATACTTTAAGGATAGCACGCGAAAAAAGCCTGGTACCGAGGAGATGGTACCAGGCGCCGTAGGCGTTACGGGAGGGAACCTGGAGGAGGTGGAGGCCCGTCCGGTCCGCCGGGAGCACCCGGTCCGCCGTTGCTTCGGCCATGACCGAATTGCCTCCTCATGAAATGCTGTCCAGGGCCGGGCATCATGGAGCGCAGTTGCTTCCACTGATCCGGGGTAAGGACTTTGCGAAAATCGAGCGACATCAGCGTGAACTCGCGCGCCAGTTGATTGCGCGCTGCCGACAGTTGGTCGACTTGGGTCAAAATCGCGGAATCATCGGGGTTCGCGGCGTCGAGAAGTTGCTGCAACTGCAAATCCTGTTTCTCGACATTGGCCCGCAGATCCACAAGTTTCAGCCGATGCTGATAAAAGGTGTTTTCCAGTTGCTGGACCTGTTGGTCGCTTAACTTCAACTTGCTGGCCACATCCGAATTCTTCCACCACATGCCCATCGGACGGTGCATCGATCCCATGGAACCTGGACCACTGCCGGGTGCAGCAGGCGGTGCCGGATCCTGCGCGAACGCGGTAACGCTCGCCAGTAACAGAACCAACCACCAAAATGATTTAGTTTTCATTGCGGGTCTCCTTGGAAACAGTTGCCGGATGATTACTGGAAGTTTGCGTCATTGCCTGTACCAGCACTTGTGCCGGCTCAAGTGGCGGCGCTACATCAGAGTTGAGCGTCTGCTCAACATCGATCATCAGTTGCTGGTCATTTTCTGCCGCAATCGCGACCGGTGCGGGCACCTTCGGCGGAGTTCCGGGCTTCAGCAGGAACGCGATACCTACGATCAGGATGGCCGCAACCGCAGCCCAGGCATAGCGAGGCGCGAAATAGCGTCGCCTTGGCGGCAGAATCCGGCTGCTAATCTGCCGTTGCTGCGCGAGCCAGAACGCGTCCGGCTTTTCGGAGAGATGGTCTGCTTCGGCTGTCAACGCGCGCAGCAGGTGTTCCATCTCGTCTCGACTCGACCGGCAAAGCGCACAAGCTGCGAGGTGCGACGCTACTTCTGGCGATACATTGCCGGCCAGCACTTCATTTGCTTCGAGTTCATTTAAGTGGCGGTCCACTTCGGTGCTCCTTAACTCTTGCCCGTACCGTACTCAATGCACGCGACAAATGCGCCTTCACGGTTCCCAGCTGCACTTCCAAGGTCTGCGCGATTTCTTCCAAACTCATATCCTGCGCAAAGCGCAATAGAAAGACCTCGCGTTGCATAGGAGAAAGGTGCTCGGCAGTTTTCCAAACCAGAGCAACTTCCTCCCTTGCCAGCATGCTGCGCTCCAGCGAAGGGCGCTTGTCCGGGATGGTCTGTGCCACATCGTCCAGTTCTTCTTCCGGCGATTTTCGGGCGGAAAACAGCTTTCGCCAGAAAGCGCTGCGCCGGTTGCGTACATGATCGCGGGCCAGATTGACTGCGATGCGATAGAGCCAGGTCTCAACCGAACACTCTCCGCGGAAGCTGGTCCGGCTGGTATATGCCTTCAAGAAGCATTCCTGCGTAAGCGTGTCCGCGGCGTCAGGATCTCGCAATAACGAAATCAGCAGTCGGTAGATTCGTTTCTGGTGAACAAAAACAAGTTGGTCGAAGCTCTCCGCCGAAAATGCTTCAGTTGCGGCCACTTTACCGAACATGCTTAGGTTCGCCAGGGCGTCTGCCACCAATCGTCTCCGTGCTGTCTCTATGGACGCGATGCGGAGCATGCGGTTTACAAAGCCTGAACTCGGGGACCTCAGCGCCGGCGCTGCCGGTCAGGATTTGTCTTACTCACTGTATTCTCAAGGACTTGCTGTGTCATCATGCAGCAATGCGAGCCGGGGAACATGTTCGGCTAACGGCTGGAGCGCTCAAACAGTGGCTCATCGCGCAGACCTATGACGCGCTTGCGGTGGCCTGCCTCTGGCTCATTGGCCTGATGATATTGCGGGTTCCACTGGCGATCTTGTGGGGGGCGCTGGGCGGCATACTGCAGTTCGTACCCAATATTGGCCCCGCGCTGACGCTGATCGGACCTGCGGTCATTCTAGGCGTCGAAGGTGTTTTCGGGGGCCAGTGGATGCCACTGTTGTATCTGCTGATCCTTTATGCGGTAATCGCCGCGGTAGACGGCTTTTTCCTCCAGCCCATGATCATGAAGCGAACCGCGCGCGTGCCGGTTTGGGCTTCCATCATCACTCCGATCGTGCTTGGTTTGCTGCTAGGCTTCTGGGGAGTTCTTTTATCCGCGCCTCTGCTGGCGGTGGTATTCGCCTATCGAAGAAGGGCTCAGGCCGACCGCCGACTTCCCTAAGGCTTATGCCTAGCAGGCTGCTGAAAAACTACTCGTAATCCACAGCGCAGGCATGCTACCAGAGAGCATGCGCGGAAACGATCATCAGCAAGATCAGATGTTCAGCTATTT
>JAJPJE010000098.1 GCA_021324365.1 Terriglobia bacterium | reverse complement strand
GCAGACGCGCGTTGCCGGCAAAAGTCCCGATCATGTCGCATGGCGCGGAGCGCGCGAGGTTGTCTTCTGGCTTCTGCTGCTCGGTAGCTGGCAATTCCTGGCTGAGTCCGGTATTCGGAATGGAATCATCGGTTGTCTTGGAACAGTGGGGTTCGTGATCTTCGCGGGGCTGAATCTGGACCGGTTGAACGAACTGGGTCTGGACCATGCCCGTTGGAGATCAGTCGGAGGTGCAACGTGGCTGGTGTCAGCTGGTGCGGGATTCATCGCCGGCGGAATAGTGTTCATGCTGGCGTCCCTCTCGGCCCAAGCCGTGCGGCTGAGCGATGATCGCAAGCTGATCCTGCTTCAGGTTTCGCTAGGCCCTGTTCTTGAGGAAATCCTGTTTCGCGGCTATCTGTTTGCCGTGATCCTGTGGTGCTTCCGTAGACTTCGGCGGCCTCAGTACAGTTTGCTCGCGGTTCCGATTGCGGCTGCGGTGTTTGCTGTGGTCCACCTGTCGCAACCGGGCACGACATGGCTACAGATGGCATGTATCACGTCAACCGGCGCACTCTACGGAGGGATCCGATATGCGTACGGCTCGGCGGCACCGGCGGCAGTGGCTCATGCTGCTTACAATCTAGCACTCTACGCGATTTCGATTGCTTTGAAGTTTTTCGGCGAGGCTACGCGATGATCGTTTGCTGTCGCCACGGTATGTCAGCAATTCTATTGACAACCTATATTGTATCTGTAATCATGGAGGTAGCTTGATTCCGCCGTTTGATCCCGAAACCGGCGGCTTACCGCCGGGGGATCATCCAGCGACATTGTCAGCCGCCATGGCGTGCTTCTACGCGAGCAGCCGTAGCTTGAGCGCCGGGGCAGAAGCACGCTTTCCACAGCATTTGAAACGGCTCCTGATCGACTATACTGGTGAATCAAACATTTGTAGCGGCAAGTGATTGCCGCCGGGTGATGGGGTTCACCTTTAACCGTCTCCGATAGCGGAGAATGATAGCTCCTACCGAACGGTGGGAGCTTTTGTGTTTTATGGAGGCCACTGAGGTGGCAATCGGGACGATCTGTGAAAGCCGCTCTTCGGATAGCTGCCGTATTCATGTGCCCGGCTGGTTTGCTCATCGCGCAGACCAGCCCTTTGACGCTCGACGACTGCGTGCGGCTCGCGCTCAAAGCGCCTTCGCTGATCACGGTCGCGCAGCAGGAGCGCCGGATCGCCGATCGGGGCGTTAGTGCCGCACGTTCATCGTTCCTTCCGCAAGCTCAGCTGAACAACGGATTCACTTACAACAGCCCTCCGCGCACGGCATCATCTCCCGCCGGTGTATCGATCGAGCCCGGCAGCACGAGTGTCGGCAGCTTCGTGGCCCTAAACGGCGTCCGCGAATATCAGTCGCTCGCCACCACTGCCTGGGAACTGGACATTTCGGGGCGGCTCCGGGCGGCATTGGCGCGCGCCCGAGCAGACCAGCAGATCGCGGCGGCGGATTTGGCAATCATCGAACGCGATCTGAAGCGAGCGGTCACAGGAGCGTACTATCGTGTCCTGCTCGCGCGACGTCTCGTTGCCGCAAATCGAGACGTCCTCAAAGAGGCGGAATCGTTTGCCGACAGGACACGCACAATGTTCAGATCGGGTGAAGTTGCGCAGGCGGACGTAGCGAAGGCGGAATCCCAAGTTGCGTTTCTCACACAAGCTGTTCGCGTTGCTGAACTAGATGCCCAAGTCGCGAATTCGGAACTTGCTTCGTTTTGGAGCGCGGATGTCGCTACCGAGCTCTCGTTGGCCGACACACTGGAATCGCAACCATCGCCGGAGCCGGAGCAACAGGTGACACCTTTCTTGGGAAGACCTGAATTCAGGCTATTTGACGCTCAGAAGCGCGGATTTGAAGCCGACTACCGGCACCAACGTTCGTTCCTTTTCCCTCAACTCAACTTCAATTTCGAGTACGGCATCGATTCCAACAGAGTCGCGATTCGCGACCGTGGACAAGCAGCGTTTTTCTCATTGAATATCCCAGTTTTTGACTGGTTCCGAACGCGCAGCCTCGCTCAACAGTTCCGGCTTCGTGCCGACCAGATTGACACGCGTAAAGAGATTTCAGGTAGGGAATTTTCGCGCGATTATCAGGTTGCCTTGGCGAGGGTGAAATCGGTATTCGAGCAGATCAGACTCGCCGACACCCAAGTCCGGACCTCCGACGACAACCTCCGGCTTTCCCGGATTCGATACGAGGGCGGCGAGGGTCCTGCCTTGGATGTGGTTGCCGCTCAGACGCAGCTCGCGCAAGCCCGTACGAACTACTTTACGGCTCTCGCCAACTATGCCGTCGCGCGAGCCGATTTGGAGGTCGCCGCCGGACGATGAAGGTAACTACGTTAATTATTTGCGCAGCGTTGCTGTGCAGCTGCGACCGAGCCAAAGAAGATGCTCCCGAAAAGCCTGTGGTGCAGGTAAAGGTGTCGCGTGCCGCTATTGCAGACATTCCACAAGTCGTGACGGCGCCGGCGACAATCTTTCCTCGCGACCAGGCAAATGTAGCGGCCCGGATTACGGCGCCAATTCGGGAACTGCGAGCGCGCAAAGGCGACAACGTTCGGGCTGGCGACGTACTGGCAATCCTGGAGAATCGTGACTTGACCGCTCAGCGAGAAGAGGCGCAGGCTTCGCTCTCTGATGCAGAGGCCAACCTTCAAAAGACCCAGGCAGGGACTGTACCTGCAGATGTAGAGCGTGGCCGGGGTCAAGTTGAGACAACTCGGGCCGCATTGGATCAGGCGCAGAAGAACTACGACCGCCGTAAGCGGCTATTCGAACAGGGCGCCATCCCGCAGAAGGACCTGCTTCAAACCGAAACGGAACTCGCTACAGCAAAGGCAAACTTTGAGGTCGCTCAGAAGTCTCTCGATCTCCTTCAGAGACAATCCGCGACGGGAGACGTGGCTATCGCAAGATCGCGGGTCGAGCAGGCACGGGCTCGACTGAATGGCGCTACGGCGAACCTCCAATACACGGATTTGCGCAGTCCCTTTCAGGGCACCGTGACCGAACAGTTTCAATATCCAGGGGATATGGCCGGTCCGGGCACGCCCACTTACACGATCGTGGATCTCTCGATCGTAACGGCCCGAGCTCAAGTCCCTGAGAGCAGCGCATCAGCGGTTCAGCGGGGTCAACTGTGCACGTTTGCAGCGGGGGATGGCAATATCCAGGGGGCGAAGGGAAAGATCACCGTCGTGAACCGAGCCGTTGATCCAGCGCGACGGACAGTCGAAGTGTGGTGCGAAGTCGCGAATCCTCCAACTTCGCTGAGGGTGGGTGTTTTCGGCAGCCTTTCCATCGAGATCGCCTCCATTAAAGGGGCAGTCGTGGTGCCGACAGCGGCTGTCCAAATCAATGAAGGGACAGACACCGGTATCGCGCTGGTCGTTGACGAGAAACGAATCGCGCACAGAAGAGAAGTGCAAGTTGGCGTTCGCCTGCCAACTCAGATTCAAGTTCGTTCCGGACTGCAAGCTGGCGAAATTGTGGTCACCGAAGGAGGCTATGCCCTGCCGGACGGCACGGAAGTGCGAATCGGTAATGGTGGTTCCGAAGGGGCAAAGCAGTGAAGGGCGGTGTCGCGGGATTTGTTCAAGCGCATGGAGGCGCACTGGTGCTGGTGATCCTCAGCGTCGCACTAGCAGGCGCGGTGCTAATCCCTCAAATCCCGATCTCGATTTTTCCCCAAACCGATTTTCCGAGAATCGTCATTTTGGCCGATAACGGCATCGCGCCGGTTAACGTGCAGATGCTAACGGTGACTCGACCGATTGAGGAAGCTATACGCCTTGTGCCGGGCATCACTACGGTTCGCTCGGTTACTGGACGAGGCTCAACGGAGATCAACGTGTTCTTCCGTTGGGACATCGACATTTTGAACGCGCTTCATTTGGTGCAAGGGCGCATCGCGCAGATCACACCCAGCCTGCCTCCCAGCACACGGTTTTACATCAATCGGCTGACGTTTTCTGTTTTCCCGATGATCGGGTTTAGCGTGACCTCCCCGAATCGCCCGCTCACCGAACTGTGGGATCTCGCATACTACAACTTCGCACCGCGCCTTTATAGGCTTCCCGGAGTTGCCGAAGCTCGTATTGTCGGTGGACGGCCACCGGAATATCACGTCCTGGTCGATCCAAAGCGACTGAACGGCTACAACCTTCCACTCACGAAGGTGGTGGATGCAATCAAGAACAGCAACACGATTGCACCGGCGGGGATGGTTCAGGAGAACTATCACCTCTACCTGACGACGGTGACCGGGCTCTTGGAGCAGAAGGAGCAGGTCGAGAACACCGTAGTCGATGTGATCAAGGGAACGCCAGTCCTGATAAAGGACCTTGCATCCGTTGTTCCTGGTGAACGCCCGATCTACAACATCGTCACCGCGAATGGCCGGCCCGCAGTCCTGGTTAACGTGCTGCAACAGCCGGATGGCAATGCGGTCAAGATCGCTGACGCCGTAAATCAGGAGCTCGCAGATATCCGGAAGACCTTGCCTCCGGATATCCAGCTTTCGACCTACTACGATCAGTCAATCCTGGTTCGGCAGTCCATCTCGGGCGTTACTGAAAGCATCCTGATTGGATTGGCGCTCTCGGTCCTCGTTCTGATGGGATTTCTGAAGAACTGGCGGAGCACGTTGGTTGCTGCTGTCGTGATTCCGATCGCTGCCTTGATCGCCATCGTCTTTATGAGGCTCTTCAGTATGAGCTTCAATTTGATGACGCTCGGCGGAATCGCGGCCTGCATCGGCGTAGTGATCGACGATGCCATCGTCATGGTCGAAAACATTTCCGTTCACTTGTCAATGGGGCAATCCCCGGCGGAGGCCTCGCGAAGCGCGATCACCGAACTCACACCGGCGTTAATCGGTTCGACGTTGACTCCAATAATGGTCTTTGTGCCGCTGGTATTTCTCGGCGGTATTACGGCCGTATTCTTT
>JAJPJE010000011.1 GCA_021324365.1 Terriglobia bacterium | reverse complement strand
TAAACCTTGCTGGCGAGTGCTTGCGCGGCGCCTGCAGCCTTCTCGCGTTTGATGAGAGGTTCGATCTGCGCCTTTACTTCGTCGAGCGTTTTCAGGTGCGCATCGTGGCGATCTTCCACTTTGATGATGTGGAAGCCGTAGCTACTTTGCACCAAACCGCTCATCTGACCTGGCTTTAGGCTGAATGCCGCCTTTTCAAACTCAGGCACGGTACGGCCACGACCGATCCATCCCAGTTCGCCTCCCTGGCTGGCGCTTCCAGGGTCCTCGGAATACTTCTTCGCCATATCAGCGAAGTTCGCACCAGCCTGCAACTTCTTCAGAATGTCTTCTGCCTTCGCTTTCGCGTCGGTAACACCCTTCTGGTCGACCTTGCCGTCGGGACCGGGCAGCGGAGTCTTGATGAGAATGTGGGAAACCTTGACTTCTTCAGGAACACGGTACTCGTCCTGGTGCTGGTTGTAGTAGCGTTGCAGGTCTTGCTCGGAGACCTGAATGTTGTCGGCGAGCTTGTTGGTGTCGACAACGACGTAGCGAATCTGCCGCTTCTCGGGAATGGAGTTCGTGTACAGATTCTTATTGCTGTCGTAAAAGGATTTCAGTTCGGCGTCGGTGGGATGAATCTGTTTCTCTATGTCCTCAGGCGTGAGGACGGCATAGTCAAACTTGATCTTTGTGTTGTCCTTCTTGTAGGCGGCCTCTACTTCGGCTGGCGTGACTGATACCGGGGCGACAACAGCAGCACGCAAATTGCTAATGGTGAGCTGTTCCTTCACGCTCTGTTCGAACTGTGCCACCGAAATCTGGGCGCGGCTGGTAATGAGGTTTTCGTAAGCTTCCTGTCCAATGAACTGACCGTTGGGAAAGAACGTCTGGCTGTAGACGCCATGTTCCAATTCGTCGCGCAACTCGGCATCAGTGGCCTGCAGTCCGAGGCGTTCGGCTTCCGACAGGATCGCTCCTTTAATGAGCAGTTGTTCTGCGGCATTCTGCCGCAGGAAACCCATTAACATCGGCGGGACCGAGCGTCCGCCAAACTGTTGTTGCGCGATTTGGCGCGCCATCTGGTTGATGTCCTGGGTAGTGACATCCTGGTCTCCGATGCGGGCGACCACATCCTGGCCAAGAGTACCGAAGCCGAGAGCGTCACCGAGGATGCCGCCGGGGATGAGGGTAACTACCATGGCGCCGCAAATGATTACGAGAAGCCCGCCGAGTACGATTTTCTTGGTTTTCCCGGGGGTTTGAAGGAACTTGATCATCTTCTAGAAACTCCAGACGTTGTAGGCGAAACTACGATTATAAACCAGAGACTTCATGAACGTTTGCGGAGGAAATCGCGGCAAAGCCGCTTTTGACTTGCCATCCAGCATTCCAGATAATCTTTTTATGGATCTTTGGGAAGAGATCGTGAGTCTGCGGCGGCAGGGAAGACGCGGAGCTCTGGCGACCATCGTGAATGTGCGCGGCTCGATTCCGTCTTTTCAAACGGCGAAGATGCTGGTTCGCGACGATGGCTCGATCGTTGGCACCGTGGGCGGCGGATGCGTCGAAGCCGACGTCTGGCAGGCAGCTCGCGAAGTGATGGAACAGGAAAAACCTCGCTCGCTGACTTTCAATCTGAACCAGAATCCGCGGTACGACACCGGGTTGGTCTGCGGTGGAACTCTGGAGATCTACGTGGAGCCAATTCTACCTGTGCCGTTGATTTGTCTGTTTGGCGCCGGACACGTCGCCTACAACGTTTACAGAGTGGCGCGAACTGCGGGTTTCGACGTGGTGGTGGTCGACGATCGTGAAAGCTATGCCAATGCGGAGCGGTTTCCGGAAGCGCGCGAAGTGATCGCCGAGGATTTCGAAAAGGCCCTTGCGCGCATTACACCGAACGGAAACACCTACATCGTGATTGTCACTCGCGGGCATCGCGACGACATGCGTGTGCTTCGTTGGGCGGTGCAAACGGAGGCGCGCTACATCGGTATGATCGGGTCCAAACGGAAAGTTCTGACCATCTTCAGGGAATTGCAGAACGAAGGGCTTGCACCAGAATTATTCGAACGGGTGATGGCGCCGGTTGGCCTGGAAATCGGAGCGGTCACACCAGAGGAGATTGCGGTTTCGATTGTCGCCGAGTTGATTGCGTGCAAGCGTAATGCGGAGGGGAGCCTGGCTCACAAGCGCTTCGCCACGCCGCGTGCCTCGAACCAGGAACTGGGCCAGGAATTGCCGCCTTCGCCATCGGCTGCCAAGTCCTGACGGCCAGCCGACCGTGTACCGTCGAGAGGCATGAGTGCCTTTCCAGTAACCAGCAATCGCTGGTTTTCCCCTTCGTCCCGCACTAATATCTGGCACATTGGCAAGCATTCTGAAATCGTGGGTGGTCGTGTGTCGGGTCTTCTGAAAGCCGGCGCCGCACTCGTGTTTTTGTCCGGCCTGACGCTCTGTTCGCCGTCCGAGGGGCAGAATCAGGCAGCGCCGATATACTCTGGACCGAACGTTCTGGTGAACGGGCAGAAGTCACTGGCTCATGAAGTGCTCCCCGGCGATCTCATCGAAATTCCCGCCAACGACAAAGTGGTGCTGCAACCGAGTGGCGATGAAGTGCATGTCGAGCCGCTCTCCTCGGCCGCGTATGTGAATGCGAACCTGATCGAGTTGAGGCAAGGGACGGCCAGCGTCAGCACGAAAACGGGAGTAGCGGTTCATGTGCATCATTACACCGTGCAGCCCATGGCTGTCCCTGGGAAACCGCCTTACGATCGATACGAAGTGATGTGGGCTCACGACGGCGGCCGGGTTCGCGTGTACGAAGGCGAGGTCAGCGTGAGCGGTTGCGAAAAGAAGATGACGGTGGCCAAAGACCAGATTGCCGAGTTGGGTCGTGATTGCAAAGTCGGCGCTTATCTGAGAAGCCCAGGTGGGATGGGAAAAGGGGACCTGGCCGGTATCGGCGGCCGCAGTAAGTTTTCCTATTCTTTGCTATTACGAATGCAATCCCGCGGGTAGCCCGGACGGAAGTGGCAATGCCTCTCTAAAGACGAGGCCCTGATCGCTCTCGTACCTTCGGCCCGATCTGTTGTACAGTCTCGCGAATTTCACTCGGTTGAGTGTCTTTGATAAGGTGATATGTGAGTCTTGGGGAGGAAGCGCAGGGTGTCCGGTGATGCCCCCGGTCTTCAAAACCGGTGAGAGTCAGGTTTGTCCTGGGTCTGGTCGGTTCGACTCCGACACGCTTCCGCCAATACACGCTTCCACGACGAGCTTTCAACCCAGGTCAGCCCAACAGAAGGGCGAACCTGGGGCACCAGCTTATCTCTACTGCTTACTCGCCAGTAAATACATTCCCCAGGCAGCGATTGTGCAGACGTCGGGGATGCGACCGTCGCGCAACATGGTCTCAAACTCAGCGATCGGAATACGGTGGAGTTGCAGATCGTGCTCCTCGGGATCGGGCGTTTTGTCGCTGTGCGTCAGTCCGGTTGCGACGAAGATGTGCATCTTCTGATTGGCGTACCCGTAAGCAACATAACTGGTGCCGAGGAATTGCATGCGATCGGCGATCAGTCCTGTCTCTTCTTTCAGCTCGCCACGCGCAAGGACTTCGGGTTCGACGTCCCGGGTTTCCCATCCGCCTTGGGGAAACTCGAGGAGCCGTTGCTGTACGGTGTAACGAAACTGTTCGACCAGGTACACATGATCGCCGTCAAGGGGAATGATGATGGCGCAGTCTTCTTTGTCGACGACGCCGTAGATTCCTTCGACGCCGTTATCGCGCAGAATGCGATCTTCGCGGACACGAATCCATCGATTGCGATAGACCTCGCGCGTTCCCAGTGTCTTGATGCTCATGCGGAAATTGTAGAGCCTTACTGTCCCACTCATGCCGGAAGAAAGCGTGGGCCATGGTCAAGAGCCAGGCGCGGGCCTGAAGGCCAACGCAACAGCCAGCGAGGCGCCGGCGCTACGTACGGCTGCGAGAACGGCGGGATGTTCGAAAGCTGATGCGACGTAACTGTATCAGCGCTTATAGCCGATTTTGCGCAGGAACTGTCTGCGAGTTTCGACATCCTGGGACGTTTCGATTCCTTTCGGCGACGAGCCGTCGATTACACCCATGATGCCGCGGCCCTGCTCCGATTTTGCAACTATCACCTGAAGCGGATTGGCGGTCGCACAATAAATCGAGCAGACTTCCGGAACGTTTTGCAGCGTGTTCAGTAAGTTGACAGGATAGGCGGAACGAATCAGGAGAACGAAAATGTGTCCGGCAGCGATCGCCTGAGCGTTGCGGATCGCGACAGCCTTGAGTTCGTCATCATTGCCATCGGCGCGAGTAAGGCACGGCCCGGACGCTTCGTTGAAAGCGACGGCGAACCGGGCCTGCGGAACTGTGTTCACCACCGCTTCGTAAATATCCTCGACGGTTTTAATAAAGTGGCTCTGACCGATGATGATGTTCGACTCGGCGGGGACTTCTACGGCGACAGATTGCAATTCCAGCATCAGGTTCTCCTTCCGGAGCTAATCATAATAAGGTGTCGGGCGAAGCTGAATCGTCCCATCTGTTCTTGGCCGCGCTGGGGATGAAACTCATGGCCCGTTCGCTCAGTGCGGTGATGGTCAGGCTGGGATTTACGCCAAGATTCGCGGAGACGACCGAGCCATCGCAAATGTACATGTTCTTGTAGCCAAAAACCCGGTTGCGTGAATCGACCACACCCGTGCTCGCGGAAGTTCCCATTGCGCATCCTCCCAGGCAGTGCGCCGTACTGGGGACGTTGAAGAGAATTTCCGGAACCATGCTCATGGCGACGCCACCCGTGAGCGCTGCGAATTTCTGCGCGAATTCATTGGCTGCCGGGATGTAGGTCGGCACCTTCTTGCCGCGGCTGGAAAGGAATTTCCGAAATGGCCAGAACCACAGCCGTTTCCAGCACATGTCGATATGCCCTTCCAGGGCTTGCATGCAGAGAAGGATTACACTTTCCCGCGCCCATCCGAACGGGCGAAAAGCTCTGAATGTGCTGATGGGGTGGCGGATGGTCGAGAAACAGAGATTCCTGATCCAGCCCAGGATGCGAGTCGGTCCGGGGCGGCCGCCGGTCAGTAGTGTCGCGAGGACGCTCATGGCATCGGAACCACTTGGATAGCGCACGGCTTCGATGTGTGTGTGCTCGTCAATATAAATCCCTGACCCGATGGCAATGCCTTTGGAAAGATCTTCCTCCGATTTGGGAATGCGTACGCCGATCAGCGATTCGGAATTGGTGCGCACAAACTTACCGAGTTGAGAGCTTATCGCCGGCAGCGAGCGTCTTTCTTTCAACTGAAAGAGCAACTCCATAGTTCCCAACGACGACGCGGAGAACACCACGGCGCGACAGGTGAACCGGTGTCTGCGGAGAGCGAACGGAGATGTGGAAGGAACCGTTTGAACCTCGTACCCGGCGCTCCCATCGGGCGTTCCCGCGAGTGGCTTCACATCGACCACTTGTGTTTCCGCGAAAACCTGAGCGCCATGCTTTTCCGCCAGATACAGGTAGTTCAGATCCAGCGTGTTTTTTGCGCCGTGGCGGCAACCCATCATGCAGCCGCCGCAGGCAATGCAGGTGGTGCGTTCTGGACCCTCGCCGCCGAAGAACGGATCGCGGACGAGTTGTCCGCCGGGCTCTCCCTCTGGCGACTGAAGCACAGCCGCGTGGGTTCGGTAATAAGTGTGGCCGACCCCAACGGCATCGGCAACTTCTTTCAGTAAGTGATCGGAGAGGCCGAGAATGCGGTTCTCGATAACACCAAGCATGCGCGAAGCAATGTCATAGTATTGCGGCATCTCGCGCTGCCAGTCGGCGAGACCAGCCCACGATCCCATGTTCCAGACCTTGTCCGGCGGCCTGAGCATGGTCGTGGCATAGGTGAGCGAGCCTCCGCCGACAGCGCAGCCATGCAGGATGGTGACGTGGCGGAAGAATCGCATGTTAAAAAAGCCGCGCAACGCGAGCTTCGGGCGCCAAAACCAACGGTGAAGAGACCAGCTCGTCTTTGGCAGGTTGTCGGGATTCCAGCGGCGCCCCATTTCGATAACTGCGACGCGGTATCCCTTCTCCGTTAGACGATGGGCGGAGACACTCCCACCGAAGCCCGAACCAACGACGATGAAGTCGAAATCGAATTGCTGGCTGTCGTTCATCAACGCCACAGCACTTCACGCTTGTATGAGCATATGGTATTGCGACCTTGAGTGAAGTTGGTCGCAAATTCGGAGTGCCCTGCTGAGTTGGTCCCCTAATGGGCTGCGGAAAAACCAAGAATGGAGATTCCTCGAGCACTCAAGTGCTCATGACAAGAGTAAAGAATTTGTGCCACGTGGCTGAATTGGTGGCGGAAAAAGTCGAATTCGTGGTTGGAACAGGGATTCCTCGCCGCTCGATTCGCGAGTCTGGGGTGAAGCCCAGACCTACGTCGGCTCGGAATGACAGAAATAAAAGAATTCGGCCGGCGTGGCTGAAGCCACGCCCCTTCAGAACCTGTTAAGGGGAATTTCCGACAAGGCTGGTTATCACCTGTTGCAATCGTGGTAGCACAACTGCCGGATCACACAGTTGCCGGGCGCGGGCTGGACCGGCTTCGCCAAGCGATCGCCGCAGCGCGCCATCAGAAATGAGCCAATCGAGTTCGGCCGCGAGCGTTTTGAGGTTGCCGGGTTCGACCAGCACGCCGCAAGTTGGGTCGACAATTTCCGCGGGTCCTCCCATGTTGAATGTGACAACGGGCAATCCTTGCGATAAGGCTTCGATAAACACAATTCCAAAAGGTTCAGCAGCACGATTCGGCTGGCAAAAAATATCGGCGGCGGCGAGTACGCGGGGAACATCGCTATGTTGCCCACCGAATGTTACTCGATCGGCGATGCCGAGATGTTTGGCTTTTGTTTTCAACGTTTCCAGGTAACTGAGTTCTTGGGGGCGTTGTGCTCCGCCGATAAACCATATCTTCCAGGGTGCGGAAGTGCGTAGTCGGGTCGCCGCTTCGAGCAGCAGATCGTGTCCTTTCCAGGCTTCCATGCGGCTGACCTGCACGATCGCAACGGTATTATCGGCGGTACCGAACTCAGCACGGATCTGGCGGCGTTCCGCGGCAGACCAATGTCGTCGCTGGATCTCCACTGGGTTACGAACGATCTGGCGAGCAACACCTGGAAACAGCTTCTCAACTGACTCATTGCTGAACTCGCCATTGCTGATGACAAGGTTCGGAGCCGTTCTGCTGGCCCACCGTTCCAGCCAATGCCGGCCGTCATAGTGATCGTGCGCCCAAAATAGCTCCGGCATTCCAAGTCCCTGAATTACAGGAGCGAAAATGGAATGCGTCCAGG
Organism: Terriglobia bacterium; assembly: GCA_021324365.1. GTDB lineage: Bacteria > Acidobacteriota > Terriglobia > Terriglobales > Acidobacteriaceae > JAJPJE01. Next base: position 53,100 of record JAJPJE010000011.1, on the reverse strand, counting down.
TTGAATGGCAGACTACCGCGTCATAAGTGCGCATGCGGAGGATGCGAGCGAGTTGCCGGCGCGCGCGGATCAGCGAAAGAGGATTTCGGACCCGTACTTCGGGCAAGACATGAATGGGTTGTTTCAGTGCCGAGAGTTCCCCTCGAAAAGTTCCGGAGAAGCAAACGGCGAACTCGAATCGGAGGTGCGGAGCAAATTGCAGATTACGCACACAAGTGATGATGGCGCGCTCAATTCCCCCGAACAGATTGCCACTGTGCAGGTGCAAAACGGAGGTCTGCCGGGAGCAATCGCGAGCGGCAGCGATTGCGCGAAAGCAGCTACTTATTTCGGCGGAAGCGCTCAACGTGCATACATTGTTACAAATCACTAGAGTCGACAAATCGGAATCAAGGACAGGTCTCTGAGAGGTAAACAAAACAGCTCAGTACATGCCTGTGCATTGACCCTGCCGGGCAAACACGCCAAGAATAACTGCTGGTGACTGCGATTCCGAACACATTGCGTGATGGAAGAGAAGCTATGAAGCAACTCGACACCATTCCTGCAGAAACTGTCGAGTTGGCGGCAACAGAGGATCCGCTTCGGGCCTTCATTGCTCCTGCACGTCAGCGACGTGGCCGCATTCTGTTCATCGTCGAAAGTGGAACGGATGTTCGTCTGGTAGAAGGATTACAGGAGATTTCCGATCTCCGCATCGTTGCCCGCAAGATAGAGCAAGGCAGGGAGATCAGCCGGGTTCCTTCAGTTCCGGTGGAAGTAGCGGTGGGACCGAGTTCACGGGTGCGATTCGCGGAGCTGGTGTTTCGTATGCTCGTGAATGACAGGCATGACTACGACGGCTGCCTCGTGCAAGGCTACGGAATGGCGGCGGTGGCGGCGAATGCTGCCGCAAAGATCACCGGCAAGCCCACACTCATGATCGTGTGCTCAGCGATCGAGGAGTATTACCGCTGCCGACTGCAGGCGAAGGACGAGGGCCGCTGCTATCGGCGCGCCGAAGATTATGCCCTGCGAATGCTGGCTCGACTGAATGCGCGGGCCGGGGGGAGTTACATTGTCCTCAGCCAGCACCTCGAATCTGTGGTGCGGTCGCACGGATCACGTTCCGACGTTCGGATCATTCCACTTTATGGCGTGGACACGACCATTTTTCAGCCCACAGAATCGAGTCGTGAGTTGCTGAGAGGCAGGCTCGGATTGCCGACAAATGGGTCGCTGATCTTGTCCAGCAGCCGGGTGGCGCCTGAAAAGGATACGAGAGCGTTGTTGCGGGCCATGCACCTGCTTCGCGAGAAAGGTCGGAACGTTTGGTTGCTGTGCCTGACTGGAAAACATCAAGAGTTCCTGGCGCTGGCAAGAAAAGCTGGCATTGCTGACCGAGTGATTGCCGTTGAGGCAGTTCATCCGACTGCGGAGTTACCGGCGTACTACCAGGCTGCCGATGTTTGCGTTCAGGCCAGCCGTGCCGAGGGATTGGGATTCTCGCCGCTGGAAGCACTTGCATGCGGCACACCGGTGGTTGCAACAGCCGTGGGCGGACTTCGGGAGACCATAATCGATGGAGCAACCGGCTGGACGCACCAGCCGGGGAACGCACAGGATCTCGCTATCAAGATTGCTGAAGCGCTGGATGATCCTGAAGAAGCGAAGCGGCGCGCTCTGAATGGACGCTCGATGGTATGTCGAGAGTACGAACGCAAGAAGGTCTTTCGCGAGCTCGCAGAGTATCTGGAGAGCGCGCTGGGTGCGGGTAGCTAACGCCTGGCTCAGGGCGAGCTAGCGAGGCGCTAGCGCGCTGTCCACCCTCCGTCGATCACAATCGTATGGCCGGTAATCAGCGAGGCTGCCGGTGATGCGAGGAATACGACCGCGCCCGCAACGTCCACGGGCTCGCCAATGCGATGCAGGCCAGCAATGCGCTCGATCACATCTTTCTCGAATGCAGGGTCGGACAGAGCCTCTTGTGTTCCAGGAGTGTGAATGAAAGTGGGCGCAACAGCGTTCACAGTGATGTTGTATTTACCCCATTCGACTGCAAGGCATTTCGTAAGGTGAACGATGGCAGCCTTGGTCGTGCAATAGATTGACTCGGTCGGTAACGCCACAAATCCCGCCTGCGAACTCATATTGATGATGCGGCCGCTCTTTTGCCGGATCATGACCCGTCCCGCGGCTTGCGAGGCGAAAAATGTCGCCTTGAGGTTCACCTGCATGGTCAGGTCGTAGTCGTTCTCGGTGACGTCTTCGGCCAGATTGCCGGGAGCAATGCCAGCATTGTTCACAAGTATGTCGAGCCGCCCGAAGTGCTTCACGGTGTCGTCGACGGCACGCGAAATCTGGTCCTGGCGAGTGAGGTCCATCTGCAACGGTAGGGCTCGGCGGCGCAGGCCAGTGATCTTGTGCGGCAGGTTGCCGTCGGCTTTAAGATCGCGCAAGCCAACGGCGACATCTGCTCCGGCATTTGCAAGCGCGAGCGCAATGGCATGGCCCAGGCCGCGCGCAGCCCCGGTTACGAGCGCAACCTGACCGGTCAAGTCGAATCGAGGGAACGTTTCCATGGTCGGTTTTCCTGTCGGTAATTTTTGAGTATAGCGGCTTGTGCAAATCCGTCATTGCCAGCAACAGCCTCCGTGACCACTTGGCGGAGAAGACCGTCAGGTTTAGAGGGGAAGAAGCGCGCAGATTCTTATTGACATATTGTACTATAGTTATAGTACAATAAGCCGCGGAATGAATTCCCGGCGTGCCTCATTTCGATTTCGGCTCGATCTGCACAGCGGCGTTCCCGTCTATCGGCAAATCATCGATCAGGTGCGGGGCGCCATTGCCTCGGGCTTGCTTTCGGTAGGAGACCAGTTGCCTACAGTTCGGCAGCTCGCGGTCGACCTTTCGATCAATCCGAACACGGTCGTTCGTGCGTACCGCGAACTTGAACTTGGCGGTCTTCTTGAAACGCATCAGGGCACGGGCACATTCATAAGTGTACAAAGGCTTTCAGATGGCGAAGGCGAACGTAAACGGCAATTGGCGCAGATTGTGAGTGATTGCATCGCGCGTGCAGGCGCGGCGGGATTTACCGTTGACGAGTTGATTCAGGAATTACGCGCAGTGAGTCGCGAACCAGTTCGCAGGAGATGAGCGTATGACAAAGATCGCAGTTGCTCCAATCAATGGTGTGGCAGTTACCGCTTGCGCGGTTTGCATTTCAGCAGGGGCTCTGGCAACGGCTGCACTGCACCATCCGGCGCCGATCATCTCAGGCATTCTGGCCGGCGTATATCTCCTGTTTGCCATTAAAGTGGTTCGACAGTGGGAGAAGGTCGCGCTTTTACGGTTGGGCGAATATGTGGGATTGCGCGGACCGGGGCTCTTCTTCATCCTTCCGGTAATTGAGAGCCTAAGCCCGTTTGTGGATCAGCGGGTTCGCGTGGCCAGCGTCACGGCCGAGTCGACGCTTACGCGCGACACCGTTCCGGTCAACGTGGATGCGATCGTCTTCTGGATGGTCTGGAACGCGGAGAAAGCAATCCTTGAAGTCGAAGACTTTCTCGAGGCGATCAATATGAGCGCGCAGACGGCTTTGCGGGAATCGATCGGCCGTCACGAATTGGCCCAGATGATTACCGAGCGTGAAATTCTTGGCCGGGAACTGCAGCACATCCTCGACGAAAAGACGAATCCATGGGGCATCACGGTGCAGTCGGTGGAGGTGCGCGATGTGCGCATTCCGCAAGGTCTGGAGGACGCGATGTCGCGCCAGGCGCAGGCCGAGCGCGAACGGCAGGCGCGGATCATCCTGGGACAAGCAGAAACTGAAATCTCGGATAAGTTCGTACAGGCAGCGGCAGCCTATTCGGAAAATCCAACGGCGTTGCATCTTCGCGCCATGAACATGCTGTACGAGGCCATCAAAGAGCGCGGATCAATGGTGATCGTGCCTTCTTCAGTGGTCGAGACGATGGGACTAGGTGGCACTTTAGCTACCGCGGCCGTGGCGAAAACGCAGTAGCAAACCACACGGAAAGCGGAGGGGCTTGTGAATTCGCAATCGACCTCAGGTGAAAGGACGCTCGCAGGTGCCGCATTTGCGTTGTTCGCGATGGCACTCGTCTTAAGCGGTGAGGCGGCAGCGCAGAAGCTGGAAGTTGGGCTCCATGTGGAGCTGCCATCGACAACCAGTGCCACCCCGATGCCGGAGGCGGACAAAGACGATGCCTTTATCGTTACCGTTGCAGAAGACGGCAGTACCTATTTGGGAGTCGAGCTGATCAGTGTCGGTGGCTTGGAAGAACAGATTCACAATGTTATTCGATACACGCCATCGAAACAGGTGTACATGAAGGGTGACATACATGCGAGCTACGGTGAGATTGCGAAAGTGCTCTCTGCACTGCACAGCGCCGGCGTCTCCAATATTGTTCTGCTGACGGCTCAGGCGCACATCGCGCAAGCTCAAACTGCGGTTCTGCCGCAGGGCATCAGGATAGGGGTAGATTCGGAACATCGACCTTCGGGAGGGGCAGTTGTCGTCCACGTCCTCAGTACGGGGCGGCAGAGCCCTGTGTTTATGCTGAACGACAGCAACACCACCTTAGATCAGTTACGACGCGCCTTGGCGGAACAGTCTGGTGGCCGAAGCGACAGAAGTGTACTCGTCAAAGCCGATGGTCAGACATTATTCGGAGAGCTTGTGCGAGTCATCGATGCATGCCACTCAGCCGGAGCGGACGTCACACTCCAGACGCTTTTCTTATGAAGTTCGAGCACGGCCCGTAAGCGATGTGGTGCGGTGACCCTAACAGTTTTCGCAAGCTGCACAAACCTGCTGTACCGCGAACCGACTGATTCCCGATTTCTTGCCAGCGGGATTTTGCCCGCTATCGGACACATTGGCGTGGCAGTATCCTATTAAGGTGGCCCGGTGCGCGAGACTTCCAGCGGCGGACAAGGAGTTCGTACAGATCATTGACGCCGCGTTCGCCGATGCCGCCCAGCGGAGCGGGGAGTGGCTGCTGTGTCGTCCAGGGTGTACCCAGTGCTGCATCGGCGTTTTCGAGATTAACGCACTTGATGCTTTACGGCTGAAGGGAGGGCTGGCACAGTTAAGACGAACTGATCCTGAGCGCGCCGAGCGGGTTCGGGACCGAGCGCTGGAATCCGTAAAGCAGTTGAGTCGTCAGTTCCCGGGCGATCCAAAATCTGGCGTACTGGGAGAAGATGAGACGTCTCGTGCGGTGTTCGAAGAATTTGGTGATGACGAGCCGTGCCCGGCACTCGATCCACGGACCGGGAGGTGCGATCTTTATGAATACCGCCCGATGACGTGCCGGGTCTTTGGTCCACCCATTCGATCAGAAGGCGGATTGGGCACGTGCGAGCTATGCTTTGAAGGTGCTAGTCCGGAAGAGATCGCGGCCTGCGAGATGATAGTCGATCCCGACGGCCTCGAAGACGAGCTACTGCGCGAAGTCAATGATCCGGGCAAGACGATTGTAGCGTTCTGTTTGAAGTAGCAGTCAGCACTCAGCAGTTAGCCAGGAGGATGCCTTCGCTTCCCAGAAGCGCAACTCTGGCTGTCAGTGGCACTCCCTGCTAATTACGAATTGCCAATCACTAGAACCGGTTTCACGAGCGGATTCCGGCAGGGGCGCCAGACCTCCAGGGCTAAAGCCCTACAATCTGAAGTTCGGAACGGCGCACTTGAAGCCGCGCCCCTTCAAATCGCATTTAAGAAACCAGCTCTACTGGCTACTGCTCTCCTCACGGCTCCAGATACTCGTTCTTCTTCAGGTGTTCGGCGGTGTAGTCCTCGACCTGGTTCTCGTAGACGAGTTCGATGTGTTCTTGGCAACTGGGTTCGCCGTCGACCATGGTTTGAGCCGGCTGACGACAAATAACGCAATGAAGTTTCTCCGCCTGTGCTGACATTTGCATCTCGTGCTTGCGCACGAGCCTCCGTTATTAGTGTTTTAACTGGGATGAATTGCAAATTCGGTGATGACGGGAACAGCGAAGCGTGATTACCGTTCCGGGAATGTCTGCACGATGTAAACAATTAAGAATCTGTCATTTGCGCAACCTGGCAATTCAATTTAGTGTTAAACAACAGGGTACAATCTTTAGCTGGGTGTTGGTCGAGCAGTTATCGTTTGCGAATACAGCTCGCAGGAATATTGATTTGCTTTTAAGCGCCCACAAATGTGGAGGACACTTTGCGCTCGTCGCAAAGCTCGTCGCTATTGCATCCTTCATGGGAATCACTCTGCCGATGCTGGCGGGCGGGTCCATCACGGTTTCTTTAAGTGTCGTCGATGAAAAGAATCAACCGGTTGCAGGCGCGCAGGCTCAAGTCAAATCGCGAGACAAAGTCGTTGCCGACGCGGTAACCGATGCAGCGGGAAGGGCCACGATTTCCGTCGCAACCGCCGGCGACTACACCTTGAGTGTTGCCAAGAAGGGGTACCTTGCCAACGAAAGCTCGCTGCAACTGACGGAGGGTGCAGCTCCGCAAGAAATAGATCTCATCCTTGCGGCGGCAGGTCTGAGCGAACAAAAAATTGAGGTGAATGCAACCGCGTCAAGTCCCGTGACCGAGGCTTCAGCGAGCACGACGACGCTCGACACCAAGCAGGCAGCGCAGACGCCCACAAAGCCTGCGACGCTGAGTGAATCTCTTCCGCTGATCCCCGGAGTGATCCGGGGGACGAATGGCACGGTGCAGATCGCGGGAATGGGCGAGAGCCATAGCGCGCTGCTGGTGAACTCGGTGGATGTGACGGATCCGGCTACCGGACAGTTTGGCTTAAGCATTCCGATCGACACAGTGGAGACGCTCTCGGTGGCAGAGATGCCGTATCTTGCGCAGTATGGGCGATTCACCGCAGGTGTTGTCTCGGCTGAGACGCGGCGGGGCGGCGACAAGTGGGACTTCAGCCTCAACGATCCGTTTCCCGATTTCCGCATTCGCAGCGCGCACCTACAAGGCGTTCGCGACGCTTCACCGCGCTTCAATGTGAGCGGGCCGTTGATTTCAGACAAAGTATTCTTTTCGGAAGGAATCGAATACCTCCTCTACAAACAGGAAGTGTTCACGCTTCCTTTTCCAGTTAACGAAACCAAGTCGGAAGCGGTGAATTCGTTCACCCAGGTGGATGCGATTCTTACGCCGAATCAAACGCTGACCGGCAGTTTTCACTTCGCACCCCATAACCTGCAGTACGTCGGGCTTAATTTCTTCAACCAGCAGCCTACGACTCCCAATGCGGATTTGCAGGAGTACACCGGAACCATGATTCATCGCTGGCAGATCGGCGGTGGACTGCTGCAGAGCACGTTTGCGACAACCAGCGACGCCAGCGCGGTGCAACCGCAAGCGGTTGGCGAAATGATCCTGACCCCGACGGGAAATCAGGGCAACTACTTCAGCCAGCAGACGCGCGGCGCAAATCGGCTGCAGTGGATCGAGAACTGGACTCCGCATAACCTGCGCTTTCTTGGGACGCACACCTTGCAGATCGGATCGGTGATCGCGCGCAGCGAGAACGAAGGAGATTTCCACGCCTCGCCTGTCCTGATCCAGGATGCAAGCGGGCAACTGATTCAGCGCGTCGACTACAGCGGTGGAAATCCGTTTGCGATTTCCGATGTGGCGCCGGCCGGGTATGTCCAGGATCACTGGATGCTGAACAACAAGTTTGCGCTGGATGCGGGCATTCGTCTCGAGTCGCAAAGCGTGACGCACACCTTCCGCAGCGCGCCACGCGCCGGCTTTTCGTGGAGTCCGAATGCAAGCTCGCGAACGGTGATTCGAGGTGGCGCAGGGGTCTTTTATGACTACGTGCCGCTGAACGTGTATGCGTTCAACAGTTATCCGCAGCAGACGATTACGAACTACGGACCAGGCGGCACGGTGCTCGGATCGCCCATTACGTATCTGAACCTCATGCAGCCTGCCGGCATGAGCAACTTTCCGTTCATCGATCGCGACAGTCAGAACGCCGGCAATTTTGCCCCTTACAGTGTTGCTTGGAACGTGGAAGTAGAACGCGCAGTCATGAGGGAAGTGGTGGTGCGTTTGAAGTATCTCCATAGTTCAGCGAATGACATGATTACGCTGACCCCGGAGACCCTCAACGGACAGAATGCTCTGTTGCTGGGTTCGTCTGGCTGGGCTCACACGCGGCAGATAGAGTTTACGGCGAAGATCGGCGCGGAAAGCAAGCGGCAGTTCTTCTTTTCCTACGTGCGCCAGCACGCGCGGGGAACCGTGACGGATGCAACCAGTTACCTGGGAAATTTTCCGTTTCCGGTTGTGCGGCCTGGGATGACGGCAAGCATGCCAAGTGAAGTTCCAAATCGTTTCTTGCTGTGGGGCGCCTATGCCCTCCCAAAGCAAATTAGCGTCATGCCCAAAGTGGAATTGCGGGACGGTTTCCCATATCAGCCAACCGACGTCCTTCAGCAGTATGTTCAAACGTTCGGGCCGCAGCCGCGTTTTCCGCGCTACTTCTCACTCGATATGCGCGTGTCAAAAGAGGTACAGGTCGGAAAGCATCTGGTGCGCTTCTCACTCAGTGGAATCAATCTCACCAATCACTTCAATGCGCTGGACGTGCACTCCAATATTGCCGATCCGATGTATGGGACGTTCTTTGGAAACTACCATCGGCACTTCCTGGTAGATTTCGATTTCCTGCATTGAGCCTGTTTCCAGACAGAGGCGCAGAGAATATTTAGATTGCATCAAACCGCGCGAACAGCGACCGGGGAGGCCTCTGCTGGTATGCGTAGAGGTTCGACGGAGGCGGAACTTCGTGAAAGCCGGCGCGCTCCATGCCAAGCTGCGCTTCACGGCTGCGCATGAAGGTATTCCAAACGAACTGGCTGCGGGCGTTTTCTGCCATCAGCATGCTGATGCCGACATCAATGCCGACCACGTCGGAACTTGCCCAACCGGTCAACGGGTTGAAGGCGTCTACGAATCCATATCTCTTCCAAATCTGGTGTCCGTAATAGCCGCGAAGGTTACGCAACACCGAAGCCGACTCGGCAGGGATAAAGGGAAGAGATCCTGCCGATGCGGCGGGCACGATGGTGCCGTCGATCGGCCCAAGAACCGGCGGTCCACCCCAGGCGACATATCCTCTGCTGGAATCCGACGAAGTGATTCCCCATACTTCTCCGGAATAGCAAGGGAACTTTGAGCTGAGTTTCTGGCAGAAGTCGCGGTGCGCCTGAGAAGCCAGAACGGAGTTGCCGAAGTAGTCAGTATGCTTGTCGCGTTTGCCGCGGAAATCGAACCACGCATGCGAGAACTGGTGAATGAACAATGGCGCGTGGGAGGAAATGTAGCGATAATTGTCGTACACCAGCCAAGGACGTTGAATGTCGTTCCAGCATTCTACGGGGATCGGGTGCCGCGGCGAACCCAGGGCGAGAAGGTACAGCATCATGGATTCGCTGTACTCGCTCCAGCGCAGTGGGCTAAAGCCGAACTCCGGAGTCCACTCGAGGGCGAACGAGTTGCCGTCGTTCAGCATCCATGTCCAGTCCACACGCCGATAGAACTCATGTGCTTCATGGCGGATTTGCGAGTCGTGGAAGTACTCGCGGCAGGTAAGTACGCCGCAGAGCAGGATCGCCATATCGATGGGAGAAATTTCCGAGACACCGTAGCGATTGCCTGTGTGAATGTCTACGAAGTGATAGAGGAAGCCGTTTACCTGGTGGGCTTCGGTCAGCAGGAAGTGCAGAGTGTTTCGAACCCGGTTGGTGATTTCCCTGGGATTTCCATAGTGACGGCGGTGGCCGATGCACAAAGCGGTCAGGCCAAAGCCAGTGGCGGCAATACTGCCCATCAGGCGTTTGTCACCGCCCTCGGCGAGGGCACGGTCGCGGACTAACCCGGTATTCGGATCCGATTCGTTCCAGAAGAAATCAAAGGCAGCGCGCTCGAGGTCGTCCAGAAGCGCGGAGTCGATCTCCGCGGTGACGGGGTCGTCGGGTAGGAACAAATCTGATGCCATGCTCTTCCCGGCCAGAGGAATAACCAGAGCACCTGTCAGACATGTTCTTAGAAAATCACGTCTTGACGAAGTCATTTTTTCAGTAGCGCGCAAAACTTACCTGAATTAATGCTCCAGAGAAGCTGCTGGATTCGCAAAAACTTCCAGTTATGTAAGTCCAGCTTCCGCCTCAGCACTTGAGCAGTATCGCCTGACTCTGCTTAATGTCTAATCAGGCAAACTGCTTAGGGGTGTACTGAAAGTACACGGGCGAAGGAAACGAAAGTGCAGCGACCTAAGTCGCAGGTGTAATGAGGGGAGGAAGGGGGCTGGAAGGCCGACAAACTATAATAATTGTTCCGGCATCTCTCATTGGTAAGGACTTCGGCTGGGGCTAGTTGTGCCATGCGGGGCTTGATCCCTCCCGGAAGTCTTCGGCGTCGTTAGCGGCTCTCATTTATATGTCAAAAAAAGGCAGTTTCTGGGAAAGCTGGCAGGAACGGCTGTCTGCACTCCGTAACGTACCTCCCGTCCTGAAGATCGTGTGGGACTCAGGGCCTGGGGTGGTCACGTATGGACTGATCGCGCGCCTTTTCATCTCAGTACTGCCCGTTGGTCTTTACTGGATTACGAAGCTGATTATTGATGGGATCGTCCACCATGCCCCGGGCCGGCACATATGGGAACTGGTGGGAATCGAGTTTGGACTTGCCCTGCTGATCAGCGTTCTTTCCCGTTCGATTGATTATTCCGACACGCTACTGGCGGAGAGATATACGCGTCACGTCAGCATCCAGGTAATGAAGCATGCGTCGGAGCTGGATGTAATTGCCTATGAAGACCCGGTTTTCTACGACCGGCTCGAACGCGCCCGCGTACAGGCGACAGACCGGCTGGCCATGATCCAGTCACTCGGCCGGCTGGTGCAACAGGTGATCACCGCGATCTCGATGTCAGTGACAATCATGGCGTTCTCGCCGTGGCTGATCCTCCTGCTGATTGCCGGCGTGGTGCCCGCATTCCTGGGCGAGAGTCACTTCGCTTTCTTAGGATATGCGAAAAATTTCCGCCAGACGCCGATCAAGCGGCAGTTGGACTACCTAAGGGTATTGGGCGGCAGCAAGGAAGCCGCAAAGGAACTGCGACTATTCGGGCTGAAGAATTTCCTGACCAACCGATTCACGCAGCTCGCGAACGGCATTTACGAAGAAGATGTTGCGCTGGCGCGGCGCCGGCTGGTTGCTGGCGGTTTGCTGTCCATCATTGGCACACTTGGTTATTACTTAGCCTACGTTTTTGTAATCTGGAAGACAGTAATAGGTGCGTTCACCCTAGGCACACTGACGTTGCTGGCTGCAGCCATTCAGCAGGCGAGCTCGAATATTCAGCAAACGTTCTCGACACTGGCGGGAGTGGCTGATCAGGCACTTTTCCTGACTGACCTGCTGGCCTTCTTCCAGATGCAGCCAACGATCCGGTCGAAGCCCAATGCCTTGAAGGCGCCACGGCCCATCAAGCGCGGATTTGAATTTCGGAAAGTGTCATTCAGCTACCCCGGCAGTCCGCGATTGATTCTGAACCAATTGGATTTCCATTTGCAGCCAGGCGAGCGAGTTGCGCTGATTGGCGAGAACGGTCAGGGCAAAACGACAATCGTCAAGTTGATAACCCGGCTATACGACCCGACAGAAGGACAAATCCTGCTGGACGGAGTGGACCTGCGAGAGTACGACTTGGAGGATCTCTATCGGGAGATTGGTGTCATTTTCCAGGACTTCATGCGCTACGAGATGACGGCGCGCGAAAACATCGCTGTTGGCCGCATCGAAGACATAGAGAACGTACCACTCGTCAAAACCGCGGCTCACAAGAGCCTGGCCGATGATGTGATTGCAAAGCTGCCGAACAGTTATGAGCAAATGCTGGGCAGGCGCTTCGAAGGGGGAGTCGATCTGTCGGGAGGCGAGTGGCAGAAAGTTGCCTTGGCGCGAGCGTATCTACGAGATGCGCAGTTACTCATTCTTGATGAGCCAACCGCCGCACTCGATGCGAAGAGCGAGTTCGAGGTCTTCCAGCGTTTTGCGGAGTTAACAACGGGAAAGATGGCGTTGTTTATCTCTCATCGTTTTTCGACGGTTCGAATGGCCGACCGGATTGTGGTGCTGGAGCAAGGCAAGATCGCAGAAGAAGGGAATCACGATCAACTTGCCCGAATGGGCGGGCGTTACGCAGAAATGTTCGAAATGCAAGCTGCAAGTTATCGCTAGGAATCATTAATGCCCAAGAATACTCATCTGGAAATAGCGACTGCGGAAGCTGAACGGCTGCCTGAGCATGCGATCCACGTCGAGTTAGAGCTGTCGTTGTTGCGAGCGAAAGGCGCAGAACTGGCAAAGCTGCTGGCGTGGATTCCGAAGACGGTATCCTCGGATTCCTTCCAGAATCGCTTCAATGCGATGGAGAAGGCCCTGCTGCCGGTTTTCCCAGAGTTGGACAAGGTCAATGCAGACGAACCCTCCTCGGAGGATTTTCGCTGGCTTCATGACAACATCCGGCTCGTGATTGCCTCAATTCAGGACACGTCCTCGGCCCTGCAACTCCTGCGCAAGCTTCCCCATGTTCGTGATGTGAGTGGAGCGATTGTTCCGCGAGTTGCCGCCATTGCCGATCAGTTCATCCAGAGTGCAAATCTCGAATTCAGCGATGAAGGCTTTTCTGCATTTGTGACGGCGTTTCAGGAACACTCGCCGTTGCAAATGGCGGAGTTGTGGGCATTGCCGGCAGCATTGAAGCTTAGTTTGCTGGAGCAGATCGCGCATCGCGCTCCGGAGGTGCTGCGAGATCGCACGGCAGAAAACAGGGTTGGTGTGTGTGTGCGAAGTCTTCGGGATGCCGGACAGGCGCCCTGGAAGGATATAGTCGAGCCACTGGTTTGTTTCGACCAGATTTTGAAGCAAGACCCGGCAGGCGCCTACGCGCAGATGGATTTTCAAAGCCGCGAACTATATCGAGACGCCGTTGTTGAGATTTCCGCACATTCCGATATGAGCGAAGTGGAGGTAGCTGGTGCGGCGCTGGAGTTGGCGAAAGATGCTCGGCATTGGTCGCACGCCAATCCGCGACTGGCCATGCGGCGCTCACATGTGGGCTACTACCTGGTTGCCGAAGGCGCCACGTTGTTGCACCGTAAGGCGGGATACAGGCCGGGGCTGGGCACGCAAATCCAGATGATATTGCGGCGGCACCCGGACGAATTCTATCTTCCCGCGATCGAATTGCTGACTTTGGGCATCATGGCTGCAATCCTGCGGCCTCTGCTCAGCAGTTCCAGTTCACTGGCACTGGTACTGTTCGCCATGGTGATTGCGGTATTGCCATGCTCCCAGAGTGCGACGGAACTGATCAATTATCTTGTCACCACACTGCTGAAACCCAAGATTCTGCCAAAGCTGGACCTGTCGGACGGCATTCCCGACGAATGCCTCACCATGATCGTTGTTCCGACGCTCTTATTGAACGAGAAGCAGGTACGACGGCTGGTAGACGATCTGGAAGTCCGGTATCTCGGAAACCATGATCGCAACCTGCATTTTGCTTTGCTGACGGATCTGGCGGACTCGCAGGAGCCGCCCAATGAGGACGATCCGCTGGTGAAACTTTGCAGCGATTTGATTTCAGCGTTGAACGACAAGTACGCGGCAAAGAATGCGGGCTCCTTCCTGCTCCTGCATCGGCACCGCATCTACAATCCGCGCGAGCAGGTGTGGATGGGTTGGGAGCGCAAGCGAGGAAAGCTGCTCGATCTCAATAAGCTGCTAAAGAACGAATACGACAGTTTTCCGGTGAAAGTTGGCGATCTGTCGATCCTGCCGCGTGTTCGTTACGTGATTACGCTCGACTCCGATACCGAACTGCCTCGAGGATCGGCGCACCGCATGGTCGGCGCCATCGCGCATCCACTTAACCAGGCAATTATCGATCCTGTCAGAAACGTTGTGGTATCGGGATATGGAATTCTGCAGCCGCGCGTGGGCGTGAGTGTGCAGAGCGCTTCCCGCTCGCGACTTGCCAATATCTATTCCGGGCAGACTGGCTTCGATATCTATACCCGCGCGATTTCGGACGTTTACCAGGACTTGTACGGCGAAGGCATTTATACGGGCAAGGGCATTTTCGAAGTCGAGACGCTGCACCAGGTTCTCAATGAGCGCTTCCCACGTAACGCTCTGCTGAGCCATGACCTGATCGAGGGCGCCTACGCGAGAGCTGGACTGGTCACCGACATCGAAGTGATTGACGATTATCCGTCGCATTACAGTGCCTATAATCGCCGGAAGCATCGTTGGCTGCGCGGTGACTGGCAAATTGCCGGCTGGCTGGGCTCGCACGTAACGAATGAAGCGGGAGAACGCGAGCGTAATCCGATTTCAATTTCGTCGCAATGGAAGATTCTCGATAATCTGCGACGCAGCCTTGTCGAGCCAGGGACCTTCCTGTTCCTCCTGTTGGGATGGTTTGCGCTGCCGGAACCGGCACGTTACTGGACCATTGCGACCGTCATCATCTTATTCCTGCCGTCGTGGTTCCACTTCCTCTTTACGCTGGGCCGAGCGTTGGCGGAACGAAGCATAAACGTGGCGCTGGACGCGGTCAGCGGATTGTTTACGGCTAATGTGAATGTGCTGCTGACGTTGACCTTCCTTGCACACCAGGCGCTGCTATCGCTGGATGCAATTCTTCGGGCGCTGGTGCGGCGCTTGATTACGCGGCGTGGATTGTTGGAGTGGGAGACGGCTGCGCAAGCGGAATTAGGGCATCAGAAGCGAACTGCGGTCGATGTATATCTGGACTGGACGCCGATTGTAGCGGTTGTACTTGGCCTGGCAATTTACTACTGGCGTCGCGAGTCGTTCTGGGCCGCGCTCCCGATCCTCATTTTGTGGGCGTTTAGCAAGCTTGTTTCCAGCTGGCTGAACCGGTCGCCGCGAGCTCTGCGGAAGGAAGTTTCGAAGACGGACGAAATGTTCCTGAAGCAGACTGCGTTGCGAACGTGGCGGTACTTTGCGGAATTCAGCACTGCCGAACATAATTGGCTGGTTCCCGACAATGTGCAGGAAGATCCCGCGAAAATTGCGCCTCGCATTTCGCCGACGAACATGGGATTCCTGCTGAACGCAAGGCAGGCGGCTCATGAATTCGGGTATCTGACGTTACCTGAATTTGCCGCTCTGAATGCGAGGACGTTGCAGACGATGAGAAGTCTGGAACGCGCCCATGGTCATTTCCTGAACTGGTACGACACGCAAACCCTGCAGCCTCTGCCGCCGAAATTTGTTTCATCAGTGGATAACGGTAACCTGGTTGCGTCGCTGTGGACGCTGCAGCAAGGTTGCCTCAACCTGCTTCGCAAACCGCTGTTGCAAGCGTCGCTGGCGGAAGGAGCTTTTGACATCCTGGTTGCATTGCGCGACTTGCGAGCGTGCACCCGCCGAAATGCACGGGTTCTGCAGCGCGGGTTGCGCGGCGCCGATGCATTGAAGTTTGCGTTTTCCACAGAGGAAGACTGCTTGAGTGAATTGGAGGCATCCGCGGCGGGACGGCCGCGTCCGGCGGATGCAGTCTGGTTTGCGGCGGAATTGCGCCGTCGTGCAACCTCCATACGCGAGGCGGTCCGCGATTTCACGCCCTGGCTGCTGCCGGAATTTGCATCGCTACGCAAGGAGCAGGTGCTGGCAGCCAGTGACTGGGAGAACCTGCCGGCGTTGCGGTCTATGCCCGAGTTCATCGAACGCATCGAGGCACTGGTGCGCATGACAATGTTTCGCACGGGCAGCTCCCCTGAGCGTCAATCCGCGGTTCAGCAACTGGCGGCATTGCTGGCGCAAGCTCGTGCCAACGCCATCCGGCTTATTAATCAAATCCGGTCGATTGCAAACCAGGCCGGGGAGCTGGCAGACGAGATGGATTTTGGAATGCTGCTTGATCCGCGCCGTAAGCTTCTTTCGGTTGGCTATGATGCGGAGGTTGAGAAACTGCATTCCGCCTGTTACGACCTGCTCGCATCGGAATCGCGCATCGCTGCTTTTGTTGCGATCGCTAAGGAAGATATCGAACAGGATTGCTGGTTCCTGCTTGGCCGAACGCATACGGTTGAAGATGGGCGTCCCGTGCTCGTCTCCTGGACCGGCACGATGTTTGAATACCTGATGCCGGCGCTGTGGATGCGCTCGTATCCGAATACGCTTCTGGATCGTTCACGTGCGGCAGCGGTGCGGGCGCAGCAGGCATACGCGACACGCAAGGGCGTTCCATGGGGAATTTCCGAGTCCGCCTATTTCAAGCTCGATGAGGCAGGCAATTACCAGTACCACGCGTTCGGCTTGCCGGGACTTGCGCTGCACAAAGATGAGATGAAGGCTTTGGTCATCTCACCATACTCCGCGGCACTTGCGCTTGGCGCTGTCGGTTCGGAAGCCGTGAAAGACCTGCGCCGCATGCATCGCGAGGGCTGGTTTGCTTCCTACGGATTCTATGAGGCAGCGGACTTTACGCCCTCGGCACGGCGTTCGCGTTGGCACCGTTATGAGCTAGTGCGCTGTTGGATGGCGCATCACCAGGGCATGACTCTGCTTTCGATCACGAATTTTCTGCGTGGTGGGGTTGTGCAGGAGTGGTTCCATGCCGACCCGCGCGTACAGGCGAGCGAATTACTGTTGCATGAAAAACCGGTTGCTCATGTTCGCGCCGGACGGGCCGGATTGAGCGTCGCAACTTCCTGACGCGAGTGGGTTCGAAATTCCGAAGATTTGGGTCCCTGCGCACTGCACCATCATCCAAGATGCTTTATGTTAATGAAGGTTTGGGATTCCGCATGGGTGTGTCTGGGAGTCGTACTGCTCGTGGCAAATGCAAGTGCACAGCAACCCGCGGCCGATTCGCCCAATCCACCTCCGCCCCAAGTCAAGCAAAACAATCCCGATCAGAACGGCCAGAAACATAAACCCAGCAGCAACCATATCTTCTGGGTTATCCCTAACTACCGCGAGGATGAAGGTCGCATCTTCCGCCCGCTAACACCTGGCGCGAAGTTCAAGGTTGCATTTCAGGATTCTTTCGATCCTTCTGCATTCCTCGTGGCCGGCGTGTTTGCAGGAAGCTCCGTACTGCAGGGGCAGTATTCATTTCACGACGACGGCGTCTCTGAATTTGCAAAGTATTACGGCGGAGCATTCGCTGATCAGGCGATCGGCAATTTCATGACGGAAGGCCTTTTCCCCACATTTCTTAAGCAGGATCCTCGATATTTCTACTTAGGCAAGGGACACGGGTTTTGGGACCGGACCTGGTACGCGCTCAATCGCGAAGTGATTACCAAGGGAGACAATGGCCACGCCCAGTTGAATGTTTCCGAGCTGGCTGGCAACCTTGTCGCTGCCGGTATTTCCAACGCGTACTATCCGGCAGCAGATCGGTCGTTCAGCAATACTGCTTCAAAATGGGGACAGCAAATCGCTCTTGATGCTGCCTTCAACGTGATGAAAGAATTCTGGCCGGACGTGCGCGACAAGCTCTTCAAGCCGGCCGCGACAGCTCCGGCACCAGTGCCGGCCCATTAGGTTCTTTTTGAGGCACCAGGATAACCATGTACTACCTTCTGAAGACTGAACCTTCTGAATACTCATTTGCTGATTTGCAGCGCGACGGAACTACAGTGTGGGACGGTGTGACAAATCCGGTGGCGTTGAAGAACCTACGCGGAATGAAATCCGGCGATCACGCCATCATCTATCACACGGGAGACGAGCGCACGGCAGTGGGGACGGCGACGATTGTTTCTGTCGACGCAAGCGATCCGAAGAAACCGATCGTGAAGATCAAGGCAGCTAAGCCAGCGCCCAGCCCCAGGCGTCTGGATGAGATCAAAGCGAACAAGCTGTTTGCTGATTCGCCGCTGGTACGGCAGGGACGGCTCTCCGTAGTCCCGTTGAACGAAGCACAATACAAGTTCTTAACGGAATAGAGGGGCGAGGCAGATGTCGCCGAACAGTGCCCATGTTTAAAGTGCGTGCGACTTTCAACCGAGGTTAGCGCGGACAGGAAATGTCCGCGCCACACAAGAAAATACTGCTTTAGCCGACCGCGTTCGCGGTCGCGCAGAGGCAGTGCGCGGACGAGGGCATCCGCGCCATAAGGCTTACATGATTGCCGTCGGCGGTGCCGGTTCTTCCGGACGTCCTGCGTTTGCCAGGGGCACCCGGATCATCACGAAAATCAGCGCAGCGGCAGCGATGACTGCGGCAACGATCGGCGGCGATTTCAGTAACTGTGGCGTATTCCCGCGCCATACACCGGCTATCACGAGGCCGCAAAGCGCTTCCCCTGCGATAAGGCCGGATGCGGTGAGCACGCCGGCGTTGTCGACACGTGCCTTCTGAGCGTCATTCAGGCCGCGACGGTCGCGCATTTTGTCCGTTATCCAGCGAATCAGTCCACCGATGAAGATGGCGAACGTGGTCCCAACCGGGAGATACATACCGACAGAGAAGAGCATGGGACTCTTCACTTCCACCATAATTAGCGCGAATCCCATAAGAATGCCGACGATCACCAGTGGCCACGCCATGTTTCCGCCGACGATGCCTTGCGCGAGCATTGCCATCAAGCCGGCCTGCGGCGCTGGTAGCGCGGCGCTGCCGAAGTGGTAGGCGCGATCAAGCACGGAAAGCGGCACAAAAAGCACTAGAGAGGCGACGATAATGCCGAGCATGTCGCCCATCTGCATTTTCGCGGGAGTACCGCCGAGAATGTGACCGACCTTCAAATCCTGGAGCATCTCTCCAGCGACAGCGGACGAAACGCAAACGACTGCTGCGACGCCCAGTACCGCAGCGACACCTCCGATCCCGGACACACCAAGCGCAACCATCAGCAGCGCTGCCACAACCAGCGTGCAGAGCGTGAGACCGGAGACAGGATTGTTCGAGGAGCCGATCATGCCGACGAGATTTCCGGAGACAGCGGCAAAAAAGAAGCCCAGGATGACCATGACACCGGCAGCAACCAGCGCACCAGAGATCACCTTCGTGCTGGTTAATGTGCCTGCACCGTTGATGAAGAAGTAGTAGAGCGCAATCATCGCCACAAACACGACGGCCACACCGAGGAAGACGATCTTCGAGCTCAGGTCGCGCTCGGTTCGGTCGGTGGCTTCGTGCGCCTGCGCCGATTTCTTCAGGTCGGAAATTGCGCGGGAGATGCCAGCCATCAACTGTTTGCGCATGCGGAACAGCGTGAAGCAAGCGCCAACGAGCATGCCTCCCACCGCGATCGGCCGAACGATAGAGAAATATACAGAGTTGGCCAGAAGCATCCAGGAGACCGGTTGTCCGGGAGGCATGGTTGCCTGAATATAAGGGCCGATGGTGAACGTCAAGAGTGGCACCAGCAATCCCCAGGCGAGCAGGCCGCCGGCAAAGTTCAGCGCGGCGAGACGCGGCCCAATGATGTAACCCACGCCGAGATAGGCGGGGCTGATATCGGGAAGCGAGAAAGTCGTCGCTCCCCCCGTAATTGTGGTCGCGACGTTCGGATTCGTGGACGTGCGCAGCAGCAATCTCTTCCCGAGCGCGCCGATGTTGATATTGCTGAATGCATTCTGGTAACTGAACACGTTCAGCTGTCCGAGTGCATTGACCAGGGCGCCGAATCCCATATTGGCGAACAGGATTTTGGCAGCGCGACTGCCTTGCTGACCGGCTTTATGGATTTCCGAAGCGGCGACGGATTCAGGAAAGGGAAGTTCAGGATCTTCCACCATCACGCGTCGCAACAGCGTCACGAATAGGATTCCGAGCGTTCCGCCAATCACCATCAGCGCGACACATTGCCAGTATTTCGCACCGGTAAGACCAGGCCAGAGACCGGCGAGCACGAATGCCGGGATAGTGAAGATGGCGCCTGCGGCCACAGATTCGCCGATCGACCCGATGGTTCGGGTAATGTTTTCTTCCAGCAAAGATCCCTTAAAAAGGCGCAGGATCGACATTCCGATGACCGCTGCAGGATACGTTGCAGCGATTGTCATGCCGGCTTTCAGGCCCAGATATGCATTGGCAGCTCCAAGAATGCCCGTAAGAAAGAGACCAAGGATGATGGCGCGGAGGGTGAATTCCGGCATTAGCATGCTGGCCGGGACATAAGGCTTGAACTTGGTCGGCGTAGGAACTTGAGTTTGAGTGCTCATTCAGGGTCCTCTGGAACGAGAGTGGGTTGCGAAACAACCCCGGGTCCTGGCTCTGAACTCCGGGCGATTAAAGCCGCGAAAGTGTCGCACGTGCGCGCCATGCGAGACAAGTACAAGTGCCGGCTTTTCAAAACGCCGCCGGGAATTCGACCTCTCGCGTGACAGTTAGGGGAATTCTACGCGCAAACGAGATGCACGCTTGGACAACAACTTTTGCACCGAAAATGTGGCAGAGACGATTGCGCTCACTTCCAGACCGCGACTATACTGAACAAGGATGATGATGCTTCCCGCATAGGGCGGGGGGCCAGCGCCAGGAGGGTCGTCTTCAGCAGTATTGGTGACCTAAACCCGGTCCGGGGGAATGGCAGGGAAGCCATGCCGCCCGGGAAGGCGCAAGCCGGGCCGCATCCAGAGCGGTCTCCGCAACAGCGCCAGCAGGGTCCAGAACGAAGTGCCCTGCTCGTCTCCAGCCTGCGTTACACCGCATCCAGCCTGTTTAGCGTTTTCTTCCCCTCCGATTGCCGCATTTGTTCGCTTCCACTGACAAATATTTCGCGACTGCCGGTTTGCCCAGAGTGCCTGGACACGATGGCGCGCTTTCAAGGGAGGACGTGCGCGATCTGTGGTGAACGGATGTTCAGCTTTAGCGACGAAGCAGGGGAGCAGCTCTGCGGTGAGTGCCTCGCGGAGCAGCCAGCGTTTCGAAAAGCCTCAGCATACGGCAGCTACGATGCCGGCTTGCGCGAACTAATCCACCTGCTGAAGTACGATCGAATACGCACTGCCGCGCGAGTTCTCGGGCGGATGCTTGCAGAAGCAGTTACGGATCTACGCCAGGAGTTCGACATCCACGACGCGGTGGTGATCCCGGTTCCATTACATTCCAGCAAGCTCCATTCACGCGGGTTCAATCAATCTGAGTTGATCGCCGAGGCGGGGCTGAAGGGTGCTCCGGAGTTGCGGGTGATGAAGCTGCGTCCGCAGCTGTTAAAGCGGGTCCGCGCGACGGAATCGCAGGTGGGATTGACTCGTGAGCAGCGTCAGGCGAATGTGCGTGGCGCCTTTGCGGTGACCGTGCCAGACGAGGTTCGTGGCAAGAACATCTTAGTTGTAGACGACGTGCTCACCACCGGCACCACGGTGGGCGAGTGTGCGCGCGTATTGCGCAAGGCAGGCGCCGCAGGCGTCTGGGTGGCGACAGTCGCAAGAGTTATGAAACCCGAAATGACAGCGGCCCTGGAGCCGCTCGAAGCAGAGGAGGCGCTGGCGATGTCGGCGCATGCGGGCTGAAGGATGGCAGCGAGAATCCACAATTTCGCACGAAGTTTTTCGCTAACGAGCACAGATCCGCAGACCACTGCTTATCGGGGAAATGGTCGGGGAGTTATGAATCAGCCGGTCCTGGTTTTGAACGCGTCCTATGAACCTATCAACGTGTGTGCCGCACGCCGTGCGATCGTGCTGGTACTGAAAGGTGTCGCGATGGCGGAAGAGGTCGATGGTGCGCACCTTCATGCCGCCCGCATGGCAATGCGTGTGCCGTCAGTGATTCGTCTGCTTGAGTACCGTCGCATTCCCCACCAGACGAGAGCGTTGTCGCGCAAGAATATACTCCTGCGGGACCGCAATTGCTGCCAGTATTGCGGGACGATCCTGGCTTCGAGTGAATTGACTCTGGACCATGTCATTCCGCGCTCTCGCGGCGGTAACTCCAGTTGGGAGAACCTCGTCGCGTGCTGCCATCCCTGCAATCGGAAGAAGGGGAATCGCTATCCGACCGAGGCCGGTATGAAGCTGATGCGGGAGCCTCGACCATTCAACCTGCATACCAGCCGGCACATCATGCGATTGTTGGGACACTCTGACGAGAAGTGGCGGAAGTACCTCTTCTACTGAGCTAACGCGCCAGCCGAAGCCGTTCCTGCATCGCACACCTCGCAAAGTTTCGTGGCTGCACGGGCAAGCTGTTGCCCGATAGCTGGTTTCCGATTACCAAGATTAGGTAGCGGTATTCCACCCGATCGGCCCCATTTTTTGGCAGCCGATCTCCTTCTATATTTTTCAATTACTTACAAAGCGAATTTTTCCCTGAAGCTGGAACGCCAACTGCATCTCTTCTTGCGCGCCTTCGCTCGATTGTGCGCTGACACACCCCATCAGGAGTAAGAATGCCGGAAAGCGTAATGGATCAAATTGTTTCAGAACTGAAGCGCTCGGGAAGCAGCTATTACCCCGGCCGTGGCGAGCTACGAACGGTACGGGTCGTGGGTCATACCCCGAAGGCTGACCATTACATTTACGACATCGTGATCGATTTTGCCGACAGCAGCGAGCGGCTTGCGGCGAAAGTCTATCGTTCAAGCAAGTGCGGGACCCAGGGCGCTCGCAACACGGCAAAAGTGGAAACCGAGAATCTGCGCCGGGTGTATGGAGTTTTCGAAGAGAAAAAACTGAATGGCGTACCGCGTCCGCTCGGCGATTTCACCGAACTGGGAGCGGTGGTTACCGAAAAGATTACTGGGCTTCCCCTGCAGTCGATCATCATGAAAGCGGCCTTGCTTCCGGGATATGCCGATCACGGATGCCTGCAGGTGGCAGCGCGACAGACCGGGTTATGGCTCCGCAATTTTCATCGTTGTACGGCGAGTCTGCCGCAACCCTTCGACGCTAACCAATTGCTCCTGGAACTTGAAAAATTGTGCGTCAACTGCAAGGGCGAGGGACTCGATGACGAGGCGATCCGAACCATTCTGAGCGGGGCACGCGCAATCCTGCTGAGATCCAAAAAACTGCTACCCAGTTCGGCTGTGCTGAACGAATTCACCCCGCTGAACGTGATCGTAACGGAAGAGGGCATCGGCATCTCGGATTATGCGCGCATGATGCCAAGCGGAAGTTCCTTCCAGGATGTCGCACAGTTCATGGCTTCCGTGGAGGCGCTGGAAAAATACCCGTTCTGCAACCGTACCATCACGAGCCAGGTGCAGGAAGAGTTCCTGCAAGCTTACGGCGTAAACGAAACCGAAGAGGCGATGCTGCGCGTTTTCAAAATGAAAGCCTTATTGGGAATGTTCGCGCAAGGCCGCAATGGAAAAGAGAGCGCTATTCGGAAAAAAGTAATGTGGGCGACCGTGATGAAGCGCTTCATCCAGCAAGCTGCACAACGGTCGATGGCACCCGCGGCGTAGCGCGGACGGCCCCGTCCGCGCTAACCCCCCTTCGTTGTTCCCGGTTGATCTTTATTACTTCGGCGCTGGTGGCGGTCCGTCGCCCGTGTACACCGGCTGCTGGCTGCTCGGAGATGCCTGTTTCGGAGTGCCCTGCGGAGCGGACTGCGCAGGAGCGGGCGATGGGTTTGTTTGCGGCGCTGTCGGTTGCGGTTGCTGATTGTTGGGGGCGGAGTTGATGTCCTGACCCTCGTAGGTAATCTTCACATTCGATCCGAAACGTTTGTAATTCTCGTACTTCACGATCTCGCGAACGTGAACGTCGCCATTGGAGAAATGTAAGGTGTCGTCGATCTTTGTGAAGGTTGGAAACCAGAATTTGCGTCCGGTTCCATCCTGTGAATCGATCTGTTCGCGCCAGGTGGTAAATTCGGGAAAGAGGTTCTCTCCTCCCCGGCTTCTGATATCCGGTACGTTCTTACCGCGCGTTTTCACGATCTGGAAATCGGTGTCGTCAACCCAGATTCGTCCTTGGAAATAGCGCTTACCCTTTTCGATTTTTTTCGGCGCTATGTCAAAGACGTAGGTGTTGAGTTCGTCTTCCTGCTGCTGCCCTACATAGAGAATGTCGTACTCAGGAATTTCATCGGTGGTGAGCACGAAAGGCAGACGATGCTGAATATCGTCCATGTCTTCTTTCGTCATGGAAATGCGCTCGAGGGTCGACTGTGGGGCAAAAACAACCTGCTCGGTGCGTTTCCCCTGCGGATCGAAGAGCACGTCGGTAACCATGCGGTACTCCCCGTCTGGCGAGCCGCCGTCGTCCAGCGTCTGCACCCGCACGTCTTGCCGGTACGTGTAGTTTTCACGGGCTGTCTTGAATTCTTTTTCCTTGGCGGCGAATTTCTGAATGATTTGCTCGGGAGTAATGCCGCCTTTCGGCGGATCCTTGCGAATGGGACCTTCGCCGCGCTCATCGGCGCGGAGACCAGGCGTGAGCAGGGCCAGAAGGAACAGAAGCAGGAGCACACGAGTGCTGCGCGTTTCCATAGCTTCTAGTGTAAACGCAAGCGCCGGAAGTTTGTTTTCCAACTGCCCCAAAACATATGTATTAGGCCGAAAACAGTCTCCGTCGAGGGTTGCTGTTGCAAGTCCTAGACTTTTCTCCGTTTGGCCCGGTAGAGTTACGGGTTTGCCCAGGAGAATGGCTTCATGATCCGTCGCCTCATCACGTACTTAGTCCTGTTCAGCGGGTTCGGGGTTGCGCAGGCCAAGCGGCCTTTTACCTTCGAAGACATGATGGCGTTAAAAAGGGTGAACGAGCCGGTACTTTCGCCAGATGGCAAGTGGGTTGCCTTCAGCGCGACTGATGTGAATCTCGAGAAGAACACCAAAACGCCACATCTCTGGGTTATTCCCGCCGCCGGTGGCGAGGCGAAGCAGCTCACCTCAGGACCGGGAGAAGATCGTCCGCGGTGGTCGCCGGATGGGAAGAAGCTGGCTTTTCTATCGGATCGCGATGGAGCGCAGCAGGTATGGGCATGGGATTTCGATCCAAACACAGTGACATTGCGGGGAGAGCCCACGAAGATCACCTCGATTTCGACGGGCGCCGATGGAGAGATCTGGTCCCCCGATGGATCGACCATCCTGTTTACGTCAGAGGTGTATCCGGATTGTCCGGACGATGCGTGCAACAAAAAGCGCAATGAGGAGAGAGCCTCTTCGCCTGTAAAGGCCCAGATCTGGACGCACCTGTTTTATCGGCACTGGTCGAGCTATAACCTCGGGAAGCGGACGCATATTTTCGCAGTGGCCGCGACCGGGGGCGTTGCGCGCGATCTGACGCCGGGTGAACACGATGCTCCACCATTCTCGTTGGGCGGGCAAGACATGTATGCCTTCTCGCCGGACGGGAAGGAAGTGGCGTTCACCAGCAACATCGACGAGGTTCCGGCGGCGTCGACGAACAATGAGATCTTCATTGTGCCGACGGCAGGTGGCACGCCAAAGAAGATCAGCACCAGCCCGGGGAGTGATTCGACACCGCTTTATTCGCCTGATGGCAAATGGATCGCCTGGCGGATGCAAAAGCGCGCTGGTTACGAGAGCGACCGGTTTCGCCTGGTGATCTACAACCGGCAGTCGGGTGAGATAAAGAACCTGACGGAGGGCTTTGATCGTTGGGTAGAGAGCTTTGCGTGGGCGCCGGATTCGCAGCGCATCTTCTTCACAGCCGAAAATCGAGGCGACGCCCCGATTTTCCGATTGCAAGTCAGCGCGAGCCCAGGGACGGTACCTGAAGAAGTAGTCGCTGGATTCAATGACAGTCTTCAGGTTGGTCCTGATGGCAGCCTGTTTTTTGACCGGATGACGATAGCTGCGCCCAACGAGATTTACACAGCAAAGCCGCAAGGCAAACCTTGCGATGCCACTCCTCCCGACTATGTTGATTTGAACTGTACGTCGGTGACGAATATAGCAGCGCTGACTCATCTCAATGACGGCGTTCTCTCCCAGGTCTCCATGCAGCCGCTCGAATCCTTCTGGTTCACCGGCGCGAGCAAAACCAAAGTCCAAGGGTTTCTGCTCAAGCCGCCAAACTTCGATGCCCACAAGAAGTATCCAGTGAAATTCCTGATCCACGGCGGACCACAAGGCGCGTGGGGCAATGACTGGTCCTTCCGCTGGAATCCCGAACTGTTTGCGGCAAATGGCTACGTCGTCATCATGATCAACCCGCGCGGCTCGACCGGATACGGGCAGAAGTTCATCGATGAGATCAACGGCGACTGGGGCGGCAAGCCGTATGTCGACCTGATGAAGGGCCTCGACTACGCGGAGCAGAAGTATCCGTTCATCGACAAGACGCGCGAGTGCGCTCTGGGCGCGTCGTATGGTGGCTACATGATCGACTGGATTCTCGGCCACACCGATCGTTTCAAGTGCCTCGTCTCGCATGATGGTATGTTCGACACCATCTCGGCATTCGGTTCAACCGAAGAACTATGGTTCCCGCTATGGGAGTTCCAGGGCACCCCCTGGACTAATCGCAAGACCTACGAAAAGTGGTCGCCGAATAACTTCGCCACGAAGTTCAAGACCCCAACGCTCGTTGTCCATGGCCAACTCGATTACCGCCTCGATGTCTCGCAGGGCCTTGAGTTGTTCACGTACTTGCAACTGCTGAAGGTGCCGTCAAAGATGCTCTATTTCCCAGACGAAGGCCACTGGGTGCTCAAGCCGCAAAACAGCAAGTTGTGGTATGAGACGGTGAACGGGTGGGTAGATGAGCATGTGAAGTGATTTGCCGCAGCAACGGCAAGATGCTACTGACTCTCTGCTTTCTTCAGTAGTGGCTTCAGCGCCTCCGTCGTAATGCCGATTGTGCCGCCGGAAAAACCGTCGATATAGGCTGCGTTCACGGCGATTACTTCGCCATTGGAGTTGAACACAGGTCCGCCACTTCCGCCTTGCGCTGTGGGCGCGTCGTAAATGACTTTTTCACCCACCAGGTCGCTGACGTGTCCACAAGTGGAGGAAGGCCGGATCAGATCGTGCTGCGCGAGATCGGTTGCAATCTCGATGGCATCTTTCTTGGAGGCGAGCCGGCTGAATACATTTCGCGGTGATTTGGCGAGCATGGCAGAGACGCCGAGGGGATATCCCACGACTACGACGGGATCTCCGGGTGTGGGCTTGTTCGCCGCGAGCGCGATGGGGTGGATTCCTTTCATTGCGGCGGTCGGGAAAAAGCGCGCTACCGCGAGATCCTGGTCAGGCGATACCTGTACGTCGAACAGCGGAACGTATTTCGCCATGGTCGGGAAAAATGCGATGATCCTTTCAACCCTGGGCTTCTCGCCACTGCTGATGCGTGCTTCGTCGTCCGGATCTTCGTACCACGGTTGCACGACATGCCGGTTTGTGGCGATCAGGCCGCTTCCGATTACGAATCCGGTGCCGGAAACCCGGGTGCGATGTTCTGACTGCGCCGAACCTGGAACCTGGAAGCTGTAGACGCTGTAGATGTAGCAGATGGAATCGCGGTGCTGCTGCAGCACCAGTGACGGCATCGCCTGTTCCTGGTGCAAGCGGTTGATTTCCGCAGAAAGGTGGTTGACCTGTTTCTGCAGATTTTCGGTGTCGGGGTGTGCGGGAACGAGTTGAATTCCTAATAGAAGAGCAAGGAAGGTTGGGGCGACCAGTTGGATCAAGCGCGACATGCATCACCACCATCGGGCCTAAACACTCGCGCGAGATCTGCCGAGCCGGACGCCGACGAATCTACTTATTTGTTTCGCGCCGCTGGTACAGAGATGCCTAAATAGCAGGGAAATGGTGAGCTCGCGAATACAGTCGAACAAATCGGGATGGAGAGCCCGGCTGACAAAAATCGCAACCGGGCCAGTGTGTTGACCTTCTATTTAGCCGCCTGTTTCGCGATGATCTGGTCTTTGATCTTGTTATAGGTGGATTGAGGAATGACTTTCTTCGTAACCAGATCACTTTTTGACCTGTAAGGGCGGTGATCGATGATCTTCTGTGAATACGCTGCGCCGATGCCGGGCAGATTGTCCAACTGCTCCTTGGTGGCAGTGTTGATATCCAGCTTCTCGGTGGCGGGCGCAGCCGACGCCGCGCTCGGTTTGGTCGACTTCTTTGAACTGGTTTGGCTGAAGACCGGCGAAGCAAGGCTGAGTGCCAGCATCAGCAGCAGAACAAGGCGGGAAACGGAACGTACGTTCTTCATTACGTATTCCTCCTGTCTAAACTGCGCGGGTATTGTAGCTGAGGTGGTAGGAAGCGGCTAATTACTGCCCGCGTTGGCCGACGCCAAGCAACTCGCTCATCTCTTCGTACAAAAAGCCCTCACCCGGGCGATACGGCTGCACCCACTGGCCGTTGATGACAAACTGAGGAATGGCACGTTTTCCTGTGCGGCGAATCACTTCGTCGGCGGCGCCGGGAGTGTGCTCGATATCGATTTCGCGATAAAGGATGTTGTGTTGGGCCAGGAAGCGCTTGGCTTCGCGGCAGTCGGGGCACCACTTGCTGGAGTAGAGGAGCAATTCCATGTGTCTCTTTATTGTCGCAGAAACGGTGCAGATTGGGAACATCTCGGTTCTCACACGATAGCTGTAGTTTCAGCAGGATAAGCCGCTTCGCCAGAGATTGCCTTTCCCTGAAGTCTACTGCTAAGTTGCTATACTGCGGGCGCAATTGTGGTGAAAAGTTTGTGACGCCCGACGGTTCGATCCCATCAGGTAATGTACCGCTTAACCCAACCCAGAGGACCCTATGGATCGCAGAGCCTTTCTTGCGGTTACCGGAAGTGCTGCACTTGCCGCAACACTAAAACGGGAGGAGATGTTCGCGGATACTTCAATCGCTGCAGTTTACGACGGAGCGATGGTAATCGATTCTTCGTCGGAATTGGCTGATCCTTCCGAAGGGCTTCCCCTTAAGCAAGCCGCATTGAAGGCGGCGGCTGAGTCGGGAATCACGGCGATCAATTGGACGGTCTCAATGCCCAGCTTCGAGGCGACGGTTCCTTACATAGCATTCGTGCAACAGATCGCAGAAGCGTATCCGTCACAGTTCATGTTGATTCGTAAGCAGGCCGACCTTGCAGCGGCAAAGAAGGAGAAGAAGCTCGGCTTTATTTTCGCGTTCCAGCATCCGCAACCATTCGACAGCGACCTTGAGCGCATTACAACGTTCCGCCGTCTCGGAGTGCGCATCATGCAGCTTACTTATAACCGGCGCAGTTTGCTCGGCGATGGTTGTCTGGAACCAGCCAATGCGGGGCTGAGCAAGGCTGGTCAGGAAGCAATCGCGAGGATGAATGCGGAAGGAGTTGCCGTCGACCTGAGCCATTGCGGTCACAAAACGACTGCTGAGGGAATCGCGGCGTCAACGAAGCCTCCTCTGATCACGCATACCGGGTGCAATGCTGTTCACGAACATCCGCGCAATAAATACGACAGCGAACTGAAAGCCGCAGCCGACAAAGGCGGCATGGTCGGCCTTTATCTCATGCCTTACCTTGGCGGCGCACCCAATCAGCCATCGAAAGAGTTGGTGATGCAGCACCTGGAGCACATGCTAAAAGTGTGCGGCGAGGATCATGTGGGCATAGGCACCGACGGTGGGATCGAGAAGGTAGAGCTTACGCCCGATCAGGAAAAGGCGTTCAAAGAAGACGTAGCGCGACGCAAAGCCGCAGGAATCAGCGCGCCGGAAGAGGACCGCTATCCCTATGTTCCGGATTTCAACGGGCCGAGAAAGTTCGAGCTGATTGCTGGCGAGTTACAGAAGCGCGGGTATAAGGGCGCGACGATCGAGAAAGTGTTGGGAGGGAACTGGTACCGGGTGTTTGGAGAGGTGTGGGGCTGATTGCTCCGAGCCGGGGGTGAGATACTCATTCCGCACAAAGCGAGGAATCGCTACCTAAACAACCTTGCCGGAATAGGGCTGTCTTGCTGCGTTCGACATGACAGCCAAAAAAGGAGTCGCATGCAGGTACGGCGTTGACCAGCAAGTGGGCTATCCGTCGATATCGCTTCGCACGCCAAATCCCCATGCCTTCAGCAAATCCTGCGGGACGTACTTCGAGTCTTTGTTCTTCAGAACCCAATCGCGGAGCGCCTGGGAATCTACATACTCGTGTGGAGACAATTTAAGTCGTCTTACGATCTGTTCAAAGGCACTGGGAGCTGCGGTGACTGGTGCCACTTCCGGCTTACCCCAGTTCGGATTGCCACGACGTTTTACCATGAATACTCCGATAAGAATACTTTCTATTGATAGTACCTAATTTTCAGGGTTTCCGTGTAGTTGCCGCAAGACAGCGTACTCTCGTCACGTGACTAACGCCGAAGTTGCGGGCTTGCCTGCATCTTGCCGATAATGGAGCTGCTCATGAGAAAGCAAAATCGGCTGTTTCTCTTGCCCGCAATTCTTCTGGCAGTGATCGCTGCGTCTGGTCGCTCCGCTGCCGCAGACATTCCAAACTCCGCTCTCGTTCAGCCAGAAGAACTTGCGAAAATTCTTCAGAAGAACTCTGCCACCAAGCCGCTGATCTTTCAGGTCGGATTTCAAAAGCTCTATCAGCAGGCGCGTATTCCTGGTGCGGAATATGTCGGCGCCGCAAGTCAGGCTGAAGGAATCCAGCAACTGGAAAAGCGCGTGGCGAGCTTGCCGAAAAACAAGGCCATTGTTCTTTATTGCGGCTGCTGTCCCTGGTGGCACTGTCCAAACGTGCAACCTGCGTATCAGTTATTGCACTCGATGGGTTTTACGAACGTGAAAGTGCTCTATATCGCTCAGAACTTCGGTGCGGACTGGGTGAGCAAGGGCTATCCCACCGAGAAGGGGGAGTAGCTTGCCCAGGAAGCTGCTTGTCGCTCTGTTTATTCTTGCGATTGCCGTTGGCGTCTATTTCGGGTTCCGGCCGCGCCGTCGCACTCCAGTCGCCACCGCGGCCGCCGGCAACACGGCCACACTCGGACCTGCACCCGACTTCACGCTGAAAGCCATCAGTGGCCAGCCCCTCACACTTGCTGATTACAAAGGAAAAGTCGTGCTTCTCGATTTCTGGGCC
The DNA here is from genome assembly GCA_021324365.1 of Terriglobia bacterium. Classification (GTDB taxonomy): domain Bacteria; phylum Acidobacteriota; class Terriglobia; order Terriglobales; family Acidobacteriaceae; genus JAJPJE01. The sequence continues at coordinate 22,074 of JAJPJE010000011.1, read as the reverse complement.
ACATGGTGCGCGCCGTGCCGCGCTGAGATCCCCAAACTGGTCGGGTGGCAGAAGCAATACGGCCCGCAGGGACTGCAGGTGATCGGCATTTCCATGGACGACAGTGAGAAACCAGTGCCCGGATTTGTGCAGCAGTTTGGAATCGATTACCCGGTGGCAGTTGGGGACGCTAAGCTGGCCGATGCCTACGGCGGTGTGCTCGGTTTGCCAGTAACCTTCGTCATCGGACGCGACGGCCAGATCTATCACAAGCACGTTGGCGGAACAGACCTGCCGCAGATCGAGGAGGAGTTCAAGCAGTTGCTGCAGAAATGAAGAATACGGCGCTCCACTCGACCACGCTTGTTTGTCAGCGTCCCCAGCCACCAAAAAGGTGTGGAATGCTTGTTTTACCGATTTCGATGGAATGTCGCCGAATATGTCACTGGAGGCCCATTTTTCTGACCAATGACATTGACGGGCTGATACGTGTATTCGACGCTATCGAAGACGAGTGTCACCATCTGTACCGGCTGCGTATACAGACCTGCGATGTTGGCAGCCACGTGAACGGATTGAATGCGCACGTTGGTCATGTGAATCGAAACCACTGCCAAACCTGATGTCACAGCCTGCAGGTCTGCGGTTGCGAACGTCTGCCGCGAATTGGCAGACTGCATGAGGGTGACGCTGCTGGCATCATCAGGAATCGTAACCGTGAGCTCTGGCGCCACACCGTGTTGTGTCTCTGCCCCTTCCGGCCCCCAGGCAAATGCCAGTGCGTTGTAACTGCCTTCGTAAGCCCCAGGCAGGCCCGCGATCTGTAGCGTGATGCTGAAATTGGCTGCCAACGCCGGAAGCGCAGTCAGCGTGGCGACCGCAACCCATAGCGCAACACAGAACCGCGACGACTTTAGAAGAAAGCTCATAGTCCTCTCCAAATGAAGGGTGTCGATATGCCTTGAGGATCGCCAATAACGCGAGGCACGATGCTGGCGTAAGTTTAGCCGGGGAGTTCCATTTAGGGAAGGACGGTGAACTTCGGTGTAAACTCCGCGACAGCCTGCCAGCGATGCACACATTCCTCCCGCAGCTCGGCCGCGTCCTGCTGACGCGAAACAGAAGCGCCGAGCTTCGCTCAGAATGACCGCAGGCAAGGAATCCGTGGGGTGGCGCGGGCCATAGGCCCACGCAAGAGCCGACGATACTCGCAAGGCAGAGAAAAAGAGGAATAGCGCAACAAAAAGCTGGGGAGCCTTGCGGCTCCCCTTTTGCTTCATGATGTGGATTTTGAACCCACCTTAGCCGCAACGGACGCGGCGAAGGTGAGGCTCCAGCCTAGTTGCTGTAGAGCAGCACGCCGTCCTGCTTCTCTTCGCCGACAGGGCGATAGAACAACTGCTCGCCTTCTCGGTAGACCTCGATGAATGCAGGCCGCGTGGTGATGGTCCCCTGGATCAGCGCCTCGCTGAGTGGGTCCTCGATGTACTTCTGCAGCGCGCGGCGCAGCGGACGTGCTCCGTAGCTGCGGTCGGTGAGCGTGCGGTCGAGAATCCACTTCTTCGCGTCTTCGGTCACGGTGATCGTGATCGCCTTCTGCGCGAGGTTCTGGTTCAGCTGGCTGACCATGAGCTCCAGGATCTGGATCAGGTCGCCTTCCGTCAGCGCGTTGAAGATGATGATCTCGTCCAGGCGGTTCAGGAACTCGGGGTTGAAGGTGCGCTTCACCTCGTTCTTCACGAGATCTTCGACCTTCGTGCCCACTTCGCCTTCCTTCTCCTCTGCCTGGAAGCCGAGACCGGTCTTCTTCTGCAGGTGCCGGGCTCCGATGTTGGAAGTCATGATGATGACCGTGTTCTTGAAGTCCACGGTGTTGCCGAGGCCGTCAGTCAACTGGCCGTCTTCAAAGACCTGCAACAGGATGTTGAACACATCTGGATGCGCCTTCTCGATTTCATCGAGCAGCACCACCGAATAGGGCGCACGCTTTACGCGCTCGGTGAGCTGGCCACCCTCTTCGTAACCCACATATCCCGGAGGCGAGCCGATCAGCTTCGAGACCGAGTGCTTTTCCATGAACTCGGACATATCGAAGCGGATCATCGACTTCTCGGTTCCGAACATAAATTGCGCCAACGAGCGCGCCACTTCGGTTTTGCCGACGCCGGTTGGTCCAAGGAACAGGAACGAGCCGATAGGCCGGTTCGGGTTCTTCAGGCCAGCGCGCGAGCGGCGGATGGCGCGAGCCAGAGCTGAAATTGCTTTCTCCTGCGAGATGATGCGCTTGTGCAGCTCTTCTTCGATGCGAAGCAGTTTCTTCGACTCTTCTTCCTTGATCGAAGTAACTGGAACGCCGGTCCAGCGCGAAACCACGTCTTCGATGTCTTCGCGGGTGACTACGCCCGTGGAGGATTCGTCGAGGTGATATTTCTCGCGCAGCAGGCGAAGGTTCTCGCGTTCTTTCCGTTCTTCATCGGAGTAGAAGCGCGCCTTCTCGAACTCGTGATTCGCAATGGCGTTTTCCATCCGGTGAACGATGAACTTGATCCGCTTCTGGACTTCAGTGATCTCCTCGGGGAGCGAAGTCTGGCGCAGCTTCACGCGCGCACCGGCTTCGTCGATGAGGTCGATTGCCTTGTCCGGCAGGAAGCGATCCGGAATATAACGATTCGAGTGCGACACGGCGAAGCGGACGGCTTCGTCGGTGTAAGTGACGGCGTGGAACTTCTCGTAGCGCTCTTTGATGCCGGCCAGAATCAGCACAGCATCGTCTTCCCCCGGAGGTGGAACTTTCACGGATTGGAAGCGGCGCTCCAGCGAACGATCTTTTTCGATCGACTTGCGATATTCGCCCGGCGTGGTTGCGCCGATGCACTGAATTTCGCCGCGAGATAGCGCCGGCTTCAGGATATTGGCGGCGTCGAGAGATCCCTCGGCTGAACCCGCACCCACCAGCGTGTGCAACTCGTCGATAAAGATGATGGAATTCTGCGACTCCATCAGCTCTTTCATGATGGTCTTCAAGCGCTCTTCGAACTGACCGCGGTACTTGGTTCCGGCCACGATGAGCGACAGATCAAGAGCAAGAATGCGCTTATCGGCGAGAAATGATGGCACGTCGCCGTCAGCAATGCGTTGTGCCAGGCCCTCGACGATGGCAGTCTTACCCACTCCCGGTTCGCCGATGAGCACAGGGTTGTTCTTGGTACGGCGGCACAGAATCTGTACGACGCGCTCGAGTTCCTGGTCACGTCCGACGAGAGGGTCGAGCTGGGTATCCATAGCCGCTTGCGTCAGATCGCGTGAGAATTCGCCGAGCAGCGAAGACTCGCGGTTCCGCTGCGGTTGCGCTTTTTCCTGGGTCGTGCGCGCCAGTTCTTCGCGCACGCTGGACAGACGAAGTCCACGTTCGTGCAGAATTTCGGCGGCGAAGCACTTTTCCTCGCGCAGCAAGCCCAGTAGCAGGTGTTCAGTGCCAATATGCTTATGTGAGAGCCGTTCCGCTTCTTCGGCCGCGTAGGCAAGCACCCGTTTGCATTCATTGCTGAGGGGCAGGTCTACTGAGGTCGAGACTTTCTCCCGGATCGTAGTGTGGCCTTCTATCTGCTTCCGAATCGATTCCACGGAAGCATGGGACCGTAAGAACCGATTGGTCAGGGCCTTATCTTCGCGCAGCAAGCCTAGCAGCAGGTGTTCCGTTTCGATATACGGAGAGCCAAACTGGCTAGCCTCGTAGCGTGCGAAGAAGATCACGCGCCTGGCTTTCTCGGTGTACCGTTCAAACATTGAGTCTCCCTCTCCTAATGACCCCAGGGGACGATGACTTCTCGTCGCCAGCCTCTGTGTTCTTACCCACCCGCTGAAAATCACTCAGCGGGAACCGTCTTTCCAGCAAACCGGCTAATCCAACAGCAAACTCGCGGGTGTTACCTCCAATAGCTGTTTCCGCTCCAACCGGAATACCCGGTCGCAGCGCCGCGCGAACGCGAGATTATGTGTAGCTATGAGGGAGGTAAGCCGATAGTCGCGATGCAGCCTAGCGATCAATTCAAATACCGCCTCGGCGGTCTGGTTGTCGAGGTCGCCGGTTGGTTCATCCGCAAGGAGCAATCTTGGCCTGGTTACCAGGGCGCGTGCAATCGCCACGCGCTGTTGCTCACCCCCGGATAATTCTCCCGACCTATGGTGCGCTCGATCGGATAAACCGACTTCCCGCAACCATCTACTTGCTTCCTCTTCGGCCTTTCCGCGGTTCATTCCTCTCATTAAGAGAGGCATCGCCACGTTCTCCACCGCATTGAATTCGGGTAGCAGATAGTGAAACTGCCAAACGAACCCAATCTCCCGGTTCCGGAAGCCGGCCGCGGCTTCTTCGGAGAGCGATCTCAGCTTTTGTTGGGCGCAGTATACGTCACCTTCAGAAGCGCTATCAAGCGCGCTAAGGATATGTAATAAGGTACTTTTGCCGGCACCCGACTGACCTACAATCGCGACCAGTTCACCCTCGTAAATCTGAAAAGACAGGTTGTCAAAGATCACGAGGTCGGAACTGCCGGAGCGGAAAACCTTGCTCAGCTTTTCAGCGCGCAGAACCTCGGTCTGTTCAATTGGATGCAGTCTCAACTCCAAAGGTGCAGATTCCGCCCATGCCCGTCCGTGCCAGCCACTGAAAACGCTGGCTTTGCGACGAAGCACACATCTAGATTAGACCACACCAGCGCGTCAGTTGCTTCGCCATTAAAGCGATACGGCAGAGGCGTGCATAGGCTACCGGCTTTCGGCTTTCAGTTTGAGGAAGCTATCGAGCAATCTCTCAAATCGGCTTTGAGCGCGTGCGCTTTAGAGAGAGTCCATTGCTCCACCCGCAGGCTACTCGTACCTCAACGCCTCCGCCGGATATACCCGCGAGGCGGAAATTGAGGGATAAATGGTTGCAATCAGCGATACCCCGATCGAAACCAGTGCCACAATGACGCCGTCAATTGCCCTGGGCGCAAAAGGAACATAATCGATGGAGTAAACCTCAGGGGAGAGCGAGAGGAAGTGGTAGTGACCACCCGCCCAGGAGGCTAGATAACCCACAATCAGCCCCAGAACCGTCCCGATCATGCCAATCAAGAAGCCTTGGGCGATGAAGACATTACGGACCTGCTGGCGCCTGGCGCCCATCGAGCGGAGCACGGCAATGTCTTTAGTCTTCTCCATGACCATCATGATCAATGAGATCAGGATATTCAGTGCCGCCACCATCACAATCAGGCCAATGGTAATGAAAGTAACTACCCGCTCAAGTTTGAGGGCGTGAAAGATAGGCCGGTTCTGCTCGATCCAGTTGGTGGCCATGTATCCGGGCCCGGCTGCCTTGGCCAGTTCCTCGCCGACCTGCGGGGCCTGATAGATGTCATCAATCTTGAACTGCAAGTCCGAGATAATGTCGCCGAGGCCAAACAGTTGCTGGCTGGCCCGCAGGCTGGTGAATGCCCATCCGGCGTCATAGTCATAGAAACCTGAGTTGAAAATCCCCACCACGCGAAACCGCTGATATTTTGGGACCAGGCCAAACGGTGTCAGATCTCCCTGAGGACTGGTTACCAGCACCTGGTCGCCAACCTTCACGCCGAGCCCGTCGGCAAGATCCTGGCCAAGAATAATGGGTGGCATGGCCGCGATTCGTGCCTGAACGCCTTCCAGCGAGTCTGGAGAGTGCGCTTCAGCAACTGGCGCTGGTGACTTCTCCTGATCCGGGGCGAGTGCATCGTCCGAGCCGCTCTTGATGGACTTCAACAGGTCACTGACTTTGTTTTCATACTTGGGAACGATGCCCTTTAGCTCGGCTCCGCGAGCGCGGGCACCGCGGGAGATCAGGACGGGATCGTACATCGTGGGAGAACCGGCAATGATGTGCGGCATCTTCGATAAGCGTTCGAGAAGCGGCGGCCAATCCCTAATCCCGTCGCCTTCGATGCGGATCACATTCACGTTCGACATCGACCCAAGCAGATGCGTTTGCAAGTCCTGTCGGAAGCCGTTATTGATCGCCAGGGCGATGATGAGCGACGCCACACCCGCCGCGACTCCAACGACCGAGATCGCGGTGATGATACCGATTACAGCCTGTCGTCTTTTCGCGCGGAGATACCGCGCGGCTATGAAAAATTCGAATCGCAAGATCAGTACTTAGCAGTCAGCAATCAGCACTCAGCCAAACCGCTTTCATGAGTATACAAACCGTCTTGTGACTGAGCCACTTGCGCGGACAGGAGTGTCCGCGCCACACAGCCCTCAGGCCGCTGTAAGAATCAGCGGGCCTTCCTGCCGCACCACAATGGTGTGCTCGAAATGGGCTGCGGGCGAGCGATCCTGCGTTTTCAAGGTCCAGTGATCGGCCGCCGTATAGACTCGTCCTGTTCCCGCACAAATAATCGGCTCAATCGTCAGCACCAGTCCTTCGGTGAGAATGGTGTTCGCGGAAGGATCGTCGAAATTAGGAACAGTCGGGGCTTCGTGGATCGTGCGTCCCACTCCGTGTCCGGTCAATTCGCGAATGACGCTGAAGCCCTGGCGTTGGACCTCGGCCTCCACGGCGCGCCCGATTCGGCGAATGCTCACACCGGGTCGCGCCTCTGCCAATCCGCACTCGAAAGCCGCCTTTGCGCAGGCCGCCAGTTTGCGGCGTGTGTTGTTCGCGCCTTCTACGGCAATCGTGACCGCCGCGTCCGCGACGTAGCCGTTTTTATCGGCGGTCAAGTCCAGGCTGACCAGATCTCCAGGTTGAATAATGCGGGTTCCGGGTAAACCGTGAACAGCCTCGTCATTGATGCTGACCATCAGATGACGTGGATATCCGTAGACTTCCCGTGGCGTGGCTTTCGCGCCCTCTTCCCGAAGCATCCGCTCACAGGCATCGTCGAGCGCGGCCGTGGATATGCCTGCTGAGACGAGTTGGGAGATTTGGACCAGCACCCGGGCCACAATTTTGCCGATGCCGCTTAAGCCTTCGAGGTCCCGGAGAGACTTGATGGACACGTATGTTCACTCCTGTCGATTCCAACCGGCGCAGCTCGTACCTGCGACAGGCTACCCCAAAAGAGGAAACTCACCAGAACCTGGGCAGAAACGCTGGCACTTCGCGGCGATAGACTAAGTACTGCTCGCCAAACCTCTGCTCTAATTCTGCATCTTCCATGCGAATCATGACTGCTCCTGTGAGTACGGCAAAAGCAGCCAGTGCAAACATGGCAACTCCCCCAGTTCCAATCGCCCATCCCAGCATTTCACAGAGATGCCCGCAATAAATGGGATGCCGCATGCGGCGGCGAATGCCGGAGATCACCAATACCTGCTCATGCCGATCGATTTCGATTTCGTGTTGTCCACTGAACTGCAGCGGAGAAAAGCCTTGCCTGCCGCGTGAATACAGGAACAGTCCGCTGAAGATCAGCAATACGCCGGCAATCCAGGCGAGCGGAGTCCGGTAGAGAAAAAGGTTGCGCCATGGCCAGCTAACCGCTCCGATGCAGATCCACATCCCCACCCAGAGCGGGAGCACAGCCTTGTACGCGGGGTGCCCTTGCTTCTTACGCCGCCGCCACCACGCGATGTTGGGATGGATAACGATCCAGAACAACGGGACGGTGGAATACACCACGCACAAAATCCACCCCACGGTTCGCAAGAAAGCCATCAGTAGATTGTAGCCACTGGAGCCGGTGCCGTAGTTTCAATCGGCACTATTACCGTTGCTTATGAGTGCATCTTTCAGGCGGCAGGTCGTCTTATAAGCAAGGAGTCTTATTTTTAGAAATTCGAACGATCGTTCAGAAAAACGATTGACTAACGGCAAAAAATGGGGATAATCACGGGTCGGTCTGGGCGCTAGCGACCGACTGGGCGAAAACTTCATATGGCCTCATCGGCCTATCCGCACTGACGGAGGATCCACCAGCGTCTTTGGGATCCTCCGATTTCTTTTGCACTCCATTACTCTCAGCCATGTTCCACGGTGGTGGCAGGTCTCTTCGGCAGCACTACAGCTTGGGTCAATTTGGGTTAGCATGAGCGCGGGCATTGCTGTGCCCGCAAACACCTGAGGTGAGAATGGCTCTCAGTGTTGAGGTGGCAGGCCGGACGGACGTCGGCTGCGTGCGTCTAAAAAACGAAGACGCATGGGGCTACGACGCCGCATGCGGAATCTACGTGGTCTGCGATGGAATGGGCGGACAAGCGGCTGGCGAAATTGCGAGTCACCTCGGAGTGGAAGCGGTGCTGGACTATTTTCGCGAGGGACGCCGCGGTGGGAAATATCCCATCACGCTGGACCTGGTAGATGGATTGTCGGAGCGAGCGAACCGACTTGGCAATGCAATCTTTCGGGCGAACCGGATGGTCTACGATGCAGCCGCACGCGATCCTGAAAATGCTGGCATGGGAAGCACCATTATTTGCGTGCTGGCGGAAGAGGAAGGCGTTTCCTTCGGTCACGTTGGTGACAGCCGCATTTACCTGGTGCGGGCTGGAGAGATCCGGCAGTTAACCAACGATCATTCGCTAGTGATGGAACAGGTGCGGCGCGGCATGATGACGCTGCAGGAGGCGCGTACCTCGAGCATGCAGAACATCATCATGCGCGCCTTGGGGACGGAACCAACGGTGGATCCGGACCTCGAAGACATTACGATCCAGAGTGGAGATGTGCTGGTGATGTGCTCCGACGGGCTGACGCGTCATATTCCGGACGAGAGCATTTGCGACGTGGTGGTGCAAATCGCGGATCTGAAGGCAGCCTGCGACATGCTAGTGGAAGGCGCCAACGATGCGGGCGGGGAAGACAACATCACCTGCATGCTGCTGCGCTTCAGGAACGATTCTGCTGGCCGAAACGGGCAGTAGGCGATCGCGATCAGGAAGGAACGACAATGGCGAAAGTACATTTAAAGTTCGGGCAGTCGGTGCTGAAAACATTTGATCTGCCAGATGGGGCGAGCCTGAAGATCGGGCGCATGCCGGACAACGATGTGCAAATCGACAACCTGGCGGTTTCCGGTCACCATGCGCGCATCCACTGGGATACCGACCATTTCGTCATCGAAGACAACAACAGCCTGAACGGTGTTTGGATTGCCGGTAAGCGCGTGCCCAAAGCCACGCTATATCACGGGGAGGTTGTGCTGATCGGCAAGCACAGCCTGGGTTTTGAAGACGAAGCGCGGCGCAATGTGCCTCGACCGGCAGTTGGGGAAACGCACGTGGAAGCCGCTGGTATGCAGACCATTCAAGAGACCGTAGTGCTCGGATCGAAAGAAGGGAAGCAACAACTCGCAAAGCGGATTGAAGGCGCGGATGGCGGCGAGTTACCGGCACCGATGAGAACTCCGGTCGGCGTGTTGACGGTGGTCGAAGGCAAGACCGACCAGGATCACTACATGCTGAGCGACGATCTGAATGTGATTGGGAAATCCGACATGGCTTCGATTCGCCTGAAGGGATGGTTTGCTCCAAAAGTCGCCGCGGTTGTGAATCGTCGCGAGGGGAAGTACTTTGTTGCGCCATCGGAGAAAGACGTGAAGCTGAAAATCAATGGCGAAGACGTCAGCGCCCAGCAGGCTATAAACGACGGCGACACGCTGGAAGTAGCAGGGGTGAAGATGGCCTTCTCGCTGGCGGAGTGAAGGGGTTCAGATGTGGCGCTACTAATTGAAGTCATCGTCAATAGCCAGAACTCGCAAGCGTGACTAAGACATTTTCGCGCCGAGTGAGCGGCAACGTAAGAGGACACTCTCCGAAGCTCCCGAGGAGCTAAACATGCGCCAGCCGCAAGACCCAATCCGAGGTTAGCGCCGAACAGCGCGTCCTGAACATGGGGCACCATCCCGCATGTATCTTTGGCGCGTGCCGTAGGCCCACACAACAGCCGGCGGGACGCCGACGCTACATAGAATCAGAAGTTCCTATCCCGATCCGACCTGAACTGAATAATCCGTCGCCGATCGCGTTTCGAGGGGCGACCCTCCGGTGCGGGCATGTATTGCTTCAGGGCTTTACGTTCTTCGGTAGCTTTCAGTCGGGCTTCGCGGCTGGCGTCGGTCTCGCGATAGAGTGTCTGCGCGAGGGAGGCTGGCCCGCGAACTTCGCTGAGCTGCAGCACTTCCACAATGAAGTCTCCGCCTTCAGTGCGAATCTGAAACAAGTCCCCGACTCGCACCTCACGCGCGGGTTTCACCGGCATGTTGTGCGACTGAACTCGTCCGAGTTCACAGGCCTTTGAAGCGAGAGCGCGCGTCTTGAAAAAGCGGGCAGCCCAGAGCCATTTATCGATGCGCATAAAAACAGTTGCTCAGTCTATCAGTCCTCAGAAGTCAGAAGCGGCCACTCTCAGAGTCTTTTTCGGCTCTGTTTCGACATGCGCGGTTGTCGCGATTTCGGAATCTTGCCAACCCGCGGGTCGCCGGCAATCACTAGTTCGCAGGCGCGAAGCGCCGCCTCTTCGAAATCGGCTGAGTCGGCGGGAAGCACCTGCCAACTCGTGACTTTTTCCCCAAGCAGCGCGATGGAACGCATATTCGGGAACTCGCGGCGCAAGCTGTCGTGGTGTTCGTGTGTAGTTGCGAGCCAGACGCCATTGTCGCCAGGGTAGGTTGCCTTATCACGCAGGATGAGCGCAATTTTCTCTCCGATGTAGACGGCGGTACAGCCGAACATCGGACGCGTAACAGGATCTAGGGATGCGAGAGCATCAAGTACAAACGCGTGAGGCAGGGCCTTGCGGTTCTTAAGGGCGAAAGGATCAGGAGCAATCAGGTTCGTTTTGCGGCGAGCCTTCTTCATCGCAGGGCCATTCTAGCGCGTGGGTCGAAAAGCGTTGCGGCCTCTCAAAAACGTGGGCAGGTCCGACATCGACCTGCCCTGGTGTACGTCATGAGAAAGAGATTCTTCCAGCTACAACGAGACGTTAATTGCAATATGCACGCCGGGATGGCTACGGTTGCAGAGATAGTAGCCATCGTTCAGGTAGTCGACGTAAACGTCATCGGTCTGATACCAGTTGGCGGCCCAAGTTTCCGGCCATGGATCGATGATTGCAAACCAGAAACCACCATAGTGGAATCGGGGCCGTCCATCGACCACGACCATGGGGGCACCGTAAACGCGGAAAAAGTGTCCGCGCCCGAAATGCTCGTGGAAGTCGCGGTCCGGGATGCGATAGCCGACATATCCACCGCGTTCGCGCCACGAGTGGTGCTCACGTTCCCAGTGATGCGCACGTTCGCGCGCCCAAACATCGCCACCACGCGGATGTGGCGGCTCGTAATGATAGTCGCGCACATGCTCGTCGGCAGGACGGTAGTGCGGTTGATGTGAATCTTGCCGGTAGGCCTGCTGCGGAGGACGGACATCATGCCGTGCTTCGGGCCGGTAATCGTCTCGACGATCGCGATGCCCTTGAGGAGCCGGGCGGCCGTGGTCTCTGTCGCCCTTGTCAGGATGATATTGTGCGCTGCCGCGGTGATCGTCGCCGCGATCGTGCTGGGCGTAGGCGATACCGGTTGCCAGCGCTAATCCGAAGACGGCGGTGCCAACAATTGCTGTTTTCATGTAAAGACTCCGTAAAACCAGAAGTCTAGGGGATGACTCCGCCTGATCCTAGTTACGTTGGTGCCGGGACCACATGATTCCGCGCTCCAGTGGCGGATTTCCATGGTGGGACGCTTGAAGTGTTACTTGGTGTGCCGGCAGAAATGAACTCAGTTTGGGGGCTTCCAGCGGCTCGATCGTGATGTGCTGTTTCGCCCGTTCGGTTAACCGTTTCGCAAGATCCGGCCACTGCTGGTAGGCTTTACCGCCCTGCTGCAGATCGGCCTCGGTAACTCCTGTTACCGCAAGATTTTCCCCGTAGATGATCATCAGTTCTTGGCGCTTTTGCGGATCGAGCAGATGTACCAGGCGCACGTACATCATCCAGGAAGGCATTTGGTAGCCCTTGTTGTGAACCAGCGACTCGATGTGCTCGCGGTCAGAACCAGCCTCGAACTTCTCGTCCGCTGGCGGCAATTCAATCCGTACTGGTGGATCGCGCTCCGATACGATTACGTTGTGGTGTACCTTGCGCTCAGGCTGGGTACTTTGAACGTTGAGCGATGTGACGAGAAGGAACGCGAGAAATATCCGGAGGAGCAAGAATACCTCTGACTTGGGAGACGATTCTAGAACAGCGGGCAGGAAAGAGCTCTCGACTATACTGCGGTTCGGAGGCATGGATGGCAGGAGAGCTCGCAGGCGCAGGTTTGAGCCTGGCTGCAGCCGCGTGCTGGGGAGCAGCCGACTTCAATGGTGGCCTAGGCACCAAGGGCGAGAATCCGTTTGGCGTTGTCGTGATCGCGCATGGAATCGGATTACTCTGCATGCTTGCCTCGGCGCTAGCCGCAGGCGAAGGGGTGCCATCGCATCGTGCGCTCATATTCGGTGCCGCAGCGGGAGTTGCCGGCGGACTCGGCCTCGCTGCTTTGTACCGCTCGCTGTCGGTCGGCAAGATGGGAATCAATGCTCCGGTTGCTGCGGTGCTGACAGCAGCCCTACCCGTGGTCTGCAGCTTTCAGATCGAGGGATGGCCGACATGGATCCAGTTGGCAGGATTCGCTATCGCGCTGGTCAGCATCTGGCTGATCGCAATGCCCGCAGGGGAGATCGGGCGACCCAAAGGCCTTGGGGCGGCTGTGCTGGCCGGAATTGGTTTCAGCGCGTTTCTCGTGCTCAGTAAGCAAGCCGCTGTGGAAGCCGTGTTCTGGCCTTTGGTGATTGCGCGCATGACGTCGATGTCAACCATGCTGCTGATCTGCGTAGTTGCGCGGCGGCCGTGGGTTCCCGCTCGTAGTGCATTGAAGTTCATTGCTGTGGCAGGCGTGCTCGATTCCGTGGGCAACGCGCTGTTCGTTGCCGCGACTCGACACGGGCGCCTCGATGTCGCCGCTGTGCTGTCTTCCTTGTATCCTGCTACGACAGTTGTACTCGCTCGTCTCGTGCTGAAGGAACGAATGTCAGCGTTGCAGACAACCAGCATGGCCGCGGCAATCGTTGCCGTGCCGCTGATCGCGGCGCGGTGAGCGTTCCGTACCCGGTCTCCTTTCATTGTGAATCAGTGGTTCCCTTCACAGTCTCTTCACGTTTGTAACGCAACTTAAAAACTTTCTTCAGGTTGCGTTCACATCCAGCTGTTTGACTTTCCTGTACTGCAGGGTGAATTCCTCAAAGCCGCAACATGGCTGCGCCGATGAGGTTTTCGCCGAACACAACCAGAGGGGAGTCGTATGCTGCGTAATCAGAACCGTTTCTTCGCTTTCCTTCTAGTGCTCTTGGTCGGCGTCGCTTCCGCGCAGGAGCGCAGAGGGATTGTTACTGGCCGCGTTATGGATGCAAGCCAGGCTATGCTGCAGGGCGCACGTGTCCAAATTGTGCCCGGCGATCAGGTTGTCGTATCGGATGCGAAAGGGCAGTTCACGATTTCAGGCCTGGCCCCAGGCAACTACACAATCAAGGTTTATTATCTCGGATTCGATTCGCTTTCCAAAGAGATAACGGTTGCGGGAGGGCAAATTGCGAACGTAGATGCGGTCCTGGAGGTGGCGAAGCATAACGAGCAGGTTACCGTCACCGCCGGACGGCAGTTCGGAGAAGTAGAGGCTCTGAATCGCGAGCGCACGGCCGACAACATTTTGCAGGTGCTTCCGTCGGAGGTGATTACCAGCCTGCCGAACACCAACGTCGCAGATGCGATTGGGCGACTGCCAAGCGTTTCACTGGAGCGCGATGAGGGTGAAGGCAAATACATTCAAATTCGCGGCACAGAGCCACGGTTGAGTAACGTGACGGTAGACGGAATTCATCTGCCTTCGCCGGAAAATGTGCGCAATGTGAAGCTCGACGTGATCCCGGCCGACCTGGTGGATTCCGTCGAACTCAGCAAGACGCTCGCCGCCAACCAGGACGCCGGCGCGATTGGCGGATCGGTGAACCTGGTGATGAAGACGGCCCCGGATTTTCCCTACATCAATATTGTCATGCTCGGTGGATACACACCTATTTCGAACGGCCGCTGGAACGATCAGTTCGCGGGTACTGTGGGCGAGCGTTTCGGCAAGCAGAAGAAGTTCGGGGTGATGTTGGGCGGCAGCTACGATTGGAATCAGCGCGCGATTGAAGACCTGGAGCCAGGGCAGGCGGCGAATCCGATCGTAGGCGGAGGGACGTATCTTGGACCAAATACCGAAGATATTCGCCAGTATTTGTATAACCGCACACGCTATGGATTCGGCGGCGGGATCGACTACAAGTTGGGCGACATGTCATCGGCATATCTGCGCGGGCTCTTTTCGCGCTTTAACGATTATGGCCAGGATTGGATATACACGCCGACGGCTGGAAATTTTCTCTCGCCGACAACAACTGACAACACAGGAAGCATGAGCTTCACCGACATCTACCGTCAACCCGAGCAGCAGATATTCAGCCTCAGTGCCGGAGCGCACCAAGTTTTGAGAACCTATTTGCTGAACTATGAGCTTGGCCTGTCGCAGGCGAAATCGAGTGGCGGTTATCCGCGGGCCAGCTTCAACGGTCCAACAGGAATTGCTTTTGGAGCGGATGTGACCGACCCGTTTGTGCCGAAGTTTCCGGTGCTGAACGGCGTGAATATTAACGACCCGACGACGTATGCCCTAAGCAATTTGAATTTCCAGAACGACAGCACATTCGAACGCGATGTGGTGGGAGCGGCCTCGATGGCGAAGCAGTATTCGCTGGGATCGCACTTCAGCGCATTCGAGATGGGGCTGAAGATTGCAGACGCGCGCAAGACGCAGAACTACGACGAGTCGTCGTTTTCTCCGAATACAGGCAACATTCTGATGAACTCGTTCCTTACCTCGTTTAGGAATACAAATTACTACTTCAACAACTTCAATTATGGACCGGTTACGAATTACAACTCCATTCTGGCATATTACAACGCCAACCCAGGGCAATTCTCTGGTGGTCCAAATCTTGCAGCGAATCTCTCGAATGATTTCGACATCAGCGAACGCATCTACGCCGGGTATGCGATGAATACAGTGACGCTGGGCAAGTTCCGCTGGCAGATGGGGCTGCGCGTCGAGTCGACGCAGGATTCCCTGCTCGGAAATATCGTAAACCTCGACAACAGCGGCAACTTTGCATCATCGGGCCCGTTTCCGGCGAATAACTCCTACACGAACTTCTTCCCGAGCACTAACCTGGCGTACCGGTTGAACGACGACACGATTTTACGTGCAGCGTGGGGCATGGGAATTGCGCGTCCGAACTTTGGCGATCTCGCTCCCTACGTTACGTACGACCCTACCTCAGTACCGCCGGTGTCAGCGGGGAATCCAAACTTGACGCCGACTCACTCGCAAAATTTCGATCTGCTGGTTGAGCGGTATCTCAAGCCGGTGGGAATCCTGCAGGGTGGTTTCTTTTACAAGTACCTGACGGATCCGATTTACGTCGTAACCACCACGCGCGCGATCGCCCCCTATGCGGGTTCTCAGCAGACACAGCCAGTGAACGGTCCCAGCGCGCATGTCGCGGGGGTGGAACTAAGTTGGGCGCAACCTCTCCGCTTCCTGCCCGGCGTGCTCAACGGCATGGGCGTTCGCGCGAACTACAGCTACACAACCTCGCAGGCAAGTTTCCCAAGTGGGTTCGGGCGCACGGATAGCCCAGCACTGATTCGCCAGGCGCCGAACAACTACAACCTCGATTTTACTTACGACAAATGGGGCATTTCCGCACGCATGGGATTGACGCATAACGATGCGTATATCTGGTCGTACGGTTATCAGGACGGCGCCACGGGCGGAATCAATGGCCCACTCGGCGACACCTACCTCTATCCGCATACACAGGTAGATGCCCAGGCGAGCTATCTTATCCCGAACGGACATGGGCTGAAAGCGCTAGTGTCAATGCTGAACCTGACCAATGAGGTGTTCGGCTTTTATAACGGGAGCGAACGCTATCCAATCCAGCGTGAGTACTACAATCGTACCTTCTCGTTCGGCTTGCAGTGGACCTATACGCCGGCGAGATAAATTCCGTTGTCAATGCAGGGATTCTCGACCCGGAGCCGTAGATCCAACAGAGGATCGTTCGGCTCTTCGCTCGAAGTGACTGACGCAGACGCTCCGTGGCGTGCGTGATACCCTAATTCGTTTGTCCGAGGGTAATCGCGCTATGGAGATCAGAACGGTCGCGGTGGTGGGCGCCGGAACGATGGGCAATGGCATCGCCCATGTATTCGCGAAGTCGGGATACTCGGTGACTCTGTGCGATGTGGAAGACCGCTTCCTGCAGCGCGCACTCGAGACCGTCCGCAAGAACCTGGAGCGCGAGGCGAGCAAGGGCAAGATCAACGCTGCCGACAAGGATGCGGCACTCGCCCGCATTCGCACCACGACAGATCGTGAGTCGCTCGGTTCCGTTGATTTTGTAATAGAAGCTGCGACGGAGAAGTTCGAGATCAAAGCGCAATTATTTCGTGATCTAGACCGTATCTGCCCTCCCGAGATCATCCTTGCCACCAATACTTCTTCCATTTCCATCACCAAGCTGGCAGCTCTGACGAAACGGCCACAGCAAGTCATCGGTATGCACTTCTTTAATCCCGTGCCGGTGATGAAGCTGGTGGAAGTCATCCGCGGCCTGGCTACCTCGCAGGAGGCGTTTGAAAGAGTGCGCGAGCTGGCAGTGAGATTGGAAAAAACTCCAGTAGAGGTCAACGATTATCCGGGGTTCGTATCCAATCGGGTGCTGATGCCGCTGCTGAACGAAGCGATGTATGCGGTGATGGAAGGCGTGGCTACACCCGAAGCGGTAGATGAAGTGTTTAAGCTGGGAATGGCGCATCCCATGGGTCCACTCACGCTCGCTGACTTCATCGGACTTGATGTTTGTCTCGACATTATGCGCGTGCTCGAGAGCGGGCTGGGCGATCCGAAATACCGACCCTGCCCGTTGCTGGTGAAGATGGTGGATGCCGGTTGGATGGGCCGCAAGAGCGGACAAGGATTCTACAAGTATTGAAGAACGAAATGCAGACCGCAAAGGGTGCAGGCCAGAGTTCCACGCAACAGCCGGCGGGGACCCCCGCGCTACAACCGCGTGACTGGCCGTACTGGATTGTCGGATCGATGCTCGGGGCGATCACGGGCTATTTGCAAGTCCGTGTGAAAGACCCGACGCTCTCTGCGGTTCTGCTCGTCGCGTTCAGCATGTTTTTGGCGTACATGCGTCCTCGGCGGCCATGGCGCTGGGGATTACTGACGGCACTGTGCCTTCCGGCAGCGGAGCTGCTCGCCTATCTGACACGGGAGCATCCGACGCGCGCAGCGATTTACGGCTCTTTCGTCGGATTGGCGCCAGCGTTGGCAGCCTGCTTTGGTGGTAGCGTGATTCGTCGCGCGGTGAACACCCTTTTTCTTGAAAAGCAGCCCTGATTCGTTAATCGGTGCCAAAGCGTTCTGCTTAATCCCGCAAAATTCCTATTTCTGTGTGCTTCTACGTTGGTTCCGCAGGATACAATCAGTATCACCATTCACTTCAGAGCCCAACTTCTCATGTCAGCTAGCGGTCGTTCGAAGTCTGTACTGCACCCTCCCTGCGATGATGCCATCAGCAAGACGTCACTGCGCTCGATCCTCGACAACTCGCCGGATGCCGTCGCGCGGTTCGACCGGCAATTGCGCCATCAATACGTGAATGCTGCAACGGCGCGGGAAAACAATCGTCCGGTTGAGGATTTTTATGGCCGAACCATGGAACAACTTGGGCACACCAACGAGATCTCGCAGCTGATCAATCAAAATCTTAAGGAAGTGTTTCGAACCGGAGAAGAAGCGACCTTCGACGTATCGTTTTCCGGGCCGCATGGACTTAGGCTGTTCCAGTGCCGCATGGCTCCCGAAAGAAAGTCTGACGGAAGTTTCGATTATGTAATCTGCTTCAGTCGCGATCTCACCAAGGAACGCTTGGCGGAACGAAAACTGGTAGATGCCGAAAAGTCCGAAGCGGTTAATCGCGTGCACAACGAGATCGCGCATGAGATCAGCAATCCGTTGCAGGGGCTCCGGAATACTGTTTACCTGCTGAAGCACAGCTCGTCGCCCCAGCAGGCGCAGCAGTCGATTGAGCTTGCCGACGTTCTGTTGAGCCGAGTAGAAGCGCTGTTGAAGCAAATGCTGAACGCTTCAGAAGAGCTGAGCCTCCCTCTGGACCGAACCGCTTAAGCACGAACTCGCTCTAGGCAATATCCCCCGGTTACAACTAAGTCACTCCCTTCCACAAGGCAAGTTCCCGTATGCTGCGCAACATGGCAGCATCCATCACTGTGCTGGCGAGCGGAAGCCGAGGAAACTGCTCGGTTGTTTCCAGCGCACGAACCAAGATCCTGGTGGATGCCGGCCTTTCGGGCCGTGAGACGCTGCGCCGAATGCATGCGGCAGGTGAAAACCCAGCGGAGCTTTCCGCCATCATCGTGTCTCATGAGCACTGCGACCATGTTTCTGGGGTTTATCAACTTTCGCGCAAGCTGAAGATCCCCGTATACATGACGGGCGGTACGCATCAGGAATGGCGGCGTACTGAACGCGATCGACGACAGGATCAGAGCGTGCTGGACCGGTGTGAGCACTTCCAGGCCGGAAGGAGCTTCGGGATTGGCGACATCAGCGTGCTGCCATTCACGATTCC
Organism: Terriglobia bacterium; assembly: GCA_021324365.1. Lineage (GTDB taxonomy): Bacteria > Acidobacteriota > Terriglobia > Terriglobales > Acidobacteriaceae > JAJPJE01. The sequence continues at coordinate 3,336 of JAJPJE010000011.1, read as the reverse complement.
GCACGATGCTGCTGATCCCGTTGCGTTTGTGTTCCGCGTGGAGGGCGTGAAACTCGCGGTAGTTACCGATCTGGGATATATGCCGGCGAGCATCATGCAGCATATTCGCGGCTGCGATTTTCTGATGATCGAGTCGAATCACGATCTGGAGATGCTTCGCGTTGGGCCGTATCCGTGGTCGGTGAAGCAACGTGTCCTGAGCCGCCTCGGCCACCTCTCTAATGACGCTCTCGCAGAATTCCTGACGACCGACTATGATGGAAGTGCAACTTACATTGTGCTGGCGCACTTGTCGGAGCAGAACAATCATCCCGAAGTTGCGCGCACAGCAGCCGAGCGTGCCCTGGCAGGTCATCGCAGCCTGCTCAGTAATCGGTTGCTCCTGGCGCGGCAAGCGGAGCCTCTTGAGCCAATCAGGTTTTAGGTCCGAATGAAAACACAGTGCGTGGACAAGGTAGTCGGGGACATTCTCGCGAGCTGGCGATACGATATCTCCCACCTGGCGCCGGAAATGAGCGCCGATTACGAAGCGCACTTCGCCGAATGCGAGCACTGCCGTAACCGCCAGCGCCTGCATCGCACGATTGATATCGGGCTGATCGTGCTTGCCACGTTTTCTGCGTTCTTGTTTTTACTTGCATTTGCCGTCATCCGGCATTTCGAGCCTCGGCATACGTTCATCTTCGAACTCATCTCGCTCGTAGGGTTTTCGTTATCAGCACTTATCTGGCTGATCGTGGCGGTAGCGACGCCCGCTCCCGTGGTGATGGTCGATGTAGCAAAGATGGGGGCGCGCCGCGTACATGATCGACTTCCCGAGGAAATCCGAAATCGCATACCGGAACAGGTGCGCGTGAAGATTTCGAAATAGCGATTCGCTTGCCTGCCCTCAAGAGCTGGCGGTTCAACACATTCTGGCTCAGGGTTGCCTTGATTCGAGGGAAGCGGGGACCACATTATTACGCGTGGCGCCATCCAACTAATTAACCCGGACTTCGTGAGACCTTGTGCCGCAGAGTTTCTGTCCGGGCATACGAAGGAGGATTCATGAAAGTGCAGCCACTCATCCTGACCCTGGCGCTTAGTTTTCCTCTGGCGGTCTTTGGGCAGACGGCAGCCAGCACCAAGACGAATGAGCATCTATCAACCACCGATCACGAATTCCTGCAGAAACTCGGCAAGGAAGATCAATCGGAGATCGACATCGCGAAGATGGCCGTGAAGAAGTCTAACGATCCGCAGGTTCAGCAGTACGCGAAGAGCATACTGTCGGCCGACCCGAGCATGGAAGAGCAGGCGAAGACCATTGCCCAGGATGCCAAACATCCTATTGATGCCAACGTAACACCGCAGCAGAAGGCAGAGTACGACCGCCTGTCGAAATTGTCAGGTCACAACTTTGATCATGCGTACATCAACTACGAGGCTACCCGGCAACAGGAAGACGTAGCGATGGTTCAGCACGAAATCAACAGCACCAGGAATGAGAAGGTGAAAGCCTTCGCGCAACAAGAAGAGACTCCAGTTCGAAATGCAGCCGAGTTGGCGAAGAAAACTCAGCCGCAGGTCGCACATGAAATGTCGGCTAAGAAGTGACGATCATCCCACGTTCTGGATGTTGAGATCGGCCCCGTGCGTGAAGCATGGGGCCATTTTGTTTCGTCTGCAATTTCCTTTCATCTCATCTGCTTGCATAATCTAGTTGGTTTCTCCAGGAGATCCGGATGCGTAAGTGTCTCTGCATTTTTGCCATTTTCGTATTTCCCGTTCTGTTGCTGGCCCAGCGTCCCGACTTGACCATCGAATGGGCAATCAATCACGGCCCGGAAATCTCACGCGTTCCCGACTTCATTTGGCTAAATGATGGAACGGCGATCTTGTACGACACCAATAAGGCTGAAAATGAGCGCACCTTCGAATCCGTGAATCCGCGTACGGGGGAGCGGCACCCGATCCTGAACATGGCCGCGGCTATCGCTTCGCTGAGCGCGCTGAATCCGAACATCGGTGTTGCGGCGGCGCTGGACTGGCCGGACTCTTTCGACCGCGCAGGCAAGCAGGCATTGTACGAGTTGGGAGGGGATGTGTACGTCCTCGATTTCGCGAAATCGAGCTTCACTCGCATTACGAACACTCCCGAAGAGGAGAAGGATGCGCAATTCTCGCCGAATGGCAGGTTAGTGTCATTCGTGCGTAGCAATGATCTTTATGTTTATGACCTTGCGACTGACAAAGAAACGCGGTTGACCCATGACGGTTCGGAGAATCTGCTAAATGGAACTCTCACATGGGTGTACTGGGAGGAGGTATTCGGGCGCAAAGACCTGGGCTACTGGTGGTCTCCGGATTCCAAATCAATCGCATACCTTCAAACCGACACCACTGGAGTACCAGTGAGCACGTTCGTGGATTTCGAACCGCAGAATCCCAGGATTCTTCACCAGGTATATCCGAAGGCGGGCGAGAAGGATCCGGTGGTTAAAGTGGGAGTGGTGGGGATCAACGAGGCACGCACGGAATGGATTTCCATTCCGCAGCCGTTCGAATGGCTGTTGCGGGTGAAGTGGCTGCCGGATTCGCGGCGCGTAGCCGTCGAGACCATGAACCGCATGCAGACAGAACTAAGGCTTTACTTTGCGGACAAAGAAAACGGCCAGGCTAAACCTGTCCTCACCGAGACCGACCCTGGATGGGTAAATGTGACCGACGACCTGTACTTCCTCGCTGACGGGCAGCATTTCCTCTGGGCCTCGGAGCGCGACGGCTACATGCATCTGTATCGCTTTGCGATGGATGGAACGCTGGTAAACAGAATTACCAATGGAGATTGGGCGATTGCGTCTTCCGGAGGAGTGGCCTTCTGGGTCAGACAGGCGGTTACCGGCATCGACGAGCAGAACGGCTGGATTTATTTCACCGCGATGAAGGATTCGTCCGTGGAGCGCCAACTCTATCGAGTGAAGATCGACGGCAGCGATCTGCAGCGCATTTCTCAGAAGTCGGGAACGCATGGAATTGAGATGTCGCCTGACACGCGTTTCTATTTCGATACCTTTTCCGACATTCGTACTCCGCCCGGGGTCACGTTGCACGCATCGAGCGGCAAGCGAGTCGCGACATTTGCGGCGCCCAAGACGCGACTGCTTCCAGCGGGACTGGTTTATCCCGAACTGACAACTATTCCTGCCTCGGACGGATTCCCCATGCCTGCGTCGATCCTGAAACCAGCGAATTTCGATCCGCGAGAGAAATATCCGGTGATCTTATACATCTATGGCGGGCCCTCGGCCCCCGTGGTCGAGAATGAGTGGCCGTACTCGATCCTGGAAAGCGTTT